>CP034537.1:2680000-3300833 GCA_004000515.1 Pseudomonas poae
CAGGTTGATGGTGAATGTTGATTTCTAGTCTTTGATTAGATCGTTCTTTAAAAATTTGGGTATGTGATAGAAAGATAGACTGAACGTTACTTTCACTGGTAACGGATCAGGCTAAGGTAAAATTTGTGAGTTCTCTTAATTGAGAAATTCGAATTTTCGGCGAATGTCGTCTTCACAGTATAACCAGATTGCTTGGGGTTATATGGTCAAGTGAAGAAGCGCATACGGTGGATGCCTTGGCAGTCAGAGGCGATGAAAGACGTGGTAGCCTGCGAAAAGCTTCGGGGAGTCGGCAAACAGACTTTGATCCGGAGATGTCTGAATGGGGAACCCAGCCATCATAAGATGGTTATCTTGTACTGAATACATAGGTGCAAGAAGCGAACCAGGGGAACTGAAACATCTAAGTACCCTGAGGAAAAGAAATCAACCGAGATTCCCTTAGTAGTGGCGAGCGAACGGGGACTAGCCCTTAAGTGGCTTTGAGATTAGCGGAACGCTCTGGAAAGTGCGGCCATAGTGGGTGATAGCCCTGTACGCGAAAATCTCTTAGTCATGAAATCGAGTAGGACGGAGCACGAGAAACTTTGTCTGAATATGGGGGACCATCCTCCAAGGCTAAATACTACTGACTGACCGATAGTGAACTAGTACCGTGAGGGAAAGGCGAAAAGAACCCCGGAGAGGGGAGTGAAATAGATCCTGAAACCGTATGCGTACAAGCAGTGGGAGCCCACTTTGTTGGGTGACTGCGTACCTTTGTATAATGGGTCAGCGACTTATTTTCAGTGGCGAGCTTAACCGAATAGGGGAGGCGTAGCGAAAGCGAGTCTTAATAGGGCGTCTAGTCGCTGGGAATAGACCCGAAACCGGGCGATCTATCCATGGGCAGGTTGAAGGTTGGGTAACACTAACTGGAGGACCGAACCGACTACCGTTGAAAAGTTAGCGGATGACCTGTGGATCGGAGTGAAAGGCTAATCAAGCTCGGAGATAGCTGGTTCTCCTCGAAAGCTATTTAGGTAGCGCCTCATGTATCACTGTAGGGGGTAGAGCACTGTTTCGGCTAGGGGGTCATCCCGACTTACCAAACCGATGCAAACTCCGAATACCTACAAGTGCCGAGCATGGGAGACACACGGCGGGTGCTAACGTCCGTCGTGAAAAGGGAAACAACCCAGACCGTCAGCTAAGGTCCCAAAGTTATGGTTAAGTGGGAAACGATGTGGGAAGGCTTAGACAGCTAGGAGGTTGGCTTAGAAGCAGCCACCCTTTAAAGAAAGCGTAATAGCTCACTAGTCGAGTCGGCCTGCGCGGAAGATGTAACGGGGCTCAAACCATACACCGAAGCTACGGGTATCACGTAAGTGATGCGGTAGAGGAGCGTTCTGTAAGCCTGTGAAGGTGAGTTGAGAAGCTTGCTGGAGGTATCAGAAGTGCGAATGCTGACATGAGTAACGACAATGGTGTGAAAAACACCCACGCCGAAAGACCAAGGTTTCCTGCGCAACGTTAATCGACGCAGGGTTAGTCGGTCCCTAAGGCGAGGCTGAAAAGCGTAGTCGATGGAAAACAGGTTAATATTCCTGTACTTCTGGTTATTGCGATGGAGGGACGGAGAAGGCTAGGCCAGCTTGGCGTTGGTTGTCCAAGTTTAAGGTGGTAGGCTGGAATCTTAGGTAAATCCGGGATTCTAAGGCCGAGAGCTGATGACGAGCTAACTTTTAGTTAGCGAAGTGGTTGATGCCATGCTTCCAAGAAAAGCTTCTAAGCTTCAGGTAACCAGGAACCGTACCCCAAACCGACACAGGTGGTTGGGTAGAGAATACCAAGGCGCTTGAGAGAACTCGGGTGAAGGAACTAGGCAAAATGGCACCGTAACTTCGGGAGAAGGTGCGCCGGTGAGGGTGAAGGACTTGCTCCGTAAGCTCATGCCGGTCGAAGATACCAGGCCGCTGCGACTGTTTATTAAAAAACACAGCACTCTGCAAACACGAAAGTGGACGTATAGGGTGTGACGCCTGCCCGGTGCCGGAAGGTTAATTGATGGGGTTAGCTAACGCGAAGCTCTTGATCGAAGCCCCGGTAAACGGCGGCCGTAACTATAACGGTCCTAAGGTAGCGAAATTCCTTGTCGGGTAAGTTCCGACCTGCACGAATGGCGTAACGATGGCGGCGCTGTCTCCACCCGAGACTCAGTGAAATTGAAATCGCTGTGAAGATGCAGTGTATCCGCGGCTAGACGGAAAGACCCCGTGAACCTTTACTATAGCTTTGCACTGGACTTTGAATTTGCTTGTGTAGGATAGGTGGGAGGCTTTGAAGCGTGGACGCCAGTCTGCGTGGAGCCATCCTTGAAATACCACCCTGGCAACTTTGAGGTTCTAACTCAGGTCCGTTATCCGGATCGAGGACAGTGTATGGTGGGTAGTTTGACTGGGGCGGTCTCCTCCTAAAGAGTAACGGAGGAGTACGAAGGTGCGCTCAGACCGGTCGGAAATCGGTCGTAGAGTATAAAGGCAAAAGCGCGCTTGACTGCGAGACAGACACGTCGAGCAGGTACGAAAGTAGGTCTTAGTGATCCGGTGGTTCTGTATGGAAGGGCCATCGCTCAACGGATAAAAGGTACTCCGGGGATAACAGGCTGATACCGCCCAAGAGTTCATATCGACGGCGGTGTTTGGCACCTCGATGTCGGCTCATCACATCCTGGGGCTGAAGCCGGTCCCAAGGGTATGGCTGTTCGCCATTTAAAGTGGTACGCGAGCTGGGTTTAGAACGTCGTGAGACAGTTCGGTCCCTATCTGCCGTGGACGTTTGAGATTTGAGAGGGGCTGCTCCTAGTACGAGAGGACCGGAGTGGACGAACCTCTGGTGTTCCGGTTGTCACGCCAGTGGCATTGCCGGGTAGCTATGTTCGGAATAGATAACCGCTGAAAGCATCTAAGCGGGAAACTAGCCTCAAGATGAGATCTCACTGGAACCTTGAGTTCCCTGAAGGGCCGTCGAAGACTACGACGTTGATAGGTTGGGTGTGTAAGCGCTGTGAGGCGTTGAGCTAACCAATACTAATTGCCCGTGAGGCTTGACCATATAACACCCAAGCAATTTGCTGACCTGAAAAGGCACCAGATTGCGGTGTGTGAAGACGAAATGAACCGAAAGTTCGACGTTCACAAAACACCGAAAGCTATCACATACCCAATTTGCTGAAGCGAGACCAACAGGTCACGACTCAGTACCCGAATTTCTTGACGACCATAGAGCATTGGAACCACCTGATCCCATCCCGAACTCAGCAGTGAAACGATGCATCGCCGATGGTAGTGTGGGGTTTCCCCATGTGAGAGTAGGTCATCGTCAAGATTAAATTCCAGAACCCCTGATTGCTAACGCAGTCAGGGGTTTTGTTTTGGGCGGTCGAAAAGCTGGCCCCGCAACACCGCAGCTCATTCCATGTAGTGAGCGGGCTTGCCCCGCGCTGGGTGGCGAAGCCGCCCCAACACCGACACCGCGGCATACCTAACGCACCGAGTCAGATCGAGCTGAATGGTTTGGCTATTAGGCGCAGAGCAGGAGTCTTGTTGCTCCAGGCCTGCCGACATAGGGTTAGGAGAGCTTTTCTAGCGCAGTGAGCCGCTATCGCTTGGCGTATAGAACATATAGCGCCTGACAGCCTGCCTCCGCGCCTTTAGTCTCAGGAGCTCTCCAGTGGGTGCTAGAGGCCTGTAAGCATGCGATGAATGGTCGTGCGCACGTTGCGCCAGACGGGCCTATCAGGAGGCCTTCTGAGAGGTCGCTTCAGCCTTGCCGCGGCGCACAAAGCAACGATTTGGCGTGTCGCCCACTTTTCTGTAGGCGAAAAAAAGACCTTGAATTTCAAGGTCTTTTTTTAAGATGGTGCCCGAGGGAGACTCGAATAATAGCATAACTATCTAATTAACATAGTTTTATGCGTGTGTACACTTCCATGTTGTACCGTGAAGTGTACACCTTGCCTGTCACCAATAAGGGCTGGTATGGATGGAAGCTTGATCGGATTTCGCCATCAAATTTCCGACGAGCTGTAGATAAGATCTACAAGAAACGGGTCACGGATAGACTCCTAGTCTGCCAAAAGGGCCGAAACCGACACATGACGAACTTTCGCGATCACTCGGGCGTCATGAGCACAGCAAGCGTTATCTTGATGAACTCCTCGTTCCGATCGATCGTGTCCAGGGCACCCCGAACATTGTTCTGCGACGTCCGCCGATCCGCGCATCTCTACCCAGTTTGAAAGCTCCATGATGGCGGCCTCCAGGGCGAGCTGGTTTTCGTTGATCTTGAATAGGAGGGAAGGGAGTAAGTCTGAGTTTGGCATTGTGCAATCCTCCGTGAAATTTTAAGCGTAGCAGGGGGTACTGACCTAGGTAGGGGGTTGCGCATGGTCGGCAGGGGCGCCGGGAGGAAGGTGCATCCACAGTGATTGCTGCCAGTCACGAAGCCCTACAGTTGGCCAAAAGCGGTGGTCAACCACCAGTACCCTCTGGCCAGATCTGACGCTTTCCCAAGCATCGCAAGACTCCCTTGCCAAGACAAAAGCACTTGCACTATCTTCTCGCGCAGGGCGGAGATGGTCGCCTGGCGCCTGTTACGCGAAGCAAGAGCCCATCGTTGTAAACCCCCATCCCATGACGAATCCTTTTTGGACAGTCCGGTGAGCAGGCAATCGGTCATACGTCCATATAAGAGGAATGTCATGTCCGCTTTTTCCGCATTTAACGTTTTTAAATCGCTCACGAAATCGATCGCGAGCCAGCGAGGTTGGCAACTGGCCGATGCGCGTGAGCGGCTATCTGTCTCTGCTGGTTTTGCCTCCTTCCATGAACTTCGCACCACCGCGCATAAACAACCCCAGGACGTTCGGCTTCTCCATTACGTCTTTGGAGTAGATCAATTCGATGAAGTGGCCTTTATCCCGGATGTGCTTCAGCAGCTGAAGGAACAAGTGGCCCTCCTGGCCAAAGCAGAATAGCCTCGTGAAACCCTCACCTAACCTGACCATCAATGTGGCTGACCCCAAGGTATCGAGTAACTACCAAGACGATACTGGGGTGCTAGTTGTCTTGGCGACAGCTGAACTCACGGGCATTACAGAATATCCCCTTGCGAAAACCTTTCAGTTCTTGGCCGCGCGGTTCGATTTCGAAGTGAAATTCCGCGAGCTGCGGTGGCGCCTCGTACCGAGTTCTATCCATCTAAGCATGGCCGAGACTAAGGCCGACGAAGATTTTGACGACGAGGTTTGGTTCGATGAGTTTCCGTCCAGTGAGTTTTGGGACTGACTGTTAAATGAGTAAGTGCCTTTGTGAGAATCCGGAGTAGTTTCACAAGGATCTCGGAGAATTGGTTCCGTCAGAATGTCTGCCTCTGGGCCGTTTTCTGCCTGCCGCGAGGGGTAGAAAACCATTGCAGCCTCTCAGGCTCCGCAAAGGTCGGCCAAAGCGGCACATAACCAGGAATCGCTTTTGGGCCGATACTCGAACGGTAGGAGTGGGGCCGAACGATGAACCACTCGAGATGTGGTTCGTCATATCACCGCCAAGCGAGAGTATCAGCGCTTTCGCACGACCGTAAAAAGGTAGAAATGGTGTGAGCTCACCTCAAGCGCATCCTGAAATTGGATCACTACAAATTTCACAGCATGAGGCGCGGCCGATGAGTTCACACCGGCCGCCGCAGATGCAGAAACTGCAACGGCTGACTTAATTTGCATCTAAGGCCGCAGGCACAGGATAGACGCACCTGCACTAGCAAATAACCTGAAACTAATCCAATAAAGAGCAGCAAAGATCACCGCAGGACTGAGAAACCGCTCAATGTGGCGAGTAGGTGCTCCGCAGGTGGTGGTGACTGAGCTCAGGCGTGGGACGGTTCATACCTCTCAGTTGCCTGCAGGCCGCAAATAGCTATTTAAGCCGCCAGAGACGAGCAATATCCCGCGCCCGTTCGCGCAATAGTCGAGGTGCTTGCTGGCACGCATCGGCGAGGCTCATGGGGCCCGACACCAA
Organism: Pseudomonas poae; assembly: GCA_004000515.1. GTDB lineage: Bacteria > Pseudomonadota > Gammaproteobacteria > Pseudomonadales > Pseudomonadaceae > Aquipseudomonas > Aquipseudomonas cremoris. Next base: position 2,686,054 of record CP034537.1, read on the forward strand.
TGCGAAAGCAGCGTTGACGCCGTGTTCATACAGCGCCTCGTAGCGCTCACCGAGCGTGCCGGCAAGAATCACTACAGGTACGCCTTGCTCACGCGCAATACGCGCCACTCCCATGGGGGTTTTACCGCGCAATGTTTGACCATCACAACGGCCTTCGCCGGTGATCACCAAGGCTGCACCCTTGATCTTATCGGCAAGCCCGACCAATTCGGCCACCACTTCTATGCCCGGTCGAAAACCGGCGCCCAAAAACGCTTTCGCGGCGAACCCCATGCCTCCGGCTGCACCGGCGCCCGGAACGTCGCGAACATCCTGCGCAAGCACAACTGCGCAACAGTCGGCGAAATGAGTCAATGCTTGATCCAACTGCTCGATCTGCTCGCTGCTTGCACCCTTTTGCCGGCCAAAGGTAAATGAAGCGCCGTGGGCACCGCACAAGGGGTTATCGACATCAGCCGCCACTTCGAAACGGGTGCTATGTAGACGCGGATCCATCCCACTCAAATCGATACTGCACAAGCCAGAAAGAGCCAGACCTCCTGGCGTCAACTCTCTGCACCAGCATCTCGGAAGCACACGCCCAAGGCATTGAGCATACCCGCACCACCGTCGTTGGTTGCGCTACCACCAATGGTGAGGATGATTGTCTCGGCCCCGGCATCCAGAGCATCAAGGATCAGTTGTCCAGTGCCGTAGCTAGAGCTGAGACAGGCATCACGTTGCTCCAGGGCCACCAGTTGCAGGCCGCTCGCCTCAGCCATTTCAATGACCGCGGTTCGCGTCTTCGCAAGCCATCCCCAACGGGCGCTAACCTCAACACCCAAAGGCCCACAAACTCTGGCGTGACGACACTCACCATGCAGGGCCGCCAGAATCGCCTCCACGGTTCCCTCGCCGCCATCGGCCATCGGGCATTGCACCAATTCAGCGTTGGGCAGCACCTCTGCCAGCCCCTGCGCAATGGCTTGTGCAACGCCATCGGCGCTCAGGCTGTCCTTGAATGAATCAGGTGCTATGACGATTTTCATGAGCGCTCTCCGGCGATAGGTGATGCCTCATGCTGACATTAGCGAACCGCTTAGGCTCCAGCTCCCGGCACAAGTACAGGCAAGCGCTTTTGTTCGCGCGCCTAAAGGATTCGACCGAATCGCGGCGTAGGCTTGGTCAAGAAATGTTGCCCTCATTAACAAAAGAGTGACGTCCAATGATTTTGAACCCGCACGCGGCCGTACAAACGCCGCCTCCCTTAGAGCCCATGACTGATTGGCCACGGGATTTCGACGTCCGTGCCGTACGAGCAGAACAGCAAGAACTATTCGAAAACGCCAGCCACCCGTCCCCTGCAAACACCACTCGATCGGAGACCCTCCATGACGCCTGAAACCTCTGCCATTGCGTACGTTCACGCCCGCGAGATACTCGATTCACGCGGCAACCCGACGATAGAAGCCAGCGTGACACTGGCCAACGGTGTGACCGGATCTGCCAGTGTGCCCTCTGGCGCATCGACGGGTTCGAGAGAAGCGCTGGAACTGCGCGATGGTGAATCACGCTACTTGGGCAAGGGCGTTCTGCGCGCCGTGGACAACGTCAACAGCGTGATCGGCGCACGGGTCAAAGGGCTTAGTGCCTTAGACCAGAAGGCCGTCGATGAGGCCATGATCAAACTGGACGGCACTGAGTCCAAAAGCGCCTTGGGCGCCAATGCGACGCTAGCCGTATCGCTGGCCACCGCACGAGCTGGCGCACAGCACCAAGGCCTGGAGCTGTACGAGCACTTGGCCTCCCTCTACGGTCAACCTGGACGATACGCCTTGCCCATACCGATGATGAACATCATTAACGGCGGTGAACATGCCGACAATAATGTGGACATTCAGGAGTTCATGATTCAGCCAGTGTCAGCCACATCGTTTCGCGAGGCACTGCGCGTGGGAGCCGAGATCTTTCATTCCTTGAAAGCTGTATTGCGCGCTCAAGGCTTGAGTACCTCGGTCGGCGACGAAGGCGGGTTTGCCCCTTCGCTGCCCTCCAACGAAGCCGCTTTGGTGGTCATCCAGGAAGCCGTGGAACGGGCAGGCTATGTGCTGGGACAGGACGTTACCCTGGCGCTCGACTGCGCAGCCTCCGAATTCTTCGAGGACGGGTTTTACCATCTGCAGAGTGAAGATCGTCGATTCGACTCCGAAGACTTTTCCCGTTACTTGAGCTCACTCTGTGAGCGCTACCCCATCACTTCTATCGAAGACGGCATGGACGAAAGCGACTGGGACGGCTGGAAAAAACTGACCGCTCATCTGGGCGAACGTGTGCAATTGGTCGGCGACGATCTGTTCGTCACCAACACGCGCATCCTCAAGGACGGTATAGATCGAGGGATCGCCAACTCGATCCTGATCAAATACAACCAGATCGGTACCTTGACCGAAACCCTGGCCGCCATCCGCATGGCTCAAGCGGCGGGCTACAAAGCGGTCATCTCACACCGCTCCGGGGGAAACGGAAGATACCTTTATTGCCGACCTCGCTGTCGCCACACGGGCCGGACAGATCAAGACCGGGTCGCTGTGCCGGTCGGACCGAGTGAGCAAATACAATCGTTTGCTGCGTATAGAAGAAGCATTGGGCGCCTTCGCGGTTTACGGCGCAGGTACTCGCTAAGCCTATGCCGAGTGCTGATACCGGCGAACTGTCCAGCTTTCAACCTCAGGCGCTGATGCAAGTCCGCGCCTGTTTTATGCCTGAACATCGAGGCTCAACCGTCAGCCATCAGTTGCACACCCAGATACAAGGTAATCACATTATCCAGCTGGCTTAGATCCATCTCTGTGATCTCTGAAATCCTGTCCATCCGATAACGCAGCGTGTTTCGATGAAGGCCCAGTGCATCTGCACAAGTTTGAATTTGCCCACTGTGCTCGCACCAGCTTCGCAACGTCTGCATCAACTGACCATTGCTGTCTTTCGCACGCACCTTGTTGACGACGGCGAGTAGTTCCTCGATCACATATTCTTCACGATGAGCCCATAACATCGCTGGCAGACGCAAGCGCGTCAGCAGCAAGAGCCGCTCTGTCTTCAACACGGCACGACCATAGGCCGCTAGCGCCGTCACATGCGTGCAGACTTTGCGTAGCCGCTCAATTCCTTGGGCAGGCACGCCGAAGGCCACACGAACAGGCGTCCAGCCTCGGGTGTGCATTTTTGAAGGTACTTGTGAGGATCGACCCCGCTCTGAGCGGGGCAGCACCACAGGACAGTCTTAGGCGACGGACTTAGACACCAACTGTCTGGAACCCTCGCCAGCAGCCATTCACTGACCATCGTCGCGACTTGCATGGAGGTCAGCTCAATCAAGAGTGGCGTGCGCGTGAGCTGGTGTTTGAGCCCTAGCTGCTGCGCTTCGTCCAACAAGCGAGGACAGTCTCCCGAATCCGCCAAAAGCAAGGCCAGCAAGTCATCGCTGCGCTGTTTGCGCCATTGTGACTGCACTTCGCGGTGCCGTTGCGAAACTAGCATTTCAGCGGTCATGCGCAGCAGTTCTGCGTAAGTACGCAGCTTATGCGGATCGCCCGTAAGGCCCAGCACGCCAATCAAACGTTCATCGTGCATCAGCGGCACGTTGATACCTGGCTGGACCCCTTTCAGGCAGGGGAGACGACTGCACTTCGATTTCCACCACGCGCTGGTTCGCCAGGACTAGCTGGGCACCCTCATGACGGGTGTTGATCCGCTCGGGCTCGCCACTGCCCATAATCAAGCCCTGGCAGTCCATCACATTGACATTGAAAGGAAGGATGAGCATTGCTCGATCGACAATGTCCTGCGCAAGCACATGATCCAACTCAAACATTGTTTTACCTTCGAAAATGACTCGTCACGCGACCGGCGCAGCTATCTGATTTCAAATTGAAGGTCGCCTAAAGAAAACGTCGACTCCGGGAAGGAGCCGACGTTGAGCCAGTCCAAACTTCTGATTGCAGAAGCTTAGACCTTCAAAGCAGGCGCCAGGCCCACCTGTTGAGAGCCGTTGCTATGAGCGTCATGGGACGCGGATTGGCTGGCGACAGGGGGCGCCACTTCATCAGGCTCCGGCTGACCGTTGAGTGCACGATTCATCTTCGCCGTATCCAGTGCTCCAACCCACTTGGCAATCGCCATGGTGCCGACGCCGTTGCCAATGGTGTTAGTGATGGCACGCGCTTCAGACATAAAACGGTCGACACCCAACAACAGCACCATGCCAGCCACCGGGATGGTTCCCAGCGAAGCCAAAGTGGCCGCCAAAATGATAAAACCCGAACCGGTCACCCCGGCCGATCCCTTGGAGGTGAACATCAGCACGGCCAGCACGATCAATTGGTCCATCAAGGTCAATGGTGTGTTGGTGGCCTGGGCAATGAAAATGGCGGCAATGGTGTAGTAGATCGCCTGCCCGTCAGGGTTGAACGTCAGGCTCGCCGGAATCACCATGCCGGCAACGGGCTTGGAAACGCCTGCCTTCTCCATCTTGGAAATCATCTGCGGCAGTACCGACTCCGACGAGCTGGTGCCCAGCACAGTGAATAACTCTTCCTTAATGAAGCGCAGGAATTTCCACAGGCTGAAACCACTCATGCGGCAGATGGGACCGAGCACGAAGATCACAAACACGATGCAGGTGAGATAGACACAGGCCATCAGCTTGCCCAGCGAGAACAGCGAGCCGAAGCCGTATTTGCCGATGGTGAAGGCAATCGCGCCGAATGCGCCAATGGGGGCCAAGCGCATGATCATGTTGACCATTCGGAACATGCCCTGCATCAAGCTATCAAGCGTGTCGACGAAGAATTTTGCGCGGGGGCCGACCTGTGCCAGGGCGACGCCCAGCAGCACCGAGAACAATAGGATCTGCAGCACATTGCCTTTGGCAAAGGCATCGACAATGGTGTTCGGGATGATGTTCATCACGAAATCCATGAACGTCGTGTGCTTCGCTGCGGTGGTGTAGGTATCCAGGCTTGACGCGTCCAGCGTCGCGATGTCGATGTTCATGCCTGCGCCGGGCTTGAACACGTCCACCACCACTAGACCAACCACCAGCGCCAGGGTCGATACCACCTCGAAGTAGATCAGCGCGCGCAAACCAACACGCCCTAACTCCTTCATGTTTTCCATCTTGGCAATGCCCGTTACCACCGTGAGGAAAATCACCGGTGCAAGGAGCATCTTGATCAACTTGATGAAGGCGTCGCCCAAGGGCTTCAGTGCTTCACCGGTTTCAGGAACCGCTACACCCACGACGGCACCGAGGATCACGGCTAGCAAAACTTGAACGTAGAGCTTTCCCAGAATTCTTTTCATGACAGGGCCCTGATTTTTTATTGTTGTCAGGAAATGCCAAGGGCAGGATCAATGACCCATCCCTTGGCGGTATGCCGCAGTTATTACTTTGAATTAGCGGCCAATCAGCTTGATTACAGCGTCGGTGATCTGCCGAGTGGTTGCCGTACCGCCTAGGTCAGGCGTGTGCAAACCGCTTTCGGTTACAGCTTCGATGGCGGACATCAGTTCCTTGGCCGCCGACGCCTCGCCCAGATGCTCGAGCATCATGGCCGCAGTCCAGAAAGTTGCGATCGGGTTGGCGACGCCTTTACCGGTGATGTCGAAGGCGGAACCGTGGATCGGCTCGAACATCGATGGGAACTGGCGCGAAGGATTCAGGTTGGCAGTCGGTGCAATCCCCAGGCTACCTGACAAGGCGGCGGCGAGGTCGGAAAGGATATCGGCGTGCAGGTTGGTCGCCACGATCACATCCAGAGTGGATGGCTTAAGCACCATGCGCGTGGTAACGGCATCGACGAGTTCTTTGTCGATTTTCACATCCGGGAAGTCCTTGGCCACCTCGTAGAAGATCTCATCCCACAACACCATGCCATGGCGCTGGGCGTTGGACTTAGTAACCATAGTCAAGTGCTTGCGCGGACGGCTTTGCGCCAACTGAAAGGCAAAACGGTGGATACGCTCAACACCGGCACGGGTGAACACGGAGACTTCAGTGGCCACTTCTTCTGGCAAGCCACGGTGTACACGTCCGCCGTTGCCCGAGTACTCACCTTCTGAATTTTCACGAACCACGACCCAGTCGATCTGATCACCATTGTGCAACGGGCTTTTAACGCCAGGAAGCACACGGGCAGGACGTACGTTTGCGTACTGGTCAAAGCCTTGGCAAATAGGCAGACGCAGTCCCCACAAAGAAATGTGGTCAGGAACGTTCAGCGCACCCACGGCACCGAAGAAAATGGCATCGAAAGTCTTGAGTTCTTCCAGGCCGCCTTCCGGAATGTAGTAGCCATTTTTCAGGTAGTTATCCGAATTCCAGTCGAAGTCCTTGAAGGTAATTTCAAAGCCGACTTTCTTGGACAGCGCCTTGAGGACTTCAACCCCGGCAGCAATAACTTCAATGCCGATACCGTCACCAGGAATCGAAGCAATTTTGTAAGCACTCATTTGGGAACACCTTTGTAAGTTTTGTTTTGCCCGTCAAACGGAGTTGTTCGATCAGGGTGTGTTCCGAGTATAAGTATTGAATCGGAAGGTGTGAGTTACTTGAAATTACTACATAATTTACTTTAAGTTATGAATCCTTCGTCCTTTTTGAGGCGTAAACCACTCGAGACCAAGCCTCCAGGTAAACAGCCGGGCCGGTGCGGATTTTGAAAAGGTGGTTACGGTTTCATGGTGGCTCGCCCCCGAAGCAGGCGCAGCACTGACGGAAACCAGAGCACCTTCATCTAAGGCTCCTGCTTTTGCAGGTTGAAAATGCTATTCAGACAAGCCATGGGCAGGATATATGTATTGATGATGCTTCAATCAAACTTAAACGCCCCATACATCACTTTGAGTCATGAATGAGCCAGACCTTAGACCTGTCGTTTTTTTACCTGCTGGCCAACCAAGGCAGCCTTGCCGCCACGGCTCGCGAGCTGGGGGTCACCCCTCCGGCAGTGAGCAAACGTCTATCGGCGCTGGAGGCCAGGCTGGGCATTCGTTTAATCAATCGCACCACCCGCTCTATGAGCCTGACCACAGAGGGTGAGCTTTACTTCTCCCACGCGGCGCGAATCCTGACGCAGATCGATGAGGTCGAGCAGATGGTCAGCAGCAGTCGGGCAACTCCCAAAGGGCTGATTCGGGTCAACGCATCGCTCGGCTTTGGTCGCCGCTATATCGGGCCGGCGTTGGCGGCCTTTACAGCCGCTATCCTGAGGTTGAAATACAACTGGAGATCAGCGACCATCCACTGGATCTGACGACCCACGGGTTTGACCTGAGCATCCGTTTCGGCACACTGCCGGATGCAGCATTCCATGCTCGCAAAATCGCATCCAACCGTCGTTTGCTCTGTGCCTCTCCCCTTTACCTGCAGAAGCACGGCGCACCTGAGCGACTGGCAGATTTGCAGCAGCACAACTGCATTTTCATCAGGCAAAACGAGACGCCTTATGGCGTATGGAGTTTCGCAGCAGGTAGCCGTACTCAAAACATCAAAGTGCATGGCGCCCTGGGTTGCAACGACGGCGAGGTGGCCTTGAACTGGGCGTTGGAGGGTTACGGCATTCTGATGCGAGCAGAGTGGGACATTGCCCGGTATGTGCGAAGCGGCCGCTTGCAGTTGATCCTTGAAGATCAGAGGCCTACCCGCGCGGATGTCTATGCAGTTTACCCCCAGCAACTGCAGCTATCTGCACGGGTTCGCACCCTGATCGACTTTCTGGTCGAGCGCTTTGCTCATATCGATCATTTGAGCGAAGCTGAATGAGCCCATTGACTTACAACCCGATGGACCGCAAACAGCGCAGGCAAAGCGCCACGGGGCCAGACTGATGCCAGAGGCATGTAGAACTTGCCGGAATACGTGATCTTGGAAGGGCCATGATTCACTGTCGCTCAGCGGCTTGCCCTCAGCTTTCGGTAGAGGAACTGCCCACAGGGGTCAATTAAGGAGCCGAAGTGATCGGGTTCCTCTTCACGGCGTAAAGCCAGTTCAACATCGCTACCAACGGGACGGTGCCGCAGCAGGAATTTCGCGTCGTACCGTATCTCCCCGGTAGCAGTTTAACTCTTGTTGTCTTTGTCGTCCCCGACAGGGGATGTCGTGTAGAAGTCAAGCATCGAATGCCCACAGCCTCGACTGGGGCTAGCTCATCATAGTGCGGCCACGACTGTCAGCTTTTGGCCGATTCTGTTGAAAAAGTCGGTCCTTCCGGACTGCCTGCATACTGACCGCTGAAAACGCCTTTTTTTGCGCGCCGCTACGCGAAATCTGAGCCCGGAATCCTCTGTTCAAAACATAGATTTCAATCTCAAACGCGTATTTTTCTGCCGTAGAAACCATGGCCGACTTTTTCAACAGAATCGGCCGTTTTCTGACCTTCGCTTGGGGTTGAACTGCCAGGATTTCCCTAGGCGATGAGTGAGTAACTGCATGGTCAGCAAAAAGTAATAGCGCGTCGACTCAGCGTGCTGGTTCACGTGGTGATTTAAAAACCAAGCGAGATGCTTTTGCTGCCAAGCCCATGGGTTGTCGCGTTGCCAGCGCTCAGCGATAGCTGTTTGGATAGCCTTCGCTTGGCGAAGGTGACGCTGGCGTGTGGCATGCGACCCGCTCAGGACACCCCTAAGGAACAGCTCCATATCGAATGGCTTGCTCATGTTCGACCACCAATGTAAGCCGATACCACGTCGATACGGCCGTGCCCGAGTTCATAGCTGATTTGGTCTCGAGCCTCACGATCGAGGCGTTGGTCGAGCTGATAGCAACGGCCTCCGTTGATGGGGGCGAGATGCTGGGTGATATGCTCGTAGCGTTCGCACGCATAGGCCGCCCGCAATTCGTGGAAGCCTTTGAGGTTGTGCGTATGGAGGATGACTCGTGCGGGACGCACGATTTCCCGTTGGAAATCGAGGTAGCGTTCGTTCGGTGCAAGCAGGTTGCGGCTACCGTCGGGTGAGACTTGAAGGGCGAACTCCAATGCTTCGCGGATGTGATCGTTCACGGTAATCCAGCGAGGGGCCGACGCACCGGATCGGCCACCTTTGGTGCCCTCCTGGATGTTGATCTTGCCAAGTTTTTCGGCCTCGCGTTGCAAGCGAGGTAGGTCGGCCAAAATGGTCTCGCGCAAGCGCATGCCGGTGGCTCGGGCCAGCTGCGCGATGGCCGCGGCGCGCGGCATTTGGTGTTCGCAGAGCATGTCGACGATCCGCTTCACGTGTTCGCGGTCTTGGCCTTGCGGCACCGAGCGACGAACACTGATGCGCCGCATGCCTAGTGCCTTGCTCGGACTCGGCACTTTCACATACTGATCACCGCGAAGCGCGGCCATGGTCCGGTTCACGCTGGATAACCGGTTTTGCGCGGTGGCGATGCAGATAGCCCCTTGTTCAACTTGCTGGCGCAGATGCCCGGCATAGTCCAGCAAGGTCTGCCGATCAATTTTTCGCGCATCGTTAAACCCCGGTCCATCCTCCGACCGACACCACCGCACAAACGCCTGCCACCGATCACTGTGTGCCTTGACCGTTCCGTAATGTCCGCCGCCAAACATATCGCGCAATGCCTGCGGCCCGGCATAACTCAGTTGTCGTCCATACCCAAAATTTCGCCCGTCACGTTTACCTACCAGTGCCATGATCAAACTCCTCTCGAAGCCCAACTTTTAAAACCATCCCCACGTCATCCCGCCAAGAATGTTGAGTGTTATCAGGGATCAAGGCCCCTGCGGCCTGTGAGGGGTGTCCACTGACGCGGGACAGGCGGCTCCTTACGGCCAAGAGCTTGGGCATCTCATGATCTGGCCTCCTGAGCACTTCCGAGGAAGTGGGCGGGTGGAGGCTGTGCTGGCTGACGAGGCCAATGCCGCGAGATCCTGAGTCAGGTGAAGGCAGGGATGTGATGACCGGGGCGTGCCTGACTGTCAGTCAGGTGCAGTCCATTCCGTGGGCTGCGGCACCATCATCTGCATCGCTGTTGCTGGTGGCTTCGGTGTTTGTCACGCCGATTGTCACGAGGGGGAATGCCGCAAAGCCTTGTACGATTTGGGCTGCAGCAGTAGGCGCGTTCGTCTCTTCCTGGAAGTAAGAGACGAACGCAGGTTGGCGCAGTGAAATGGCCAAGCGGATAGGTTGCTGCAGGGCAGGAATGTAGAGGTATGAGTTGCCGCAGTGGGCACTCTGGTAGAAGTAGGCATCCATCACATCGCTGTGACTGTGCGAGCCGCCGGACGCTAATCGCACTTGGGGGTGAACCACCACGATGTGGCGTAGCCTCAAAGGTTCTGACTACCTGGGTTGCTGTCAAGGACAGCGCTTGCACGATCTTTTTTACGCCTGTGGATAATTTGGGTCAAGGCTCGATTTTTCGGGGATTCTGCGGCTGTGGATGAAAGTATCCACCGGTGGAAATCAGTGGTTTTCCACAGACAGTTACGTGGGCTTTAGATTTTTTAGTGAGGTCCATCCAAGCAGGGCGGCTTTGCAGCCCCGCTTGGATGGACCCGCGAGGAAGGGTGGACAGCGGTGATCTCACAGGCTTACCCACGTTTGAATGCGCCACGGCTATTTTATAGGGCTGTGATGTTGTCGCAGACCGAGTCGAATTCGTGAGGCATCCCGTGATCGCTGTATCGCCGCTTAGTCTGTATCGATAGGAAACTTATCATCTTTGCGTGCGTGGGACGCTGTTAGAGGCGATGCAGAAGGGCGTGCGAGGAACTGATTAACGCGAGTATCAAATTGATCGCGAAGGTTGGCTGTAATGCCTTCTTTGAGGGCATCGAGATAGTCCGCATACCACTGCATCATCATCCGACGTTGCGATAGGTATAGGGCTTGATTGTACTCACCAGAGATGCCGCCCTCGACGTGAGCCAGTTGGCTTTCTACATGATCCTTTAGCCAGCCATGTTCGCGCAGCAGCGTGCTTGCGGTATGACGAGTGCCATGGCTGACGAGTCGTCCTTTATAGCCGATCTTGGCGAACACCAGGTTGATCGTGTTTTCACTGATGACTGGCTGCTTTTCACCATTGCCAGGGAATAGATACCGGCTGCGTCCAGTGCTTTGATTCAGTTTGGTAAGCATGGCGATCAATTGATGAGGTAGAGGGCTGACGTAATCTCTGCGCATCTTCATGCGGGCGGCCGGGATGGTCCATATCCCTTCCTCGAAATCGATCTCTTCCCATTTTGCATAGCGAACCATGCCGGGGCGGCTAGCCGTCAGAATTGTCATCCATGACGCAATCCTCGCTGGTAGCCGGCTGGTGGTCTTGCTTAAAGCCCGGAGAAACTCAGGTAGTTCGTGTTCGTGCAGATGTGGGTAGTGTTGAGTGGGCGGTGGAGCTATCGCAATGGCATGGAGTTCGGAGGCTGGATTATGTTCGCACAGGCCGCGTGCAATGGCTTGACTGAAAATCTGTTTCAGCCAGGTCCGGGTCTTGTCCGCAACATTGAAGGCGCCTCGTTTTTCGATGCAGGCCTGCAGTTTTGCACAGTCGCTTCGAGTAATGAGCTCCAGTTGCTTTTCGCCGAGAGCGGGCAGTAGATCCTTATCGAGATAGTCGCGGATCTTCTTCAGCGTCGCGCTGCTGCGGCCGGAGTCCGCTTTGAATTGGTACCAGTACTCCGCGGCTCGCCTGAAGGTGTTGAGCCCGGCCTCCTGCTGTCGCAGCTTGTCATCGCGGCGTTTTGTGCCGGGGTTGGTGCCTTGCTTGAGTAGGTTGCGGCATTCTGCAGCTCGTTCACGAGCTTCCTGCAAGGAGATATGCGGATACACACCCAGTGACATGCGCGCCGCCCGACCCTGATAGGTATACCGGAAGTGCCAGTACTTGCTGCCGTTGGGTTTCACCAGCAGGGCAAGACCCGAACTATCACTCAAGGTAAACGGTCTGTCGGCAGGCTTGGACGCTTTGATTTGTAAGGCGGTCAATGGCATCGCTGTACACCTCCGGTTCTCGAACTGGAATATGTACAGAAAATGTACCAAAAAGTGGCTGGCTTGCAAGAGATGGGGTGGAACCCCAGAGACCAAAAAGCCCGCAGTTAGCGGGCTCTAGGTGTGTTTCGTAGACGCTGGTAGTCGTCTATGTACTGCAAATGGTGCCCCGAGGGAGACTCGAACTCCCACTCCTTTCGAAAACGGATTTTGAATCCGCCGCGTCTACCAATTCCGCCATCAGGGCTCAATGGCGGCGAAGTATAGAGATGAGATTACCGTTGGTCAATCACCTTTCATGGTCAATTTTCACTATTTCCGCTAGACTTCCCGGCCCTGCTAGACGAACTCCATCATGCGCGTTGCTGACTTTACTTTTGAACTCCCAGATTCGCTGATCGCTCGCCACCCTTTGGCCGAGCGTCGCGCTAGTCGACTGCTCACCCTGGACGGAGTGAGCGGTGCCCTGCACACCGTCAATTCACTGATTTGCTTGAGCATTTACGCCCTGGCGACCTGATGGTGTTCAACAATACCCGGGTGATCCCGGCACGGCTGTTTGGCCAGAAGGCTTCCGGCGGCAAGCTGGAAATTCTGGTGGAGCGGGTGCTGGACAGTCATCGCGTACTGGCCCATGTGCGCTCCAGCAAGTCGCCGAAACCGGGATCTAAGATCCTAATCGATGGCGGTGGCGAAGCCGAGATGGTGGCGCGTCATGACGCGCTGTTCGAGCTCCAGTTCGCCGAAGAGGTGTTGCCCCTGTTGGAGCGCGTCGGCCACATGCCGTTGCCTCCTTATATCGATCGTCCCGACGAAGACTCGGACCGCGAGCGCTATCAAACGGTTTACTCCCAGCGCCTGGGTGCTGTAGCAGCACCGACAGCAGGCCTGCACTTTGATCAGCCGCTGCTCGATGCGATTGCTGCCAAGGGCGTTGAGTCCGCCTATGTGACCCTGCACGTGGGGGCCGGCACGTTTCAGCCGGTACGTGTGGATAACATCGAAGACCACCATATGCACAGCGAATGGTTGGAAGTCACCCAAGAAGTCGTTGACGCTGTAGCGGCGTGCAAGGCGCGTGGCGGGCGCGTAGTGGCTGTGGGAACCACCAGCGTGCGCTCGCTGGAGAGTGCGGCGCGTGATGGCGTACTCAAGCCCTTCAGCGGCGACACCGATATCTTCATCTTCCCAGGCCGACCATTCCACGTGGTCGATTGCCTGGTGACCAATTTCCATTTGCCCGAATCCACGCTGTTGATGCTGGTCTCGGCATTTGCCGGTTACCCGGAAACCATGGCTGCGTACCAAGCCGCCATCGATAACGAGTACCGTTTTTTCAGCTACGGTGATGCGATGTTTATCACCCGTAACCCGACGCCGCGCGGCCCTGAGGAACAACTATGAGTCGTATGTCGTTTGAATTGTTGGCCACGGATGGCAAGGCTCGTCGTGGTCGCCTGACTTTTCCGCGTGGCACCGTTGAAACCCCGGCGTTCATGCCCGTGGGTACCTACGGTACCGTTAAAGGCATGCTGCCGCGTGACATCGTCGCCACCGGTGCAGAGATTATTCTCGGCAACACCTTCCATCTGTGGTTGCGCCCTGGCACGGAAGTCATCAAGAAGCACGGCGATCTGCATGACTTCATGAAGTGGCAAGGTCCGATCCTTACCGACTCCGGCGGATTCCAGGTGTTCAGCCTGGGCGCCATGCGCAAGATCAAGGAAGAGGGCGTGACGTTCGCCTCGCCGGTAGACGGCTCCAAGGTGTTCATGGGCCCCGAAGAGTCGATGCAGGTCCAGCGCGACCTGGGCTCCGACATCGTGATGATTTTCGACGAGTGCACACCGTACCCGGCCGATGAAGATGTCGCGCGGATCTCAATGGAACTGTCGCTGCGTTGGGCCCAGCGCTCGAAGAATGCGCATGGCGACAACACCGCAGCGCTGTTCGGTATCGTCCAGGGCGGCATGCATGAAAGCCTGCGCAAACGCTCGCTGGAAGGCCTCGATAAAATCGGCTTTGACGGCCTTGCCATCGGCGGTTTGTCGGTAGGCGAGCCCAAGCACGAGATGATCAAAGTGCTGGATTACCTGCCAGGCCTGATGCCGGCTGAAAAACCTCGTTACCTTATGGGCGTTGGCAAACCGGAAGATCTCGTAGAGGGTGTGCGCCGCGGTGTGGACATGTTCGATTGCGTGATGCCAACCCGTAATGCCCGCAACGGGCATCTGTTCATTGATACAGGCGTGCTGAAGATCCGTAACGCGTTCCATCGCCATGATGATTCGCCACTGGATCCCACCTGTGATTGCTACACCTGCCAGAACTTCTCCCGTGCTTATCTGCACCATCTGGACAAGTGTGGGGAAATGCTGGGTAGCATGTTGAATACCATCCACAATTTGCGTCACTACCAAGTCCTGATGGCTGGTTTGCGCGAGGCTATTCAACAGGGTACATTGGCCGCCTTCGTCGATGCCTTCTATGCCAAGCGCGGGCTCCCTGTGCCGCCCTTGGACTGAGTTTTCCGACCCTAAGATTCACTATTTGCAACTGGAGTGCTAAATGAGCTTTTTTATCTCTAACGCCATGGCTGATGCTGCCGCGCCTGCTGCTGCCGGTCCTATGGGCGGTGGTTTCGAGTGGATTTTCCTGGTCGGCTTCCTGGTCATCTTCTACCTGATGATCTGGCGTCCACAGGCCAAGCGCGCCAAAGAGCAGAAAAAACCTGCTGGGCAGCCTGCAGAAAGGTGACGAAGTTGTGACCACCGGCGGTATCGCTGGCAAGATCACCAAGGTCTCCGATGCTTTCGTCGTTCTGGAAGTCTCCGACACCGTCGAAATGAAGTTCCAGAAGGGCGCCATCGCCGCCACGCTGCCAAAAGGCACGCTCAAAGCGATCTAAGTTCCAACCTTTACCAATCGACGGGGCGCGCAAGGCGCCCCGCGTTATAAGCGGGCGGCGTGATGCTGAACAAATACCCTCTGTGGAAATACGTACTGATCCTGGCGGTGCTGGCGATCGGTTTTATTTATTCCGCTCCCAATCTTTATCCTGATGACCCTGCGATCCAGATCACTGGCGCCAGCACTTCGCTGCAAGTCAATCAGGCTGATCTGGAACGCGCGAGCAAAGCGCTCACCGACGCGGGTATCCAGGTCAAGGCGGCATCGTTGGCGGCTGATGCGAAGGGCGGCTTGCTGCGCCTGACCAAGGCAGAAGACCAATTGCCGGCCAAAGACGTCGTGCGCAAGGCCATGGGTGATGACTACGTTGTCGCGCTCAACCTGGCACAGACCACGCCAAAATGGCTGCGCAGCATTGGCGCGCATCCGATGAAGCTGGGTCTGGACTTGTCCGGTGGTGTGCACTTCCTGTTGGAAGTCGATATGGACAAGGCCCTCGACGCACGCCTGAAGGTTTATGAAGGCGATGTGAAGAGCCTGCTGCGTAAAGAGAAGTTGCGTTATCGCAGCCTGCCGCAGCTCAACGGCGCCATCCAGCTGGGCTTCTCCGACGAAGCTTCCCGCGAACAGGCCCGTGTTCTGATCCGCAAGAACTTCAATGATTTCGACATCGTACCGGCCGACCTCAATGGCCAGCCTGTACTGCGTCTGGCGATGACCCCAGCCAAGCTGGCGGAAATCCGCGAATACTCCATCAAGCAGAACTTGACCACGGTACGTAACCGCGTCAACGAGCTGGGTGTAGCCGAGCCGATCGTTCAGCGCCAGGGTGCTAACCGTATCGTGGTTGAGCTGCCAGGCGTGCAGGACACGGCTGAGGCCAAGCGTATTCTGGGCAAGACGGCCAACCTGGAGTTCCGTCTGGCTGCTGAGCCGGGTGCTACCCGCGCCACCGCTGAAGAGTTCGAGTTCCGCGAAGGCAACCGTCCACCCGCGTTGATCGAGCGTGGCTTGATCATCACCGGTGACCAGGTGACTGACGCCAAGGCTGGTTTCGGCGAGCACGGTACCCCCGAAGTGAACATCCGTCTGGATGGTCATGGCGGCGAACTGATGAGCCGCGCAACGCGCAGCAACGTTGGTCGCAGCATGGCGGTCATCTTCATCGAGCAACGTCCGGTCACCACTTACACGAAGCAAGTGGTCAACGGCGTCGAGAAAGATGTACCAGTGCAGACCTTCAAGGAAGAGAAGAAGATCATCAGCCTGGCGACCATCCAATCGCCGCTGGGTGCTCAATTCCGTATCACTGGCCTGAACGGCCAGGGCGAATCCTCGGAACTGGCTCTGCTGCTGCGTGCGGGTGGCCTGGCTGCACCGATGTACTTCGCTGAAGAGCGCACCATCGGCCCGAGCCTGGGTGCTGACAACATCACCAAGGGTATCGACGCAGCCTTGTGGGGCATGCTGTTCGTATCCCTGTTCATCATCGCCATCTACCGCTTCTTCGGCATCATCGCCACCGTCGCCCTGGCGGGCAACATGGTGATGCTGTTGGCCTTGATGTCGCTGCTGGGCGCTACACTGACACTGCCAGGTATTGCCGGTATCGTACTCACCATGGGTATGGCGGTAGACGCCAACGTACTGATCTTCTCGCGGATTCGTGAAGAGATCGCGGCGGGCATGACCGTGCAGCGTGCAATCAACGAAGGCTTCGGCCGGGCATTTACTGCGATTCTTGACTCCAACCTGACTACCTTGTTGGTCGGCGGGATTCTCTTTGCCATGGGCACCGGCCCGGTCAAAGGTTTTGCGGTGACCATGTCCCTCGGTATCTTTACCTCGATGTTCACGGCCATCATGGTGACCCGCGCAATGGTCAACCTGATCTTTGGCGGGCGTGACTTCAAGAAGTTGTGGATTTAAGGGGCTGCCATGTTACGTACAATCAACTTCATGGGCGTTCGCAACGTTGCGTTCGGCGTCACCGTGCTCCTTACCGTACTGGCGTTGTTCAGCTGGTTCCATAAGGGCCTGAACTACGGCCTGGACTTCACCGGCGGTACGCTCATCGAGCTGACCTACGAGAAGCCAGCCGACGTTACCCTGGTGCGCAACGAGCTGGTCAAGGCGGGCTATCACGAAGCCATCGTGCAGAGCTTCGGCGCGACCACTGACCTGCTGGTGCGTATGCCTGGCGAAGACCCGCAGCTGGGTCACCAGGTAGCCGAGGCCTTGCAGAAGGTCGGCGGTGATAACCCGGCGTCGGTCAAGCGCGTTGAGTTCGTAGGCCCGCAAGTGGGTGAAGAGCTGCGCGACCAAGGCGGCCTCGGCATGCTGATGGCGCTGGTCGGCATCATGATCTACCTGGCTTTCCGCTTTCAGTGGAAGTTCGGTGTCGGCGCCATTGTGTCGCTGATTCACGACGTGATCGTGACCGTGGGTATTCTGGCGTACTTCCAGATCACCTTCGATCTCACCGTACTGGCGGCTGTACTGGCGATCATTGGTTACTCCCTCAACGACACCATCGTGGTATTCGACCGAGTTCGTGAGAACTTCCGTGTGCTGCGCAAGGCTTCGTTGATCGAGAACATCAACGTCTCCACCACCCAGACCCTGCTGCGGACCATGGCAACATCGATCTCCACCTTGCTGGCGATTGCTGCACTGATGATCTTCGGTGGCGACAACCTGTGGGGCTTCTCCCTGGCGCTGTTCATCGGCGTTCTGGCGGGTACCTACTCGTCGATCTACATCGCCAACGTGGTGCTGATCTGGCTGAACCTCAACAGCGAAGACCTGATCCCTCCAGCCAGCACTGGCAAGGAGGTCGACGACCGCCCTTGATGGGCGATTGTTGATCCGCTGTTACAAGAAAGGCACGAGTATTGAACTCGTGCCTTTTTTTTGTCTGGGTATAGCGCGGACGTTTCGGTCCGCTTGTGATGGTCAGGAGGTTCACGTGAACAAGTCGTTGCTGGTTGGTGCGGTATTGGGTGCTGTCGGTGTGACTGCCGGGGGCGCTGTTGCCACCTACAGCCTGGTTAAAAGCGGCCCTGAGTATGCGCAAGTGCTGGCGGTGCAGCCGGTTAAAACCCAAATCAAAACCCCTCGCGAGGTCTGCAAGGACGTCGCCGTGACGCGGCAGAAGCCGGTGCAGGATCAGCATCAGATCGTCGGCACCGTGGTCGGTGCGCTGGCCGGTGGCTTGTTGGGCAACCAGGTCGGTGGCGGTAATGGCAAGAAGCTGGCTACCGTAGCTGGCGCGGTCGGTGGCGGATATGCGGGTAACAAGGTTCAGGAAGGTATGCAGAACCGCGACACCTATACCACCACACAAACCCGCTGCAACACCGTTAACGACATCAGCGACAAAGTCGTTGGTTATGACGTGCGTTACAACCTGGATGGCAAGGAAGGCACCGTACGTATGGATCGTGATCCAGGTGGCCAGATCCCAGTCGACAAAGAAGGTCGTCTGATCCTGGGTCAAAACCAGCAGTAATCCCAGGCCTGGCGTAGATCAAAATGTGGGAGCAGGCTTGCTCGCGAATGCGGTAGATCAGTCATAGTAGCTTTGACTGTCACTCCGCATTCGCGAGCAAGCCCGCTCCCACATTTGTTTGTGTGTTGCCGCCGCCAGTTGTGGCACGACCAAACGCCAGGCAAAAAAAGCACCCCGAAGGGTGCTTTTTTGCTCGCTCGCTTAGCGTTTCAGCGAAGCCGGCAGGTGCGGCTGGATCGCCGTCAGTACTGCCTTGAAGCATTTGGTGTTACCAGCAACCACGTGGCCTTTCTCGAGGAAGTCGTGACCGCCGGTGAAGTCGCTCACCAAGCCGCCAGCTTCCTGGATCAACAGTGCGCCTGCAGCCATGTCCCATTCGGACAGGCCCGACTCCCAGAACGCATCAAAACGACCGGCGGCAACATACGCCAGGTCCAGGCTTGCTGCGCCAGCGCGACGAATGCCAGCGGTCTGGCCAACCAGGGCGCGGAACATACCCAGGTAGTTTTCCAGGTTGTCCATCTGGTCGTCACGGAACGGGAAGCCGGTACCCAGCAATGCGCCGTCCAGGCTGGTGCGGCCGCTGACACGCAGGCGACGACCGTTCAGTTGGGCGCCACGGCCACGGCTGGCGGTAAATTCTTCCTGGCGAACCGGGTCCAGAACGACGGCGTGTTCCAGGCGGCCACGGTATTTGCACGCGATGCTCACGGCAAAGTGCGGAATACCGCGCAGGAAGTTGGTGGTGCCGTCCAGTGGGTCGATGATCCACAGGTAGTCTTCGCCTTCGCCGCTACCTTTGTGCAGGCCGGTTTCTTCACCGAGGATGCCGTGGGTAGGGTAGGCCTTGCGCAGGGCGTCGATGATTTTCTGTTCGGCGGCGCGATCCACCTCGGATACGTAATCCTTGGCGTCTTTTTCGTCGACCTTGATGGTATCCAGGCGCTCGATGGAGCGGAAGATCAATTCACTGGCGCTGCGGGCGGCGCGCAGCGCGATATTCAGCATGGGCTGCATGGATGTGTCACCTAAGGTTGTTAAAGAAAGCCGAGCATTCTAGCAGAAACTTTCTTCAGGTGAAGGACGACGTTAGCTTTCATGGCATAACCTTAGGCTGTTCTGTAAGATTTGCTCCCCTTTCCCGTGTCCGAGAGCGCCTCCCTTGCTGCAAAACATTCGTGTTGTCTTGGTCAATACCAGTCATCCCGGCAATATCGGTGGGGTGGCGCGAGCCATGAAAAACATGGGGCTGACGCGCCTGGTCCTGGTCGAGCCGCGTGTGTTCCCGCACCACGAGGCTGATGCCCGCGCGTCCGGCGCCAATGACATCCTTGAAAAAGCCCAAGTCGTCGCCACCCTTGAAGACGCCTTGGTCGGCTGCAATCTAGTGCTTGGCACCAGCGCTCGCGACCGTCGAATCCCGTGGCCACTGTTGGATCCGCGCGAATGCGGTACCAAGGTGGTAGAGGAGGCCGCTGGCGGTGCTGAGATCGCCTTGGTGTTCGGTCGTGAGGACTCAGGCCTCACCAATGACGAGCTGCAGCGATGTCATTATCACGTGCACATCCATCAGACCCCGAGTTCAGCTCGCTGAACCTCGGGGCGGCGGTGCAGGTGTTGACCTACGAAGTGCGCATGGCCTGGTTGGCGGCGGCTGGTCAGCCAAGCAAAGTGGAAAAAGAGGAGGTTGCGTCGACCAAAAGTGGCGAGCTGGCCACCATGGACGAGCTGGAGCGATTCTATGAGCACCTGGAGCAAACCCTGGTGGCCATCGAATTTCTCGATCCTGAAAAACCGCGGCACTTGATGGCGCGCCTGCGTCGCTTGTACGGACGTAGCTCGGTCAGCCGGGCAGAAATGAATATATTGCGTGGCATCCTCACGGAAACCCAAAAAGCGGCCCGTGGCGAGCTTCTTAAGCGGAAGGATTAAAAATGTTCGAGCGTTTGCGAGAAGATATCCAGAGTGTTTTCCACCGTGATCCGGCGGCGCGCAACGCGTTTGAAGTGCTGACTTGTTATCCGGGGATGCACGCGATTTGGATTCACCGCTTGTCCGGTGCCTTGTGGGGCATGGGTTGGAAATGGCTGGCTCGGTTGGTGTCGAACTTTGGTCGCTGGCTGACCGGGATCGAGATTCATCCCGGTGCCAAAGTGGGGCGCCGTTTCTTTATCGACCATGGCATGGGCATCGTTATCGGTGAGACCGCTGAAATCGGCGATGACGTGACTCTGTACCAAGGCGTGACCCTAGGTGGCACCAGTTGGAACAAAGGCAAGCGTCACCCGACGCTGGGCGATGGTGTGGTGGTGGGGGCGGGTGCCAAGGTGCTTGGTCCGTTTACCGTCGGTGCGGGTGCCAAGGTGGGTTCCAATGCCGTCGTGACCAAGGCTGTGCCGCCTGGCGCAACCGTTGTCGGTATCCCTGGCCGGATCATCGTCAAGCCGGAAGCCGGCGACGAGCAGGAAGCCAAGCGCAAGGCTATGGCTGAGAAGATTGGCTTTGATGCCTATGGCGTCAGTGAAGACATGCCTGACCCAGTGGCGCGGGCCATTGGCCAATTGCTCGACCATTTGCAAGCAGTGGATGGCAAGCTGGAAGGTATGTGCGGTGCGCTGAAGGACCTGGGCAGCCCTTACTGTGCGAAGGATCTGCCGGAATTGCGCGAAGAAGACTTCGCCGAGATCAAGGACGAGGCTGCCACCAAGGCAGGCTAGTTCCAAGGGCTGATACATAGCCCTGTGGGAGCTGGCTTGTTGGGTCGCCGCATCGCTGCTATTGCGGTGGGTCAGTGACCCAGGAGGCAGTTGGCACGCCGCTATCGCAGGCAAGCCAGCTCCCACATTTTACCTCCATTGGTCTTGCCATCCCAATCCAGCAGCCTTCCCGCTGTTCGATTCCACCCCATCCTGCTATGATTCGCGCGCCCTTTTTACGGGTAATCCTGACTAAAGTACTAGGTCTTATAGTTGACTTAAATACTCGGGAATCGCATACTTGCCCACATTCTGAAACACCTTGGTAATTGTCCATGAGACTGACTACAAAAGGCCGATACGCGGTGACCGCCATGCTTGACCTGGCCTTGCACGCGCAAACTGGGCCGGTGTCCCTGGCCGATATCTCCGAGCGCCAAGGCATTTCCCTGTCCTACCTCGAGCAACTGTTCGCCAAATTGCGCCGTAGCAACCTGGTGTCCAGTGTGCGTGGGCCAGGCGGTGGCTATCAGTTGTCCCGCGACATGCAGGGCATCCAGGTGGCCCAGGTGATCGATGCGGTCAACGAATCCGTCGACGCCACCAAATGCCAGGGGCTGGGTGATTGCCATGCCGGCGACACCTGCCTGACGCACCACTTGTGGTGCGACCTGAGCTTGCAGATCCATGAGTTTTTGAGTGGTATCAGCTTGGCCGATCTTGTGACTCGCCGTGAGGTGCAAGAAGTAGCCCAGCGTCAGGACCAGCGCCGTTGCAACACCAAGGCGCCGCGTCTGGACAAGATTGAAGCGTCCGCCGTCGAGTGACAGCCGAAGAGCTAACGGCACGCCAGCCAGCCTGATTTAGGAGAAAGTCCATGAAATTGCCGATTTACCTTGATTACTCAGCGACAACCCCGGTTGATCCGCGTGTCGCGCAAAAGATGAGTGAATGCCTGCTGGTTGACGGAAACTTCGGCAACCCAGCCTCCCGTTCCCACGTGTTCGGCTGGAAAGCCGAGGAAGCGGTCGAGAACGCTCGTCGCCAAGTCGCCGACCTGGTTAACGCCGACCCGCGCGAAATCGTCTGGACCTCCGGCGCTACCGAGTCCGACAACCTGGCAATCAAGGGTGCCGCGCATTTCTACGCGAGCAAAGGCAAGCACCTGATCACCACCAAGATCGAGCACAAGGCTGTCCTCGACACCATGCGCCAACTGGAGCGTGAAGGTTTCGAGGTCACCTACCTCGAACCAACCACCGACGGTATCGTCACCCCGGCCATGATCGAAGCCGCGCTGCGTGAAGACACCATCCTGGTTTCCGTGATCCACGTGAATAACGAAATCGGCACCATCAATGACATCGCGGCCATCGGCGAGCTGACCCGCTCCAAAGGTGTGCTGCTGCACGTCGACGCCGCTCAGTCCACTGGCAAGGTCGATATCGACCTGTCGAAGCTGAAAGTCGACCTGATGTCGTTCTCTGCCCACAAGACCTACGGCCCTAAAGGTATCGGCGCCCTGTACGTGAGCCGTAAGCCACGTGTGCGTATCGAAGCCACCATGCACGGCGGCGGTCACGAGCGCGGCATGCGTTCGGGCACACTGGCGACCCACCAGATCGTCGGCATGGGCGAAGCTTTCCGTGTGGCCAAGGAAGACATGGCTGCCGAAAACGTACGCATCAAGGCTCTGAGCGACCGCTTCTACAAGCAGGTCGAGAACCTTGAAGAGCTGTACATCAACGGCAGCATGACCGCTCGTGTACCGCACAACCTGAATTTGAGCTTCAACTACGTCGAAGGCGAGTCGCTGATCATGGCGCTCAAGGACCTGGCCGTTTCGTCCGGTTCGGCCTGCACCTCGGCCTCCCTTGAGCCTTCGTACGTACTGCGCGCCCTGGGCCGCAACGACGAACTGGCGCACAGCTCCATCCGCTTTACGTTCGGTCGCTTCACCACCGAAGAACAAGTCGATTACGCGGCGCAGAAGGTCTGCGAAGCCGTCAATAAACTCCGTACCTTGTCGCCGCTGTGGGACATGTACAAAGACGGTGTCGACATTTCCAAGATCGAGTGGGCGGCACACTAAATATAGAAGCCGCCACCCAAGCTCTGTAGGAACGTGGCGGAAAACGCAGGCGTTTCTACAGGGTTCCAGAGCGGCCCTGATGAGTGAGGATTCAGTACCATGGCTTACAGCGAAAAGGTCATCGACCACTACGAAAACCCGCGTAACGTCGGCAAGATGGACGCGGAAGACCCAGACGTCGGCACCGGCATGGTCGGCGCCCCGGCGTGCGGAGACGTAATGCGCCTGCAGATCAAGGTCAACGACGCTGGCGTTATCGAAGACGCCAAGTTCAAGACCTACGGTTGCGGTTCGGCCATCGCCTCCAGCTCGCTGGCGACCGAATGGATGAAAGGCAAGACCCTGGATGAGGCTGTCACCATCAGCAACACCCAGCTGGCCGAAGAACTGGCTCTGCCGCCAGTGAAAATCCACTGCTCCGTGCTCGCTGAAGACGCTATCAAGGCGGCCGTTCGCGACTACAAGCAGAAGAAAGGCTTGATCTAAGCATTTGGCGACGAGTAAGGAGTCAACGATGGCTATCAGCATGACAGAAGCGGCTGCGCAGCATATTCGCCGCTCCCTGAATGGGCGCGGTAAAGGTGAGGGGATTCGTCTGGGTGTTCGCACCACGGGCTGTTCCGGCCTTGCCTATGTGCTGGAGTTCGTCGATGAGGTGGTTGCGGAAGACCAGGTGTTCGAAAGTCACGGCGAGAAAGTGATTATCGACCCTAAAAGCCTGACCTACTTGGACGGCACCGAGCTCGATTTCGTCAAGGAAGGGTTGAACGAAGGCTTCAAGTTCAACAACCCCAACGTACGCGGTGAGTGTGGCTGCGGCGAAAGCTTCAACATCTGAGGCTATTCGTGGGTACTCCTTGTCATTTCGCTTTATTCGAGCTGCAGCCGAGTTTTCGGCTGGACCTCGACCAGCTTGCCACGCGCTACCGAGAATTGGCGCGTGGGGTGCATCCGGACCGCTTCGCTGACGCTTCCGAGCGTGAGCAACGCCTGGCGCTGGAGCAATCGGCCAGCCTCAACGAAGCCTATCAGACCCTGAAAAACCCGCCCAAACGCGCACGCTACCTGCTTGCGATGAGAGGGGGCGAGTTGCCTCTTGAAGTCACGGTGCACGATCCCGACTTCCTGATGCAGCAGATGCAGTGGCGCGAAGAGCTCGAAGACTTGCAGGACGAAGCAGACCTGGCGGGTATCGCAGTCTTCAAGCGTCGTCTGAAAACGGCCCAGGATGAGCTCAACGAAAGCTTCGCAGCCTGTTGGGATGATGCAGCGCAACGTGAACAGGCCGAACGCCTGATGCGGCGCATGCAGTTCCTCGACAAGCTCACCTACGAAGTGCGCCAGCTAGAAGAGCGCCTCGACGATTAACCCCGTGTGCTGCCCGTGATGCACGCCTGATAGACAGATAAGACCTGATTACCATGGCCCTACTGCAAATCGCCGAACCCGGCCAAAGCCCTCAACCGCACCAGCGTCGCCTGGCGGTCGGGATTGACCTGGGCACCACCAATTCCCTGGTTGCTGCCTTGCGCAGTGGCCTATCCGAGCCGCTGCCCGATGCCAATGGCGAGGTTATCCTGCCGTCCGCCGTGCGTTATCACGCCGATCGCACCGAAGTCGGTGAGTCGGCCAAGCTGGCGGCGTCTACCGATCCTCTGAACACCGTGTTGTCGGTCAAGCGCTTGATGGGTCGTGGTCTGTCCGACGTCAAGCAACTGGGCGACCAACTGCCATACCGCTTTGTTGGCGGTGAATCCCATATGCCGTTCATCGATACCGTCCAGGGCCCGAAAAGCCCGGTGGAAGTGTCGGCGGATATCCTCAAGGTGCTCCGCCAGCGCGCGGAAAACACCTTGGGCGGCGAACTGGTTGGGGCGGTGATTACGGTTCCGGCGTATTTCGATGACGCCCAGCGCCAAGCCACCAAGGACGCGGCGAAACTTGCCGGCCTGAACGTGCTGCGCCTGCTCAATGAGCCGACGGCTGCGGCTGTGGCCTACGGTCTGGACCAGCACGCCGAAGGCCTGGTGGCTATTTACGACCTGGGCGGCGGTACCTTTGATATTTCGATCCTGCGCCTGACCGGCGGTGTTTTTGAAGTATTGGCCACCGGTGGCGACAGCGCGTTGGGTGGCGATGACTTCGATCACGCCATCGCGAGCTGGATCATCAGCAGCGCCGGGTTGTCCGCCGACCTGGACCCAGGCGCGCAGCGCAATCTGTTGCAAACCGCCTGCGCCGCTAAAGAGGCGCTGACTGATGCTGCGGTTGTCGAAGTTTCCTACGGCTCCTGGTCTGCCCAACTGACCCGCGAAGCCTTCGATGCCTTGATCGAGCCGATGGTCGCCCGCAGCCTAAAGGCTTGCCGCCGTGCTGTGCGTGATTCCGGTATCGAGCTGGAAGATGTCGGTGCCGTGGTCATGGTGGGCGGTTCCACCCGCGTGCCGCGTGTTCGCGAAGCCGTCGCCGAGGCGTTTGGTCGCCAGCCGCTGACTGAAATCGACCCGGATCAAGTGGTCGCCATTGGTGCCGCGATCCAGGCTGATACCCTGGCCGGCAACAAGCGCGACGGTGGCGAACTGCTGCTGCTCGACGTCATTCCGTTGTCCCTGGGGCTGGAAACCATGGGCGGCCTGATGGAGAAGGTGATTCCACGCAACACCACCATTCCCGTCGCCCGCGCCCAGGACTTCACCACGTACAAAGATGGCCAGACGGCCATGATGATTCATGTGCTGCAAGGCGAGCGCGAGCTGATCAGCGATTGTCGCTCCCTGGCGCGCTTTGAGTTGCGCGGTATCCCGGCGATGGTCGCGGGTGCGGCAAAGATTCGCGTGACCTTCCAGGTCGACGCCGACGGTCTGCTGAATGTCGCCGCGCGCGAGCTGGGCTCGGGCGTTGAAGCCAGCATCCAGGTCAAGCCGTCCTACGGCCTCACCGACGGTGAAATCGCCAAGATGCTCAAGGACTCGTTCCAGTACGCCGGTGACGACAAAGTCGCCCGCGTATTGCGTGAGCAGCAAGTCGATGCCCAGCGCCTGCTCGAAGCAGTGCAGGGCGCCCTGGATGTTGACGGCGAGCGCCTGTTGGACGCCGAAGAGCGCATGGTCATCGACCTGCAGATGCAGGAGTTGGCCGAACTGATGAAAGGTACCGATGGTTATGCCATCGAGCAACAGACCAAGCGCCTGTCGCAAGTGACCGATGCCTTTGCCGCCCGTCGTATGGACCAGACGGTAAAAGCCGCCTTGGCGGGACGCAACCTGAATGAAATCGAGGAATAATTAATGCCGCAGGTCATTTTTTCTGCCACACGCCGAGCATTGCCCGGACGGTATGGTCGTGGAGGCTGAGACCGGCAAGTCCATCCTCGAAGTTGCCCATGACAACCACATCGAGATCGAAAGTGCCTGCGGCGGCGTCTGCGCCTGCACCACTTGTCACTGCATCATCCGTGA
This sequence comes from Pseudomonas poae, assembly GCA_004000515.1. GTDB lineage: Bacteria > Pseudomonadota > Gammaproteobacteria > Pseudomonadales > Pseudomonadaceae > Aquipseudomonas > Aquipseudomonas cremoris. Next base: position 2,712,700 of record CP034537.1, read on the forward strand.
GGGTTTCAATACCCTGGAAGAAGCCGACGAGCTGGAAGAGGACTTTCTTGATCGCGCCTGGGGCCTGGAGGCGCATTCGCGCCTAAGCTGTCAGGCAAAGGTTGGGACGGAAGACATTACCGTCGAAATTCCGAAATATTCGCTCAACCATGCTGCCGAAGCGCCGCACTGATTCAAGGAAATGTCATGAGCCTGAAATGGGTTGATGTACAAGAAATCGCTATACAACTTGCTGAAGCGCACCCGGACGTCAATCCTCTGTCTGTGAACTTCGTCACCCTGCGCAATCTGGTGATGGCGCTGCCGGAATTCGACGACATCCCGGATCGGGGTGGCGAAAAGGTTCTGGAGGCGATTCAAGGCCTGTGGATCGAAGAAGCAGACTGAATCGTCTTTTACGCAGTTAGGCAATACCCAATAACCCGCGTATAATTCGCGGGTTTAATTTTTCGTAAATTACCGTTTCTGGAGTTACACCATGGCTGTTCAACGTACTTTCTCCATCATCAAGCCTGACGCTGTTGCAAAAAACGTCATCGGCGAGATCACCACTCGTTTCGAAAAAGCCGGCCTGAAGGTTGTAGCTTCGAAACTCAAGCAACTGTCCAAAGCTGAAGCTGAAGGCTTCTACGCTGAGCACAGCGCTCGTGGTTTCTTCGGCGACCTGGTCTCCTTCATGATCTCCGGCCCTGTTGTTGTTCAGGTTCTGGAAGGCGAAAACGCTATCGCTCTGAACCGTGAGCTGATGGGCGCTACTAACCCTAAAGAAGCTGCTGCCGGCACCATCCGTGCTGACTTCGCTGAATCCATCGACGCCAACGCTGTTCACGGCTCGGACTCCGAAGCTGCCGCTGCTCGCGAAATCTCGTACTTTTTCGCTGCTACTGAAGTAACCGCTCGCTAAGCATTGGCTTAAAGAGTGAGGGTGAATCCATGACTACATCGACTGTTAAAACCAACCTGCTGGGTCTGACCCAGCCGGAAATGGAGAAATTCTTCGACTCAATCGGGGAGAAGCGTTTCCGTGCCGGTCAGGTAATGAAATGGATTCACCACTTTGGCGTCGACGATTTCGACGCCATGACGAACGTCAGCAAGGCCCTGCGCGACAAGCTCAAGGCCATTGCTGAGGTCCGTGGTCCCGAAGTGGTCAGCGAGGACATCTCCAGCGACGGTACCCGTAAGTGGGTAGTGCGCGTGGCGTCCGGCAGCTGTGTCGAGACCGTGTACATCCCTCAGGGCAAACGCGGCACTTTGTGCGTTTCGTCCCAGGCAGGCTGTGCCCTGGATTGCAGTTTCTGCTCCACCGGCAAGCAAGGCTTCAATAGCAACCTCACCGCCGCCGAAGTCATCGGCCAGGTTTGGATTGCCAACAAATCCTTTGGCAGCGTCCCGGCAACCGTCGACCGTGCCATCACCAACGTGGTGATGATGGGCATGGGTGAGCCGCTGCTGAACTTCGACAACGTCATCTCTGCTATGCATTTGATGATGGACGACCTGGGCTACGGCATCTCCAAACGCCGTGTGACCCTGTCGACCTCCGGCGTGGTACCGATGATCGATGAGCTGGCCAAGCACATCGACGTCTCCCTGGCGTTGTCGCTGCACGCACCCAATGACGCATTGCGTAACCAATTGGTGCCGATCAACAAGAAGTATCCGCTTAAGATGCTGCTCGAATCCTGCCAGCGTTACATGGCGACCTTGGGCGAGAAACGCGTGTTGACCGTTGAGTACACCCTGCTCAAGGACATCAACGACAAGGTCGAGCACGCGGTTGAGATGATCGAGTTGCTCAAGAACACTCCGTGCAAGATCAACCTGATCCCGTTCAACCCGTTTCCACATTCTGGCTACGAGCGGCCGAGCAACAACGCCATCCGCCGTTTCCAGGATCAACTGCATCAAGCCGGCTACAACGTCACCGTGCGCACCACGCGGGGTGAAGACATCGATGCCGCTTGTGGCCAATTGGTAGGGCAGGTAATGGACCGCACCCGCCGCAGCGAACGTTACATCGCCGGGCGCGAATTGAACGCCGCCGACGATTTGCCGCTAATCGCTGTGAATCGAATCTGAGAGAGGATCTCTATGCCCTTGCGCCTTGCGCTGCTTTTGCTTGTTACCGGTCTAGCGGCCGGTTGTGTTTCATCGGGTTCTGACAACCCTTTGCAAACCAGTAAAGGCCGTGACGAGGCGCGAGTTGCCTATGTGCAACTGGGCTTGGGCTACCTGCGACAGGGCATGAGCGAGCAGGCCAAAGTGCCGTTGAAAAAGGCCCTTGAACTCGACAGCAACAATGCGGATGCCAATGCCGCGCTGGCCCTGGTGTTCCAGGCACAAGCGGAGCCTGAACTGGCTGACCGCTATTTCCTCAAGGCACTGGCCTCCCGGCCTGCAGACCCGAGGCTGCTGAATAACTACGGCAGCTTCCTGTTCGAGCAGAAACGTTATGACCAAGCAGCCCTTTATTTCCAGCAAGCCAGCGCCGATACCCTCTATCCTGAGCGTTCCCGTGTATTCGAGAACCTTGGGGTGACCTCGATGCGACTCGGCCAGCGCGACAGCGCACGCAAGCAACTGGAAAAAGCCCTGCACATGAATGGTCGTCAGCCTCGGGCATTGCTCGAAATGGCTGAGTTGTCCTACGAAGACAGGCATTATGTGCCGGCACGTGACTATTACGAGCGTTTTAGCCTGCTCAGCGGGCAAAATGCACGTAGTCTATTGCTCGGTGTGCGCCTGGCGACGGTTCATGAAGAACGCGACACGGCCGCACGTTTTGGCCAGCAACTCGAACGACTCTATCCCGGTACGCCGGAATATCAGCAATACCTGTCGGAGCAATGATGAAAGCGGCGCACCCGGAAGTTGTAGCAGCTAATCGCGTAAACCCAGGCGACACCTTGCGCCAGGCCCGCGAAAGCAATGGTTGGTCGCTGGCAGAAGTGGCCCTCAAGCTCAATTTGACCACCACGTCCCTGGCCAATCTGGAAGCCGGCGCGTTCGATAAGCTGCCTGGGCATACCTTTGCTCGCGGCTATATCCGCGCCTACGCCAAATTGCTGGGCATCGACCAGGCCGTGCTGGTCCAGGAATTTGATCAGTTCACCGGTACCGACTCCCAGGGCAGCAATGTCCATGGCTTGGGGCGTATCGAAGAGCCTGTGCGTGTTTCCCACACTATTTTGCGAATTGTCAGCCTGCTGCTGCTGATCGCCGTGATCGGCGGCGGTTTCGTCTGGTGGCAAGACCAGACCTCCCAGCGCACCAAGGACCTGACCAGCAACGCCATGGAGCACGTCGAAGTCGAAAGCGCCGACGGCACCACCCAGATTCACCCGCTGGACGAGCCGGAAGACCAAGCCGTTGCCGAAGGCCAGGCCGCGCCAGAAGCGCCAGCCACCGTAGAACAACCTGCGCCGGAAACTACGCCGTCCACGACCGCTGCGGTACCGGCCACTCCAGCAACTGCCCCGGTAGCCCATGTTCCCGCCGCACCCGTGCCGGCTCCTGCTCCAGCCGCACCGGCTGCTCCTGCTATTTCTGCGCCTACCACCCCAGCACTCATTGCCGGTGATGGCCGCGTGCAATTACCTTCATCGCTGACTGCTGGACGCAAGTCACCGATGGCAATGGCAAAGTGCTGTTTAGCGGTCTGAAGCGTAAGGGAGATACGCTCGACCAGGGCGGCAAGCCTCCTTTGACGCTGCGTCTGGGCTTTGCCCGTGGCGCGTAAGTGGCCTACAACGGCCAGCCTGTGGACGTGGCGCCGTTCACCAGTGGCGAGACTGCTCGCCTGAAGTTGGGACAATAGTCATGCACGGCGAATCTCCAATCAAACGTCGCGTATCGCGCAAGATCTGGGTCGGCTCGGTGCCTGTGGGTGGTGATGCCCCATCGCAGTACAGAGCATGACCAACAGCGACACCAACGATGTGGCCGCCACTGTCGCCCAGATCAATCGTCTGGAAGCGGCTGGCGTCGACATCGTGCGGGTATCCGTACCGGACATGGACGCTGCAGAAGCCTTTGGCCGCATCAAGCAACTGGTCAAGGTGCCGTTGGTTGCCGACATTCACTTTGACTACAAGATCGCCTTGCGCGTCGCTGAACTGGGTGTGGACTGCCTGCGTATCAACCCGGGCAACATCGGTCGCGAAGACCGTGTTCGCGCCGTGGTGGACGCGGCCCGTGACCGCGGCATTCCAATCCGTATCGGCGTCAACGCCGGTTCCCTGGAAAAAACCTGCAAAAAAAATACGGCGAACCTACTCCGGCCGCACTGGTTGAGTCGGCACTGCGCCATGTAGAACATCTTGAACGCCTGAATTTCCAAGACTTCAAGGTCAGCGTAAAGGCTTCCGACGTGTTCATGGCCGTAGAAGCCTACCGCTTGTTGGCCAAGGAAATCGTGCAGCCGCTGCACCTGGGTATCACAGAAGCCGGCGGTTTACGCTCAGGCACAGTGAAATCTGCGGTGGGTCTCGGTATGCTGCTCGCCGAAGGGATTGGCGATACTATTCGCATCTCGCTGGCGGCAGACCCCGTAGAGGAAGTGAAGGTCGGTTACGACATTCTCAAATCCCTGCGTTTGCGTTCCCGTGGTATCAATTTCATCGCCTGCCCGAGCTGCTCGCGGCAGAACTTCGACGTGGTGAAAACCATGAACGATCTGGAATTGCGCCTTGAAGACCTGCTGGTGCCGCTGGATGTTGCGGTGATCGGTTGTGTGGTCAACGGGCCTGGCGAAGCCAAGGAAGCCCATGTGGGCTTGACTGGCGGTACACCGAACCTGATCTACATCGACGGCAAGCCGGCGCAGAAGTTAACGAATGACAATCTGGTGGATGAGCTCGAAAGACTGATCCGCGAGAAAGCGGCCGAGAAGGTCGCGGCTGACGCAGCGCTGATCGCGCGCGGCTGATTGAACGAATTTAAGGATTTGATGTGAGCAAGTCTCTGCAAGCCATTCGTGGCATGAACGACATCCTGCCGGAGCAGACGCCGCTGTGGCGTTATTTCGAAGGCACTGTCGCGCGCCTGCTGGATAACTACGGTTACAAGCAGATCCGCATGCCGATCGTCGAGTTCACCGAGCTGTTCAAGCGCTCCATCGGTGAAGTTACAGACATCGTCGAAAAAGAGATGTACACCTTTGAAGACCGCAACGGCGACTCCCTGACCCTGCGTCCGGAAGGCACCGCCGCGTGCGTGCGCGCCGTGCTGGAGCATGGCCTCACCGGTGCTGGCCAACCGCAGAAATTGTGGTACATCGGCCCGATGTTCCGCCACGAGCGCCCCCAGAAAGGCCGCTATCGCCAGTTCCACCAGATCGGCCTGGAAGTGTTCAACATCGACGGTCCGGATATCGACGCCGAACTGATCGTGCTGACCTGGCGCCTGTGGGGCCTGCTGGGCATCCGCAACGCGGTCAAGCTTGAGCTCAACAGCCTGGGCACCAGCGAATCTCGCGGCCGCTACAAGGTAGCCCTGGTCGAGTACCTGTCGGCCCACCTCGACAAATTGGACGAAGACAGCCAGCGCCGTCTGAAAACCAACCCGTTGCGTGTACTGGATACCAAGAACGCCGACACTCAGGCCGTCCTGGTCAACGCGCCGAAAATGGCCGATTACCTGGACGACGAATCGCGCATTCACTTCGAAGGCCTCAAGGCTCGTCTGGATGCGGCCGGTATTCCGTTCGTGATCAACACCAAGCTGGTGCGCGGTCTCGATTACTACAGCAAGACTGTGTTCGAGTGGGTCACCGACAAACTTGGTGCCCAGGGCACTGTGTGCGCCGGGGGGCGCTACGACGGCCTGGTCGAACAGATGGGCGGCAAGCCGACCACCGGCGTAGGTTTTGCCATGGGTATCGAGCGGCTGATCCTGCTGCTGGAAACCCTGGAGCAAGTCCCGGAAGAAATTTCCCGTCAGGTCGATGTGTACCTCTGCGCCTTTGGCGAGGCCGCCGAACTGGCAGCCTTGGCCCTCAGCGAAAAAAGTACGTGATGAGTTGCCGAACCTGCGCCTGCAGGTCAATGCCGGCGCCGGCAGTTTCAAGAGCCAGTTCAAGAAGGCCGACAAGAGCGGTGCGCTGTACGCACTGATCCTCGGCGATGACGAACTGGCCCAGCAAGTGATAGGTTTCAAACCCCTGCGTGGCCAGGGCGAGCAACAGAACATTGCCTTTGATGCGCTCGCTGCGCACTTGGCCACCTGCGTCGTGCAGGGTTGAAGCTGTCGAACAGCCGAATTTAGCGATTAAGGAGTATTGGGGTGTCGAGTACTGATGATGAGCAGTTGGCCGAGTTCAAGGACTGGTGGCAGCGTAACGGCAAACCCCTGGTTACCGGCGGCCTGCTGGCTTTAGTGGTGGTGTTCGGCTGGCAAGCCTGGCACAAGTATCAGGCCAACCAATCCCAGGGCGCCTCGATCCTGTATCAGCAATTGCTGGAAACCACGCTGACCCCGGACGGCAAGCCTGATCCTGCTCAGGTCGCAGACCTGGCCGGCAAGCTGAAAAACGAATTCGGCGGTAGCACCTACGCCCAATACGGCAGCCTGTTCGTCGCGAAAGTCGCGGTCGATACCGGCAAGCTGGATGACGCCGCTGCGGAACTGAAGGCTATCGCCGACAAGCCGACCAACCCAACCCTGGGTGAAATCGCACGTCAGCGCCTGGCTCAGGTACTCGCCGCACAGAACAAGGCTGACGAGGCACTCAAACTGCTCGACGGCGATGCTGACAAGGCATTTGTAGCCACTCGCGAAGAGCTCAAGGGCGACCTGTTGGTCCAATTGGGTCGTACCGACGAAGCCAATGCTGCGTACCAAAAAGCCAAGGCGGCGCTGTCTGATGAAGCGGCGGTCGGTGGCTTACAAATCAAGCTGGACGACTTGGCCAAAGGGGATGCGTGACGTGATCCGTTGGAAACATGCAGCATTGCTGGCTCTGGCCGTTCTGGCCGCGGGTTGCAGCAGCAACAGTAAAAAGAACTGCCTCCTGCGGAGCTGACCAGCTTCAAGGAAGAAGTGGTCCTGCAGAAGCAGTGGAGCCGCTCCATCGGTGATGGTCAGGGCGACCTCTACAATCTGTTGCAGCCGGCTATCGACGGCGACAACATCGTGGCTACTGACTCCACTGGCGTGATCGTTGCCATGGATCGCATGAACGGCGACGTCAAGTGGAAGAAAGACCTGGAACTGCCGGTTTCCGGTGGTGTGGGTGTCGGTTATGGCCTGGTGCTGATCGGTACGCTCAAGGGCGAAGTCGTGGCACTGGACTCCAGCACCGGTGAGGAAAAATGGCGCGCTCGCGTGACCAGTGAAGTCCTCGCAGCACCTGCTACCAACGGCGATGTTGTCGTTGTGCAGACGCAGGATGACCGCCTGATCGGCCTCGATGCCAGCACCGGCAACCAGCGTTGGCTGTACGACAACACCCCGGCGGTGCTGACCTTGCGCGGTACCAGTGGTCCGATTGTGACCAACAATCTGGCCGTTGCAGGTCTGTCGACCGGTAAAGTGGTCGCCCTCGATACCCAGAACGGCGTGCCGGCCTGGGAAACCCGTGTGGCTATCCCGCAAGGTCGTTCCGAACTGGACCGCGTAGTGGACATCGACGGCGGCCTGCTGCTGTCCGGTGAAACCATCTACGTTGCCACTTACCAGGGCCGTGTAGCGGCACTGGACCTGCAGAGTGGCCGTGTGAACTGGCAGCGCGATGCTTCCAGCTACGCCGGTGTCGCCCAAGGGTTTGGCAGCGTCTACGTAAGCCTGGCGTCCGGCACCGTTGAAAGTGTCGACGAGCGTTCCACCACTGCACTGTGGAGCAACGACTCCCTGGCTCGCCGTCAGCTGTCGGCACCGGAAGTGTTCTCCAGCTACGTAGCGGTGGGCGACTTCGAAGGCTACCTGCATCTGCTGAGCCAGGTAGACGGTCGCTTTGTCGGTCGCGAACGTATCGACAGCGACGGCCTGCGCGCTCGTCCGCTGGTCGTGGGTAACATGCTTTATGTGTTTGGCAACAGCGGCAAGCTGGAAGCCCTGACCATCAAGTAAGAACTATGCTTGGGGTAACACCCAGGCGGCCCCGCTTCGGCGGGGCATGCGGCATTTGATTATGCTGCCCCGAGCACCAGCCGCTGCCCTGCAGCGGCTTTTGTATTTTCTGAAATAACGAAGTGGAGAGCCGCATGGTTCCCGTAATCGCCCTGGTGGGCCGACCTAACGTCGGCAAGTCCACCTTGTTCAACCGCCTGACCAGGACTCGCGACGCCATCGTCGGCGACTTGTCCGGTCTGACCCGTGATCGCCAATACGGTGAGGCAAAGTGGCAAGGGCGCTCCTACATTATTGTCGACACCGGTGGTATCTCCGGTGACGAGCATGGCATGGACGAAAAGATGGCCGAGCAGTCGCTGCTCGCCATTGAAGAAGCCGATGTCGTGTTGTTCCTGGTGGACGCCCGTGCGGGCTACACCGCCGCCGACCAGATGATTGGCGAGCACCTGCGCAAGCGCAACAAGCGTTCCTATTTGATCGCCAACAAGATCGATAATATCGATCCTGAGCAGGCCCGTGCCGAATTCAGCCCGATGGGCCTGGGCGACGCGATCCCGATCGCCGGTGCCCACGGTCGCGGTATCACTCAGATGCTGGAAGTCGCCCTGCGCGATTTCCCTAAGGATGATGCTGAGGAAGAAGAGGGCGAAGAGGAAATTGTCGCCGAAGGTGAGGAAGCCAAGCGCATTCCTGGCCCGAGCGAAAAAGACGGTATCAAGATCGCCATTATCGGCCGTCCGAACGTCGGCAAGTCGACCTTGGTCAACCGTATGCTCGGTGAAGACCGCGTCATCGTGTACGACCAGCCCGGCACCACCCGCGACAGTATTTACATCCCGTTTGAGCGTAACGACGAGAAGTACACACTGATTGACACCGCCGGTGTGCGCAAGCGCGGCAAGATCCACGAGGAAGTTGAAAAGTTCTCGGTGGTCAAGACCCTGCAAGCGATCAAAGACGCCAACGTGGTGATCTTCGTGATGGACGCCCGCGAAGGCGTGGTGGACCACGACCTCAACCTGCTGGGCTTTGCCCTGGAGGCCGGTCGGGCACTGGTCATCGCGATCAACAAGTGGGACGGCATGACGCCGAGCGAGCGCGATTTCGTCAAGATCGAGCTGCAGCGTCGCCTGTTCTTCGTCGAGTTCGCTGATATCCACTTTATCTCGGCACTACGGTGGCGTGGGCAACCTCTACGCGTCCGTACAGAACTCGTTCAAGTCCGCGGTGACCCGCTGGCCGACCAACCGCCTGACCCAGATCCTGGAAGACGCTGTTGGCGAGCACGCACCGCCGATGGTCAACAACCGCCGGATCAAGCTGCGTTACGCCCACTTGGGTGGTGCCAACCCGCCGATTATCGTGATCCACGGTAACCAGATCGAGAAGGTGCCGAAGTCCTACGTGCGTTACCTGGAAAACACCTATCGCCGTGTCTTGAAACTGGTCGGTACGCCGATCCGTATTGAGTTCAAGGGCGGTGAGAACCCGTACGAAGGCAACAAGAACACATTGACTGACCGTCAGGTGAACAAGAAGCGTCGTTTGATGACTCACCACAAGAAGGCCGATAAGAAGCGCCGCGATAAGAAATAACAGCCGCTTCAAGTTGTAAGCTACAAGCTGCAAGAAAGGGCTCCTTTGGAGCCCTTTTTTGTGCGCGGTAGTTTGTCGCTTGACCTGCTTGCAGCTTGCAGCTTAAAACTTGAGGCTCACCTGCAGGGGCCTTTTGATGATCACCAGCAAGCTGCCGAATGTCGGCACGACCATTTTCACCACGATGTCGCAACTTGCCGCCGAGACTGGCGCGCTCAACCTGTCCCAGGGTTTCCCGGACTTCAATGGCCCCCAAGGCTTGCTCGATGCGGTGGGCAAGCACGTCGCCAGCGGGCACAACCAATATTCGCCGATGACCGGCCTGCCGGCCCTGCGTCAGCAGGTGGCAGCCAAGATCGCCCGCAGCTATGGTGCGACGGTCAACGCCGATAGCGAAGTGACCATCACCCCAGGCGCCACTGCCGCGATCTTCTGTGCGATCCAGGCCGTGATCCGCAGTGGCGATGAAGTCATCGTGTTCGACCCAAGCTACGATAGCTACGAGCCGTCGGTCGAGTTGGCCGGTGGGCGTTGCGTGCACGTGCAGTTGAGCCTGCAAGGCTTTGCATTGGACTTTGAGCAGATCAAAGCCGCGCTATCACCGCGCACACGCATGATCATCCTCAACACCCCACAACCCCACAGGCGCCTTGATCAGCCGCGCCGAATTGGACCAGTTGGCCGAGTTGATCCGCGACCGTGATATCTACGTGGTCAGCGATGAAGTCTACGAGCACCTGGTCTTCGACGGCGTGCCCCACGTCAGCGTGCTGGCCCACGAAGAACTGTATCAACGCGCGTTCGTCGTCAGCTCCTTTGGCAAGACTTACCACGTCACTGGCTGGAAAACCGGCTACGTGGTTGCGCCACCGGCCCTTACTGCCGAGCTCCGCAAGGTGCACCAATACGTCAACTTTTGCGGTGTGACGCCGTTGCAATTCGCCTTGGCCGACTTCATGGCCGAACACCCAGAGCATGTGGATGAGTTGCCGGCCTTCTACCAGGCCAAGCGTGACCTGTTCTGCGACCTGCTGGCACCGTCGCGTTTCAGCTTTACCCGTGTGACCGGCACTTACTTCCAACTGGTGGATTACTCACAGATTCGCCCGGACCTGGATGACGTGGCCATGTCCCTGTGGATGACCCGCGAACACGGCGTGGCGACCATTCCTGTTTCGGTGTTCTACCAGACCCCACCCCAAGGCCAGCGCCTGGTGCGCCTGTGCTTTGCCAAACGCGAGGAGACGCTGCAACAAGCAGCTGAAAAACTATGCGTGATCTGAGTGCGCTGCCAAACCTGAACATCGCTCTGGTCCAGACCAGTCTGGCCTGGCACGACCGCCAGGCTAACCTTGAGCATTTTGAACTGCTGTTGGAGCAGGCCAAGGGCGCCGATCTGATTGTACTGCCGGAGATGTTTACCACCGGTTTCTCCATGGAGTCGGCCACCCTTGCCGAGCCGGAACACGGTCCGACTCATCACTGGCTCAAGGCTCAAGCCGCCAAGTACAACGCGGTGATCACCGGCAGCGTGATCATCCAGGCCGCCGACGGCAGCCATCGCAACCGCCTGCTGTGGGCGCGGCCTGATGGCGAGGTGTTGCACTACGATAAGCGCCACCTGTTCCGCATGGCTGGTGAACATAATCACTACACGCCGGGCGAGCGCCAGGTGCAGTTCGAATTGAAGGGGTGGCGCATACGCCCGCTGATTTGCTACGACCTGCGCTTCCCGGTGTGGAGCCGTGATGCCCAAGACACCGACCTGCTGCTGTACACCGCCAACTGGCCCGGTGCACGGCGCCTGCACTGGAACCGCCTGCTGCCGGCGCGGGCCATCGAGAATCTGTGTTACGTGGCCGCGGTGAACCGGGTTGGCACGGACGGCAAGGGCTTTGCCTACACCGGTGACAGCCAGGTGCTGGACTTTCAGGGTGAGACGTTGCTGAGTGCAGGGGAGGCGGACGGGGTGTTTCAGGTGTGCCTGGATGCGACGGAGTTGGCGGCGTATCGCACGCGGTTTCCGGCGAATCTGGATGCCGATACTTTTCAGTTTGTCTGACAGACTGCATTCGCAAACAAGCCCGCTCCCACATTCGACCGCATTCTGTCTGTAGGAATGCGGCCGAATGTGGGAGCGGGCTTGCTCGCGAAGAGGCCAGAACTATCACCACACCCCTCAATAAAAAGGCCCCTGGACTCGCACCCAGGGGCCTTTAGCATTTCAGCAGTAGTTAGGCTGCTTTGGCTTCCTGCTGGCTCAGCGAGCGATTCAGCGCGCTGAACAGTGCCTTGAAGCTGGCAGTAGTGATGTTTTCATCAATACCCACACCATGCACCGGACGCTCACCGTTCACGCGCAGCTCAATGTAGGCCGCTGCCTTGGCGTTGGTGCCCGCGCCAATCGCATGTTCGTTGTAGTCCATGATCTCCACGCCAATCGGCAGGCCGGCCACCAGGGCCTCCAGTGCACCGTTGCCTTTGCCTTTCCAGTGCAGGTTGGTTTCGCCCTGGCCCTTGCCAGAGACTTCAACCTCGACAAAGCTGTTGCCGTTCTCTTCCTGCAAACGATGGCTGACCAGCGCGTACGGGGTGTTGGCTTGCAGGTATTCACGCTGCAGCAAGGCGTAGATCTGCGGTGCGGTCATCTCAAGGCCGACGCGATCGGTTTCAGCCTGTACCACCTGGCTGAATTCGATCTGCATGCGGCGTGGCAAGCTGATGTCGTATTCCTGCTCCAGCAGATAGGCAATACCGCCTTTGCCGGACTGGCTGTTCACACGGATTACCGCTTCGTAGCTGCGACCGATGTCGGCCGGGTCGATCGGCAGGTACGGCACTTCCCACAGGGCGTCGTCTTTCTGCTGGGAGAAACCCTTGCGGATCGCATCCTGGTGGGAGCCGGAGAACGCGGTGTGCACCAGGTCGCCCACATACGGGTGACGTGGATGAACCTGGATCTGGTTGCACTCCTCGACGACCTTGCGCACGCCGTCAATGTCGGAGAAGTCCAGTTGCGGGTCCAGGCCCTGGGTGTACATGTTCAGTGCCACGGTCACGAGGTCGACGTTACCGGTACGCTCGCCGTTGCCGAACAGGCAGCCTTCGACACGGTCCGCACCGGCCATCAGGCCCAGCTCGGTAGCTGCCACACCAGTACCACGGTCGTTGTGGGTGTGCAGACTGATGATCACGCTGTCGCGACGGTTGATATGGCGACCGAACCATTCGATCTGGTCGGCATAGATATTCGGCGTGGCGCACTCAACGGTGGCTGGCAGGTTGAGGATCATCTTGTGCTCAGGCGTCGGGTTCCAAACCTCGATCACTGCGTCACAGACTTCCTTGGCGAACTCCAACTCAGTGGCGCTGAAGGTCTCAGGAGAGTATTCGAAGGTCCACTGGGTTTCCGGCTGCTGGGCAGCATATTTGACGAACAGCTTGGCCGCGTTGACCGCGATGGCCTTGATGCCGTCCTTGTCCTGATTGAATACGATGCGGCGGAAGGACGGCGACGTCGCGTTGTACAGGTGCACGATGGCTTTCTTGGCACCGCGCAGGGATTCGAATGTGCGCGCGATCAGGTCTTCGCGGCCCTGGGTCAGCACCTGGATGGTGGTGTCCTCGGGGATGTGACCGTCTTCGATCAGCGTACGTACAAAGTCGAAGTCGGTTTGCGATGCCGCCGGGAACGACGCTTCGATTTCCTTCACGCCCACGGCGACCAGCGTCTTCCAGAAACGCAGTTTTTCACCGCATCCATTGGCTCGATCAGCGACTGGTTGCCATCACGCAGGTCGGAGCTGCACCAGATAGGCGCGGTGGTGATGGTTTTCGAAGGCCAGGTGCGATCCGGGATATCGATGGTCGGGAACGCGCGGTACTTCGAAGACGGGTCTTTGAGCATGCTCATCGGGAAATCCTTTGTTTTGGGGCCGAAAAGAGGCGGCCTGCCGTGGAACTATTGTTGGGGATAAAACGGGGACGAGGCAGATCGATTCAGCCTGGCAGTCGTGCGCTGACGAGGCACAGGCTGCGGTGCTGGCGAAGCTGAATGAGGGTGTGAGAGGTTTTCATAAGCCCAACCCTAACCGCCGGGGTGAAAGATGGCAAGCTGTCGAGAAAAATTGAGAGAAGTTCTGCTGTGTGCGTATTAAACGAGATTTTATGCTTAGAGATAAGTGCTGGGTTGGTTTTAATTGCGCGCCCATTATCGAGCGCGCAATCGAGCGCATCACGGCTGGAACGCGCCAATAAAGATTGCAGGATCGACCCGCGCATCGTTGAGGCTTATGTTCCAATGCATGTGCGGCCCGGTGGCGCGGCCTGTTGAACCGACCTTGCCAACTACTGCGCCGCGTGTGAGTTGATCGCCGACTTTCACATCGATCTTCGACATATGGCAGAACATGCTGATAAAGCCCTGGCCGTGGTCGACGAACACGGTGTTGCCATTGAAGAACTAGTTACCCACCAGAATCACCCTGCCGTTAGCTGGCGTCTTGATCGGCGTGCCAGCCGGCACCGCGAAGTCCAGGCCAGAGTGCGGGTTGCGTTCTTCACCGTTGAAGAAACGACGCACGCCGAACTTGCTCGACAGTGGCCCGTTCACCGGCTTATCCAGCACCAGATTGCTTGGCAGGTTTGGGCTGAAACTGCGGTAGGCCTTCAGCTGCACCGCCAACTCCGCCTCGATGCGCTTGAGCTGCGCCGGGTCGGGGTTGACCTGGCTTTTGTTCTTCAAAGTGATGTGCTGTTCCGGGTACTTCTTGTAGCCGACGATAAACGGCAGGCTACGGCTGCCGCTGCTGATGCGCTCGTTGCCCGGCTTGACCGTCAGCGGAATGCCGACAATTGCCAACCAATTCTCCTGCTCTTTCACCACCAGTACCGGCTTGCCTTGGTAGTGGCTTTCGGCGCCGCCGCCGATGGGCCCAGGTCGACCACGGCAACACCGCCTGGCACCGGCTTGTTCAAAGTGCGGGTGATGTAGCTGTCGGCGTGGGCATTAAAGGCGAGGCACAGCAGCATCAACAGGCTAAATAAACGTGGCATCAATCAATCCAATAACGAAAGGGTGACGGGTGTCAGGTGGTTGTCTTCCACCCGCACTTGCAATTGGCCTTCACCGAGGCGCGCGGTCAGGCGCTGGCCGGTGTGGGTTTGCGCGGCATTGCGGATCGCCTGGCCACGCTCGTCCAGCAGGATGCTGTAGCCACGGCCCAAGGTCGCCAGTGGGCTCACCACCTGCAACGTCTGCACCTGGCTTTGCAGTTGCAAGCGGCGCGCCTTGAGGCCTTCGCGCATGGCGCGGGGCAAGCGTTCGGCAAGGCTGTCCAGGCGTTGGCGCAGCAGGGCCAATTGGCGACCAGGGTGCTGGCCGGCGAGGCGGGTTTCCAGGCGGATCAGGCGCTCGCGACGGGTATTGAGGCTGCGTTCGAAGGCGCGGCGCAGGCGCATGTCCAGGTCATCCAGGCGCTGGGCTTGCTGGCGCAGGCGCTCGCCGGGGTGACGCAAGCGACGGGCCATGCCTTCCAGGCGCAGACGGTCATGGGTCAGGCGGTTGCGCATCAGCATCACCAGGCGGCGATGCAGGTTTTCCACTTGACGTACCAAGTGGCTGGCGTCTGGCGCGAGCAATTCAGCTGCGGCGGAGGGGGTAGGCGCGCGCACGTCGGCGACGAAATCGCTGATGGATACGTCGGTTTCATGGCCGACGGCACTCACGATCGGCGTGACACAGGCGTCCACCGCACGGGCCACGGCTTCTTCGTTGAAGCACCAGAGGTCTTCCAATGAGCCGCCGCCACGGGCCAGGATCAATGCATCAAAGCCGCGCGCATCCGCGAGTTTCAGTGCTCGCACAATTTGCGGGATGGCTTCGCGGCCTTGCACGGCGGTGGGGATCAGCGTCAGTTCAACGTTTGGCGCACGTCGGCGGAACACGCTGATGATGTCGCGGATGACTGCGCCCGTCGGCGAACTGATGATGCCAATGCGACGAGGATGGGCCGGCAGCGGCACTTTGCGTTCGGCACTGAACAAACCTTCGGCGCTGAGCTTTTCCTTCAGCGCATCGAAGGCCAGGCGTAGCGCGCCGTCGCCGGCGGGCTCCACTGTGTCGAGGATCAACTGGTAGTCGCCACGGCCCTCGAACAGCGAGACCTTGCCGCGCACTTTCACCGCCAGGCCATCCTTCAACGCTTGGCGCACCCGCGCGGCGTTATTGCGGAACAGTGCGCAACGCACCTGGGCGCCGCTGTCCTTGAGGGTGAAATACACGTGGCCGGAAGCCGGGCGGGCGAGGTTGGAGATCTCGCCTTCGACCCAGATATTGGTGAACACGTCTTCCAGCAACACCCGCGCACGGCCGTTGAGCTGGCTGACAGTCAGGACTTCGCGGTCCAGGCCCAGACGGGCAAAAGGATCTTTAATCATGGGCGGCAGTTTATAGGCATTCGTGCAGGGTTTGGCAGAATTGCTCCACCAGCGCGCTTGGCGTTTGCTGACAGGCCAGGGCCACGGTGCTAAGGCAGTCCGGGTCCGCCAGGGGTAAAAAACGCACGCTAATGGGGGAAATGTCCTGCATGGATTTTTGGTAACAAGGCAATACCGAAGCCTGCCTGGATCAGTTGCAGTTGGGTGGTCTTGCGCGACATCACCCGTGCGGCCTTGGGGAAAAATCCCGCGCGCATGCACAGCTCGGCTGACAGATAACTCAGGCCGCCGCGTTGGGGGTGAGGGATGGAGATAAACGCTTCGTCCTTGAGTTGCTCCAGTTCTATCGGCGTATTGCTGGTCGCCAGCGGATGATTCGGCGGTACTGCCAGCAACAGTTGTTCACTGTATAGCGGCACCACTCGCACACCATCGCGCTGACGTAATACCGGCAGGCGCAATAGCCCAACGTCCAGGCGTCCGTCAGCGATTTCTTCCAACTGCGCTTCGGAGGACAGTTTGGCAATATCCATCGACACACCAGGGCAGCGCTCCAGCCAGGTGCTGATGCCTTGCAGCAGCGGCCCGCTCATTGGCACGGTGCTCGAATGGCTCAACCTCAGGGTGCCGAGTTGGCCGTTGCCGATTTGAGTGGTCATCTCGCTGGCCTTGAGCAGTTCACTCAACAGGTTCCGCGCCCGTGGGTAAAACGCCTCACCGGCGGCCGTCAGCCGGGGCTGGCGCGCGGTGCGTTCAAATAGCGGGGTTTGCAGCTGGGTTTCCAGTTCTTTGATCTGTCGGCTCAAAGCGGATTGCGCGACAAACAAACGCTCGGCGGCGGCGCTGAAGCTGCCACTGTCGGCGATTTCGACGAAGTAACGCAGTTGGCGAGTGGAAATCACGCGTCATGCCTTTTCGAGATGGGTGGAGGGCTTTGAAGATATTAGTCGCAACCCTCGTTGATGGCTAAAGTGAAGGTCATCTCTTTCAAGGAATAACCCATGAGCCCGCTTGAGCTGATGAGCCAGTGGTCGTTTGGCAGTGTGGATTGGCTGGTGATCGGCCTGGGCGTGGTAGTGGCTTATATCGTGTTCGGCATCGCAGGTTTTGGCACGGCGCTGGTGGCGGGGCCGGTGCTGATCCTGTTCATGCCGTTGTCGAAGATCATTCCGCTGCTGGTGCTGCTGGATTTTGTCGCGGCGTTCGGCAACCTGCTGCAGTCGCGGCGTGACGTGGATAAGCCGGAGTTACTGCGTTTGCTGCCGTGCATGGCCATTGGTTGCACATTGGGCGTGGTGTTTTTGCTCAATCTGCATTCGGATTTGTTGCTGCTGTTGATGGGGCTGTTTATCAGCGCCTATGCGGTCTACAGCCTGGCGGTCAAAGCCCTGCCGACACAATTGGCGGCGGGCTGGTCGATTCCCATGGGCACCGTCGGTGGGTTGTTTGGGGCGCTGTTTGGCAGCGGTGGCTTTTTATATGCGATCTACCTCAATAGCCGTTTACCCAAAGACGCGGCCCGAGCCACCCAAAGCGCGTTGATCAGTTGCAGCACGGTGGTGCGCCTGAGCCTGTTCCTGATCGCCGGGGTGTATGCGGAATTGCCGTTGTTGATGCTGGCGGTGTGCCTGTTGCCGGCGATGGCGCTGGGCTTGTGGTGTGGGCGCCGGCTGACCATGCGCCTGTCGCGGGAGGCGTTTGTGCGGTTGGTGACGTGGTTGGTGCTGGCAAGTGGCATTGCGTTGATTGGGCGGTATTTGAGTACTTGACCTGAGTGGGGCAGGGATTAAGCTGCCTGCCTTTAGGGCCTCTTCGCGAGCAAGCCCGCTCCCACATTTGGAATGCGTTCCTCTGTGGGAGCCGGGCTTGCCCGCGATGGCGCCAGTGGCCACACCGCAGGACTCCCATGAACTCCCAAAGCATCCTTGTCCCGAAAATCTCCACCTTGCCCGTCCACGAACCCCGCGCCCGGGCGATCGTGCGTTGGCTGGTGCGCAAGAACATCATCAAGGAAGAACTGACCACCTGCGGCCGCACCGGCAATCGCATGGGCTATGCGCTGGCCGATGGCGCCCGCGCCGTAGTGCTGCACCCGCAAGCGTTGCCGTTCAATGAGCCGGTCAATGGCCTGGAAATCATCTACAAGCGCTGCATCTACACGCCGGCCAAGGGCTTTCTCGAAGAAGCCGGTTGCCCGGAGTGCCGCAAGGAAGTCGGCGAGGCGTTGTTCGAAAGCCTGGAAGACTGGATGCCCGGCCACACCGACAACTTCACCTGCCCGCTGTGTGGGCATGAAGATGACATCAACGGGTTTCTTTTCCTGCAGGAATGCGGGTTTTCCAACTTGGGATTCATTTTCAACAACTGGGCGGAGGCGGGGTTCAAGCAGAGCTTTATCGACGAATTTGCCGATTGGCTGGATCAGAAGATGAGTTGGGTCAAAGTCGAGTTGTAACCCTTCTATCAGTATTACCAAGTTTGTCAGAGTTTTACATTGAGCCCGGCAGGGTGCATGTATATAATGGCGCGCTTCCATTTTCCCGCTCGGGAGCCCCCGCGATGCTGCGTATCAGCCAAGAAGCTCTGACATTCGACGACATTCTCCTAGTGCCCGGTTATTCCGAGGTGCTTCCTAACGAAGTCAGTCTCAAGACCCGCCTAACCCGTGGCATCGAGCTGAATATTCCCCTTGTTTCTGCTGCCATGGACACCGTCACTGAAGCCCGTTTGGCAATTGCCATGGCTCAGGAAGGCGGCATCGGCATCATCCACAAGAACATGACCATCGAGCAGCAAGCTGCCGAAGTGCGCAAGGTCAAGCGTTACGAAGCCGGTGTGGTGAAAGATCCAATCACCATCGAAGCCGACGCTACCGTGCGTGACCTGTTCGACCTGACCCGCCTGCACAACATCTCCGGTGTTCCTGTGCTGCACGATGGCGACCTGGTTGGCATCGTCACTTCCCGTGACGTGCGTTTCGAAAACCGTCTTGAAGTCACCGTCCGTGAAGTGATGACGCCGAAAGAGCGTCTGGTCACTGTCAAGGAAGGCGCCGACAAGAACGATGTGCGCGAGCTGCTGCACAAGCACCGCATCGAACGCGTGCTGATCGTCGACGACAAATTCGCCCTCAAAGGCATGATGACCGTCAACGACATCGAAAAAGCCAAGGCTTACCCGCTGGCCAGCAAGGATGACCAAGGTCGTCTGCGCGTTGGCGCTGCCGTTGGTACCGGTAAAGACACCGGTGACCGCGTTTCGGCCCTGGTTGCTGCCGGCGTTGACGTGGTGGTGGTCGACACTGCCCACGGTCACTCCAAAGGCGTGATCGACCGCGTGCGTTGGGTCAAACAGAACTTCCCTGAAGTGCAAGTGATCGGCGGCAACATCGCCACCGGCGCAGCTGCCAAGGCCCTGGCCGAAGCGGGCGCGGATGCGGTCAAGGTCGGTATCGGCCCAGGCTCGATCTGCACCACCCGTATCGTCGCCGGTGTGGGCGTGCCGCAAATCAGCGCCATCGCCAACGTCGCCGCTGCCCTTGAAGGCACGGGCGTACCGTTGATCGCCGACGGCGGCATCCGTTTCTCCGGTGACCTGTCCAAGGCCATCGTCGCCGGTGCCTCCTGCGTGATGATGGGCTCGATGTTCGCCGGTACCGAAGAAGCGCCAGGCGAGATCGAACTGTTCCAGGGCCGTTCCTACAAGGCTTACCGTGGCATGGGCTCGCTGGGCGCCATGTCCCAGGCGCAAGGCTCTTCCGACCGTTACTTCCAAGACTCCTCGGCAGGTGCCGAGAAGCTCGTTCCGGAAGGCATCGAAGGCCGTGTACCTTACAAAGGCACCCTGAGCGCGATCATCCATCAACTGATGGGCGGCCTGCGTTCCTCGATGGGCTACACCGGCAGCGCCGACATCGAAGAAATGCGCACCAAGCCTGAGTTCGTACGGATCACCGGCGCTGGCATGGCTGAATCCCATGTCCACGACGTGCAGATCACCAAGGAAGCGCCAAACTACCGCGTAGGTTGATGCTTCCAGCAAAACGTTAAGTAACCGGGGCTGTTCTTTCAGCCCCGAGTTGTTTCTGATTCATTAGACGAGACTGACTTCATGGCCCTCGACATTCACGCCCACCGCATCCTGATCCTCGACTTCGGTTCCCAGTACACCCAGCTGATCGCCCGCCGCGTGCGTGAAATCGGCGTGTACTGCGAACTGCATCCGTTCGACATGGACGACGAAGCGATCCGCGAATTCGCACCAAAAGGCGTCATCCTCGCCGGTGGCCCCGAGTCCGTGCACGAAGCCAACAGCCCGCGCTGCCCGCAAGCCGTATTTGACCTGGGCGTGCCCGTCTTCGGTATTTGCTACGGCATGCAGACCATGGCCGAGCAACTGGGCGGCAAGGTCGAAGGTTCCGAACTGCGTGAATTCGGTTATGCGCGTGTAGACGTGGTTGGCAAGAGCCGCCTGCTGGACGGCATCGAAGACCACGTCGACGCCGACGGCCTGTTCGGCCTCGACGTGTGGATGAGCCACGGTGACAAGGTCACCAAGATGCCGGAAGACTTCCACATCCTGGCCAGCACCCCGAGCTGCCCGATCGCCGGCATGTTCAGCGACGAGCGTCGCTACTACGGCGTGCAGTTCCACCCGGAAGTGACCCACACCAAGCAAGGCGGCCGCATCCTGTCGCGCTTCATCCTCGACATCTGCGAGTGTGAAGCCCTGTGGACCCCGTCGAAAATCGCTGAAGACGCCATTGCTCAAGTCCGTGCCCAGGTGGGTACCGACAACGTACTGCTGGGCCTGTCCGGCGGCGTTGACTCCTCCGTGGTTGCAGCCCTGCTGCACAAAGCCATCGGCGACCAACTGACCTGCGTCTTCGTCGACAACGGCCTGCTGCGTCTGCACGAAGGTGAGCAAGTGATGGCCATGTTCGCCGAGAACATGGGCGTCAAGGTGATCCGCGCCAACGCCGAGGACCAGTTCCTCAACAACCTGGCCGGCGAGTCCGACCCAGAGAAGAAGCGCAAGATCATCGGTCGCACCTTCATCGACGTATTCGATGCCCAGTCCAACAAACTGGACAACATCAAGTACCTCGCCCAGGGCACCATCTACCCTGACGTGATCGAGTCGGCTGGCGCCAAGAGCGGCAAGGCCCACGTGATCAAGTCCCACCACAACGTGGGTGGCCTGCCTGAGGAAATGAACCTCAAGCTGGTAGAACCGCTGCGCGAACTGTTCAAGGACGAAGTCCGCCGTCTGGGCCTGGAACTGGGCCTGCCGTACGACATGGTCTACCGCCACCCATTCCCAGGCCCGGGCCTGGGCGTGCGTATCCTGGGTGAAGTGAAGAAGGAATACGCCGACCTGCTGCGTCGCGCCGACCACATCTTCATCGAAGAACTGCGCAAGGCCGACTGGTACCACAAAGTCAGCCAGGCATTCGTCGTGTTCCAGCCGGTGAAATCCGTTGGCGTGGTAGGCGATGGCCGTCGTTACGCGTGGGTCGTGGCCCTGCGTGCCGTAGAAACCATCGACTTCATGACCGCTCGTTGGGCACACCTGCCGTACGAACTGCTGGAAACTGTCAGCGGCCGTATCATCAATGAAATCGAAGGCATCTCGCGCGTTACTTATGACGTGTCGAGCAAGCCGCCGGCGACGATTGAGTGGGAGTGATCCTGCAGTAGTAGGTGAACGCTGAACAACAAAACCCCGGCCAAGTGCCGGGGTTTTGTATTTGGAATAAAGTAAATCAAACACAACCGACCTAATTGTGGGAGCTGGCTTGCCTGCGATGGCATCACCTCGGTATGGCTTGATACCCAGGCGTCTGCATCGCAGGCAAGCCAGCTCCCACATTTGATCTCTGTTTGGCCTTACCAGAGCGCGATATCCGAAAAGTAAAACATTGACGTTTTCAACGAACGGCACAGGCTGGCGCAGGTGTCAGAGAAACTGCGATCGAATCAAATCCGTATCGAACGGTGTTATCCCTTGATCAGCCGCAAACACCGTCTGCGCCTGCTGCGGTGAAGCCACGCGTTGTCCCCGCGCTCGAACGTGTAAATCGAACAGCGTCTCCAAATCCGGTCTTGGCGTATGTATCAAGGCTCGCAGCATCAACGATACCCCGCCGAGGTTGTTCTCGACGTTGTTCCACCGCGGAGATGAAGTGAGCCCCAGATCAGCCCAAATCATGCGTCGCTCCTGCAAGTCCATCACGAATGGCAGACAGATAACGGTGTCAGATGCGATATCAATACGGTCGAACACGGATTTAGGTTCGAATACTTCACCCGAAGCCGTGTCGGCGCGGGCCATCCAGCCAGCGAAGCATTCTGGAAGATCGCAGTAAGGCTGCTCGGTGAATGAGTTGATCGACGTGACGACATAGCGAATACCCTTCTCAACGAGGACATCAAGGTCAAGATCGATGAACTCCGAAGCCCCTTTGGGCGCGTCCACGATATCGCCACTGTGGTAGCCGCCGTAACCCTTAAGGTTGTAGTACGCAACCGCTTCTCTGAATACGAAGTTGGTGTCGAAAAAAGCGGCGGACAAGTCAATGTCCGTGCGCCCACCGCCGTTCTTCCACCACAGGAACAGGCGAATGAAGCGTGTGTCGGGCATCGGCAACCGGCTGCCGCGCACTAGCGTACGTAGCGATTTTGATGAAGCACGCTGCGCCAGCGGCACTCTGTATTCACGTAATGTCGGATCGATAAAGCAGCGGCCCAGTGGCGGCAGTAACGCAAAACGCGTTACGAGAGCGTCCTCGCAGATTTGGGCTGCACGCGCCAACACGTCGGGTGTAAGAGGTTCGCGCCGATCCTTGATGCCATAGACTTTTGCCAATGATCCTTTCGGTGTGAAGGCCCGCAGAGGTAGGGGGCGCGGAGCACTAACCTGGGCCAGCAACTGCAGCAGGACAGGTGAGGAGACTTGTGCCGCAACCGCCTCGAACGCGTCGAGAACAGCCTCTGGTTCCATGGAGCGCCGCAGGGTCGCATCCAGCCGTCGTGCGAACTCACCAGGGCGGCTTTGTAGCAGGGGCGTAAGTGTGGCGATGTGACGCTGGGCAAACAATATTTCGACACGCGATCCAAATGAAGCTGGCGCTTCGTTACGACGCGCTGCCGTGATGGCGGCTAGCGCTCTTGGGTATTTATCGGCGTAGTCGCCTGGATGCAGCACTTCAGCCAGTCGTTTCCAACGCTCAGCATGGCGCATCACGTCCTCTACAGCGTTGGGTATGGGCTCGAGTAACCGCAACAGCAGACGGCGCATTGAGCGCTTCATCGCTGTGAAACGCGTCGAAGCGGTCGCCAGCGATACGTCTCCTCCATTCAGTGCTACGGCGAGCCGTAGCACGTCAGTCGCCGTTTCGACGTTATGCTCCAGGAATGCGTTCACTCGTGCATCGCCGGGTACATGCAGGATAAGTGCGCTGCCAACCTGTGCGCGGATCTCCCGGAACGGGACGGCATCAGGCAGCAGGCGGAATACATCTCCTTTGTAACGCCGGATAAACCAGATGACATCGGCAGTTTCCTCTTCGGAAAGCGAGCTGCGCGATGAAACCAGTTGCTCGAGCAGTGACTCGAACTCAGAGACACTTCCCGGTTCGATAACACGGGATATGAAGTTGCCTTCAAGCATCGCAGGTCGAGAGTGTTCAGACGGTGGTAAGCGTCGAAGCGTGAGGTAGTGCATGACGGCGTTAAGGTACAGCTGCGCCTCTGAGGCCGCCAGAACCTGCTCTGGGAAGTCAGGATAAAGCGGCGAGTAGTGCACGTGAGCACCCGTCTCCCGCCGAAGGACTCCGACAATTTCGCGCAGCCAGCACTTGAGCTCTATCGCTGACAACCTACCGATTTGTTCAATCAGAGGCTCTGATAGTACGCATCGGAACGCCGCAACTTCCCGGACAGCTGACGCAACCTGAGCATGTGTAGCTCCGCCAGTGCCCATCGGTACGTGAACTTTGCTACGACGACGCAGGAACAACTCCTGATTCATGCTTGGTTTTCTCCCTTGGCCACCGTCGCGGATGAGCTGCAGCAGCGTTCTACAGCAGGTGTAAAAACGCCTGCAAGAAGCAGGCGCAGTGTGGAGAGCGAAACCCCTAGGTCATAGGAGGTTAGAAGGAAGGTGTTCCATAGCCACGCCGGCATTCTACGTAGGGTTGAATCTGTTTGTCAGGTCGCTAAGCATATCAACCGTAACGAACTGCTTCGCCAGAAGGGCAGGGGACGCTTAAGCGCCCTCGGCACCGTGCCTTCGCTCCTACTGATCCCTTACAAACGCTACTTCAAGTCTGGAAGGCTTGGAGAAACTCCCGAGCTTGCCAATAATCGAAATAAATCAAAGTTACTCTATTGTTCTAAATCGAGCGTACTAGCTGATGACATTGCTCATTGTGAGCGGTCGCAATGCTGGAGGACTGTGGGCATAGGCATTTACGCGAAGGCTTCTCGTAATCCTGACACAGGCGCTGTTACCCCTGTGGCCGACCTCGAAACACTTGCCGTTGAGGTGTTTCAGCGACTGGGTGTCAGTGCTTCCGTGCAGGTCGGCTCATCTGTATCCGGGCGTTCAGTTGCCTCAAAAGACGCAAAAATCTGCGTAAAAGGTAGTCGCCGAATTCGTCGCAAGCTGTCGCTCGGCGCAAGGTCAGTGGTTTATGTCAATGAGCTCACATCTTCCAGAAAAGCGAAAAGCTCGGTACGACGTCATCCCAAAACGGGAGCCTTGATCATTCCGAAGTCTGGACTACGGCGTTACGTGATGGATCTGGCGGACTCTTGCCAGGTCGCTTATGTCAGGACTTACGCGGATGAATGGGCGGAAAGTGTTTCTAGATTGGCGGGAGACGATATTCGCACCGACGTCATTGAGAACCGGGTTATCGCGCTGAAGAAAGAGAAAAAAGTCACCGGTCTGGAGGCGGTTCACCTACTGGCCAACTACTTGAGGGAAAAGCAGCGAGTTTGACCCATTCAAGGACTTTGACGCGAAGGGCTAGCTCAGAAGCCGCTATTCATTCCGTCCCTGGCCTGAATGGCTTAGTGACGACGGATACTGTCGAGGGGCATTCAGACGATCCTGCGATCTCCCGAAAATATCAGGAGTTTGATCAGCGACGGGGCTACGCCATCGATTGATACGCGCGCGGTGCTCAAGCCGTTCGCTCGTCCAACCAGCGCGCGGATTTCATCGCCGCGCAATATCCGAAAAATAAAACTTATCCAACGTATGCCGCGACTCGGTGTACTCGAACTGCCGCCCATCCTGCAAAAACGTCTGGTTGCTCACCACGATCACATGGCTTTGGCCGTCGAGGTCCAGGTGCGCCTGGTCGTCTTTGCTGCGGGGCAGGGCTTCGATGGTGCGTTGGGCGTAGGCGATTTGTAGCTGCAGGGTCTGTTCGATAAACGCGTAGATCGACTGCTCGGCAATCGCCTGGTCCAGGCCTGGGATTACCTCGGCGACGAAGTGGTTGATGTCGAGGATCACGCGTTTTCCGCCAATGCGCCGTACCCGTTTGATGCGGGTGATCAGCGTGCCGGGTTCGGCTTCGATGTGTTGCAGCAGTGAGCCTTCCAACGGGAATTGGGTGAGTTCGACCACTTCGGTGCGTACGTCGTCGCCCAGGTCGGCGTGGGTTTCGTAGAAGCTGACGATGCCGCCCAGTTGGAACTCAATCGGGTTAGGGGACAGAACGAAGGTGCCTTTGCCGTGGATCTTCTGGGCAAACCCGCGCTCCTGCAACTGCTCGATAGCACGGCGCACAGTGCCTCGGCTGGCCTGGTAGCTGTCCATCAATTCAGTTTCGGAGGGAAGGCGCGTGCCGCGTTGCAGACGTTCAGTGGTGATGCTGGCAAGCAGATCCGTATAGATCTGGTTGTATTTGCTCATGGGGATGGCTCTGTGCCCGACTTGGTGAAGGTGAACTGCGCGTTCAAGGCAGGAACCTTAGTGGGCCGGCTGGGGTTTGTCCATTAGACCCTTGGATTTATGCGGCTTGTAGCGATGCAGGGCCAGCAAAAATAAACATTTTGTAACTCGTACAGACGAGTTGTTGCTTTAACTCGTACAGACGAGTACTTTTGCCCTCGGCGTGCTGCCAATGACTGCCCTCAAATAAAAAAATCAAAGTGGAAACCAAGCATGAGCCACGACTATTCCAATATTGCCCGCGAGATCCTTGAGTACCTCGGGGGCAGCGACAACCTTGAGCAAGCCGCCCACTGCGTGACCCGCCTGCGCCTGGCACTCAAGGACCCGAGCCTGGTCAACAGCGGCGCGCTGAACCAGGTCGATCTGGTCAAGGGTTCGTTCTTTACCGGCGGCCTGTTCCAGGTGGTGATCGGCCCCGGCGAAGTGGAGAAGGTCTACGCCGCCCTGCGCGAGCAAACAGGCCTCGCCGCCGCCACCATCGCCGACGTCAAGAAAAAGGGCGCCGACAAGACCAACGCCATGCAGCGCCTGGTACGGGTGTTCTCCGATGTGTTCATGCCGATCCTGCCTGCGCTGATCATCGCCGGCCTGTTGATGGGCGTGAACAACCTGATGGGCGCCAAGGGCATGTTCATCGAGGGCAAGACGCTGCTGGAGGCGTATCCGAACCTGGATGGCCTGTGGAGCCTGATCAACCTGATGGCCAACACTTCGTTTGTGTTCCTGCCGGCGTTGGTGGGCTGGTCGGCGGCCAAGCGTTTTGGCGGCAGCGAAATCCTCGGCATCGTGCTGGGGCTGATGCTGGTGCACCCGGACCTGCTCAATGCCTGGAACTACGGCAAGGCGGTGGCGGGGCTCGACGGCCAGAGCCTGCCGTACTTCGATATCTTCGGCTGGTTCAAGATCGAAAAAGTCGGCTACCAGGGGCAGATCCTGCCGATCCTGATGGCGGCTTATGTGATGAGCGTGATCGAGAAATGGCTGCGGGCGCGAGTGCCCAATGCGATTCAACTGTTGGTCGTGCCCATTACTACCATCGTCGTCACCGGCGTGTTGGCGCTGGCGATCATCGGCCCGGTGACCCGTCACCTCGGCATCCTGATCACCGAAGGCGTGGTCACCCTGTTCGACCTGGCGCCGATGCTGGGCGGGGCGATTTTCGGCCTGTTGTATGCACCGCTGGTGATCACCGGCATGCACCACATGTTCCTCGCCGTGGACCTGCAACTCATCTCTACCCAGGGCGGTACGTTTATCTGGCCGATGATCGTCATGTCCAACCTGGCCCAGGGTAGCGCCGCACTTGGCGTGTTCTACATGACCCGCAATGCGCGGGACAAAAGCATGGCCTCCACTTCGGCGATTTCCGCGTACTTCGGCATCACGGAACCGGCGATGTTCGGGGTGAACCTGCGCTTCAAATTTCCGTTCTACGCCGCGCTGCTGGGTTCGGCGCTGGGCAGTATTTTCCTGTCGCTGAACAAGGTGCAGGCGTCGGCCATCGGTGTCGGTGGGTTGCCTGGGTTTATCTCGATCATTCCGCAGTACATCCCAAGTTTTGTGATTGGGATGGTCATCGCGATGGTGGTGCCGTTTGTTTTGACCTGTGCGTTGAGCATGAAGATTGTTCGGCCGGGGTATCGGGTCGCCTGATTGATCGCTATCGCAGGCAAGCCAGCTCCCACAGTTGATCGCATTCCACGTTGAAGGAGTTTCCATGCAGAACTGGCAACACTCGGTGATCTACCAGATCTACCCAAAAAGCTTCCACAGCCACGCGGGTAACGCCACTGGTGACCTGCTGGGCATCGTGGATAAACTCGATTACCTCAAATGGCTGGGCGTCGACTGCCTGTGGATCACCCCGTTCCTGCGCTCGCCGCAACGCGACAACGGCTACGACATCAGCGACTACTACGCCATCGACCCCAGCTACGGCACCATGGCCGATTGCGACCTGCTGATCAGCGAAGCGGCCAAGCGCGGCATCAAGCTGATGCTCGACATCGTGGTCAACCACACCTCCATCGAGCATGAGTGGTTCCAGCAAGCACGCAGCAGCCTCGACAACCCGTACCGAGACTTCTACATCTGGCGCGACCAGCCGAACAACTGGGAGTCCAAGTTCGGCGGCTCGGCCTGGGAATACGAAGCACAAACCGGCCAGTACTTCCTGCACCTGTTTGACCACACCCAGGCTGATCTGAATTGGGACAACCCCAAGGTGCGCGCCGAGGTGTTCAAGCTGATGCGCTTCTGGCGCGACAAGGGCGTGGGTGGTTTCCGCCTGGACGTGATCAACCTGATCTCCAAACCCGCCGATTTCCCTGAGGACAACACCGACGGTCGCCGCTTCTACACCGACGGCCCGAACGTGCACGCGTACCTGCAGGAAATGCACCGCGAGGTGTTTGAAGGGCATGACCTGATCAACGTCGGCGAGATGTCCTCCACGAGCCTGGAGCACTGCATTCGCTACTCCAATCCTGAGTCGAAAGAACTGTCGATGACCTTCAACTTTCATCACCTGAAAGTTGATTACCCGAACCTGCAAAAGTGGGTGCGGGCTGACTTCGATTTCCTGCAGCTCAAGCAGATTCTTTCCGATTGGCAACTGGGCATGCAGGCCGGGGGCGGTTGGAATGCACTGTTCTGGTGTAACCACGACCAGCCACGAGTGGTCTCGCGCTTTGGTGATGACGGCGAGCACCGCGTGGTGTCGGCCAAGATGCTCGCCACCGCGCTGCACTTCCTGCAGGGCACGCCGTATGTGTACCAGGGCGAAGAGCTGGGCATGACCAATCCGGGCTTCGACAACATCTCGCAGTACCGCGATGTAGAGACGTTGAACATCTTCCGTCTCAAGCGTGATGCGGGTGAGTCCGAGGCGTCGAGCATGGCGGCGATCAAGCAGAAGTCGCGAGACAACAGCCGTACGCCGATGCAGTGGAGCAACGAGGTCAACGCCGGGTTCAGCAGCGGCGAGCCATGGATCGGTATCCCGGCCAACGCCAAGCAGATCAACGTCGAAAACCAACTGGATGATCCGGACTCCGTGCTGCATCACTACCGCGCGCTGATCGCGTTGCGCCGTCACGAGCCGCTGATCCAGGAGGGTGTCTACCGTCAACTGCTGCAAGACCATCTGCACGTCTGGGCCTACCTGCGCGAAGGCCACGGCGAACGCCTGCTGGTGCTGAACAACTTCTATGCCGCGCCGTGCGAAATCCAATTGCCCGATGACGTGATCAGCGCTGCGAGCGAGCAGCGCCTGCTGATCAGCAACTACCCCGACAGCCCGGTGCGCACCAGCACCGTGATGCTGCGCCCTTACGAATCGTTTGTACTGCACCTCAAGGACTGAGGCCCGCAACAACCCCTGTATGGGAGTGCAGGGGCGCTTCAAAAACCATAATAAAAATATCGGAGTGCTTCATGAAAACAACAATAAAGCTGGGCCTCATTGCGTCGTGTCTCACCGCACCTTTTACCGCTCAGGCCCTGGAGTTTGCCGGTTACCTGCGCAGCGGCGCGGGCACCTCTACGGGCAGCGGCAAGCAGCAGTGTTTCCAGCTGCCGGGGGCGCAATCCAAGTACCGTTTGGGTAACGAATGCGAACAGTACGCCGAGCTGGAACTGCGCCAGGACCTGCTGACCCTCGACGACGGCTCGGTGCTGAGCGTTGATGCCATGGCGTCGCTGTACAACAAGTACGACCGCGCCCTCAAGTTCCAGGGCGAAGACAACGGCTCGGCACGCATGCCGCAGATGTATGCGCAGTGGTCCAACCTGCCGAGCCTCAATGGCGGTTCGGTGTGGGCTGGCCGGCGTTACTACAAACGTAACGATATCCATATCTCCGACTTCTACTACTGGAACCAGAGCGCCACGGGCGGTGGTATCGAGGACGTGCTGATCGGCGACCTCAAGTACAGCTATGCCATTTCCCGCAAGGACAACCTGTACCAGAAGGACTATGCCACCCGTCATGACTTCAACGTGGCGGGCTTCAAGACCAACCCCGGCGGCGAGCTGGAACTGGGCTTGAGCTACATCGAAAAAAGCCGGCGGACGCGACACCAATAGCGGCTGGGCGATCACCGCGCAGCACGTGCAAAAACCTTTCCTGGGCGGCAAGAACAAGTTCGCCTTGCAGTACGGCGAAGGGCCCGGCACCGGCCTTGGGTATACCGGCAATACCTTCCTGGATAAGAGCAGCAAAAGTTATCGTGCCGTGGAGTTTTTTGACTGGCAGGTGACCCCGCGTTTTGGCGGGCAGATCGAAGCCGTGTATCAGAAAGACATCCGCCCCGGCAGCCAGGACCAGACCTGGATGTCCGTCGGCGTGCGCCCAGCGTATGCCATCAGCGAGCAGTTCAAACTGGTGACCGAGCTTGGGCATGATCAGGTCGATGCGGCCGGTGGTACGCGCAAACTGAGCAAATTTACCTTCGCCCCGACATGGTCACCGAACGGCCCGGATTTTTGGGCACGGCCAGAGGTGCGCTTGTACTACACCTACGCGAGCTGGAACGAAGCGGCCAAACGCGCGGCCAATGAACTGGCGGCGGGCTCGGCGTTGTCCGACACCGGTGCCTACGGCACGGCGCGGCATGGATCGAACGTGGGTGTGCAAGTCGAATACTGGTGGAAATAAACAGGCGGGTACATACGGACTAAAAATGTGGGAGCAAGCCCGCTCCCATATTTGGACTGTCGTCCGCCCGATGATTTTTACAGAACACAACAACAGGTGAAGTCATGACCACAACTCAACCCCTGGAACTGCTCGCGCCGTTGTCCGGTGTACTGCTGGCGCTGGACACGGTGCCCGACCCGGTGTTCGCAAGCCGCGTGATCGGCGACGGCCTGTGTATCGACCCGACTTCGCAGACCCTCTGCGCGCCACTGGCCGGGGTGATCAGCAATATCCAGGACAGTGGGCATGCGGTCAGCATCACCGACGACCATGGCGTCCAGGTATTGCTGCATATTGGCCTGGACACCGTGAACCTGGCCGGCCAGGGCTTCACCCGCTTAGTGCAGGAAGGCCAGCGGGTGACCGCCGGGCAAGCGCTGATTGAATTCGACGCTGACTATGTGGCGCTCAATGCACGCAGTTTGCTGACGTTGATGCTGGTGGTCAGCGGCGAGCCGTTCACCGTGTTGGCAGACGACCTCGTGGAAGTAGGCCAGCCACTGTTGCAGTTATCCACAAGCGAAACCATTGAAGCGGCGGATGAGGAGGAGGGTGATGCGCTGTTCTCCAAACCACTGACCTTGCCCAATGCCAACGGATTGCACGCGCGCCCGGCGGCGGTACTTGCCCAGGCCGCGAAAGGTTTCAACGCGAGTATCTACCTGCACAAGCAAACCCAGAGCGCCAACGCCAAGTCGCTGGTGGCGATCATGGCGCTGCAAACGGTGCACGGCGATAGCTTGCAAGTCAGCGCCGCAGGGGAAGATGCCGAAGCGGCGATCGCCGCGTTGGTTGCGTTGTTGGCGCAGGGCTGTGGCGAGACGGTTGCGGCACCGGCTGCGGTGGTTGAGCCGGTGTTGTCGACGTCAGTCTTGAAGGGCGTGTGTGCCTCGCCGGGTTCGGCGTTTGGCCAGGTGGTGCAAGTGACCGAACCTGAGCTGAACATCACTGAGACGGGCGCAGGAGAAGCGCTCGAGCGTGCGGCTTTGCAGCGCGGTCTGAGCGCCGCAAACGGAGCGCTGCAAGCGTTGCAGGGCAAGGCCGCCGGCAGTGCTCAAGCGGACATTTTCCGTGCCCATCAGGAGCTGCTTGAAGACCCTACATTGCTGGAGCACGCCCACAAATTATTGGCTGAGGGCAAGAGCGCCGCCTTTGCCTGGAGCAGCGCCACAGCCGCCACTGTCAAGGTGTTCCAAGGCTTGGGCAACGCGCTGATCGCCGAACGTGCGGCGGACCTGGCGGATGTCGGCCAGCGTGTGCTGAAACTGATCCTCGGTATTGAGGACAGCGCCTGGGATTTGCCCGAGCGCGCGATCCTGATCGCCGAACAACTGACACCCTCGCAAACCGCCAGCCTGGACACCCGCAAGGTGCTGGGGTTCGTCACGGTCGGCGGCGGTGCGACCAGCCATGTCGCCATCCTCGCCCGAGCCTTGGGCTTGCCGGCCATCTGCGGTGTGCCGTCCCAAGTGCTGGCGCTGGTCAACGGCAAACAGGTCTTGCTTGATGCCGATAAGGGCGAGCTGCACCTGGACCCGAACCTGACCGAGATCGAGCAACTGGAGGCGGCGCGCAAGCAGCAGGTACAGCGACGTCAGCGCGACGTGGCACAGGCGTTTTTACCGGCGACTACCCGTGATGGGCATCACGTTGAAATCACGGCCAACGTCGCCTCGTTGCAGGAGGTCGAGCACTCCCTGACCCTGGGCGGCGAAGGCGTCGGCTTGCTGCGTTCGGAGTTCCTCTACCTGGACCGCAATCGCGCCCCTAGCCCCGAAGAACAGGCCGGCACCTATATCGCTATCGCCCGCGCGCTGGGCACCGAGCGCAACCTAGTGGTGCGCACCCTGGACGTCGGCGGCGACAAACCGTTGGCCTATGTGCCGATGGCGGCGGAGACCAATCCATTTCTTGGCCTGCGCGGCATTCGCCTGTGCCTGGAGCGCCCTGAGTTATTACGCGAACAGTTCCGCGCGATCCTCGCCAGTGCCGATTTTGCGCGGTTGCATATCATGTTGCCGATGGTCAGCCTGCTGTCCGAGTTGCACGTGGCACGCCAGATTCTGGAAGAGGAAGCGTTAGCACTCGGACTCACTGAATTACCGAAGCTTGGGATCATGATCGAGGTGCCGTCGGCTGCGCTGATGGCCGATGTTTTCGCACCTCATGTCGACTTCTTTTCCATCGGCACCAACGACCTGACCCAATACACCCTGGCCATGGACCGCGACCACCCGCGCCTGGCCAGCCAGGCCGACAGTTTTCACCCGGCGGTGCTACGCCTGATCGCCACCACGGTCAAGGCAGCCCATGCCCACGGCAAGTGGGTCGGCGTGTGCGGGGCGCTGGCGTCCGAAGCACTGGCGGTGCCGATGTTGATTGGTTTGGGGGTGGATGAGTTGTCGGTCAGCGTGCCGTTGATCCCTACCATCAAGGCCACTGTGCGCGAGTTGGACTTGGCTGACTGCCAGATCATTGCCCGCCAAGTGCTGGGCCTGGAAGAAGCCGCCCAGGTCCGCGAGGCGCTACGCCTGTACCACGCGGCCACCGTTGAAACCTCATCTGTCGTGGAGCTTTGAGCATGTTCGAGAAATTGCAGCAGGCGTTCTGGAAAGCCCTGACCCCGGATTTGATAGCGGAGACGGTAGCGACGCCGACGCAGAGTTTGCTGTCGGCTGAGGTGCTCAGTGCGTTGGGTGGGGCGGATAATCTCAAGTCACTGCAGCGCGTGGCGCTCACGCGGGTTCGGGTGCAGTTGCAGGATGTGGTGAAGATGGATGCTGGGGCGTTAAATGTGGCGGGTGTGCCAGCGGTGATGGTGCTGGCGGGGGGATCGTGCATCTGATCACCGGCCTGAATTCGGTGTAGGGATCAAAGACGATCAATGTGGGAGTCGGGCTTGCCCGCGATAGCGGTGTGTCAGGCAACGGATATTTCGACTGGCCAGGCGCCATCGCGGGCAAGCCCGGCTCCCACAGGGTTTTGCAGTATTTTGATTACGGTGTTTACAACTGCGGATTATCTTCCGGCGGCTTGGTCTTGTTCACACCCGGCACATGCAGGTTGCCTTCGACCACCTGGTTACCTTCCAGCTGCGGCTGGGTTACCCAGGTAAGAATGTCGTAGTAGCGCCGGATGTTCGCCACAAAGTGCACCGGTTCCCCACCACGCGCATAACCGTAGCGGGTCTTGCTGTACCACTGCTTCTGCGACAGGCGCGGCAGCATCTTCTTCACGTCCAGCCACTTGTTCGGGTTCAAGCCTTCGCGCTTGGCCAGCGTGCGCGCATCGTCCAGATGGCCGGTGCCGACGTTGTAGGCGGCGAGGGCGAACCAGGTGCGATCCGGTTCGGCGATGCTGTCGTCCAGTTCATCCTTGATCTTGGCCAAGTACTTGGCGCCACCCATGATGCTTTGCTTGGCGTCCAGGCGGTTGGACACGCCCATGGCCTGCGCGGTGTTCTGGGTCAGCATCATCAAGCCGCGTACGCCGGTCTTGGAGGTGACTGCGGGTTGCCACAGGGATTCCTGATAGCCGATGGCGGCCAGCAGGCGCCAGTCGACCTTTTCTTCCTTGGCGTAGGTCCGAAAGTGCTTCTCGTACTTGGGCAAACGCTGTTGCAGATGCTGGGCGAAGGTATAGGCGCCGACATAACCCAGTACATCGACGTGCCCGTAGTAGCGGTCTTTGAGGCGCTGCAGGGTGCCGTTCTTCTCGACCTTGTCCAGGTAGCTGTTGATTTCGTTGAGCAGGCTGTTGTCTTCGCCGGCCGCCACGGCCCAGCTCTGGTTGCTGGCATTGCCCAGGTCGAAGGCCACCCGCACGTTGGGGAAGTACACCTGGTTCATCGCCACTTCGTTGGAGTCCACCAGGGTCAGGTCGATCTGCCCTTCGTCCACCATGCGCAGCAAGTCGACCACTTCTACGGCGTCGGATTCTTCGTATTCGATCGCAGGATTCTGCTTTTAAGCTCCGCCAGTTGCTCGGCGTGGGTGCTGCCCTTGAGCACCATGATCTTCTTGCCCACCAGGTCCGCCGCGTTCGTCGGGCGCGACTGGCCGTTGCGGTAGATGACCTGCGGGGTCACTTCAAGATAAGGGTGGGAGAAACGCACCTGCTGTTCGCGCGGCTCGCTGCTGACCAGGCCGGCGGCGGCCAGAACCGGGCCGTTGGGCTTGCCCAATTGGGCGAACAGGTCATCGAGGTTGTCAGCGGTCTCGATCTCCAGCTTTACACCCAGGTCGTCGGCAAAGCGCTTGACCAGTTCGTACTCGAAACCGGTTTCACCGTTGCGGTCCTGGAAATAAGTCGCCGGGCTGTTCCGGGTGATCACCCGCAATACGCCATCCTCCTTGATTCGCTCGAGCGTGCTGGGTTTATCAACACAGGCGCTGAGCATCAGGAAGAGTCCGGTTGCGATCAGCCATTTGGCATATCGCGGGCGCAAAGCAGTAGGGGAGAACATCTGCGCAGTATACGCAAACGGCCCACGGCGCCATATCTCGACAGAGGGGGACTTGTCTGCTAGCGCCGGGGAAACTGCGCTGCAGCCCGCAGAAACGGGGCTTGGCGGGGGATTGTGACGGTTAAAATAACTGCTGCGAATGCCTGGCTGCAGTGCCTTAAAGGGGTGGAATCCAGCCAACTGACGTTCGGCAGCAGCCAGCAGCACCGTTTCGGGTGCCGTTGGCGGCGGTTTACGCTAGAATGCACGGCCTCAAAGCACACCCCCTTCCCGAGGCTGTCCCGAAGATGTTGATCCTGCGCGGCGCTCCTGCCCTTTCTGCCTTTCGCCACAGCAAACTCCTTGAGCAACTGAGCCAGAAGGTTCCAGCTGTTACAGGCCTGTACGCTGAATTTGCTCACTTCGCCGATGTTACCGGCGTGTTGACCGCCGACGAACAGCAAGTGCTGGCACGCCTTCTGAAGTACGGTCCCAGCGTTCCCGTTCAAGAGCCGACTGGCCGCTTGTTCCTGGTTCTGCCACGGTTCGGCACCATCTCGCCTTGGTCGAGCAAAGCCAGCGACATCGCCCGCAACTGCGGCCTGGAAAAAATCCAGCGTCTGGAACGCGGCATTGCCTTCTACGTGGCTGGCCAGTTCAGCGATGCCGAAGCCGAGCTGATCGCCAGCAGCCTGCACGACCGCATGACCCAGATCATCGTCAGCCAGCTGGAACAGGCTGCCGGCCTGTTCAGCCACGCCGAGCCCAAGCCGCTCACCGCGATTGACGTGCTCGGCGGTGGCCGTGCCGCCCTCGAGAAGGCCAACACCGAGCTGGGCTTGGCCCTGGCGGAAGACGAGATCGACTACCTGGTCAACGCCTTCAATGGCTTGAAGCGCAACCCGCACGACATCGAACTGATGATGTTCGCCCAGGCCAACTCCGAGCACTGCCGTCACAAGATCTTCAACGCCAGTTGGGACATCGACGGCGAAAGCCAGGAAAAAAGCCTGTTCGGCATGATCAAGAACACCTACGTGATGCACAGCGAAGGCGTTCTGTCGGCTTATAAGGACAACGCCTCGGTCATCGTCGGCTCTGTCGCTGGCCGCTTCTTCCCGGACCCTGAAACCCGCCAGTACGGCGCGGTGCAGGAGCCGGTGCACATCCTGATGAAGGTCGAGACCCACAACCACCCAACCGCGATTGCCCCGTTCCGGGCGCAGCCACCGGTTCCGGTGGCGAGATCCGTGACGAAGGCGCCACCGGCCGTGGCGCCAAGCCAAAGGCGGGTCTCACCGGTTTCACCGTGTCCAACCTGCAGATCCCGGGCTTCGAACAGCCGTGGGAAGTGCCGTACGGCAAACCTGAGCGCATCGTCACCGCGCTGGACATCATGATCGAAGGCCCGCTGGGCGCCGCGTTCAACAACGAATTTGGTCGTCCGGCCCTCACTGGTTACTTCCGTACCTTCGAACAATCCATCACCACGCCACGTGGCGATGAAGTGCGCGGCTACCACAAGCCAATCATGTTGGCCGGCGGCATGGGCAACATCCGTGAAGAACACGTCAAGAAAGGCGAGATCCTGGTCGGCTCCAAGCTGATCGTGCTCGGCGGCCCGGCGATGTTGATCGGCCTGGGCGGCGGCGCCGCTTCCTCCATGGCCACCGGCACCAGCTCGGCTGACCTGGACTTTGCTTCCGTACAGCGCGAAAACCCAGAGATGGAGCGTCGCTGCCAGGAAGTCATCGACCGTTGCTGGCAGTTGGGTGACAAAAACCCGATCAGCTTCATCCACGACGTCGGCGCAGGTGGTTTGTCCAACGCCTTCCCGGAACTGGTCAACGATGGCGACCGTGGTGGCCGTTTCGAACTGCGCAACATTCCAAACGACGAGCCGGGCATGGCCCCGCACGAAATCTGGAGCAACGAATCCCAGGAACGCTACGTACTGGCAGTCGGCGCTGAAGACTTCGCGCGCTTCCAGGCCATCTGCGAACGTGAGCGCTGCCCGTTTGCGGTCGTTGGCGAAGCCACTGCCGAGCCACAGCTGACTGTCACCGACAGCCACTTCGGCAACAGCCCGGTGGACATGCCGCTGGAAGTGCTGCTGGGCAAAGCCCCGCGCATGCACCGCTCGGCGGTACGTGAAACCGAGCTGGGCGATGATTTTGACCCAAGCAAACTGGAACTGGCCGACAGCATCGAGCGCGTGCTGCACCACCCAGCCGTGGCCAGCAAAAGCTTCCTGATCACCATCGGCGACCGCACCATCACAGGCCTCGTGGCCCGTGACCAAATGGTCGGCCCGTGGCAGGTCCCAGTGGCCGACGTTGCCGTCACCGCCACCAGCTTTGACGTCTACACCGGTGAAGCCATGGCCATGGGCGAGCGTACACCGCTGGCCCTGCTGGACGCTCCGGCGTCGGGCCGCATGGCTATTGGTGAAACCCTCACCAACATTGCCGCGTCGCGCATTGGCAAGCTGTCCGACATCAAGTTGTCGGCCAACTGGATGTCCGCTGCCGGTCACCCTGGTGAAGACGCCCGTCTGTACGACACGGTTAAAGCGGTCGGCATGGAACTGTGCCCAGAGCTGGGCATCACCATTCCGGTGGGCAAGGACTCCATGTCCATGGCCACCCGTTGGAACGAAGACGGCGTAGACAAGACAGTGACCTCGCCGCTGTCGCTGATCGTCACCGGTTTCGCACCTGTCACCGACGTGCGCCAGACCCTGACCCCGCAACTGCGCATGGACAAGGGCACCACCGATCTGATCCTGATCGACCTGGGCCGTGGCCAGAACCGCATGGGCGCGTCCATCCTGGCGCAAACCCATGGCAAGCTCGGCAGCCAGGCGCCGGACGTCGACGACGCCGAAGACCTCAAGGCTTTCTTCGCTGTGATCCAGGGCCTCAATGCCGATGGTCACTTGCTGTCCTACCACGACCGTTCCGATGGCGGCTTGCTGACCAGCGTTGTCGAGATGGCCTTCGCCGGTCACTGCGGCCTGAACATCGTGCTCGACAGCGTAGCCGAGGATGCTTCCGAAATTAACGGCATCCTGTTCAACGAAGAGTTGGGCGCTGTGATCCAGGTGCGCCAGGATGCAACGCCAGACGTACTCGCCCAGTTCAGCGCCGCTGGCCTGGACGACTGCGTGGCGGTGATCGGCCAGCCGATCAACAATGGCGAGATCAACATCTCGTTCAACGGCGATACCGTGTTTGCCGGCCAGCGCCGTCTGCTGCAACGTCAGTGGGCTGAGACCAGCTACCAGATCCAACGCCTGCGCGATAACGCCGACTGCGCCGAGCAGGAATTCGACGTGATCCTGGAAGAAGACAACCCGGGCCTGAGCACCAAGCTCAGCTTCGACGTCAACCAGGACATCGCCGCGCCCTACATCAAGAAAGGCCTCCGCCCACAAGTGGCCGTACTGCGTGAGCAGGGCGTCAACGGCCAGGTTGAAATGGCAGCAGCGTTCGACCGCGCCGGCTTCAATGCGATCGACGTGCACATGAGCGACATCCTCGCCGGTCGCGTTGACCTCAACGAGTTCAAAGGCCTGGTGGCCTGCGGCGGTTTCTCCTACGGTGACGTGCTGGGTGCCGGTGAAGGCTGGGCCAAGTCGGCCTTGTTCAACAGCCGTGCCCGCGATGCATTCCAAGGCTTCTTCGAGCGCAACGACAGCTTCACCCTGGGTGTGTGCAACGGTTGCCAGATGATGTCCAACCTCAGCGAACTGATCCCGGGCAGCGAGTTCTGGCCGCACTTTGTGCGCAACCGTTCCGAGCAGTTCGAAGCCCGTGTCGCCATGGTGCAGGTGCAAGAGTCCAACTCGATCTTCCTGCAAGGCATGGCCGGTTCGCGCATGCCAATCGCCATCGCCCACGGTGAAGGCCATGCCGAGTTCGAAAGCGAAGAAGCCCTGCTGGAAGCCGACCTGTCCGGTTGCGTGGCCATGCGTTTCGTCGACAACCACGGCAAGGTCACCGAGAGCTACCCGGCCAACCCGAACGGCTCGCCGCGCGGGATCACCGGCCTCACCAGCCGCGACGGTCGCGTCACCATCATGATGCCGCACCCGGAGCGTGTATTCCGCGCCGTGCAGAACTCGTGGCGTCCGGAAGAGTGGAACGAAGACGGCGCCTGGATGCGCATGTTCCGCAACGCCCGCGTGTGGGTGAACTAAGACGGTGTACAAGCTCGCCTTCTTTGTGCCCCCAAGCCACGTGGAGACGGTGAAAACCGCCGTCTTCGCCGCTGGCGGCGGGCGCATCGGCGACTACGACAGCTGCGCCTGGCAAGTGCTGGGCCAAGGCCAATTTCGCGCGTTGGACGGCAGTCAGCCGTTCATTGGGCAGGTTGGCCAAGTTGAAGTGGTTGAGGAGTGGAAGGTCGAGTTGGTGGTGGCAGATGCGTTGATCGTGGCGGTAGTGGCTGCGTTGAAGCAGAGCCACCCGTACGAAACACCGGCGTATGAAGTGTGGCAGTTGGCGGATTTTTTGATTCGCAGGCTGTAAAAACAAGAAACCCGCTGGGCCAGTTTGGTCTGCGGTTTTTTGTTGCCTGTAAGGGCCTCATCGCAGGCAAGCCCGCTCCCACATTTTGAATGTATTCACAGATCAAAATGTGGGAGCGGGCTTGCTCGCGAAGGGCCAAAACAGTCACTACATGTCTAAACCCTGGCGCCGACTTCATGGCCACTGACCAGTCGCCCCAGCGCCTCACCCAACCCCGATGCCTTGTCACCAATCAAGAGGTGCCAAACACCACTGTCGAGTTGGCTCAGGCCCTGGCAGCCCAGCGCGGTCAGATCAGCTTCAGACAACACCGAATCATCCCCCAGTTCCACGCGTAACCGGGTCATCGCCACCGCTTCCAACTGGCGCACATTCCCTCGGCCACCCAACGCCTTCAGCCATTTCTCGGCTTCCTGCACATTCACCGCAACCGGCTTATCCACCGGCGTAACCGCGACCGGCGCGCTGGCAACAAACGAAGGCATCGCCAGTCGAATTTCATCGGCAATGCTGTCGGCCATCGGCCCGACGACTACTTGCAAACTCCCGCCATTACCCGGCCGTACGACGGCCATTGCGCCCAGCGCTTTCAAGTCCGCGTCCACTGCCTTGTTGCGATCAACCATGTCCAACCGCAGGCGAGTGGTGCAGGCACCGACACTCAATAGGTTCGAAGCACCGCCCAGCGCCCGGATGTACGCACTGGCACGTTGGTTATCAGTCATCACCTCAGCCTGCACCACTGGGATATCTTCACGCCCTGGCGTCTTCAAGTTGAACCGGCGAATGCAGTAGTTGAACACGCTGTAATAGACCACCGCATACGCCAACCCCACCGGAAACACCAACCAACCATTGGTCGATTTGCCCCAACCCAGCACCATGTCGATAAACCCACCGGAGAAGGTAAACCCGAGGTGGATGTTCAGCATATTGGTGACAGCCATCGACAGGCCCGTCAGCACCGCATGGATCAGGTACAGAAACGGCGCGAGAAACATGAAGGCGAATTCAATTGGCTCAGTCACCCCGGTCAAGAACGAGGTCAGCGCCATCGACAGGAAAATCCCGCCCATCACCTTGCGTCGTTCCGGCAGTGCATTGCGGTACATCGCCAAACACGCGGCAGGCAGGCCGAACAGCATCACCGGGAACATGCCGGTCATGAACTGGCCGCCTTTCGGGTCGCCGGCGAAGTAGCGAGTCAGGTCGCCGGTTACCACCGCGCCGGTAACTGGATCGGTAAAGCTGCCAAACACAAACCACGCCATGTTGTTGAGGATGTGGTGCAGGCCAGTGACAATCAGCAGGCGGTTGAACACACCAAACACAAACGCGCCGAAGCTGCCGCTTTCCATCAGCAACACACCGAAGCTGTTGATGCCATGCTGGATCGGCGGCCAGATCAAGCCAAAAATCACCCCCAGCCCAACCGCGCTGAACCCGGTGACAATCGGCACAAACCGCCTCCCACCAAAGAACGCCAGGTACTCCGGCAGCTTGATGTCCTTGAAGCGGTTGTACAGCCCGCCCGCCATCAAACCACTGGCGATACCGGCGAGCATGCCCATGTTGATGGTTGTATCCATCACCTTGAGGGTGGAGATCATCACCAGGTAACCGATCGCACCGGCCAGCCCGGCGGTGCCGTTGTTGTCGCGGGCAAACCCCACGGCGATGCCGATGGCGAAGATCAGTGCCAAGTTGGCGAAGATCGCCTGCCCGGCATCGTGCATCACCGCGATGTTCAAAAGATCGGTATCGCCCAGGCGCAGCAACAGGCCGGCGATGGGCAGGATCGCAATCGGCAGCATCAGCGCACGGCCGAGGCGTTGCAGGCCTTCGATAAAGTGTTGGTACATGGCGAGTCTCCTTTTTTCTTGTTGTTGTCAGCTCAGCGGCCAGTGGTGTTGACAGGCTTGGCGAACGGCCTTGGCGCTGCTCAGGTCGAGCAGGCCTTGGCTCAGTTGCCGGCAGTGCGCCGCATCCAGGTGACGGACGCGGTCCTTGATTTCTCCAATCTGCGGCGGGCTGACCGACAGCTCGCTAACGCCCAGGCCCACCAGTACCGGCGTAGCCAGCGGATCGGAGGCGAGCGCGCCACAGACGCCGACCCAACGGCCATGCTTGGCGGCGCCGGCACAGGTCAACGCAATCAGGCGCAACAGTGCGGGGTGCAAGGCATCGACACGAGCCGCGAGGCCAGCGTGGTCACGGTCCATGGCCAAGGTGTATTGGGACAGGTCGTTGGTGCCGATGGACAGGAAGTCGGCATGCTTGGCCAATTGCTCGGCGAGAATTGCAGCCGCGGGGACTTCGATCATCACGCCCAGTTCGGGGCGTTGGGTCAGCTCCAGCTCAGCGCACAATTGATCCAGGCGCTGGCGGATCTGCAGCAATTCATCCACCTCAGTGACCATCGGCAGCAGGATGCGGCAGCGCCCCAACGGGCTGACTTGCAGCAGGGCGCGCAGTTGTTGGTCGAGCAGTTCAGGACGAGCCTGGGCCATGCGAATACCGCGCAAGCCCAGCACCGGGTTGGCCTCGATGGGCAGTGGCAGATAGTCGAGTTGCTTGTCGCCGCCCACATCGATGGTGCGGATGATCACCGACTTATCGCCCATCGCATCCAGTACGGCTTGATAGGCCTGACGTTGTTCCTGTTCGTCTGGCGCGGTATCGCGGTCGACAAAAAGGAACTCGGTGCGTAGCAGGCCGACGCCATCCGCGCCGTTTTCAAACGCCACCTGGGCTTCGGCACTGGAGGCAACGTTGGCAGCTACCTCAATCGTGATGCCGTCGCGGGTGCTGGCGGGTAGTTGAGCCAGCACCTGTTGCTGTTGGCGGCGCAGTGTTTGCGCATCGCGAATCTGGTGCACTTCGGCGTGGCGCGCTTCGCTGGGGGCCAGTTCCAGGCGACCGTTGGCGGCATCCAATACCACGCGCTGGCCTTGCGGGACGTCGAGTACTTCGGCGCCCAACGCCACCACACACGGCAAGCCTTTGCCACGGGCCAGGATCGCCACGTGAGACGTCGCGCCGCCTTCGGCCATGCAGATGCCAACGGCGTGTTGCGCGCTCAATTGCAGCAGGTCCGATGGGGTCAGCTCATGGGCGCTGACAATCGCACCCGCCGGCAATTCAAAGTGCCAGGCCTCACCCAGTAGCGCACGCAGCACGCGTTGTTGCAGGTCGCGCAGGTCGTTGGCGCGCTCGGCAAACAGCGGCTTGCCGAGGGCCAGCAGCACGGTGCATTGGGCCTGGATCGCATCGCGCCAGGCATGCGTGGCGGCACTGCCTTGTTCAATTGCACGGGCAGCCGCGTCGAGCAGCGTCGGGTCCTCCAGCAGGGCCAGGTGGGCGGTGAAGATGTCTTCTTCTTCGACGTTCTTGCGCTGGCGGGCGTGGGTAAGAGTGCTGCGAATTTCACTGCGCACCTGCTCCAGTGCCACGTCCAGCCTTTGCAGTTGTTCGTCGGGTGCATGCTTGCCGGTGTCTTGCGGCAACTCGATGCCGCTCAGCCGAAACAGCGGCCCACACACCAGGCCCGGTGCTGCGCATACGCCTTGCAGTACATCGGCTTCGTGACTCGTGTGGCGGGGAGTAATGAGGATGGGTGTGTGGTGCTCTTCTTTAGTGGCGACTGACAAGGCGTTGATCAACGCCTGCAATGCGGCTTCGCAATCCTTGCCGCGGCATGTCACACGTACCTCGTCGCCCTCGCCAATACCCAACCCCATCAGACCCATCAGGCTGTCGCACGAGGCGGATTTATCGCCATAGTGCAACTGCGCCTGGCTGCTGAAATCTTGTGCCGTCTTGCGGATCAGTGCGGCCGGACGTGCATGCAAACCGCCGCGATGAGTGATGCGCACGCTGGCACTGGCTTCGGCGACCGAGTTATCCACAGAAGACTGAGCCGACGCGGTCGAACGGGCCAGCACTTGCAGCAAGGGTTCACCGACATTGATCGACTTGCCCGCAATCGGTCGCAGCTTAAAACGCTCGCCGTTGGTGAGAATGATCAGGCTGACCAGGCTCTTGCACTGGCGCGCTATCCGGTCCAGGTCAAATTGCACCAGCGCTTGCCCTTCGCTGACCCGCGCGCCTTCCTTCACCAGCAAGGCAAACCCTTCGCCGTTCAACTCCACGGTGTCGATGCCCACGTGCATCAATACTTCGGCCCCGTTATCGGCGCGAATCGTCAGCGCATGCCCGGTGCGAGCGACGTGGATGATCACCCCGTCACACGGCGCATGCAGGCAGTCGTTCAGCGGGTCGATGGCAATGCCGTCGCCGAGGGTGCCGCTGGCGAACACCTCATCGGGAACGTTGCCCAGGGCCAGCACCGGCCCACTCAGGGGGGGCGCTTAGGGTCAATTCATTATTGTTGTTGGGCATGGGCAC
Source organism: Pseudomonas poae (assembly GCA_004000515.1). GTDB lineage: Bacteria > Pseudomonadota > Gammaproteobacteria > Pseudomonadales > Pseudomonadaceae > Aquipseudomonas > Aquipseudomonas cremoris. The sequence continues at coordinate 2,756,861 of CP034537.1, forward strand.
GGTACTCATCAGGAAAACGCGGCAACCGACTCAGTGAGTGCGGGTGACTTTGCTCAGGTGGCGCGGCTGGTCCGGGTCCATGCCCCGGGCAACGGCCAGGCCTGCAGCCATGACGTAAAAACTTTGGATCGCCAGGATCGGGTCCAGGGTCGGGTGTTCGGCGCGGCTCAGGGTCAGGTCGCGCTCGGTGATATCGTCTGGCGCGGCCAGCAACACACGGGCACCGCGTTGGCGCATATCCGCGGCCAGGCTCAACAGGCCGGCTTGTTCGGCGCCGCGTGGGGCGAAGACCAGCAGCGGGTAGTTGTCGCCAATCAGCGCCATCGGGCCGTGGCGTACTTCGGCGCTGCTGAAGGCTTCGGCCTGGATCGCCGAGGTCTCCTTGAGTTTGAGCGCGGCTTCTTGGGCGATGGCAAAACCTGCGCCACGGCCGATCACCATCAATTGCTGGCAGCCGCGCAGGGCTTCGATCGCCTTGCTCCAATCCTGCTTGGCTGCAGCGCGCAGGTCGTCGGGCAGGGCACGGCAGGCTTGCAGCAAGTCGGTTTCCCTGGTTCCAGTGGCCGATCAACAATGCGCTGGCGCTGAGGGTGGCGATAAAGCTTTTGGTCGCGGCCACGCTGTGTTCCGGCCCGGCGCACAGCGGCACATGAAATTCGCAGGCGGCTTCCAGTGGTGATTCTTCGGCGTTGACCAGCGAGATGCTCAGGGCGCCGCGTTTACGCAGCAGGCGCAGGCTGTTGACCAGGTCCGGGCTCTGGCCCGACTGGGAAAACCCGAATGCAACCTGGCCGCTGACCTTCAACGGCGCTTGCAACAAGGTCACCACCGACATCGGCAATGACGCCACCGGGATGCCCACGTGTTGCATGGCCACATACGCGAAGTAACTGGCGGCATGGTCCGAGCTGCCACGGGCGATGGTCATGGCCACTTGCGGTGGCTGGCGGCGCAGGCGTCCGGCGATCTCTTCCAGCGCCGGTTCCAGGCGTTGCAGTTGGGCGGCGACGGCGTCGCAGGAGGCCAGGGCCTCTTCAAGCATTTTTGAAGTCAATGGTTTCTCCTTCGACCATTACGTCGGTGAGTGTCAGGGAGCGGTCCAGGCGCACGCAGTCGGCGAAGCTGCCGGGTTGCAGGCGGCCGCGTTCTTCCAGGCCCAGGTAGTCCGCAGGAAATTGCGACAGGCGTTGTGAGGCTTCGCTGATGGGCAGGCCGATCTTCACCAGGTTGCGTAGCGCCTGGTCCATGGTCAGCGTGCTGCCCGCCAACGTGCCGTCGGCCAGGCGCACGCCGCCTAGGCATTTGGTCACGGTGTGGCTGCCCAGCTTGTACTCGCCATCGGGCATGCCGGCGGCGGCGGTGGAATCGGTGACGCAATACAGGCACGGGATCGAGCGCAGCGCCACGCGCATGGCGCCGGGGTGTACGTGCAGCAAGTCGGGGATCAATTCGGCGTACTGGGCGTGGGCCAGCGCGGCGCCGACGATGCCGGGCTCACGGTGATGCAGCGGGCTCATGGCGTTGTACAGATGGGTAAAACTGGTGGCTCCGGCGGCGAGGGCGGCGACGCCTTCTTCGTAGCTGCCCAGGGTGTGGCCGATCTGCATGCGCACGCCGCGTTCGCTGAGGGTGCGGATCAGGGCGTCATGGCCGGCAATTTCTGGCGCAATGGTGATCACGCGGATCGGCGCCAGGCGCAGGTAGGCTTCCACTTCTGCCATCAGTGCGGTGTGGGCGAAGTTGGGCTGGGCGCCGAGTTTGCCGGGGTTGATGTAGGGGCCTTCCAGGTGCACGCCAAGTACGCGGGCGCTGCCGGTCGGGCGTTGCTCGCAGAAACTGCCGAGTTGGCCTAGCACACGAGAAATTTCGTCCACCGGTGCTGTCATGGTGGTGGCCAGCAACGACGTCGTACCGAAACGCACATGGGTGCGGGTGATGGTCTCGAAGGCATCGATGCCCTCCATGATGTCTGCGCCGCCACCACCGTGTACGTGCAGGTCGATAAAGCCCGGCAGCAGGTAAGGCAGGTCATTGTCGGCCGGGTCGCACGGCGTGCCTTCGATGGCGATCACCTTGCCGTGTTCGTGCACCAGGCGGCCGCGAATCCAGCCGTGGGGCGTGAGGATATTGTCTTCGGACATGGGCAGTTCTCTAAGGCCGCAATTCAGCGGCAAAGTCGTAGCGGCGCAGCTCTGCGACGAAGTCGTAGTAGTCGTTGCGGCAGTAGGTATCGGTGATTTCAATCGGTGTGTTGTCGGCGGTGTAGCCAACCCGGGTCATCAGCAGCATGGCGGTGCCGGGGCGATGCCCACCAGCTTGGCGAACTCGTCCGAGGCGTTGATCGCCTGGATATGTTGCAGGGCGCGCACGATGGGTTTGCCAATGCCTTCCAGGTATTCGTACAGCGAATTGCCGATGGCTTGCGGATGGGGCAGTACGGACGCGGGCATGGCGGTCATTTCGATTGCCATCACCGTGTCATCGGCCTTACGCAAACGCTTGAGGCGCGCGACTTTGTCGGTGGGCGAGAGGCCCAGGCGGATCAGCTCTTCGTGAGTTGGCGGGCTGATTTCACGCTCAAGCCACTGGGAGGTGGGCACAAAGCCCTTGAGCCGCAACATCTCGCTGAAGCCCGACAGGCGTGACAGCGGCTGTTCCAGGCGCGGCGTAATAAACGTGCCGGAGCCCTGGTTACGGCGGATCAGGCCTTGGGCAAACAACACTTCCAACGCTTTGCGGGCGGTCACCCGTGAGATGCCCAGTTGCTCGCTGAGCACACGTTCCGACGGCAGCGCCTGTTCGGACGTCCACTGGCCGGCATGGATCGCCGCTTCCAGTTTGCGCGCCAGTTGCAGGTACAGCGGCGTGGATTGTTTGTCGTCGGGGCGCAGGGCCAGGATGGAATTCATCTGTCAGGTTTCCGATGCGGTTATTGGAGTGTTGTCGCCCGGTATTGGCCGGAAATTAATACCACTTAAATACCATGTCAATGCAGCCAAAACGCTGCGATCAACGGTTTGCTGGGCCTGCAAGAGGGTTGGGTATCAAGTGGTATTAGAGAGGTCTTTATCGCGCGCAGAACGGCGCAGCCCGCGGGGTGAACTGGTATTCACCGGCGGGCGTAGTCGGGGGCGGGGAAATATTTTGAATTATTTTACGAACGGTCGACGATTACGGCCGAATCTCGACCATGGTGCCGTCTTTGACCAGGTTCCAGACTTCACGCATATCCACGTTGCGCATGCCGATGCAGCCATCGGTCCAGTCCAGGGTGTGGAACCACTGCTCCGGGTATTCCTCGGTGTCGGGTGTGCCGTGGATCATGATCATGCTGCCGGGGCTTACCCCTTCGCGGCGGGCGCGGGCGGCGTCGCTGATGTTGGGGTAGGAAATGTGCATGGACAGGTTGAAGCGGTCGCTGGTCTTGCGCCAGTCGATCCAATAGAAACCTTCCGGGGTGCGGCGGTCGCCTTCGATCAGCTTGGCGCCCTTTGGGTTTTTACCCAGGGAAATACGGTAGGTCTTGAGCGGTTTGCCGTCGTTGATCAGTTGCAACTGACGTGCGGACTTGAGCACCAGGATTTTTCTCGATCGGCTTGCCGCCGATGGTTTCGACTGTGGAGGCGCAAGACAGGGTAGCGAACGACAGGCAGATAAGAGCAAGCAACCAACGCATTAAAACGGTATCCCTTTGTGCCGGGTTTTTATTGGGTGGGCTTGCCCATGGGGGACACGGCTTCGCTGCGCACCGGAAACACTTGTTGCCGACGGTCGGCAAAAAAGCATTCTAAGGTACGCCCGACCGTGCGGAAAGCCAGCTCGGACCAAGGGACGTCGGCTTCATCGAACAACTGCACTTCCAGGCTTTCTGGGCCGGCAGCGAAGTCCAGGTCGACCAACTCGGCGCGGTAGAAGATGTGCACCTGGTTGATATGCGGCACATCGATCAGGGTGTAGATGCTCAGGTTGCGCACGCGGGCGCAGGCTTCTTCCAGGGTTTCGCGGGCGGCGGCCTGTTCGACAGTCTCGCCGTTCTCCATGAAGCCGGCGGGCAGGGTCCAGTAACCCAGGCGCGGTTCGATGGCGCGGCGGCACAGCAGCACTTTGTCGCCCCACACCGGGACGGTGCCGGCGACGATGTTGGGGTTTTGATAGTGAATGGTCGAGCAGTGATCACACACAAAGCGCAGGCGGCCGTCGCCTTCGGGGATGCGCTGGGTAACCGGTTTACCGCACTGGCTGCAGAAGTTCATGCTGGGGTTCCTGGAAAGTGCGTCTATCTTGGCTTGGCGGGCAGGGCCCTGCAAGTTGTCGTTTAGCGACACCTGCGGGGTTTTGGGGTTGGGCGTGCGCACGCTTTGGTGCATGATGCAAGGTAGCCAACAGACCGAGATGACTCATGCTGGACGAGCTACTTCGCCGGGTAAGCAATCACACCCCCACACGCTTGAGACCGACGGGCGTTTTCCCGAGGCTGCGGTGCTGGTGCCGATCACCCGCAGTGACGAACCTGAGCTGATCCTGACCCTGCGCGCCAGCGGCCTGTCGACCCACGGAGGCGAAGTGGCCTTTCCCGGCGGGCGCCGCGATCCCGAAGACCCGGACCTGATTTTTACCGCTTTGCGCGAAGCCGAAGAAGAAATCGGCCTGCCTCCCGGCCTGGTGGAAGTCATCGGCCCGCTGAGCCCGTTGATCTCCCTGCATGGCATTCGGGTCACGCCGTATGTTGGCGTAATCCCCGACTACGTCGAGTACCTGGCCAACGATGCCGAGATTGCCGCCGTTTTCAGCGTGCCCCTGGACTTCTTCCGACAGGACCCACGCGAACATACTCACAGAATCGATTACCAGGGCCGCAGTTGGTACGTGCCCAGTTATCGGTTCGGTGAATACAAGATCTGGGGCCTGACGGCGATCATGATTGTCGAATTGATCAACCTGCTCTATGACGACGCCCAGATCAGCCTGCACCAGCCACCGAAAAGCTTCATCAATATCTAAGCCATCGCTTGAATGGCAACGCCGTGAGGAAAAACCATGAAATACCGCCTGGGCGACGCCCGCGTCGAGACGCACCCACACAGCTGGGTAGCCCCCAATGCCACGCTGGTGGGCAAGGTCAAGTTGGAAGAGGGCGCCAACGTCTGGTTCAACGCGGTGTTGCGTGGCGACAACGAACTGATCCTGATCGGCAAGAACAGCAACGTGCAGGACGGCAGCGTGATGCACACCGACATGGGCTACCCGCTGACCCTGGGCACCGGCGTGACCATCGGTCATAACGCCATGTTGCATGGTTGCACCGTCGATGATTACAGCCTTATCGGCATTAACGCCGTCATCCTCAACGGCGCAAAAATCGGCAAGCACTGCATCATTGGCGCCAACTCGCTGATCGGCGAAGGCAAGGAAATCCCTGACGGTTCGCTGGTGATGGGCTCGCCGGGCAAGGTGGTGCGTGAATTGACCGAGGCGCAAAAACGTATGCTGGAAGCCAGCGCTGCGCACTATGTGCATAACTCGCAGCGGTATGCGCGTGATTTGGCAGAGCAGGAAGAATGAACCCGATTGAGCGCCCCGTTGCATCGCCATGCGTGAGTATTTGCGCGTTGGATGATGACGATATCTGTACCGGCTGCCAGCGAACCGTGGATGAGATCACGCGCTGGAGCCGGATGGACAACGCCGAACGCCTTGTGGTGCTGGGGTTGTGCCATGAGCGGGCGAAGGCGAGTGGGTTGGTGTGGATGATTCCTGGGAAATCGGGCGCCTGATAGATCGCCATCGCAGGCAAACCAGCTCCCACATTGTTCGATGCCAGGCAAGACAACGCGGTCAACTGTGGGAGCTGGCTTGCCTGCGATAGGGCCCTCCCAGACGACATATTTCCAATTGTGAAGTACCCTGTGCGGCATAACCCACAGGTCCACTTTCCCATGCTCTTCCTGATCGCCTACATCAGCAGCGTCGTGCTGATCAACTTCGCCTTCTCCACCGCCCCGCACCTGGATGTGATCTGGTCCGCCTGGGGTGGCCTGGTGTTCATCCTGCGTGACATGGTGCAAACCCGTTTCGGTCACGGCGCAATCGTTGCCATGCTCGCGGCGCTGGTGTTGTCGTACGTAACGTCCGACCCGGCCATCGCCCTGGCCAGCGCTACCGCGTTCGCGGTATCCGAATGCATTGACTGGCTGGTATTCAGCATCACCAAGCGCCCACTCCACGACCGCCTGTGGATAAGTTCGGCGCTGAGCATTCCCCTGGATACCTTTATCTTTTTCGGCTTGATCGGCGCGCTTACCCCGGCTGTGGTAGGCACTGCGCTGGCGTCGAAATTCGCCGGGGTCACGGCGGTGTGGCTGATCATGGCCTGGCGCATTCGCCGGCGGGCCTTCGCCAACTGAGGCCAATTTTTACAGTTCATGTAAAATGCCGGCCTTTCTCCAAACGATCCGCTCCCCTGAGGACCTGAGATGACCCGAATCGGAACTCCATTGTCGCCAACCGCGACCCGCGTTTTGCTGTGTGGCTGCGGTGAGCTGGGCAAGGAAGTGGTAATCGAACTGCAACGCCTGGGCGTTGAAGTGATTGCCGTGGATCGCTACGCCAACGCCCCTGCCATGCAGGTTGCGCACCGTAGCCACGTGATCAACATGCTCGACGGCGCCGCGCTGCGTGCGGTGATCGAAGCCGAGAAACCGCACTTCATCGTGCCGGAAATCGAAGCCATCGCCACCGCCACCCTGGTCGAGCTGGAAGCAGAAGGCTTCACCGTAATCCCGACCGCGCGTGCCACCTCGCTGACCATGAACCGCGAAGGCATCCGCCGTCTGGCTGCCGAAGAGCTGGACCTGCCGACCTCGCCGTACCACTTCGCCGATACCTTCGAAGACTACAGCAAGGCCGTGCAAGACCTGGGCTTCCCGTGCGTGGTCAAGCCAGTGATGAGTTCGTCGGGCAAGGGCCAGAGCCTGCTGCGCAGCGCTGACGATGTCCAGAAAGCCTGGGAGTACGCCCAGGAAGGCGGCCGTGCCGGTAAAGGTCGCGTGATCATCGAAGGCTTTATCGACTTCGACTACGAAATCACCCTGCTGACCGTACGTCACGTCGGCGGCACCACCTTCTGCGCGCCGGTTGGCCATCGTCAGGAGAAGGGCGATTACCAGGAGTCGTGGCAGCCACAGGCCATGAGCCCGATCGCGCTGGCAGAATCCGAGCGCGTCGCCAAAGCAGTGACCGAAGCGCTGGGTGGCCGTGGCTTGTTTGGCGTGGAGTTGTTCATCAAGGGCGATCAGGTGTGGTTCAGCGAAGTCTCGCCGCGCCCGCATGACACTGGCCTGGTGACCCTGATTTCCCAGGACCTGTCGCAGTTTGCACTGCATGCTCGCGCCATTCTTGGCCTGCCAATCCCTTTGATCCGTCAGTTCGGGCCTTCGGCGTCGGCGGTGATCCTGGTGGAAGGGCAGTCCACTCAGACGGCATTCGCCAACCTGGGTGCGGCCTTGAGCGAACCGGACACGGCGCTGCGCCTGTTTGGCAAGCCGGAAGTGAATGGTCAGCGTCGGATGGGTGTGGCGTTGGCGCGGGATGAGTCGACTGAAGCGGCTCGGGCTAAAGCGACCCGTGCTTCCAAGGCTGTTGTAGTAGAGCTGTAACCGCGTCGAGCCCATCGCAGGCAAGCCAGCTCCCACACTTTGAATTGTGAATCCCTTCAAATGTGGGAGCTGGCTTGCCTGCGATAGCGGTGCATCAGGCAACGCGATTCAAATCATTGTCCCGCGTCTCTTTCAGGCACAGCACAGCAATCAAGCTGAGCAACGCTGCCGCTGACACATACCCGCCGACATAACTCAGCCCGCCCATCGCCACCAGTTTGGTCGCGAAGAACGGTGCCGCCGAGGCCCCACGATCCCGCCCAGGTTATACGCCGCTGACGCGCCGGTATAACGCACGCGGGTCGGGAACAATTCCGGCAGCATCGCGCCCATCGGGGCGAAGGTCACACCATCAGGAACAGCTCCAGCGCCAGGAATAGCGCTACAGCCCAGGTCGAACCGTGGGTCAGCAGGGGCTCCATGGTGAAGCCCGACAGGATCGCCAGTACCGCGCCAACGATCAGCACCGGTTTGCGCCCGAAGCGATCACTGGCCAAGGCTGCCAAGGGCGTCGCCAGGCCCATGAACAACACCGCAAAGCACAGCAGGCCGAGGAAGGTTTCGCGGCTGTAGCCCAGGGTTGAAACACCGTAGCTCAGGGAAAATGCGGTGGTGATGTAGAACAGCGCATAACACACCACCATCGATGCAGCGCCCAGCAGCACCGGCAACCAGTGTTGGCTGAACAGTTCCACCAGCGGCACTTTGACCGGGGCTTCTTTTGCGACGGCATTGGCAAACACTGGGGTTTCATGAAGCTTGAGCCGCGCATACAAGCCGACCATCACCAGCGCAGCGCTTAGGATGAACGGAATGCGCCAGCCCCAGCTGCGGAACTGCTCGTCGCTCAAGCTCATGGCCAGGATCAGGAACAAGCCGTTGGCCGCCAGGAAACCAATCGACGGGCCCAATTGCGGGAACATGCCGAACCAGGCACGTTTGCCCTTCGGCGCATTTTCGGTCGCCAGCAACGCCGCGCCACCCCATTCCCCGCCAAGGCCAAGGCCCTGGCCGAAACGCAGCACACACAGCAGGATCGGCGCCCAGGCCCCGATGCTGTCATAACCCGGCAGCAAGCCGATCAACGTGGTGCACACGCCCATCAACAGCAGCGAGGCCACCAGCGTGGATTTACGCCCGATGCGGTCGCCAAAGTGGCCGAACAGCGCTGAACCCAGTGGGCGAGCGATAAAGGCGATACCGAAGGTCAGGAACGACGCGAGCATCTGCGCGGTGCCGGACGTCTGCGGAAAGAACACCGGGCCGATCACCAGTGCGGCGGCCGTGGCGTAGATGTAGAAGTCGTAAAACTCAATGGCGGTGCCGACGATGCTTGCGGTGGCAACCCGTGCGGTCGAGTTGGTCGGGGCAGCGGTCGCCGCCTCGTTATAGGTGGTGCTCATGGCGGTATCCCTGACGGTCTATTGCGCGTTTGGACGCGGATTATTATTGGTCGAACACCCATGGATCAGGGTTGTGCGCGGGGTGGCTCGGGATGGGAGCGAACACCGGTCAGACACGGTAAAACGGTGCCCGGACGCGTTTAGTGCGGGTAGCACGCGGTCGGGCGGGGCTTTGGTAAGCCGCAGGGATTATAGGAAGGGGTTTTGAAATACAACAAGAGGGACTGATGCACCGCAAATCAAATGTGGGAGCGGGCTTGCTCGCGAAAGCGGTGTGTCAGATGGCAAGTTTTTAGCTGATCCACCGCATTCGCGAGCAAGCCCGCTCCCACATTTCTATCGCGTTGCATCAGATGGTTATGCGGCGACGGGCATCCGGCTGGTGTGCCAGATCAATACCTTGCTCACCCGGTTGTCCTCGGTCTCGAGGATTTCCAGGCGATACCGCCCAATCTTCAGGCACACCGCGCAGTCGGGAATCGTCTCCAGCGCTTCGGTCACCAAGCCGTTGAGGGTCTTGGGGCCATCGCTGGGCAGGTGCCAGCCCAGGCTCTTGTTCAATTCGCGGATCGAGGCGGCGCCGTCGATGATGTAGCGGCCATCCGGCTGGGGTTCGATGTGCGGGTTGTCGACATTCTGTTCGCTTTCGAACTCGCCGACGATTTCTTCGAGGATGTCTTCCAGGGTGACGATGCCCAGTACTTCGCCGTATTCATCCACCACCATGCCCAGGCGGCGCTGTTGCTTGTGGAAGTTCAGCAATTGCAGCTGCAGGGCGTGCTTTCCGGGACGAAGTAGGGTTCGTGGCAAGCGGCGAGCAACGCCTCTTTGGTCAAGCTGGCGTCCGGCAGCAGGTGCTGGATCTGCCGGGTGTTGAGCACCGCTTCTACCTGGTTGATGTCGCTGTGGAACACCGGCAGGCGCGTACGCTGTGAGGTGCGCAGCTGTTCAATGATTTCTTCGACCGAGTCGTCAAGGTTGATGCCGTCTACTTCGCTGCGGGGCACCAGGATGTCATTGACGGTGATGTTGTCCAGCGCATGGATCCCCGGCATGCCGGGTGTGCGGCTTTCGTCGGCTTCGGGCTCCGGGTCATCATCGTGATCGGGCAGCGGTTCGTCGCTTTTCTTGACCACGCCGGCCTTGCGCGCGAATGGGCGCAACAGCAGCAAGGCGATGCCATTGAGCAGCCAGGCGAAGGGATAGAGGATTTTTAGCGGCACGCCCAGCAGCGTGTTGCCAAAGCCAAGCACCGCTTGCGGATGGCGAACGGCGAGGGCGCGGGGCAGGTAGTCGGCCAGTATCAGCAGGATCGCACAGGAGATCAGCCAGCCGAGCCAGGGGCCGTTTTGCGCCCAGGCGTAGATCGCCAGCAGGGTGCAGAGGATCACCACGGCGGCACGGCACAGGCTGTTGCACAGGATCAGGCTGTTGCGTGGAAAACTCAGGCGGGCGGCGGCTTTATCGCCCTGGCGTGTACCCGGGCGCAGCGCCAGCAGGTGTTGCTGGGCAGCCTCGATGGCGGTAAACAGCGCGGCCCATAACACCAGCAAGGCAATCACGGCGAGCATCGGCCCTAAGGGCAAGTTGTCCATGGTAGCTGCCCGTCAGATATGCAGGATGTATTCGCGAACCAGCTTGCTGCCGAAATAGGCCAGCATCAGCAGGCAGAAACCCGCAAGGGTCCAGCGGATCGCCTTGTGCCCACGCCAGCCGAGGCGGTTACGGCCCCACAGCAGCACGCTGAACACCACCCAGGCCAGGCACGCCAGTAGGGTTTTGTGCACCAGGTGCTGGGCGAACAGGTTTTCGACAAACAGCCAACCGGAGATCAGCGACAGCGACAGCAGCGTCCAGCCCGCCCACAGGAAACCGAACAGCAGGCTTTCCATGGTTTGCAGCGGCGGAAAGTTCTTGATCAGCCCGGACGGGTGCTTGTGCTTGAGCTGATGGTCCTGCAAGAGCAGGAGGAGCGCCTGGAACACCGCGATGGTGAACATGCCGTAGGCCAGGATCGACAGCAGGATGTGGGCGAGGATGCCCGGTTCTTCGTCGATCACCTGCACTGTGCCGGTGGGCGCGAATTGCGCCAGCAACACCGTCAGCAGCCCCAGGGGGGAATAGCAGGACCAGCAGGTTCTCCACCGGGATGCGATAGCACGCAATCAGCGTCAGGGCGATCACGGCAGCGGCGATCAGGCTGGCGGCGCTGAAAAAATCCAGGCCCAGGCCGACCGGCGTCATCAAGTGGGTAAACAGGCTGGCAGCGTGAGCCAGCAGGGCAAGGACACCAACGCCGACCAGCAGGCGTTTGTCCGCCTTGGTGCCTTGGGCCAGACGAGTGCCCTGATAGAGAGTCGCAGCGGCGTACAAAATGGCGGCGGCGAGGCTGGGTAGCAAACTGGGTGACAAAGGGAGCATAAATCCTGTTAGGCAAGCCCGAAAGGCGCTGAGTTTGGCATACCCCCGCGTAACACGAAAGACTCTCAAGCCAGACAGCGGGTGTGCATGGCGGCAGTCTTCGCTATAATCCGCGACCTGCCCACGCCGCAGGCTCGCCGAGCGCTGTTTTTAACAGCGATTTACCACAGCCTGGGCCGCCATTACCTCGGTCTAACACTGCACTTCGCTGAATTAGGGCCTGAAAGGATCGCGCATGTTTGAAAACTTGACTGACCGTCTCTCGCAGACGCTGCGCCACGTTACCGGCAAGGCCAAGCTGACCGAGGACAATATTAAAGACACCCTGCGCGAAGTGCGCATGGCGTTGCTGGAAGCCGACGTGGCCTTGCCGGTAGTGAAGGACTTCGTCAACTCGGTCAAAGAGCGCGCAGTGGGCACCGAAGTGTCCCGCAGCCTGACCCCGGGCCAGGCGTTCGTGAAGGTCGTCCAGGCCGAACTCGAAAGCCTCATGGGCGCGGCCAACGAAGACCTGAACCTCAGCGCCGTACCGCCAGCCGTCGTGCTGATGGCGGGTCTGCAGGGTGCTGGTAAAACCACTACCGCCGGCAAACTGGCGCGCTTCCTTAAAGAGCGCAAGAAGAAGTCCGTGATGGTGGTATCGGCTGACGTCTACCGTCCGGCGGCTATCAAACAGCTGGAAATGCTCGCGGGCGAAGTGGGCGTGACCTTCTTCCCGTCCGACCTGAGCCAGAAGCCGGTCGACATCGCCAACGCTGCTATTAAAGAAGCGAAGCTCAAATTCATCGACGTGGTTATCGTCGATACCGCCGGTCGCCTGCACATCGACGAAGAGATGATGGGCGAGATCAAGGCGCTGCATGCTGCGATCAACCCGGTCGAGACGCTGTTCGTGGTCGACGCCATGACCGGCCAGGATGCGGCCAACACCGCCAAGGCCTTCGGCGACGCGCTGCCGCTGACCGGCGTGATCCTGACCAAGGTCGACGGCGACGCCCGTGGCGGTGCCGCGCTGTCGGTACGTGCCATCACCGGTAAACCGATCAAGTTCATTGGTATGGGCGAGAAGAGCGAAGCGCTCGAACCGTTCCACCCAGAGCGTATCGCCTCGCGCATCCTCGGCATGGGTGACGTGCTCAGCCTGATCGAACAGGCCGAAGCCACGCTCGACAAGGACAAGGCCGACAAACTGGCCAAGAAGCTGAAGAAGGGCAAGGGCTTCGACCTCGAAGACTTCCGCGACCAGCTGCAGCAAATGAAGAACATGGGCGGCCTTGGCGGCCTGATGGACAAGCTGCCGAACATCGGCGGTGTGAACCTGGCGCAAATGGGCAATGCCCAGGGCGCGGCAGAGAAGCAGTTCAAGCAGATGGAAGCCATCATCAACTCCATGACCCCGGCCGAGCGCCGCGACCCTGAGCTGATCAGCGGTTCGCGCAAGCGTCGGATCGCCATGGGCTCCGGCACCCAGGTGCAGGACATCGGTCGCTTGATCAAGCAACACAAGCAGATGCAGAAGATGATGAAGAAATTCTCCGCCAAGGGCGGTATGGCCAAGATGATGCGCGGCATGGGCGGTATGTTGCCCGGCGGCGGCATGCCGAAAATGTAAAGAATTCGAGCAAGAGCCCGCTCTTGCTCCGACCCACAGGGATGTGGGATCTCCAGCAAACCCGCCGTTGGCGGGGCTGACTCGCCGTTTTAATCGACGGCTCTATAGCAGATCTGAATGGCACGCTGATAGGCGCCAGAAAAGACATTTGCAAAAGTCCGGATATTCCTTAGAATATGCGGCCTTTCGGGCACCTATGCCCGCTGTGCATTTAGATTTGCAGCACCGACTACAGGAACGATGTTCACATGCTAACAATCCGTCTTGCCCTTGGCGGCTCCAAAAAGCGCCCGTTTTACCACTTGACCGTAACTGACAGCCGCAACCCACGTGACGGCTCTCACAAGGAACAAGTTGGCTTCTTCAACCCGATCGCTCGTGGTCAAGAAGTTCGTCTGTCCGTGAACCAAGAGCGCGTAGCCTACTGGCTGAGCGTTGGTGCACAACCATCTGAGCGTGTTGCTCAGCTGTTGAAGGACTCGGCTAAGGCCGCAGCCTGAGCAATATGAACGCGACGCCAGCTGTTGCTGATGATTTGATCGTTATCGGCAAGATCTACTCTGTTCATGGCGTTCGCGGCGAAGTGAAGGTGTATTCCTTTACTGATCCGACTGAAAACCTGTTGCAGTACAAAACCTGGACGCTCAAGCGCGAAGGTAGTGTGAAACAGGTCGAGCTGGTCAGTGGACGCGGGAGCGACAAGTTCCTGGTCGCTAAGCTCAAGGGTCTTGATGATCGTGAAGAAGCTCGTCTTCTGGCCGGTTATGAGATCTGCGTGCCGCGCAACCTGTTCCCTGAATTGACCGACGGCGAGTACTACTGGTACCAGCTGGAAGGTCTGAAGGTTATTGATCAACTCGGGCAATTGCTCGGGAAAATCGATCATCTTCTGGAAACCGGCGCCAATGATGTAATGGTGGTCAAGCCTTGCGCTGGCAGCCTGGATGATCGCGAACGCTTGCTGCCCTATACCGGGCAATGTGTGTTGGCAGTCGACCTGGCAGCGGGCGAGATGAAGGTGGAATGGGACGCGGACTTCTAAGCGTGGCTAATTTGCGCATTGAAGTGATCAGTTTGTTTCCCGAGATGTTTTCCGCCATCAGCGAGTACGGCATCACCAGTCGGGCGGTGAAACAGGGGCTTTTACAGCTCACCTGTTGGAACCCGCGAGACTACACGACGGATCGACATCACACTGTGGACGATCGCCCATTTGGCGGTGGCCCGGGCATGGTGATGAAGATCAAGCCCCTGGAAGACGCATTGGCCCAGGCCAAGGCAGCCGCTGGGGAGAAGGCGAAGGTAATTTACCTGTCCCCTCAAGGCCGTCAGCTGAAACAGGCTGCGGTACGCGACATGGCGAATGAGGAAGCATTAATCCTGATTGCCGGTCGCTATGAAGGCATTGACGAGCGTTTTATTGATGCTCATGTCGATGAAGAGTGGTCGATTGGGGACTATGTCCTGTCTGGCGGCGAGCTGCCGGCGATGGTCCTGATAGATGCGGTTACACGACTGCTGCCTGGAGCTTTAGGGCATGCGGACTCCGCGGAGGAAGATTCCTTCACGGATGGTTTGCTGGATTGCCCGCACTACACCCGACCGGAGGTGTATGCGGATCAGCGTGTTCCCGACGTATTGCTAAGTGGCAATCACGCACACATCCGGCGTTGGCGTTTACAGCAGTCCCTTGGTCGGACCTATGAACGACGCGCCGATCTTCTGGAAAGCCGCTCGCTTTCTGGAGAAGAGAAGAAGCTGCTCGAGGAATACATCCTCGCGCGGGACGATAGTTAACAACGTATCGATGGTAGGTCCATTGACTTACCTTAGGAGCACAGCATGACTAACAAAATCATCCTTGCACTCGAAGCAGAGCAGATGACCAAAGAGATCCCTACCTTTGCCCCGGGCGACACCATTGTCGTTCAGGTGAAAGTGAAGGAAGGCGACCGTTCGCGTCTGCAAGCGTTCGAAGGCGTGGTAATCGCCAAGCGTAACCGTGGTGTGAACAGTGCTTTCACTGTTCGTAAAATCTCCAACGGTGTTGGCGTAGAGCGTACTTTCCAGACCTACAGCCCGCAAATCGACAGCATGGCCGTTAAGCGTCGCGGTGACGTACGTAAAGCCAAGCTGTACTACCTGCGTGACCTGTCCGGTAAAGCAGCTCGCATCAAGGAAAAACTGGCTTAAGTCCAGCTTCCCGATGCAGAAAAAAGCAGCCTACGGGCTGCTTTTTTGTGCCTGAAATTTGTCTATTTGCCGGTAATTGTTAATGACCACCCGCCTCGAAGAAATCCAGCGCCGCACCGACCTGTCCGTTACCCATGTGACCAAGGCGGTGTTCCCGCCGACCACCAATCACCACAACACCCTGTTCGGCGGCACAGCCTTGGCCTGGATGGACGAAGTCTCGTTCATCACCGCCACTCGGTTTTGTCGTTTGCCCTTGGTGACCGTTTCCACGGACCGTATCGATTTCAATCATGCGATCCCGGCAGGCTCCATCGTTGAGTTGATCGGTCGTGTGATCAAAGTGGGCAACACCAGCCTCAAGGTTGAAGTGGAAGTGTTCGTCGAGAGCATGAGTGCCGATGGTCGTGAGAGGGCGATCCAGGGGTGTTCAGCTTTGTGGCGATTGATGCCGATAAGCGTCCGGTACCGGTGTTGCCTGGGTTTGTTGACTGACCTCAGACCGAGTCGGGCTATCGCAGGCAAGCCAGCTCCCACATTTGACCAATGTCGGTCACGAATCAGTGGCCCGACACAAAACCCCTGTGGGAGCTGGCTTGCCTGCGATAGGATCTAACAGACACTACAGTAATCCGCCTGAGCCCCCATGCCCGCCATTGACCACCCCTTGATCGACCGCTTCCTCGACGCCTTGTGGCTGGAAAAAGGCCTATCGGACAACACCCGCCAGGCCTACCGCAGCGACCTGGCCCTGTTCAACGGCTGGCTGCAGGAAAAGAACCTTGAACTGGTCAACGCCGGTCGCGAGCTGATCCTTGATCACCTGGCCTGGCGCCTGGAGCAGAACTACAAACCGCGCTCTACCGCGCGATTCCTCTCCGGTGTGCGTGGTTTTTATCGCTACCTGCTGCGGGAAAAACTGATCGCCCTTGACCCCACCCTGCAAGTCGACATGCCGCAACTCGGCAGGCCGTTGCCCAAATCCCTGTCGGAAGCTGACGTCGATGCCTTACTCGCCGCGCCTGACCTGAGCGAAGCCATCGGTCAGCGTGACCGAGCCATGCTCGAAGTGCTGTATGCCTGCGGTTTGCGCGTAACCGAGTTGATCAGCCTGACCCTGGAGCAAGTCAACCTCCGCCAGGGCGTGCTGCGGGTAATGGGCAAGGGCAGCAAGGAGCGGCTGGTGCCAATGGGTGAGGAGGCGATTGTGTGGGTCGAGCGCTACATGCGTGATGCCCGCAATGAGCTGCTCGGCGGGCGCCCCAGCGATGTGCTGTTTCCCAGCCTGCGTGGCGAGCAGATGACTCGTCAGACCTTCTGGCACCGCATCAAGCATCAGGCCAAAGTTGCCGGGATCGGCAAGACCTTGTCGCCTCACACGTTGCGCCACGCATTTGCCACGCATTTGCTCAACCACGGTGCGGATTTGCGCGTTGTGCAAATGCTGCTCGGCCACAGCGACTTATCCACAACCCAGATCTATACCCATGTCGCGCGCGCGCTTGCAGGATATGCACGCCAAGCACCATCCACGCGGTTGAATAACGCCAATTTAAGCCGCTGCGGGCTGCCCTGCGGCCCAACTGTGGTAGGCTTTGCCGGTTAGCAAAGGGGACGGCCCAAACCTGTGTTTTCAGTTCAGTGTTCCTGCTCCCGTCCCTGCATCTGCCTTCAGGAGTTCCCATGCGCTTGACCCAGATTATCGCCGCCGCAGCCATTGCGTTGGTTTCCACTTTTGTTGTCGCCGATGATGCTGCCGAGCAGACCATCCGCAAGAGCCTGGCCAACCTGCAACTCGACACGCCGATCGAAAGCATCAGCGCAAGCCCGATGGCCGGCCTGTATGAAGTCAAGCTCAAGGGCAGCCGTGTGCTGTACGCCAGTGCCGATGGCCAGTACATCGTCCAGGGCTACCTGTTCCAGCTCAAAGACGGCAAGCCGGTCAACCTCACCGAGAAAGCCGAACGCCTGGGCGTGTCCAAGTTGATCAACGGTATTCCGGTGGCCGAAACCGTGGTTTACCCGGCCATCGGCGAGACCAAGACCCACATCACCGTGTTCACCGACACCACCTGCCCGTACTGCCACAAGCTGCACGCCGAAGTGCCTGCGCTGAACAAGCTGGGCGTGGAAGTGCGCTACGTAGCGTTCCCGCGCCAGGGCCTGGGCTCGCCAGGTGACGAGCAGTTGCAGGCGGTATGGTGCTCGGCCGATAAAAAAGCAGCCATGGACAAGATGGTCGATGGCAAGGAAATCAAGGCCGCCAAGTGCGCCAACCCGGTTTCCAAGCAGTTTGCCCTGGGCCAGTCCATTGGCGTGAACGGTACACCGGCCATCGTTTTGGCTGACGGCCAGGTGATTCCGGGCTACCAGCCGGCTCCACAAGTTGCCAAACTGGCGCTCGGTGCCAAATAAACCAGCATCGTCGAAGCATCGACGATCAAGGCCCGTTGACGCGTCGACGGGTCGTTAATTGCAAGCCGCAGTCGTGCGGCTGTTTTCCACGGCCGACCTAGCGTCGGCCGTTTCATGGGGAGTTCTTCAGTGAAACCGGTCAAAGTAGGCATCTGTGGGTTAGGGACCGTCGGTGGCGGCACCTTCAACGTACTTCAGCGTAACGCTGAGGAAATTTCCGCCGTGCAGGGCGTGGGATTGAAGTGGCACAAATTGCCACGCGTTCGCCAAAGCCTCAGTTCCAAACGACCGGTATTGCGATTACCAACGATGTCTTCGACGTTGCCACCAACCCTGAGATCGATATCGTTATCGAGCTGGTGGGCGGCTACACCGTGGCCCGCGAGCTGGTGCTCAAGGCCATCGAGAACGGCAAGCACGTGGTCACCGCCAATAAGGCGCTGATCGCCGTGCACGGCAACGAGATCTTCGCCAAAGCCCGTGAAAAGGGCGTGATCGTAGCGTTCGAAGCCGCCGTGGCCGGTGGTATTCCGGTGATCAAGGCGATTCGTGAAGGCCTGTCCGCCAACCGCATCAACTGGGTGGCCGGCATCATCAACGGCACCGGTAACTTCATCCTCACTGAAATGCGTGAGAAGGGCCGTACCTTCGAAGACGTGCTGGCCGAAGCCCAGGCCCTGGGTTACGCCGAAGCCGATCCGACCTTCGACGTGGAGGGCATAGACGCTGCGCACAAGCTGACCATCCTGGCGTCCATCGCCTTTGGTATCCCGCTGCAGTTTGACAAGGCCTACACCGAAGGCATCACCAAGCTGACCACAGCCGACGTGAACTACGCCGAAGCCTTGGGCTACCGCATCAAGCACCTGGGTGTGGCTCGCAGCACGCCAGCGGGTATCGAGTTGCGCGTACACCCGACATTGATCCCGGCCGACCGCTTGATCGCCAACGTCAATGGCGTGATGAACGCTGTGATGGTCAACGGTGACGCCGCCGGCTCCACGCTGTTCTATGGCGCTGGTGCTGGCATGGAGCCGACCGCTTCGTCGGTGATCGCTGACCTGGTGGACGTGGTCCGCGCCATGACCAGCGACCCGGAAAACCGTGTACCGCACCTGGCCTTCCAGCCGGATTCGCTGTCGGCCCACCCGATCCTGCCGATCGAAGCCTGCGAAAGCGCGTACTACCTGCGCATCCAGGCGCAGGACCACCCAGGCGTGTTGGCCCAGGTCGCGAGCATCCTGTCGGAGCGCGGTATCAACATAGAGTCGATCATGCAGAAGGAAGTCGAGGAGCAAAACGGCCAGGTGCCGATGATCCTGCTGACCCACCGCGTGCTCGAACAGCACATGAACGATGCCATCGCCGCCCTGGAAGCCCTGCAAGGTGTGGTCGGTCCAGTGGTGCGCATCCGCGTCGAGCACTTGAACTAACCGATTTGTTTCAGGGGCCCCGTGCGTGCGGCGGCCTCTGTTCGAGAATGTTTTAGAGGAGCCAGTCATGCGTTACATCAGCACCCGCGGCCAGGCACCGGCCCTGAATTTCGAAGACGTCTTGCTGGCAGGCCTTGCCACTGACGGCGGCCTGTACGTGCCGGAAAACCTGCCACGCTTCACCCAGGAAGAAATCGCTTCCTGGGCCGGCCTGCCGTACCACGAGCTGGCGTTCCGGGTGATGCGCCCGTTCGTCACCGGCAGCATTCCGGATGCGGATTTCAAGAAGATCCTGGAAGAAACCTACGGCGTGTTTTCCCATAGCGCCATCGCACCTTTGCGCCAACTGAACGGCAACGAGTGGGTCTTGGAACTGTTCCACGGTCCGACCCTGGCGTTCAAGGACTTCGCCCTGCAACTGCTGGGTCGCCTGCTCGACTACGTGCTGCAAAAACGCGGCGAGCGCGTGGTGATCATCGGCGCGACTTCCGGTGATACCGGCTCGGCCGCCATCGAAGGCTGCAAGCACTGCGAAAACGTCGACATCTTCATCCTGCACCCGCACAAGCGTGTGTCGGAAGTGCAGCGTCGCCAGATGACCACCATCTTCGGTGAGAACATCCACAACATCGCCATCGAAGGCAACTTCGATGACTGCCAGAAATGGTCAAGAACAGCTTCGCTGACCAGAGCTTCCTGAAGGGCACGCGCCTGGTGGCGGTGAACTCGATCAACTGGGCGCGGATCATGGCCCAGATCGTCTACTACTTCCATGCTTCCCTGCAGTTGGGCGGGCCGGCGCGTTCGGTGTCGTTCTCGGTGCCGACCGGCAACTTCGGCGACATCTTCGCCGGCTACCTGGCACGCAATATGGGCCTGCCGATCAACCAGTTGATCGTCGCCACAAACCGCAACGACATCCTGCACCGCTTCATGAGCGGCAACAGGTACGTCAAGGAAACCCTGCACGCGACCCTGTCGCCGTCCATGGACATCATGGTCTCGTCGAACTTCGAACGCCTGCTGTTCGACATGCACGGTCGTAACGGTGCGGCGATTGCCGGCCTGATGGACACCTTCAAGAGCGGTGGCGGTTTCAGCGTTGATGAAGAGCGCTGGACCGAAACCCGCAAGCTGTTCGATTCCCTGGCCGTGGACGATGCGCAGACCTGCGAGACCATCGCCGAAGTCTATGCCCAGACCGGCGAACTGCTCGACCCGCACACCGCCATCGGTGTGAAGGCCGCCCGTGAATGCCGTCGCAGCCTGGATATCCCGATGGTGATCCTGGGCACCGCCCACCCGGTAAAATTCCCGGAAGCGGTGGAGAAAGCGGGCGTTGGCAAGGCGCTGGAACTGCCGGTGCACTTGGCTGACCTGTTTGAGCGTGAAGAGCGTTGCACGGTGTTGGCCAACGACCTGAAGGCTGTGCAGGCGTTTGTCAGCCAGCATGGCAACCGGGGCAAACCGTTGTAAGGCAAGCCGCGTACACAAAAACGCCGCTTTCCCTTCCTTGGGTCAGCGGCGTTTTTTGTTTGTGGCAGGCCCGGTAGGCGCAACTGACTAGGTGAGTAGCTTCTGCACGATGGCCAATACGGTGCTGAAAACCGTAAACATTGCCATGACCACACCCATGGGGTACCAGAAATTCTCACGGGTTATCTTGTGAGTCTCGGCGGTGAGTTTGCGTTGCTCTGCATAGATGCGTGATATATCGGCATGAATTTTCTCCAATGCAGCCTGCTCTTTGTCGTGCTCCAACATCGTCTTCATCCTTCGCAATAAGGGCCTTTTGACATGCGCTTTACTCCGCGTAGCAGCGTCACCAGCGCTCACCGAGTATAGGATTCACCCCCGGTCTCAGCCGCCAGCAACCCCCAAAACAACCACCCAATGCGTTAGCAGTTATGTGCAGCCGTTTTTTGCCTGTCATGTTGCAAGCGCATGCTGGAATCCGTCACTCCCTGACGGCCCCATAAAGACGATAAAGCGAACTTTCCTACGTCACAAAAGGTCACTTAGGATAGATGCAGCTCCCGTTGAACCGATTGTTCCCGAACTATTGAGTGGTGATCGAGATGGAAAGTATCAGCCTATTGCTCGAAGAAGCACTGAGCCCTTATCAGGTTACGCTGACCACCTCTGGTGCGCAGGACGAGTGCCTGGTGACGGTGAAGAACCCTGCTGGCGCTATCGTGGTCGAACGTGAAGTCGACCGGGCGCAATTGATGGACAAGCGGGTGTTGGTGGATGTGGTGGATTGCCTGCTGCGCGACATCAAAATCGCCGAAGGGCGTGTGGAACCCTCAGTCATTGCGGCGTTACGTAACGCTGCCCAGACCCGTAGTGCTGCTGTTGCATGAAGAATTGTTTATTGATGGAAACTTCCTACAGCATGGCCGGTCAGATTTTGTAACAGCAAGAGCAAACATTGTGCTCCGGTGTTTGTGCCTTGCTGTACTGGTCTCAATGTGTAGGCCACGTTTAACCCCGAGTTGTCTCCCCACTGCTCGGGGTTTCTTTTGCCTGCGATTTGTCATGGCTCAGGCGCCTCCTGGAAGAAGCTCGGGTTGTCCTGCAGGTATTGCTCACGCATCTGCGGGTCCAGCCATGCGGCATAGGACTGCTGTACCTGCTCCATTGGGATCTCGCGCAGCACCTGGTTGATCCGCTCTATCGCCACGCGCCCTTGAGGCGTGTCCGAACAGCCGATACGGGTGCGTTGGTAGGGCAATGAACCTTTGATGGGGTAGAAACTCAGGTCGTCGGCGCCAATGCCTTGCTGCATCGCGTGGTAGCGCACCTCTGGCCAATAGCCCAACACCGCTTCTAGCCGTCCCAGGCGTTGCATCTGCAATAGGCTGCCCAAGGCGTCGTTGCCGTAATGTAGAGCCAGTTTATGCGCCCCGGCATGCCTGAGTCGCTCATCGATGACTGGCCCGTAGCTGCGTTCCGCGATGGTACCCATGCGTGTTTTATGTGCTTCGAGGAAGGCTTGCAGGTCGAATTGGCCTTCGACGATAAACGGCGCCATGGCCTCAAGCTGGGCGCGTCGGATCGTGACCCCGTTACTGACGACGACAAAAGCCTGGTTGGAAAATACGATGTATTTGGCCCGTTCAGCCGTCCACAGCAGTGACGGATCACAGGTGAACGAAGGTTCACGCAGCATCTGCGTGCCACGCGCGCGGTTGACGTGCAGCACTTGGTGTCGATATTCCGGTAAGTGCTCGATCAGCATCGGCAACAGTTGGTCCAGCGCGCCCGCGCCTTTGCCTGGCCCTTCAAAAATAGTCAGCGGGGGTAAATCGCGCAGCAACCAGATCAGCGTGTCCTCTGCATGCGCAGGCAGAGGCCAGCCACCGATTACTCCGGCGCTGAGGCACAGCTGGATAAGCCAGCGTTTGCACCGGTGAGTCATCAGATCGCGCCTTCCTCACGCAGACGGACAATGGCGGCTGCGTCATAACCAGCCCATTGAGTACCACGCTGTTGTGCTCACCCAACTGCGGCCCGACCCACTCGCAGCTGCCCGGGGTGTCCGACAGCTTGGGCACAATGCCTGGCATCTTGAAGTCCTTGCCGTCGGGAAGCTGGGCCTTGAGGAACATCTCACGGGCGAGAAATTGCGGATCGCCCAGCATGTCCTCGGCACTGTAGATGCGGCTGGCCGGCACCTCGGCCTTGTTCAACGCCTCGACTACCTGGCCCAGTGGCAGTGAGTTCACCCAGCGGTCAATCACCCCGTACAGCTCGTCACGACGGCTATCGCGCCCGTCATTGCTGGCAAGGACAGGATCGTCAGCCAGGTCTTCACGACCGATGGCCACCATGAAACGCTTGAAGATCGCATCGCCATTGGCGCCAATCTGTACGTGCTTGCCATCAAGGCTGGTGTGGATCGACGACGGCGTAATGCCAGGCATGATGTTGCCGGTGCGCTCGCGGATAAAACCGAACACGTCGAACTCCGGGATCATGCTTTCCATCATGGCGAAGATCGCTTCATACAGCGCCACATCCACTACCTGGCCCAGGCCGCCGTTGACCTCGCGATGACGCAGCGCCATCAATGCGCCAATCACGGCCCACAAGGCCGCAATGGAGTCACCGATGGAAATCCCGGTGCGCACCGGCGGGCGATCCTCGAAGCCGGTGATGTAGCGCAGGCCGCCCATGGATTCGCCTACCGCGCCAAATCCTGGTTGGTCCTTCATCGGCCCGGTCTGGCCAAAGCCCGAGAGACGCACCATCACCAGCTTGGGGTTGAGCGCGTGCAGGGTTTCCCAGCTTAAACCGAGTTTCTCGAGCACGCCGGGGCGGAAGTTTTCGATCAGGATGTCGGCGTCTGCCAGCAACTGTTTGAGAATCGCCAGACCATTCGGATGCTTGAGGTTCAGTGTCAGCGACTGCTTGTTGCGCGCTTGCACGAACCACCACAGTGATGTGCCTTCATACAGTTTGCGCCATTTACGCAACGGGTCGCCGCCGTCGGGGGATTCGACCTTGATCACCTCGGCGCCGAACTCGGCGCAGATACGCGAGGCGAACGGGCCGGCGATCAGGGTGCCGAGTTCGATGACTTTCAGGCCGGCAAGCGGTTTGGCATTAAACGACATGAGGATCCTTGTCTGCGCAGGGCGGTGGTGTGAAGCCTTTTAACATAGGCGAGTGGCCCAGTGATAAGGATGATGCAGAGCAGGATTCGTTGAATGACCTCGCCATCGGTTAGACTGGCCGCCTTTCCCTGTCTCTAGAAGTGCGTTCATGGCCCAGCCGTCCACGACCTACAAATTCGAACTCAACCTCACCGACCTCGATCGTTCGGTGTATGAGAGCGTCAAACAGACCATCGCCCGTCACCCTTCGGAAACCGAAGAGCGCATGACCGTGCGTCTGCTGGCCTACGCCCTCTGGTACAACGAGCAGTTGTCGTTCGGGCGTGGCCTGTCAGATGTAGACGAGCCAGCCCTGTGGGAAAAAAGCCTGGATGATCGGGTTTTGCATTGGATCGAAGTCGGTCAGCCCGATGCCGACCGCCTGACCTGGTGCTCGCGCCGTACCGAGCGCACCAGCCTGTTGGCCTACGGCAGCCTGCGCGTATGGGAAGGCAAGGTGGTGCCGGTGGCAACCAACCTGAAAAACGTGCACATCGCTGCCGTGCCTCAGGAAGTCCTTGAGACCCTGGCCAAGGACATGCCCCGCGTGATCAAGTGGGACGTGATGATCAGCGAAGGCACGATTTTCGTCACCGATGACCGTGGTCAGCATGAAGTGCAACTGCAATGGTTGGTCGGCGAGCGCGGTTGAATCACAGCCCCAAGTGGCAGCTTTAAGCTACAAGCTTGGAGCTTGTAGCTAAATTTTTCCTACAGAGAACTTCCCTGCGTCCCATGCGTATCGATCCCCGCCCGTTGCCCGCCGTCCTGCCGTTCCTCGGTGAATTGCCACCGCTGTTAACCCGTCTCTACGCCGCTCGCGGGGTGCAGTCGGAAGCCGAACTGGATAAAAGCCTGGCGCGGTTGATCCCCTATCAGCAGCTCAAGGGCATCGACGCGGCTGTAGATCTGCTGGTGACGGCCCTGCAGCAGCGCCAGCGCATCCTGATCGTGGGTGACTTTGATGCCGATGGTGCCACCGCCAGCACCGTGGGCACTCTGGGGCTGCGTTTGCTCGGTGCGGCCCATGTCGACTACCTAGTGCCCAACCGTTTCGAATACGGCTATGGCCTGACCCCGGAAATCGTCGCTGTGGCCCTGCAGCGCAAGCCGCAGTTGCTGATTACCGTGGATAACGGTATTTCCAGCGTCGAAGGTGTGGCGGCGGCGAAAGCCGCTGGGCTGCAGGTATTGGTCACCGATCACCACTTGCCCGGCGATGAGTTGCCGGCGGCGGATGCCATCGTCAATCCGAACCAGCCAGGCTGCGAGTTCCCGAGTAAGGCCTTGGCCGGTGTAGGCGTGATCTTCTACGTGCTCATGGCCCTGCGTGCACGCTTGCGCAGCCTGGGCTGGTACGAGAGCAAGCCACAGCCGAACATTGGCGAGCTGCTGGATCTGGTCGCATTGGGCAGCGTCGCCGACGTGGTGCCGCTGGATGCCAACAACCGCATCCTGGTGCATCAAGGCCTGGAGCGTATTCGAGCCGGTCGTGCGCGGCCTGGGATCAAGGCGATCCTCGAAGTGGCCAAGCGTGATGCGGCGCGCATCACCTCAACCGACCTGGGCTTTATCCTCGGCCCACGGCTCAATGCTGCTGGGCGCCTGGACGACATGAGCCTGGGTATCGAATGCCTGCTCACTACCGACTTCGCCGCGGCGCGGGAAATGGCTGCGCAACTGGATGGCATGAACCAGGATCGCAAATCCATCGAGCAAGGTATGCAGCGCGAGGCGCTGGCCCAGCTCAAGGATTTGCCGGTGGAGTCGATGCCCTACGGGTTATGCCTGTTCGATCCGGAATGGCACCAAGGCGTGATCGGCATCCTGGCGTCACGCATGAAAGAGCGTTACTTCCGCCCGACCATCGCCTTCGCCGACGCCGGTGATGGCCTGCTCAAGGGCTCAGGGCGCTCCGTGCAGGGTTTTCACATCCGTGATGCACTGGCGGTAGTCGCGAGCCAGCATCCCAACCTGATCGCCAAGTACGGCGGCCACGCCATGGCGGCGGGGCTGACACTGCTCGAGGAAAACTTCCCACTGTTCGCTGAAGCTTTCGATGCCGAAGTGCGTCGGCAACTGCGCGAAGAAGACCTGACCGGGCGCTTGTTGTCCGATGGCACCCTGGCGGTGGAAGAATTTCACCTGGAACTGGCCCGCGCGTTGCGTCACGCCGGTCCGTGGGGCAGCACTTTCCTGAACCGGTGTTTCACGGTGTGTTCCAGTTAGTGGAGCAGCGCGTGGTGGGTGAGCGGCACTTGAAGGTGGTGCTCAAGACCGAATGCGGGTCAGTGAAGCTCGATGGCATCGCGTTTGGCGTTGACCGCGAGGTCTGGCCGAACCCTACGGTGAAGTGGGTGGAGTTGGCCTACAAGCTGGATGTGAACGAGTTTCGGGGCAATGAGACGGTACAGCTGATGATTGCCCATATCGAACCACGCTAGCTCTCAGCAATACCACAAACCAATGTGGGAGCTGGCTTGCCTGCGATGCAGTCAGCTCGGTGTATCAGTTGCACCGAGGTGATGCTATCGCAGGCAAGCCAGCTCCCACATTTTCATCCGCGTACAGCCGGCGAATTACTCGGTTTTATCCTTGGTCTGGTGCTTCACGATGATATCCACCAACCGCTGAGCCAGCGCTGGGTAGTTCTCATCGAAGTGATGCCCACCTGGCAACTTCACAGCCTCACCTACGGCAGTCTTATCCGTGCAGCCGCTCTCGTCGACTTCTTCCGCGCCGTAGATGCACACCACTTTGTCCGCTGGCAGCTTGGCCATTTCCGGGCCGGTGGCGGCTTCTTTACCGGCGTTGCCGAGCCAACCTTCCACTTCGATTTCAAAGCTGCCGGTACGTGCAAACGCCAGCAGGATGATCGCGTCCACGCGCTGCTGCTCGTTCTCTGGCAGGCGGTTGTAGATAGCGGGCAGTACGTCGGCACCGAATGAGTAGCCGGTCAGTACGAAGCGCTTGGTGCCCCATTTTTGCCGGTAGTGTTGCATCAGCTCGGTGAGGTCTTTGGCGCTTTGCTCCG
This sequence comes from Pseudomonas poae, assembly GCA_004000515.1. GTDB lineage: Bacteria > Pseudomonadota > Gammaproteobacteria > Pseudomonadales > Pseudomonadaceae > Aquipseudomonas > Aquipseudomonas cremoris. The sequence continues at coordinate 2,783,685 of CP034537.1, forward strand.
GGGTCTTGTGCTGCCAGTAGTAGCGCAGGGTGTCGATGCCCACGACCGGGTAGCCGATCTTGGCCATTTCGCCGGCCACGTCGCGGTCCAGGTCGCGCCAGCCGCCGTCACCGGAGAGGAACAGGGTCACAGTGTCCTTGGCTTGACCCGCGGGTACTTCGACCACTGGAATGGCCAGGCCGCCGTTGTCCGAACCTACCAATTGCTTGCGCAGTTCGTTGTTCAGCACTTGCGGGTAGTGAATATCGTAGTCACTGATGCTGGTGGTGGCGCGAGGTGTGTCACGTACGAAACTGGCGCTTTCATCGTCAGGGTTATCGTTCCAGGCGACCAGCCAGCTGCCGTGGGCGGAGGTTTTCGGCAGTGGGTCCTTGCAGCCTTCCTGTACCAGCGCAAAACCGACGGAGATGGCGTTGGCCTTATCGTCGGTCTGGGTGGCCAGCCAGCGCCAGGCGAGGGCTGCGCCAGGGCCGATGCCGCTGACCAGCGTTGCCGGGCCTTTGAGTTGGGCCAGCGCATTTTGCAATGCTTGTTCTTGCAGCTTGCAGTCATCTTTCGGCAGCACTACCTGGACAATCTGCGCAGCACCGCCTTGGCTGAGGGCGATCAATTGGCTGTCGGTCAGGGTTTCATCGGCCATCACGGCCACGGCTACGCGGGCTTTCGGTGTGCTGGACGGGGTTACACGGGTCATCACCGAACCGTCGGCCTGGGGCAGTTGCTCCAGGGTCGGTTGCGGGGCAGGGCGGTTCCAGTACCAAAAGCCAGCACCTGCGATCAGGGCGAGCAGCACTACTAAGGCCAATACATACCGCCAGGAGCGTCGAATCATCAGCGTTTCACCAATCCAGTCAAGCCGCCCGCAATCAGGGCGGCGGTATCGGCCAGTGCCACCAGCGGATCAAGTCCTGCGGGCACGGCCATGTAACGGGGTTCCCAGTCAGGCTGGAACTTGTCTTTGAAGCGGCGCAAACCTTGGAAGTTATACAGTTGTTCACCACGACGGAACACCATTGAGCCCAAGCGCTGGGTCAGCGGAGCGCCGCGTCGTGGTTGCAAGCCCGACAACGGCACCATGCCGAGGCTGAAGCGGGCGTAACCGTGACTCTTATAATGTTGAATCAGGCCGACCATCATGAATTCCATGGTCAGCTTGGGCGCGTCCGGGTGCGCGCGCATCAGGTCGAGGCTGGCCAGGTCGTGGTTGTAAGTCTCGAGCAGGTTGGCGAAGGCCACCGGGCGCCCTTCGAAGCGAATGATCGCCATGCGAAAGTGCTTGAGGTAGTCGTCGCTGAAGCGTCCCAGGGAAAAGCCTTTTTCCCGCACGTTCTTGCCGGTCAGCCAGGCGTCGGAGATGACTTTGAGTTCCTCCATCGGTGCCATGCCCGGTTCGTGGATCTCCAGGGACAGGCCGTCCCGGGTGCCACGGTTCCAGGTGTAGCGCAGGTCCTTCATCTCTTTGCCCTTGGCTTCCAGGTCAAAGCGTTTCAGGTCGACGCGGGCCTCTTCGCCCAGCTTGATCGCAGTCAGGCCGATGTCCATGTAGTACGGCAGGTTCTCCGCCCGCACCTGGTAGAACACCGGGCGCGCGTGGTGAATGTCGCACAGGTCGCGGAACTGCCAGATCATTTCGGCGCGAGGCTGGGTCGGGCCGATCGGGTCATACAAGGCCACCAGGCTGCGCCCACGACGGGCGTACATCAGGAAGGCTTCATCGTTGGGGTGGAACAGCAACGCCTTGTCACCGGTCAGCGCCAGGCCGCCGTCGGGCTGCGACGAGGCCATCAGGATCTTGGTGGCGCGTTCCAGTTCATCCGGGGTGGGCAGGTGGATCACCGGGCGCGCGGTGCGCAGCAGCCAGGTCAGCGACACGATCACCAGCAGTACGGCGGCACCCAGCAGCGAGCGCAGGCCACGCGGGGCGTTGGCGTCGAGCGTGAACTGCCACCACAGTTGATGGCTATACGGTACGTCCTGGTAGGCAAACAGCAGCAGCCAGATCGAAGCGCCCAGCACGCAGACGCTGGCCACTAGATACAGCGGCGAGAACGGCAACTCGGTCAGGCGGCTGGCGCGGTAGAACGAGCGGCGGAAGATCGCCAGCAGTACGGCGGTCATGGTCATCAGACTGGCTTCTTCCCAGTCGAAACCCTTGAGCAGCGACAGCAGGGCGCCCGTCAACAGCAACACCATGGTCAGCATCCAGGCTGCCGACAGGCGTCGACGCAAACCTTGGGCGAGCAACAGGCACAACACGCCGATGAGGCTGGCGCCAAAGTGCGAGGCGTCAATCAGGCGGTGGGGAATCAGGAAGCCGATGTTTTCCAGGCGTGAGTCGATTTCCGGCGTCGCGCCGGAAAACAGCAAGACCACGCCGGACAAAAAAACCAGTACGGCCAGTACCGGTGCCGCCAGGCCCGAAGCCACTCGCAGGCTCTGCTGGGTCTGGAACAGACGCTGGGCTTCATTGACCAACAGGAATACGCAGGCGATCAACAGTGGCAGCACCACGTAGATCATGCGGTACAGCAGCAGGGCAGCGGCCAAGGGCGCGGCACCGAGCTTGTCGGCGAAAGCGGCGAGCAGGATCGCTTCGAACACGCCCACACCGCCCGGTACATGGCTGAGCACGCCAGCGGCCAGGGCCAGCAGGTACACCAGCAAGAAGGGGCCGAACGGCGGCGCTTCCGGCAGCAGCATATAAAGGACGGTAGCGGCAGCGGCCACGTCCAGTGCGGTGATGATCAGTTGCAGGAAAGTCAGGCGACGCCCGGGCAGGCGCAAGGTACGGCGGCCAGCCTTGACCAGCAGGTTGTCCGGGTAAGGTTGTTCCGGCAGGCGACGGCGATAAATGCCGATGCACAATACGGCCGACAACAGCAGGACTGCGCCGGCGATGCCGCCAAGCACCGCTTGTGGCAAATGCAGGTAGGTCGAGGCGGCTGGCAGGTTGCTCAATGTCGCCAATGCGGCCAGTGGGGGCAGGGCAGTGCCCAAGGCCAGGCTGGCGAACACGGTCATGTGGGCAACTTCCGAGGCCCCGATACCATGGCGTGCATATAAACGGTAACGCACCGAACCGCCGGAAAGCATCGACAAGCCAATGGCGTTGCCGATGGCGAAGGCGGTGAAGCCGCCGAGGCCAAGGTCTTGGCAGGCAGTTTTACCCCGGCGTAGCGGGCGCCGGAAAACTCATAGCCCAATAGAATGATGAAACCCGCGACGGCGGCGGCAAATGCACCGAGCAACGCTGGCTTGGGCACTTCCAGGATCGAGTCATGGAGTGCGTAGAGGTCCAGTTCCAGCAGCAGGTGTCGGCAGGCGATCAGGGCGATTGCAAACAGCAGCAGGGTAACGGCCAGCCCGATGGGTTGCCGGTATTTGCTCAACAGATCCAGCCAACGCAAACGAGTGGGAGTGATCGGTTGTTCTGCTGTGACGGTGTCTTGTGTTTCAGACGAGTTGGCGCGCATCAATCACCTCGTGGATTGTGCGCGACAGGATGGAGGTATCCAGCCAAGTTACCAATCCCTATGGACAAAATAATTACAAATATTAACGCGTATCACCCGGTGGGGCGACTGCGGCCATTGGTCGTAGAGGGTAGCGCTTGAGCATTGAGCATAGCTTGCAAAGACATGGACTCAACAAACCGTGTAGGGTTTCATGAAATATGCCATGCCATTGTTTCAGAAGAACTTTTTCGCCAGATACAAAAAAGGCCACTCTTTCGAGTAGCCTTTTTTGATGTTTGGTTGCGGGAGCCGGATTTGAACCGACGACCTTCGGGTTATGAGCCCGACGAGCTACCAGACTGCTCCATCCCGCGTCTGTGGGCGGCATTCTACAGCCCAACTGCGGGGTGTCAACCGTTAATAGGGCGATGGGTCAAATAAGTGTGAAATAGTTGCCGCGTACTCGCGATGCACGGTAAGTCCGTGATGATGAAGGGCTTTTTGTCTTACAATTTTTATACAAGGCTAAAACAGGCACGCACAAAAAAGGCCACTCTTTCGAGTAGCCTTTTTTGATGTTTGGTTGCGGGAGCCGGATTTGAACCGACGACCTTCGGGTTATGAGCCCGACGAGCTACCAGACTGCTCCATCCCGCGTCTGTGTGTCGGCATTCTACAGAGGAACGCGAGTGTGTCAACCTGTGAATCGAAGAAAAGCGCTTGTGGTTCAAATGGTTAGCTCTCCAAGAAGATGCTTTGGACCCCTCGAGGCCAGTCTGGCCGAGGGTTTCAGCTCTATCGGGATGCCAGATTCGATTGAAAAAATAAATTCACCTGGGAATCTTCCTACCGCTCAAAAGGAAGATTCAAACTACTGGTGCTATATACAGGGGTGAGTGCGATACTGGTCATCCGTTGAATCAACCCTCTGTTTATATGACGCAACGCAAAATCATCCACGTCGACTGTGATTGCTTCTACGCCGCCATCGAGATGCGCGATGACCCGAGCCTGGCGCAAAAGCCGCTGGCCGTAGGGGGCTCGGCTGATCGGCGCGGGGTGATCGCGACCTGCAATTACGAGGCGCGCGCCTATGGCGTGCGTTCGGCCATGTCGTCACGGCACGCCCTGAAGCTGTGCCCGGACCTGACCATCGTCAAGCCGCGCATGGAGGCTTATAAAGAAGCATCGAAGGAAATCCAGACGATCTTTCGCGACTACACCGACTTGATCGAGCCGTTGTCGCTGGATGAAGCCTATCTGGATGTGTCCGACAGCCCGCACTTTGGTGGCAGCGCCACACGTATCGCACAGGACATTCGCCGTCGCGTGTCCAACCAGTTGCATATCACGGTGTCTGCCGGCGTCGCGCCAAACAAGTTCCTGGCCAAGATCGCCAGCGACTGGAAAAAGCCCAATGGCCTGTTTGTGATCACCCCCGATCAGGTCGAAGACTTTGTCTCGCAGTTGCGGGTGAGCAAGCTTCACGGTGTGGGCAAGGTCACCGCCGATAAGCTCGCGCGCCTGGGAATTGAAGACTGTTTGCAGCTGCGTGAGTGGGACAAGCTGGCGCTGGTGCGTGAGTTCGGCAGTTTCGGCGAGCGGTTGTGGAGCCTGGCGCGTGGCATTGACGAGCGCGCGGTACAGAACGACAGTCGCCGGCAGTCGATCAGTGTGGAAAATACCTATGACGTGGACTTGCCGGACCTTTCAAGCTGCCTGGCGAAGCTCCCCGAATTGATGGAAACCCTGGCTGGGCGCATGGCACGCATCGACAGCAGTTACCGGGCGGGCAAGCCGTTCGTTAAGGTGAAGTTCCATGATTTTACCCAGACGACTTTAGAGCAGGCCGGGGCAGGGCGGGATCTGGAGAGTTATCAACAGCTGCTGACGCAGGCGTTCAATCGAGGGGGGAAACCGGTGCGGTTGTTGGGCATTGGTGTGCGCTTGCTTGATCTAAGCAGCGGCAATGAACAACTCGAATTTTCCTGGTAGAAATCGGAAACCCAACGTGGGAGCGGGCTTGCTCGCGAAAGCGGAGTGTCAGTCACTAATTTCGTTACTGAACCACCGCATTCGCGAGCAAGCCCGCTAAACCCGCTCCCACATTTAGGTCTACACCAGGCTTGAAGTCCTAGCGAGCGCTAGGGTCCGCCACCAACCGTCCGGCATCCTTGGTCAGTGCCTGCAAAAATTCCTGCTGCAACTCGGGATCATTGCGGGTCAGTTCGATCAGGCTCTGTTCCAGCTCACTGGCTTCTTCTTCCAGACCCAGTTCCGACAGGCGTTTGACCCGGTGCACCCACTGGTTCACCTCGTCATCTTCCAAGTCGTCGTAGATCAGGCCGTGGGCTTCCAGCAACTTGCCGCGCAAGGTGCTGCTGATAGCCAGGGTCGAGTCCGAATGCACGTCGTCCTGGCCATCTTCCACGCTGATCTTCAAGGTCGTGACACGGTTCAAATCGTGCTCGGAAAACGGGCTGTCCAACAGGTTCAGGCGCAGCACGCCGTTGCGGTCGGTGGTCAGGTCAAAGACTTGTTTGCCGGCGGTGACCTGTACCGGGCGTTCGCTCCAGGGCAGGCTCGAATACTCCACACGCTTGTCGCGCTGGACTTCATCGATACCCGCCAGGTTCTGTTGCGCACGGCCATGGGATTGTACGTTCATGAACGGGTTGAGGCCGTCCACGCCATAGGTCAGCCAGTCGTGAGTCATGCTGGTAGGCAGGTGGCCGAGGGCGAAGATATTCGCCACGTTGGCGCCTGCGCCCGCCACGAGGGCTACCGCACCCAAAGGCATCTCGTAGAGTTTGCGCCAGGGTTGGTAGGGGGTGTAGCGGTCGTAACGACGGGTAACTTCGAATTCGGTGACCTCGAAGGTCTTTTGCTCATGAATGCGAACCCGGCGTTGCGGCAGTTCGAGCACTTTGGGTTCGCCTACATCGATCTGCAGGCTGTGGTCGAGCAACTTTCGCTCGACCCGCTCCTCGTGCTCACTGCGTTGCGACATCTGGTTGGCGCAGCCGCTGACCAGCAGGGCGCCGCACAAGGCGGCGCCCCCAGGGCTCTGGTGTTTCGCTTGAACATGACTTCTCTTGATCTGGTTTTCAGCGACGAATACGCGCCTGAAGGAAAGACAGCACGTCAGCCACCGGCAACGGTTGGGCTTCGGCTTCGGTCCGGCTCTTGTATTCCAGATTGCCATCGGCCAGGCCGCGGTCACTGACCACGATACGGTGAGGGATGCCAATCAGTTCCATGTCGGCGAACTTGATGCCAGGGCTGGTTTTCTTGTCCCGGTCATCCAGCAGCACTTCAAAACCGGCAGCCGTGAGTTCGGCATACAGTTTGTCGGTGGCTTCGCGTACTTGCTCGGTTTCATAACGCAGCGGTACCAGGGCGATCTGGAACGGCGCCAGGGTGTCGCTCCAGATGATGCCTTTTTCGTCGTTGTTCTGCTCGATGGCAGCGGCAACTACGCGGGAAAACACCAATGCCGTAGCAGCCCATGTCCAGGGTGATCGGCTTACCGTTTTCGCCCAGCACTTCGCACTTCATCGCCTTGCTGTACTTATTGCCCAGCTGGAAGATGTGCCCGACTTCAATGCCACGCTTGATCTCTAGGGTGCCCTTGCCATCCGGGCTCGGGTCACCGGCGACCACGTTACGCAGGTCGGCCACGGTTGGAACCGGCAGGTCGCGCTCCCAGTTCACACCGAAGTAGTGCTTGTCGTCGATGTTCGCACCGATACCGAAGTCGCTCATCAGCTCGACCGAACGGTCGATGATGATCGGCAGCGGCAGGTTCAATGGGCCGAGGGAGCCGGCGCCAGCGCCAATGGCGTCGCGCAGTTCGGCATCGGTGGCCATGACCAGTGGGCTGGCCACGCCAGGTTGCTGGGCAGCCTTGATTTCGTTGAGTTCGTGGTCGCCACGGATCACCAGGGCGATCAGCTTGCCTTCTTCCTCGGCACGCACGATCAGGGTCTTGATGGTCTTTTCAATCGGCAGATTGAATTTCTCCACCAAGGCCGCGATGGTCTTGGTTTCCGGGGTGTCTACCAGGCGCAGTTCTTCGGCCGGTGCAGGGCGGGAGGTTTCCCGTGGCACGGCTTCGGCTTTCTCGATGTTCGCCGCGTAGTCGGAACCGTTGCTGAACACGATATCGTCTTCGCCGGACTCGGCCAGTACGTGGAACTCGTGGGAGCCGGCACCGCCGATGGAGCCGTTGTCCGCTTCAACCGGACGGAACTTGAGGCCCAGGCGGGTGAACACGTTGCAGTAGGCCTGGTGCATGCGGTCGTAGGTGACCTGCAGGGACGCCTGGTCAGCGTGGAACGAATAGGCGTCCTTCATGATGAATTCGCGGCCGCGCATCAAACCGAAGCGTGGGCGGATTTCGTCACGGAATTTTGTCTGGATCTGATACAGGTTCAGCGGCAGCTGTTTGTAGCTGCTCAGCTCGTTGCGCATCAGGTCGGTGATCACTTCTTCGTGGGTCGGGCCGGCGCAGAAGTCGCGGCCGTGACGATCCTTGAAGCGCAGCAACTCAGGGCCGTACTCTTCCCAACGTCCGGATTCCTGCCACAGCTCAGCCGGCTGGGTGCTCGGCATCAACACTTCCAGAGAGCCGGCGGCGTTCATTTCTTCGCGAACGATGGCTTCGACCTTGCGCATCACCTTCAAACCCATGGGCAGCCAGGTGTACAGGCCGGAGGCCAGTTTGCGGATCATGCCCGCGCGCAGCATCAGCTGATGGCTGATCACAACCGCGTCGGAAGGCGTTTCTTTCTGTGTGGCGAGCAAATATTGACTGGTACGCATGGTAGGCCGTTGTCGGTTGCTTGGACTTGAAATGACTTGGGATTGTACGGGCGCAAGCTGCCGCCGTACAGGCATCAGAATACAGGGCTGTGTGTAGTGAGGGAGCTTGCTCCCGTTCGACAGCGCAGCTGGAGCCGGCTTTCGGGGCTGCTTAGCATCCCAGCGGGAGCAAGCTCCCTCACTACAAAAGCATAGGTGTCAGTCTTCTACCGGCGGATTCAGCCTGGCCCGGCGATTTTCCTGAAACCAATGCAACGCAATCAGAAACAGCGTCGGCACGCCCAGCAGGCAAGTGATCAGGAAGAAGTTGTGGTAGCCGAACTTCTCGACCATTACCCCCGAATACCCGCCGATCAGGCGCGGTAGCAACAGCATGATCGAGCTGAGCAACGCATATTGAGTGGCGGAGAACTTGAGGTTGGTCAGGCTCGACAAGTAGGCCACGAACGCCGAAGTGGCCAGGCCCGAGCTGAAGTTATCCAGCGAGATGGTGAAGATCAGCATCTGCAGGTCCGGGCCCATATCGGCGAGCATCACGAACAACAGGTTGGTGCCCGCCGACGCTACGCCACCGATGAACAGGATCGGCAGAATGCCGAACCGCACAATCAGCAGGCCGCCCATGCCGGCACCGAGCAGGGTCATGATCAGGCCGAAGATCTTGCTGACCCCGGCGATCTGATCCTTGGTGAAGCCCTGGTCGATATAGAACACGTTGGCCATCACGCCCATCACCGTGTCGGACATGCGATAGGTAGCAATCAGCCCGAGCAACAGCAACGCCTGCCAGCGGTAGCGCAGGATAAAGTCATTGACCGGCGTGAGCACCGGCGCCAGGCCGCGGCGGCCCATGGCCGACAGGCACAGCGCGGTCAGCGTGATATAGAGGATGGCCCGCAGGAACGCGCGGTCGTCCATCAGCAAGTCCCACAGGCTCATGCCGTGGAACAGGACGCTCTCAAAATCGGTATTGAAAAGCTGCGTGAACATGGCCGGAACCGACACCAACAACACGATCAACACAAACACCGACACCAGCTGATGCGCAAAACTGTAACGACCGGCCTGCAATTGCGTGCGCAGTGGTACATCGGGTTCGCGCATGAACAGGGTGGTCAGCAATGCTGGAATCATCAGCATGCCGAACAGCACGTAGGTGCCGAGCCACGCCGAATGCTGATAGTTGAAACCGGTGGAGCCGAAGCCCTCTGCAAAGAACAATGCGCCGGCCGTAGCGAGCAGCGCAGCAATGCGGTAACCCGACATATAGCTGGCAGCCAGCGCGGCCTGGCGGCTGTCGTCGGCAATTTCCAGGCGATAGGCATCGACCGCGATGTCTTGGGTCGCGGACGCGAAGGCAACGATTACGGCAATGGCGATCAGCCAGGACAGGTGTTTTTGCGGGTCGCAGAACCCCATGCCGATCAATCCGAGGATCACCAACGACTGGGCAAGCACCAACCAGGAACGACGGCGCCCGAGTTTGCCGAGCAGTGGCAGGCGCCATTGGTCGAGCAGCGGCGACCAGACCCACTTGAAGGCATACGCCAAGCCGATCAGGCTCGCATAGCCGATGGTCTCGCGGGCCACACCGGCCTCACGCAACCACACCGAAAGCGTCGAGAACACCAACATGTAAGGCAAGCCGGCGGCAAAGCCGAGCAACAACAGGACCAACGTCGAGGGGCTGGCATAGGCGGCGAGCGCGGCGCGCCAGGTTTTACGGGGCATGGGCTGGAGTCTGCCTCAGATTTGCGGAAACAAAGCGCGCACTCTAACCGCTGTGCTCTACCGGGCGCCAGCCATGGCGCTGAATATCCACGCGATTGTTGCGGACAGTGATGCCCTCGTCCCGCAGGCGCGCACGTTGCTCATCCCCCGAAGCACTGCCCACCGGCAGACTTATCCGACCACCGGCACCCAGCACGCGGTGCCAAGGCAGCTGGTGCCCTCCGGCAACTGGCTCAGTGTGCGCCCCACCCAGCGCGCCGCACGCCCAAGCCCGGCCAGGTGAGCCAGCTCACCGTAGCTCACCACACAACCTGCGGGCACTTGCGCCAGGGTCAGGTACAACGCTGTTCTGCGCATTTCGGCGGGGCTTTGCGGGGTTTCGGCGGGTTGATTCACTGTGGAGATATCCGTTGAGATCGTCGGTCTTCTGTAAGAAACGTCTGTAAACATGGTGGTGAGCATTGAACTCACTCCCAATCCTTGAGTCAGTCCTTGCTAAGACGTTATCTAGCACGATAATGCCCTTTTTTTCGCCAAGCCCGAGCCCCTAATCTGCTTATGTTGTCCAGAACCCTGCTGTGCCTTGCTGTTTTCAGCGCCTCTACGCCCTTGCTGGCCGACACCGTCTGGTTGAAGAACGGTGACCGTCTGACCGGCAAGATCAAAGTCTTTGACGGCGGCAAGTTGCTGATCCAGACCGATTACGCGGGCGCGATCCCCATCGACTGGAAACAGGTGAAGACCCTGGAAAGCGACCAGGAGCTGCTGGTCAAGCAGGACGCCTATACCGGTGAGAAGGCCAAGTCCCTGAAAGCCGCGGATGACGGCAAGGTCGTCCTCGCCAACGGCGAAGCGCCCAAGACCGTCGATTTGGCGAGCATCCAGCAGATCATCAAGCCCAAGCCGGTGATTGAAGACCTGGTGTGGAAAGGCAATGTTGACCTGGCGCTGGATTACAAGCGCGCCGAGAAGGACACCAACGACTACGACATCGATTTCAAGACCACTGCACGGCACGGCCAGTGGCGTCATACCGGGCAAGGCGAGTACAACCGCGAGTTCCAGGATGACGTCACTACCACCGACAACTGGGCCTTGGAATACGACCTGGACCGGTTCATCACCGAGCATTGGTTCTGGCAGGGGCGCCTGACCTACAAGCGCGACAAGGTTGAAGACCTGTCTCGCCAGCGTACCGTGGGCACCGGCCCGGGCTATCAGTTCTGGGACGATGAACTGGGCGCTTTCTCCCTGGGTTCGCTGGTCAACCGCACCGACTATGAATATGCCGACGGCGGCAAAGACAACTTCTATTCGGTCGCCATGAAGTGGAACTACAACCGCTACCTGGTGGGCAAGACGGTGGAGTTTTTCACCAACGGCGAGCTGGGCCGTCCGATCGACGGGCCGGTCGATTACTCGTTGGATGCGGAAATGGGGCTGCGCTACAAGGTTACCGAGTGGGCCTCGCTTAACCTCAAGGCCGAGCGCGACATTATCAGTGGCGATTCCGAGAGCAGCCTGAGCAAGACCCGCTACACGGCAGGCTTTGGCGTGGCCTGGTAATAAGGTCGAACAAAACCCGCTTGGCAACCTCTGCGGATATTGATTACCTTGTGTTGAGATCCATTCCCATATGCTGTGGGCGGCTGAATACCCGAGGAGTCATACGTTGAGCACACAGGTTGCCAAGAACGCCCGAGAGCTGTTGCTCAAGGAATACCGTGGGGCCCTCTCCACATTGTCCAAAGCCATGCCCGGCTTTCCGTTTGGCTCGGTCGTGCCCTATTGCCTGGATGAGCAGGGTCGCCCGCTGATCCTGATCAGCCGCATTGCCAACACACCCACAACCTGCAGAAAGACCCCAAGTGTTCGCTGCTGGTGGGTGAGCGCGAGGCAGATGACGTGCAAGCGGTCGGGCGCCTGACTTACCTGGCCGAAGCCGAAAAGCTGGAGGAGGGCGCTGCCATCGAGGCTGCCGCCGAGCGCTATTACCGCTACTTTCCCGACTCGGCCAATTACCATAAGGCCCACGATTTCGACTTCTGGGTACTCAAACCGGTGCGTCACCGTTATATCGGCGGGTTTGGTGCGATTCACTGGGTCGACCAATTGACGTTGGCGAACCCGTTCGCCGGCAAGGCCGAGTTGAGCATGGTCGAGCACATGAACAGCGATCACACCAAGGCCATCGCCCATTACGTCGAACTCGCGGGTTTACCCACCTCCGAGCCTGCGCAGTTGGCCGGCATCGACAGTGAAGGCATGCACCTGCGTATTGGCCAATCGTTGCATTGGTTGCCTTTTGCGGAGTCCTGCAACACGCCGACACAAGTGCGTGAGGCCTTGGTTTCATTGGCCCACGCTGAGGTTTGGCCGAAAAAATCCCCTGCCAATGCTTGAATTCACGAAACGGCGACGTCATCTAAGGTGGACTGGCAAGGCATTCTTGCGTTGAGGAACCATTTGATGCGCCCTTTTTATTGCTCTTTCTGCTATTCCCGGTGTTGGAGCTGTTCGTATTCGTTCAAGTCAGCGGTGCGATCGGGTTTTTCCCGGCCCTGTTGCTGATCATTCTTGGCTCGATGCTTGGCGTGCTGGTGCTGCGCGTCGCCGGGCTGGCCACGGCACTGCGTGCCCGTGAAAGCCTGAACCGCGGCGAGCTGCCGGCCCAGACCATGCTCGAAGGCCTGATGATGGCCCTGGCAGGCGGCCTGCTGATCCTGCCGGGTTTCATCAGCGATGTGGTCGGCTTGGTCATGCTGCTGCCGTTCACCCGCAAGCTGCTGGCCGGCAAGATGCGCCAGCGTGCTGAAGAGGCAGCGATTCGCCAACGCGCGTTCGCCGACGACCTGCAACCCCGCGGTGGCCCGGCTCCGCGCCAACCGCTGGGGCGTGAAGGTGATGTGATCGAAGGCGAATTCGAACATCGCGACAGCAAATAACCGCTTCACTGGCACGGCACCTTTGGGTGCCGTGTTGCATTTCACCATCGGTACACGCAAAAAAATTCCGTCGAGCCCCCTTGTAATAAGCTTATGCGCCCTTATGTAACGGTCACCGCAAGGTTTCTGGTGGCGACATCAGACAGACTTCAGCGTCTTGCTTGGCGAGGCGCGACCGGCACAGCCGGAATACAACTTGCCGGTATTGACACCGGCCGATGAAAAACACAATTAGGAGAGATCGACAATGAGCAAGCTTCGTCCTCTGCACGACCGCGTCGTAATCCGTCGCAGCGAAGAAGAAAAGAAAACCGCTGGCGGTATCGTCCTGCCAGGTTCGGCTGCTGAAAAAGCCAACCACGGTGTGATCGTCGCTGCAGGCCCAGGCAAGACTCTGGAAAACGGTGATGTACGTGCGCTGGCCGTTAAAGTCGGTGACAAGGTTGTATTCGGCCCTTACTCCGGCAGCAACACTGTGAAAGTCGACGGCGAAGACCTGCTGGTTATGGCTGAGAACGAGATTCTCGCCGTTCTGGAAGACTGATTTCCCGCTCATTTTCCCGTTACTACAAAGTATTTAAGGAATATCGATAATGGCTGCTAAAGAAGTTAAATTCGGCGATTCCGCCCGCAAGAAAATGCTCGTTGGTGTCAACGTCCTGGCTGACGCTGTAAAAGCGACCCTGGGCCCGAAAGGCCGTAACGTGATCATCGAGAAGAGCTTCGGCGCTCCGACCATCACCAAGGACGGCGTTTCCGTAGCAAAAGAAATCGAACTGGAAGACCGTTTCGAAAACATGGGCGCGCAGCTGGTCAAAGACGTTGCCTCCCGTGCCAACGATGACGCAGGCGACGGCACCACCACCGCGACCGTTCTGGCTCAAGCCATCGTCAACGAAGGCTACAAAGCCGTCGCTGCCGGCATGAACCCAATGGACTTGAAGCGCGGCATCGACAAGGCGACCATCGCCATTGTTGCTGAGCTGAAAAACCTGTCCAAGCCTTGCGCTGACACCAAGGCTATCGCTCAGGTAGGCACCATCTCCGCCAACTCCGACAGCTCCATCGGCGACATCATTGCCGAAGCCATGGAAAAAGTTGGTAAAGAAGGCGTGATCACCGTTGAAGAAGGCACTGGCCTGGAAAACGAACTGTCGGTTGTAGAAGGCATGCAGTTCGACCGTGGCTACCTGTCCCCGTACTTCGTCAACAAGCCAGAAACCATGGTTGCCGAACTGGACAGCCCGCTGATCCTGTTGGTCGACAAAAAATCTCCAACATCCGCGAAATGCTGCCAGTACTGGAAGCCGTTGCCAAAGCTGGCCGCCCACTGCTGATCGTTTCCGAAGACGTTGAAGGCGAAGCCCTGGCGACTCTGGTTGTGAACAACATGCGCGGCATCGTCAAAGTCGCAGCCGTCAAGGCTCCAGGCTTCGGCGACCGTCGCAAGGCAATGCTGCAGGACATCGCTGTTCTGACCGGCGGTACCGTTATCTCCGAAGAGATCGGCCTGAGCCTGGAAAGCGCCACCCTGGAAAACCTGGGTAGCGCCAAGCGCGTCACCATCTCCAAAGAAAACACCATCATCGTTGACGGTGCTGGCGTTGAGCAGGACATCCAGGCGCGTATCTCCCAGATCCGTGCCCAGGTTGCCGAGACTTCGTCCGACTACGACCGTGAAAAACTGCAAGAGCGTCTGGCCAAGCTGTCCGGCGGCGTTGCAGTGATCAAGGTTGGCGCTGGTTCCGAAGTTGAAATGAAAGAGAAGAAAGCCCGCGTTGAAGACGCCCTGCACGCAACCCGTGCAGCCGTTGAAGAAGGCGTGGTCCCTGGCGGTGGCGTTGCGCTGATCCGTGCTCTGGAAGCCCTGACTGGCCTGAAAGGCGACAACGCCGATCAGGACGTTGGTATCGCAGTTCTGCGTCGCGCTGTTGAAGCGCCGCTGCGCCAGATCGCTGCCAACTCCGGCGACGAGCCAAGCGTTGTGGTCAACGAAGTCAAGAACGGCAAAGGTAACTACGGTTACAACGCTGCGACTGGCGTCTACGGCGACATGATCGAAATGGGCATCCTGGACCCTACCAAGGTGACTCGTTCGGCGCTGCAAGCAGCCTCCTCCATCGGTGGCCTGGTCCTGACCACCGAAGCAGCCATCGCTGACAAGCCAAAGGCTGAAGGCGCTGGCGGTGGTGGTATGCCAGACATGGGCGGCATGGGTGGCATGGGCGGCATGATGTAGTGCGACGAGAGTCGCTATAGGTAGAAGCACCTAGCGGGCTACATCTGGTGGTCATCAACATGGTTTGGTGACCACTTTCCCGCAGAAACAGCTTAAAAAAACCCGAAGTCCGGGCGCCAAAGCCCGGATTTCCGGCACCCACAAGGTGCTTAGAATTCGGCGCAATGTCGCCTATATATCGTGATTTCCTCTCCGGGAATCATCAGAACGATATTCGTACTGAGCTTGCAGATTTTGAATCACTGCGAGGGAGGTATGGGAAGTCGTGTCTAAAAAAAGCTGGCCTGCTCCTATCTATAGGGCGCAAGCCATAGCTGTCATTGTCTCAACCAGAAACCGCAAGGTAGACGGGACGCGAGACCTTTTGTTCAGCCAAAAGTAGCCTAGGGATAGTGCGTCGCTGGTAACGGCGGGGTGCGAAGCTTCCTGACAATGTAGTCCCATGATTCTGTGGTGTGTGGTTACCGTGAGGTGCCATGCAGACCCTGCGAGCAACACGCGGGTGAGACGCTAGGCTGGTTGGTATGGCCAACGTAAGTGAACTGCTGATAAACACCGTCAACCGCATGGAGCCAAAGTTGCTGATAGGCTTTGACCAAAATGGTGCATGACTGGTTGTCCCTTTTACATCTGGGGGCACGCTGACATTGAGTCATCGGTGAATAGGCAGGGCCTAACCCATCCTTGTGACGGTTATGGAACTCGGTAAGCCCGTATTTTCGCCATTGGCCTGTATGGCAAGGCAGGTCGACCGTGAGGAAGACTGTTGAAAATGCGGGTAGAGGATGTCGGAAAAAGCGAACGCCTCCCTGTAATGGGGTTGGATAAGGGCTCTGCCCTGACTGGAAACGGTGCTGACTTCCGACTGGTCTTTGATCGCGAGAAGGCTTGTAAAGCCATCAAGAACAGACGTTTGTCGGTTTGACCGGCTGCGTCTAACTCATAGAAATCCCTTGCGGGCGGTGTACTCACTCCCCCACAAGGGCGACGTGCGTCCGCTGCCCTCTGGGGAAATCTTCTCTGGAGGAAAAGCAAGATGAGTGCGTCTGAAATAGAAGTACCTGCGTCCTCCCATCTGGCCACCAGTTGGCATTCGATAGACTGGGAAACAGGTCATCGACAGGTGCGAGGGCTACAGGTACGGATCGCGAAGGCAGCTAAGAATCAGCAATGGCGGCAGGTGAAAACCTTGCAGCGTATGCTGGTTCGCTCGTTTGCAGCCAAGGTGTTGGCGGTTAAACGGGTCACTGAAAACCGGGGTCGCAGGACTCCCGGCGTCGATGGGGAAACCTGGAGCACGCCTGAAAGCAAATGGAAGGCAGTTTTTCGGTTAGAGCGCAGGGGCTACAAGCCCCGGCCATTGCGGCGGATTTACATTCCCAAAGCAAATGGCCAGCGTAGACCGCTGGGTATTCCGACGATGCTGGATCGAGCGATGCAGGCGTTATACCTGCTGGCACTTGAACCGGTGTCTGAGACCACAGCCGACCGAAACTCCTATGGCTTTCGCCCTCACCGTTCCACGGCAGATGCAATCGAGCAATTGTTCGTCAATCTCGGTCGCAAGCATTCTGCGCAGTGGGTCATGGAGGGCGATATAAAGGGATGTTTCGACAACATCAGTCACGACTGGCTGATCACTAACGTCCCGATGGACAAAGTGGTTCTAAGGAAATGGCTGAAAGTGGGATATATGGAATCCGGTCGATTGAATCCGACGGGGCGGGAACTCCGCAAGGAGGCATCATCTCGCCCGTATTGGCCAACTTGGCCCTTGATGGACTGGAAAAGGAGCTTGAATCTCGATTCGGGCAGCGCAACACCAAAGCCAGCTACAAGACCAAGGTCAATTATGTGCGGTACGCAGATGATTTCGTCATCACTGGCATCTCGAAAGAGCTGCTGGAAAACGAGGTAAGACCCGTTGTTGAAGCCTTTATGGCCAAGCGTGGGTTGAGCCTTGCGGTGGAGAAAAACGCTGTTCACGCATGTGGCGGACGGGTTCGATTTCCTCGGTCAGAACGTTCGCAAGTACGGTGACAAGCTGCTGATAAAGCCAGGTCACAAGAACGTGAAAGCATTGCTGGCCAAGGTTAAGGCGTTGGTTGAGGCGAACAAAGCGGTACCGGCCAGTCTGTTGATCAAGCAGCTCAACCCGGTTATCCGGGGTTGGGCCAATTATCATCGGCCGATTGTCGCTAAGCAGACCTTTAACTATGTGGATTACAGGATCTGGAAATTGCTATGGCGATGGTGCAGGCGGCGACATTTGAATCGCTGCAAACGCTGGGTCAAGGAAAAGTACTTCAAGCGTGTGGGAACACGCAGCTGGGTATTTTCCGGGCTACACCCCAGCGGCAAACTGCTCCACTTGTTGTACGCCAGCGATACGCCGATCAAGCGGCACACCAAAATCAAGGCCGAGGCTAACCCATACGCCCCAGAGGACGAGATGTACTTCGAGCAACGGCTGGAATATGCGTGGCGAAGTTCGGATGAGGGGAAACGGAAAACGCTGAGGCTCTGGATTGCCCAGAACAAGCGCTGCCCGTTGTGCAAGCAACTAATAACGTTCGATACGGGGTGGAACATTCACCACATCGTCGAGCGGCACAAGGGCGGTGGCGACGAGCTGGAAAACGTGGAGTTGCTGCACCCCAATTGTCATCGGCAGCTACATGCGCAACTTATTCGGTGATGCTTTATTGCTACCACCATATGTTGTGCTTCAGTGAATTGGTTCTTGGTGCATGTTGTGTTTATGGTCTTTGCTTGCTAGTCTCCGAGGACATTCTCAATATGTCGAGGTGTCCTATGTCAGGTAAGAACCAGCACGTTGTAAAGAGGGATGATGGTTGGGCAGTACGTGGTGAGGGGAATTCGAAAGATACCTCGCATCACAGAACCCAGCAGGAAGCCGCTGAAGCAGCACGCAGCATTGCTCAGAACCAAAAGAGTGAAGTTCTAATCCATGGTCAGGATGGAAAGATCCGCGCCCGGGACTCCTACGGCAACGATCCATATCCACCCAAGGGTTAGGAGCGAGCTCACTGCTGGCTCTCCCATGCGGGAGGGCTTACAAAGGCTTGAGCTGTATGCGGGGAAACTCGCACGTACAGTTCTTAGGGGAGGGGCGGCCAGCAATGGCCGCTTTCACCCGACAGCCAGCCTTACCCCCGCTCTAAAAAGCCCCGCCTGCAGTGATGCAGGCGGGGCTTTTATGGTTGTAGTGAGCGGGCTTGTCCCGCGCTGGGGGCGAAGCCGCCCTAAATCCAGGCACCTCGGTCTATCTGAACTACCGTGGCGTCCTTTTTAGGGCGGCTTCGCCCCCTGCGCGGACGGTGCGACGTTTCGACAAACCCGCTCCCTACAATCAACGTTCGGTCAGTTGCGGGGTGGTGTCCTTGGGGCCTTCCAACTCAACAACTGCTGCTTGAACCCGTAACTGGCCGCCTGGTAGTAGGTGATCGCCCGCTGAATCAACGGATCATCACTGCCCACCCGTAACTCCTGGCTCTCACCCAGGGCCTGGTCGTGGCGACGCAAGCCCAGGCGTGGGCTGAGAATCGCCAGGTCCGTGCCGTCAAACAAACCCAGGTGCTGATAGTTGCCCACCACCACACGCGGCGGCAGTGGATTGTCTTGCAGCAGGTTGCGCCCAAAGAACGTCGATTCGTAGCTCAGGTTGATCAAGCCCAGTAGCGTCGGCGCAAGGTCAATCTGGCTGGCCAACTGCGCGGTTTCCCGGGCTTCGATCAGTTTGGGCGCATAGATGAACAGCGGAATCTGGTAGTTGGTGATAGGCAGGTCTTCCTTGCCCGCGCTGCCGGCGGTGTGGTCCGCAACGAACACGAAAATAGTGTTGTCGAACCATGGCTTCTGGCGTGCAGCGTCGAGGAATTCACCGATGGCATGGTCGGTGTACTTCACCGCTCCATCGCGACCGTTGCCGGATTTGATGTCGATGCGCCCGTCCGGATAGGTATAGGGGCGGTGGTTGGAGGTGGTCATCAGTTGCAACAAAAACGGCTGCTGCTTGGCGTAGTCGGCATCGGCCAGTTTCAGGGTTTGCCGATAGAGGTCTTCATCGGCCATGCCCCAGGCGTTTTTAAATGTAATCTCCGATTCGGCCACGCTGCTCTGGTCGACGACTCGGTAACCGTTGCCGCTGAAGAACGCATTCATATTGTCGAAGTACCCGCGCCCGCCGTAGACAAACACGCTGTCGTAACCGATGGCGCTGAGTTGTTGGCCCAGGCTTGCGAAACCACTTTCACGGCCAATGCGTTTGACGATGGAGCGCCCTGGCGTTGGTGGAATCGCCAGGGTGATCGCTTCCAGACCGCGATCTGTGCGGGTGCCGGTGGCATAAAAGTTATTGAAGTACAGGCTCTGTTTACGCAGGGCGTCCAGGTTGGGCGTGAGGTTGCGCCCGTCGCCATTACTGCCCATGTATTTGGCGCTAAAGCTTTCGATGGTGACCAGCACGATATTGGGTTTGCGCAAGGTGCCCGGGTTGTCGATGGCTCGGCGGATATCCAATGGGTCTTTGCCGATAAATCGGGCGTTAGGCTCGCTCAATTCGGCACGCAGTTGCTTGGCGACCACATCGGTTGGCAGGCTTTTGTAGAACTGGGTGTAATCCAGTTCGTTGTTTCGGAACGCCGCGAAAAACTGATACGGGCCATTGCTGGCCAACTCGTTCATGTAGGCATTCCCGCCTTGGGCGCGAGGGCTCTCCTGGCTGATCAACTGCAGGCTGAGGCCGGCCAAGACCAACAGGCTCAGGGCATTCAACAGACGGCCACGCAGGGGCGGCAGGGGGGCGTTCAATGCCGCATTGAAGGGTTTGCGCAGGGCCAGGCTCAGCACAATCGCCAGCATCGCCAGCAAACTGAGAAGCTTGCCGATCGGGTAGGACTCCAACAGGTTGTTCAGTACCTCATCGGAGTACACCAGGTAGTCGACGGCGATAAAGTTGAAGCGCACGCCAAATTCATCCCAGAACAACCACTCGGCGACGGACGTGAACAGCATGGCAAACAGGCTGACGGTCAGCACTGCTTGCAGGAACCAACGATGGCCGCGGCGACGCCAGAGTGCAGGCGGGCATAGCAGCAGATACAGGCCCAAGGGCAGGGCTGCATAGGCTAGAAACCCCAGGTCGTAGAGCAAACCCACGCCAAACACCGGCAGTAAGTTACCGCCAACTTCGTCGAGGTGAGTGACGAGCAGCACGCCACGCGTGAGCAAGAAAATCACCAGCCATGCGCCAGTGACGAGCAGCAAATAACGCATAGGCGCTGTTTTGAGAAACCCCATGTCTACATTCCTTATATCGATGGGCGGCGATCTTCTGCCTGACGCTGTAGTCAGTTTGTGAAGCTATAGTGAAAAACTCGTTGGTTATATGCGTCAGTTGAAAAAACTAATCGGAACGGCTCGCGGACCTAGCCGCGAGGCACACTTGGCCTTAAGCTGCGCGAGCCAACACGGCCGTTACCGCGTACGGAGACACTGCCCATGCGAATTCTATTGGTTGAAGACAACCGCGATATTCTGGCCAACCTGGCCGATTACCTGGGGCTCAAAGGCTATACCGTGGACTGTGCGCAGGACGGTTTGTCGGGGCTGCACTTGGCCGCTACCGAGCATTACGACTTGATCGTGCTCGACATCATGCTGCCTGGCATCGACGGCTACACCTTATGCAAGCGCCTGCGCGAAGACGCACGCCGCGACACGCCGGTGATCATGCTCACCGCTCGCGACCAATTGGATGACCGGCTGCAGGGCTTCAAGTCTGGCGCCGATGACTACCTGCTCAAGCCCTTTGCCCTCTCGGAGTTGGCCGCACGTATCGAAGCCGTGCTGCGCCGTGCCCAGGGCGGTGGTCGCCGCGCCTTGCAGGTGGCCGACCTGCATTACGACCTCGATACTCTGGAAGTCACCCGCGAAGGACGCCTGCTCAAACTAAACCCGGTTGGCTTGAAACTGCTCGCGGTGCTGATGCAAAAAAGCCCTCACGTGTTGCGCCGCGAAATCCTCGAAGAAGCCTTGTGGGGCGATGACTGCCCGGACAGCGACAGCCTGCGCAGCCACGTCCACCAACTGCGCCAAGTGATCGATAAACCCTTCGCCAAACCGCTGCTGCAAACGGTGCACGGTGTGGGTTATCGCTTGGCCGAGGGCCGTGATGGAGTTTAAGCAAAGCCTTGCCCAACGGATCATCATCGCCTTTGCCTTGATGAGTGCGTTGGTGGCGGGGGCCTTCGCCATGGGTATCGTTGCGACCGTGCACCTGGTGGAAGAGAAGCTGATCTCGGCGGGCTTGGGCGGTGACTTGCAACGCTTGCTGCTGATGGACACGGTGGAGGACTGGCGGCATCGGCCCGAGCCGGACCAACTGTTCTATTTCAGCGGCGGGCCTGGCGACTTCGAGTTGCCCAAGGATTTGCGGCACCTTGAACCCGGCTTCCATGAAGTCTTCCGTGAAGCGCTGTCCTACCACGCGATGGTCGAAGTGGTGGACGGCCGGCGATACGTGCTGTTGCAGGATCAAAGCGATTTCGAAGAGCGCGAGCGCGTGCTGTTTGCCGTGGTGCTCGTGGGCTTCGTGCTCAGCCTGGCGTTGGCAGTGTTCCTGGGCTGGGTGCTTGCACGTAGGGTGATGGCGCCAGTCGTACGGCTGGCTCGCCAGGTGCGTCACCGTGACCAATTACTCGGCCTGGCGCCGCCGCTGGCGCCGGACTACGCGGCCGATGAAGTGGGTGAACTGGCGGTGGCGTTCGATGCCACGCTGGGGAGGCTGCGCCAGGCGCTGTCCCGTGAGCAACTGTTTACCAGCGATGTCAGCCACGAGTTGCGCACGCCGTTGATGGTACTGGCCAGCTCCTGCGAGTTGCTGTTGGAAAATCCGGCCATCGACCAGCGCGGGCGTAATCAGGTGGAGCGTATCGCACGTGCCTGCGAGGAAATGCGCGAGCTGGTGCAGACCTTCCTGATGCTGGCCAGAGCTCAGCATAACGATGCCGCCATGTCGCCTCAGGTGACCCTTACCCAGGTTGCCGATGATTTGCTCGGCATCTGGCGCGAACCTGTACAGCACAAGGGCCTGGAGTTGATCTACCAACCGGGCAACCCGCTGGATACGCGCTACAACACGACCTTCTTGCATGCCGTGATGGGCAACCTGTTGCGCAACGCCCTGCACTACACCGAGCAAGGCTTTATCCGCTTGACCCTGGAACCGAGTGGCTTTGTGGTGGAAGACAGCGGTGTCGGGATTCCTGAAGACAAGCGTGAAGCGATGTTCGAGCCTTTTGTGCGCGGTAGCGAGAAGCGCGGCGAGGGCCTGGGCCTCGGCTTGTCACTGGTCCAGCGCATCTGTGAAAACCAGGGCTGGAGCGTGAGCCTTAGTACCATGGAGCCCAACGGCTGCCGCTTTCATGTTGAATTGAGCCCGGTCAAACCCTGACCTCCCTCCCTGCCGCTATCCTGCGGCAGATCCCCTGCCTTTTCGGCGAAGATGGCCCCATGCCACCCCTTGTATCTGTAAAGTCTTGAAATGTATGAGATTGGACAGGACAAGTTTTTCACAACGGGTTGACCTGTTGATCACAGGTCGCTGCTTAAGGTTGTAGGCATCAGCAACCGGAGACCCGTTGATGTCTAGTCCGATCAAGCTCGAATTTTCCGAAAAGTACGACGATCAGCACGCCCAAGAATATTTGCTCAAGCATAAGGACAATTTGGCTCGCCGCTTGTCCCACAAACGCGACGAGCAATTGGCCCGGGGTGCGCTGGCCATGGCGGGCGAGCCAGGACTGGTGCTGGACCTGCCCTGTGGGGCGGGCCGCTTCTGGCCGCTGCTGGCCGAAAAACCCAACAGAGTGATTATCGGCGCTGACAATTCCGAGTCGATGTTGAAGGTCGCGATGGCCTCCCAACCGGCAGATGTGGTGAAACGGGTACGGCCCTTGCAGACATCTGCATTCGATATCGATTTACCGGACAACTCGGTCGACAGCATTTTCTGCATGCGCCTGCTACACCATATAGGTGACCCGGCGCACCGCTTGACGATACTGCGTGAGTTTCAGCGTGTTACGCGTGACAGCGTGATTCTCTCGCTGTGGGTTGATGGCAATTTCAAGGCTTGGAAACGCAAGCGGCTCGAAGGGCAACGTCGTAAGACAGGTGAGCAGGAAGGTTACCAAAACCGATTTGTGTTACCTGCGGCTACCGTTGAAGACGAATTCGAGCAGGCCGGTTTCCGCGTTCAGGAGTCCCTGGACTTCATGCCGCTCTACGCCATGTGGCGTGTGTATGTATTGCGAAAGAGGTAACAGGATGGCAGTTGAGTCTGCGGTAGGCAGTCATGTAGCGCCCGAAGAACGATTTGATTATTTCTGGCGCCAGCAGGGCGAGTGGGTCGAGGAGCCCAACCGTCGCCGCGGTGGTGAAAGCGGTGTGCAGCGGGTAATGAGCAGTAATGGCCGCTTGCTCTACAGCAAGCGCCAGACCGGTCATATCTACCGTAGTTGGTTGCACCCATTTGGCCGCCCCACCGTGTTGCGTGAGCGGGATGCCATCAAAGGCCTGCGCTTGCTGGATGTGCGTGTGCCAGAGATGGTCTTTTGCGAGGCGCGTCGTGATCCTCAGCACCAATGGAAAGCATTGTTGGTCACCGCATCCCTCGACGGCTTCGACGAAATCGACAATTGGTACGCTGCTGGCGGCCGCGAACGTTACGGCGAGTTGGTGCACGAGCGCATGCTCAGGGAATTGGCCGGCACCTTGGCGCGTATGCACAAGGGCCGTTGGCAGCACGGTTGTTTGTACAGCAAGCATATTTTCGTGCGTGTGACGGGCGAGGGTGACTCGGCCAACGTGGAAGTGGCGCTGTTGGATTTCGAGAAGTGCCGCCAGCGGTTGACCGCTTATCGGGCCGCCTCCCACGACATGCTGCAGCTGCGCCGCCATTCGTCGTGGAACAGCGCTGACTGGACAAAACTCAGCTACTTTTATGAGACGGCGTTTGGCAGCGCTATCAAGGGTTTAACCAGATGAAGCTAGAAATAGCACGAGGTGTGTTCCTGGTCGGGGCGTTGGGCATTGCAGCCCTGGCGTTGGCGGCGTGGGAACAGCCTCGCACACAGGTGCTCAGTGCGGCGCAGAGTAGCGCGCAATGCTTGTTGCCGCGCGTCGCCAAGGCGAGTGTGGCGGCCAAGCCTGACCATGAGCTGTTGCTGTTTATGTTTGGAATGTCTCAAGGGATGAGGCCGCAGAGTTGAAACGATTCAAACCCCCGGGAAAGGGCCTTGCGATGCGAGGCCCTTTTTTGCCTGTCAGATCAGATGCAGATGGTTATCCCAGAGCCCCGCCGGTAATTCCAACGGTTTTGCCACCAGCTGTTTCTGACGGCAATCGTAGAAGCGGCAGCGTCCCTGGCCAGAGGTGACGACAAACCCATCCGCCACGGCGCCTACACCGGCACAGTCGGGCAGTGGTCCATCCAGGCGCAGCTCGCCGCTGTCCATGTCCCAGATAAAAAGCGATTACCCCGCGGTGCGGTCAGGGCCACCAGGCGCAACTCGCTGTGCACCGCGACGCTGGCGGTGTAATGCCCCATCGCCTGCAACTGCTCGTCCGCCACTGGGAACGCGACGAATGGCTGTCCCGGCCGCTTGATTGCCAGCAACTCGGAACGCTCTTGGGACGGCCCCATGAACTGCTGTCCGGTGAGGATGGTGCCATCGGCGGCGATCCCCATATGACGCACGCTGTTCATCTGCTGGCCCAGGGTTTCCTTGCTGATCAGCGTGCCGTCGCGCTGCATCAGTACCAGGCTCGGCTCCATGGCATTGAGGTTCATCTCTACGCGGCTTTCTGCCTCGGTACGAATACCACCGTTGCCCACCACCAGGGTTTCGCCATCAGGCATCCACGACACTTGATGCGGGCCGATGCCGTGGGTGGAAATCTCGCCGGTGTGCACCAGTCGCTCGCCTTCAAACTTATACACACCGAGCAGGCCACGGCCGGGGTCGGTCGTGTCGTTCTCGGTGGCATACAGCCAGTCGCCGCTCTTGTGGATTACCGCGTGACCATAGAAGTGGCGATTGGCGTTCGAGGTGATGGTTTGCAGCAGCGCGCCATCACGCAGGTCGATCAGGTAACTCTCGGTGCCCGGGCGACGGGCGACGAACAGCGCAATCGGCAGCGTCGGGTGGTTGATGATGTCGTGGCAGCGCTGGCCGACCTGGGTGGCAAACACCTGCTTGCCGTCCAGGCGATAGCCCACGGCATAGTGCTTGCCGTCTGCATCATCCCGCGCCGACAACAGCAGCGGGCCCTTGTCCTTCTGTTTGAATAACGTCCAGCCACCCAAAGTAAGGGCGCTGAGCAGCACGCTGCCAATCGCCAAAGCCTGTCGCCTGAGCATCATCAGTCACCGTCGTTGGCGTTAAAGCCCAGTTGGATGCCCAGCGCCTTAGCCAGTTCGCCTTCGTGCAGGCGGTGGACAACGTTGAGGCTGTCGTAGAGGTCGTTGAGTTGCTGGCGTCCCGCGTCGTCTGCCAGTAGCTCATTGAGGGTGCGCTGATTGCTGGCGAACAGCTTCAGGGAGGCGGCATAGGCGGCGTCGATCTTGTCGGCCAACGGCTTCTGATCGGACGGCAGCAGGCCACGCAGGCCTTTGTTGTCGACGCCGACCCACACGGTTTGGGCGGCAGCCAGACTGGCTTCAAGGCTTTGCAGGGACGATTCACTGCGCCACGCATCAGCCTGGAATGGCTGCGGGATACCTTTGGTCTGGCGGCCCATCGGCGTACCGAGTTTCTTCTTCAGGGTATCGAGTGCGGTCACTTGGACGCGCAGCAGGTCGGCGATGGCTTCGTGGGAATCGGCGTAGCGCTGATTAGGAAACTTGGTCATCTGCGCGAGCATGCCGTCGGTGCTGTTCCAGCTGGCCAGGATTTCTTCAGCCAGGGCTTTTGACGGTCACCAATGGCAACCAGCAGCGGGCAGTAACGGGCTTTCTGGGCTTCGTCGGCGATGTCGGTCTTGGCGTCGTAGAGGATGTATTCGTAAGCCGACAAGCCTTGAACCACGACGCTCGACTTGGCCAGTGCGGCGCCATCGATTTGCGGCTGGGCGGTCACCAACTGTTCAACCTGACGACCGACCAGGTTCTTCTTGTCCGGCCAGAATTGCACCTGCCACGAACGGTTGCCCTCGGCCAATGGGCCAATCAGCAGCGGTTGCAACTCGGCCCAGGCTTTTTGTGCGTGGAGGAAGTCGGCGCGGGCGGTCTCCAGGCTTTCCTTGCCCTGGCAGTAGGCCAATGCGCTGACGGCCAATTGACGGTCCGCTTCGACCCAACGGCTGTAGGTCGGCAGGATGACTTGCTTGGCGATGGCCGCCGAGGTCACTGCTTGCGGGTCTTGCGGCGAGCAGGCGCCCAATGCAAGGGCGGCCAGGCTGGTGAACAACAACTTGGGACGGAACATGTAGAGCTCCCTTCTGTAATTGGGGCAACGCTTATAAAGAGTTCAGGAACGCCAGCAACGCAGCCCGCTGCTCGGCATTAAAGGACAACACATGCTGCTGCGCCGCTTGAGCTTCACCGCCGTGCCACAGCACGGCTTCCAGCAGGTTGCGGGCGCGGCCGTCATGCAGGAACTGGGTGTGGCCACTCACGGTTTGTGTCAGGCCGATACCCCACAACGGCGCGGTACGCCAGTCGCGGCCACCGGCCTTGAATTCGCTGCGGTTGTCGGCAAGGCCTTCGCCCATGTCGTGCAGCAACAGGTCGCTGTACGGGCGGATCACTTGGTTGGCCAGTTCAGGTTCGGCGGCGTTCGCTGCCGTGGTGAAGGATGGCCTGTGGCAACCCTGGCAACCGGCCTGGTAGAACAAATTCTTGCCGGCCAGTACCTGCGGTGTATTGACGTCGCGGCGTGCAGGCACTGCAAGGTTACGGGTGTAAAACAGCACCAGGCGCAGGATGTTGTCGCTGACTTCTGGCTCGCCATCGGGGCCATTGCCATTGGGTGCCTGTTTGCAGGCCACTTGGGCGTCGGTGCAGTCATCAAAGGGTCTCAGGGACGTGGTGAGGCCCATATCACCAGAAAACGCGTGAACATTTTGTTGATTGAGATTCGGTTGCCCGGCTTTCCAGCCAAAACGCCCGAGCACTGTCTTGTGTTGCGCATCGTCCCAGACCCAGTTGGCACGGCCGACGATGGCCTCTTTGTCGGCGGTTTTGGGGTCGGTGTTGCGCAGGATATCGGCATCGCCGATGGCTTCGAGCAGGCCCAGGCCGATCATGGGCGGGGCGATGCGCGCTGAAAAAAGTGTATCTGGGTGCATCGGTCCATAGCCGAGCTGGGTGATTTGCAGGTCTGGTTTGCGCAATTCAACCACGGTGCCGTCCTTGAACGTCACGGTGACCGGCGTGTAGTCGACCCGCACCTTGCCTTCCGGCGGTACGCCTGGCACGGCCATGTCTTGCAATTGCCCACCGTAGACCGGCTCGGGCACCACGCCGATTTGCTCGATGAGCTTGGCGTTGGCCTGGGTGTCCGGAATCGACAGTCGCACCAGCATCGACACCGCATTGGGAGCATCGGGCAGCGGCGGATGGCCGCGACCGTCCTTGATATGGCAGTTCTGGCAGGCATTGGTGTTGAACAGCGGGCCCAGGCCGTCACGCGCAGTGGTGGTGGAAGGTGCAATCACCCACGGGCTGCGGAAGAAGCTGTTGCCAACGCTGAAATCCAGACGGCGCGTGGGCGACAGGTTGGCCGAAGGCAGGGAAAATGCATTCTGGTCACGTTTATTCACCGTCGTCGCGCCACCGGCCCGTGATTCACCCGGCTCTGCCTTGGTAAACCTTGGCGCGTCATCGCAGGCCACCAGGCTCAAGGCCAGGAATGCTGCGCACAGGCGAAAAAGCGAACGGAACATCGAGTTTCCCGGACGAAGGCTAAAAATAAGGTCGCAAAGTCTAACAGGGCAGGGCCGAATGAATAAGAGCAATTATCGTTTGGTGGGTGGCAACCCATTCCCGCTAGAATGACCGCACATTTTTTTCTGGAGGTGGCCAATGCAGGCTCTCGACGCTTTGCTCAACCGTGTTTCCGTGCCGCGTTTGCTGGAGCCGGCACCGACCCAGGAGCAGCGCGACGTGCTGTTCGCTGCCGCCATGCGTGCACCCGACCATGGCCAGTTGCGCCCTTGGCGTTTTCTCACCGTGGAAGGTGCCGCCCGTGAGCAGATGGGCACGCTGCTGGCAGAAGCTGCCCGCCTGCAGGATGCCGATGCCCCACAAGCCGTGATCGACAAGGCCCAGAACGGCCCATTGCGCGCGCCGCTGGTGGTGGTGGTGATTGCACGCCTGCAGGAACACTTCAAAGTGCCGAAGTCCGAGCAACTGCTGGCGGCAGGCTGTGCAGCCCACGGAATTCTGCTGGCGGCTTATGCCCAGGGCATTGGGGCTGTGTGGCGCACGGGTGAATTGTCGTACTCGGCCCACGTCGCCAAGGGCTTGGGGCTGACGGCGGACGAGGAGGTGATTGGCTTCTTGTACCTGGGTACGCCGCAGAACCCGCCGCGTACGGCGGCGAAGGAAGATGTGGCGGCGTTTGTCCAGGCGTGGCCCGGTCTCTAAGCCACCACACATCTGCTTTATGTGGGAGCTGGCTTGCCTGCGATGGCGGTGTGGCAGTCAATAGATTTCTGACTGATCCAACGCTATCGCGGGCAAGCCCGGCTCCCACAGGGTCCATCATTGTCTTGAGGATCGGGTTTACACCCGAAACTGATCCATCAACTTCATCTGCTGGCTGGCCAATGCATTCAGTTGGCTGCTGATGGCCGCCGACTCGGTGGCCTGGCCAGTGAGTGTCTCGGTCACGGTGCGGATTGCCGAGACGTTGCGATTGACCTCTTCGGCCACCGCGCTCTGTTGTTCGGCGGCGCTGGCGATTTGCAGGTTCATGTCGCTGATCACGGTGACCGCATCGCTGATCTTGCCCAACGCCTGCACCGCTTGATGGATCTGCCCGGCATTGCTCTGGGCCTGGCTTTGGCTTGAATGCATGGTCGCCACCACGCCACGGGTGCCGCTCTGGATACGCTCGATCACCAGGCGAATTTCCTCCACCGAATCCTGGGTGCGCTTGGCCAGGTTGCGCACTTCGTCGGCCACCACCGCAAACCCACGCCCGCTTTCCCCGGCGCGTGCCGCTTCAATCGCGGCGTTGAGGGCCAGCAGGTTGGTCTGCTCGGCGATGCTGCGGATCACTTCCAGCACTGAGCCAATCTGTTCGCTGTTCACCGCCAGGGCCTCGACTTCGCCCACGGCCTTGCTGACTTCTTCGGCGAGGGTGGTGATGTCGCGGGTGCTTTGCTCAATGATCGACATGCCTTCACGCGCCGACTGATCGGCGCCGCGTGCCGCGCTGGCGGCATTGGAGGCGCTGTTGGCGACATCGTGGGCGGTGGCGCTCATTTCATTGGAGGCGGTGGCGACCTGGTCGATCTCGCGGAACTGCACTTGCATGCCCTCACTGGTCTGGCGCGCGATGGCAGAGGACTGATCGGCAGTGCCACGGGCTTCGGTAATGCTCTGCTTGATCTGGGCAATGGTCGGTTGCAGCTTGTCGAGGAAGCGGTTGAACCAGTTCACCAGCTCGCCCAGTTCGTCTTGCTTGGCGTAGGCCAGGCGCTGGGTGAGATCGCCGTCGCCGCTGGCGATGTCCTTGAGCATGGCGGCCACGCTGTTGATCGGCCGGGTTACGCCGGTGGCGCTCAGCCACATTAGCAGCAGGCCGAGCAGGCCGGCAGCGGCACCGACCAGCAGCGCCTTGAGCGTGCCGGCGTCCTGGGCCTTGTCGAGCAGGGTTTGCAGTTTAAGTGTGTCGGCCAGCATGACTTGCTTGGGCAGTTTGATCACGATGCCCCAGGACTTGGCGTCGTTAATCGGCTTGATCGGGTACACGGCACGGATGGTGTCGTCCTGTTCGCGGATCATGCGCGTGTCGCTGGCCAGCAGTTGCACAATTTCTTTGCCTTCGGCGCCGAGGGTATTGATCAGGTTTTTACCGACCCGGTCGGGTTCGCCGCTGTACGCCGCAATCAGGCCCGAGCTGGACAGGATCTCCAAGTGCGCCGCACCGTCGAACAGCTCTTTTGCGCGGCGTCCGTGGTGGCCTGCAGGGTGTTGAGGGCTATATCGATACCGACCACGCCGATGACTTTGCCGTCCACGATCAGCGGCAGCGAGATGGTGGTCATCAGCATCGACTTGCCGGCGACTTCGTCGGCATACGGGTCCAGCAGGCAAACACTGCGTGTGTCGCGTGGGCAGGTGTACCAGATGTTGTAGGGCGTACCGCTGAGGTTGAGGGTGGTCTTGGTCAGGTCGTCCTCGACCATGATCGTGTTCAGGCCTTCACCGCCGGCACGGCTCCAGTAGCTGGAGAAGCGTCCTTTTCATTGGAAACGCGGGCCTTGTCGTCGATGAATTCGCTGTCCTTGCCGTCCAGCCCATTGGGTTCGAACGACAACCAGATGCCGAGCACCTTGTTGTTGCGCTCAAACGCGGTCTTGAGGCTCTGGTTGAGCTCTTCGCGCAGCGCACCAGGCTCCAGTTGCCGTTTGGTCGCCAGGTTGCGCAGGTCTTTGACCTGGTCCGCGAGGGCGGTGACCACCAAGAGGTTTTCGCCAAAGGTTTTCTGCAGTTGCGCGGCTTGCTCGGCGGCTTTGGATTGCAGCAAGTCCTGCACGCTGTGGGTGAGCATTCGCGAGCTTGAGTCGCTGACCAGATGGTTGTTCTGATCGGCCTCGTAAATGTTGACGCCGACGACGAGTGCAATCACCCCCAGCAGGCAAAAGACCGGACAACAGCACGATTTTCAAGCGGATGGAGAGGGTTTTGAACATAGGTTCACTCGCGAATGTCTTGTTGAAATGCACGCAGGGCGAGCCAAGTCCATTCGGCGCTATGTCCGAAACATCGGCGTAACGGGATGTTTCATGAGGAGGAGGCGATGAGCGGTAGGAAAAAACCTACATGCAGCGTTATACGGGGGCTGCGAGGCGTTCAGGGCGTGACCAGATCCACAGGTTGCCCAGGCTCATCCCGGCAATTGCCAGGTAGATCGGCCAGCCGTGGTCGAGCATCACCAGCATCAGGATCGCGCACACCAACATGCTCACAGTGGCGCTGACCTTGGCTCTGCGCGCAATGATCTTGCCGTTGCGCCAGTTGAACAGGATCGGCCCGAACAGCCGGTGGTTCTCCAGCCAGGCGCTAAGGCGCGGCGAGCTTTTGGTGGCGGCCCAGGCGGCCAGCAAGATGAATTCAGTAGTGGGCAAACCCGGTATCACGATCGCCACAAGCCCGATTCCCAGGCTGACGTAGGCCAGCAGGCCGAAGAGGATCTGGGCGATTTTGGAGGTGGATTGGGTTTTGCCGGTCATGGGTAGGGGTATCACAGAAAATCAGCTTGAAATGATATCCAAATGTGGGAGCGGGCTTGCTCGCGAATGCAGTGGGTCAGCCAGCACATGCGTCAACTGATCCACCGCATTCGCGAGCAAGCCCGCTCCCACATTTAAACTGCATTCCAGTTAGGAATCAGGCCAGTTCAGGGGCGCTAGCGTACGCCTGTTCCAGCAATACGGTGAAGCGCACAAACGCGTCAATCGCACCTTTTTCCACGGCAGCCTCTTCTTCGGCGCTGAATTCCAGGCCATCGAGGGTGCGAGTAAAGCTCTTCCAGCCTTCGGCGCGACCACCCGCCGGCTCGCCCAGGTGGCGGGCACCGAAGGTTTCGCTCAGGCCCAGGCCCACGGCGCGCTTGATCAGGAACGCAGCACCCAGCTTGGAGCCTTCGGACACGAACAGCCAGCCCAGGGCTTCGGCCTTGCTTGGGTTTTTCACTGCGCCGGCCACCGGGGCAGGCACTTCGGTGTCGAGGTCGCCCAGGTCCAATTTGGCGGCGTCGGCGCGGCAGCGTGCGGCCAGGTCCGGGACAATCTTGATCAGCTCGGCATCGTTGTACAACGCTACCAGCTCCGACTGGAACAGGTATTGCGCCACCACAAAGCGGGCGAAGTTGGCCTGGGTTTCGAACGGAGCGTGGGCTTTCACCAGCGCATCGAGCTTGGTGTGAGGCTCGTTAGTGATCTGGTTCAGGCGCTGGGAGCGCAGGCTTGGGCGTTCTGCGGTGGGAGATGCGGTCATGAAAAAAGTCCTTGAGAAGAGGAGCGCCTTATTGCCCTAAAGAGAGCTGTTATCAACTAGACGAACAAGAAGACGCGGCACAGTAAAATCCTCACCCTGTCGATGAAATTTCGACGGGGTGAGGTGAGCGCTATCAGATATCCCAGATCACGTTGATCGCAAAGTTGCGGCCGGGTTGGGTCAGGCGGTCGATGTTGGCGGGCGCGGTCACGCCGGCTTCGCCAATGCTGTCGAAGCTGCGCACGTCGTCCCAGTTCCAGTATTTCTTGTCGGTGACGTTGTACAGGCCACCATTGACGGTCACGTCGTTGGTGACTTTGTAGAAACCGGTCAGGTCGACGATGCCGAAACCAGGCGTCTTGAAGGGTGCTTTTTTCTGGTCGCCGTCTGGCGAAAAGAAGGTGTTTTTGTCGACCCGATCCTGCTTCTTGACCAACGTCCAGCTGACCAGCGCGCCGTAGGTTTCTTGCTCGTAACCCAGGCCGAACACGCCCTTGAGCGGATTGACGCTGTTGATCGGTTCGCCGGTGTCTTCGTTGCGACCATAGGCATATGCCACCGAACCCTGGGTATACAAGCCCTGCGGGGCACCGAAGGCGTCCAGGTTCAGACGGCCTTTGGCTTCCACGCCCTTGATGGTGGCGCGCTTGATGTTGCTGGCCTTGAACGCGGGGCCGGTGGGAGAAAGCACGGCGGCGTCTTCGTTGATGAAGTCGTGGTACTTGTTATAGAACACCGCAACGTCGAAGTTGCCCGACTCGAAGTTGCCGCGCAGGCCGGTTTCGAAGCTCTTGCTGCTTTCCGGCTTGAGGTCCGAGTTGGGTTCTACCACGTAGCCTTGCTGGA
Source organism: Pseudomonas poae (assembly GCA_004000515.1). Lineage (GTDB taxonomy): Bacteria > Pseudomonadota > Gammaproteobacteria > Pseudomonadales > Pseudomonadaceae > Aquipseudomonas > Aquipseudomonas cremoris. Next base: position 2,816,982 of record CP034537.1, read on the forward strand.
TGTTTTCAAAGCGGCCGTACAGGGCTTTGGCCGACGGCGTGCGGAAGCCTTCGGCGTATTGGCCGAACCAGGTGTAGTTGTCGGTCAGGGCGTAAGTCAGGCCGAATTTTGGCGAGACGCGGTGCCAGGTCTTGTCGCTGTCGTCATGTGGGTAGACGCGGTTCGGGTCGGTGGAGTTGAGGAAGTCCTCGGTCAGCTTGGGTTTGAGCTGGGTGTAGTCATAACGAACGCTGGGCAGGAAGGTCCATTTGCCCCAGTTGATCTGGTCCTGGGCGAACAGGGCGTAGGTGTTGATGGTCGGGTCCGGGAAGTCGCTGGCCGGTACCACTTTGTCCGAAGGGAACGTGCTCGGGCCGCCGATAGCAGCGCAATAGGTGCTGACGGTCAGGCAGGTTGCGCTGCCGGTACGGGAACCGGTGACTTTGGCTTGTTTGATGGTAGTGCCGTAGGTCAGCACGTGGTCGGTGTCGGCGATGGCAAACGCCTTGTCCAGTTGGGCATCGAATACCCATTGTTTTTCCTGGTAGAGCGTCTGGCGGTCACGCGTCAAGTTGCGCGCGCCGGAAACGTAGTGTTCGGCCGTGGTCTGGTCGGTCTTGGCGATCTGGTAGTTGAGGCTGGTCTTGATGTGATCGGCAAACGGCGCGTTCAGGGCAAAGGTGTTTTCCAGGCCGAAGCGTTCGCGGGTGATGGTGTCGTTACCCACGCGTGCACGGTAAAGGTTCATCGACGGACCGGCGTTGAACGGCCCACCCACGGCGCTTTTCTGATTGGTGTCGCGGTCATCCTTGTACTTCTCGTACGTCAGGCCCAGGCGGTTCTCATCGCCATAGTTCCAGCCCAGCTTGGCAAGCACGTTGGTGGTGCGTGCGTCTTCCGGGTTGGCGCCGGTACGGGCCAGGCCGGTGGCGTTGTTGCCGTCGTAGGTTTCGGTCTCGTGGCCGTTGCGCTGGCTCAGGTGCAGCAAACCGTCGAAGTCTTGTACGCGGCCAGCGACGGTGCCGGAGGTCAACCAGCTGTCGTCGGCGGAGCTATAGCCGGTTTTCAGGCGGGCGCCGACGTCCTTGCCAGGCTTGATGATGTCGTCCGGGTCGAGGGTGAAGTAGCTCACCGCGCCACCGATGGCGCTGCTGCCGTACAGCGCCGAGGCTGGGCCGCGCAGGATTTCGACGCGCTTGACGATCTCCGGGTCGACGTAGTTGCGGCGGGTTTGTGCGTAAGGGCCGTTGGAGAAGTGATCGGGCACTTCGACGCCGTCGACCTGGGTGAGAATGCGGTCGCCGTCGATCCCTCGAATGTTGAAACCTGCATTGCCGGAACGGGTGCCGGCGCCGCCTACCGAGACACCGGGCTCGTAACGCACCAGATCGCGGCTGTTGCCGACGTTGAGGCGGTCCAGTTCCTGGCGGTCGTGCACGCTGACGGTGCTCGGCACACTGTTCACATCCTGCTCGTGGCGGGTGGCGCTGATGGTTACCTGTTGCAGGTTGAGGGTGCTGCCGGCTACACGTTTTTCCAGGACGATATTGTTATTGCCCAGTTTTCGGTAGCTCAGGTTGGTGCCCGTCAACAACTGGTCCAGGGCTTTTTCCGGCGACAGGGGGCCGCGTACGCCAGGGGACGACACGCCTTGGCCCAGCTCTGCCGGCAGGCCGACTTGCCAGCCCGTGACGCTGGTAAAGGCATTCAGCGCGGAGACCAACGGCTGCTGTTCGATGCTGAAATTGTAATTGCCATGGCTGCGTGAAACAGGCTCGGCTGCGCTGGCGCTCATCACCGGCGCGCCAGCCAGCAGGATAGCGGCGGTCAGCAAGGACAGGACGGGCGAGGAAGACCGGCGGTTGAAACGAGAGGACATCGAGAGCGCTCCGGGGTACGAATCTTTTAGTTGCGAACTGAACAAATAGGAATCAGTTGCATTGGCTAAGACGAGACGTACCGCCGAAGGCTATCGAGTAAAAATAATTCTCATTTAGTTCAGTATCACCAGCGCCGGGTATTCCGAGAGCTTGGCCGAGGTGATGTGCGCCAGCGAACGCACGACGTCGAGGGGCTGGTCGAGGCGGTAGTTACCGGTGACGGCAACGCTGGCGAGTTTGTCGTTGGTGTTGATGATCCACCCGGGGTAATAGCGGCGCAGTTCGGTGAGCACTTCGCTCATCGGACGGTTCTCGAAAATCAGCCGGCCCTGCACCCAGGCCAGGTCCTTGTTGGCGTCCAGCTTGGCTGGTGGGCCGAAACCTTTGGGGCCGATGCGGATACTTTCACCGGCACTCAGGCGCACACGGGCGTCGTCGACGGTGTTGCTCAGGTCCACGTTGCCACGCTGCACCTGCACCTGAGCCTCGCCATTGAGGTAGCGCACGGCAAAATCGGTATCGCGCACGCTGGCGCGCACCGGGCCGGCATCGATTTCCAGAGGCAGGCCGTGGTTGGGGATAATTTCGAAAAACGCTTCGCCCTGATACAGGCGAGCCAAGCGTTGGTGATCCTTGATGCTGCTGGAAAACGCCGAGTTGGTGTTGAGCAACACCTTTGCGCCCTCGTCCAGTTGCAGGCGCTGGCGTTCACCCACCACGGTGAGGTGATCGGCTTGCAGGCGCACCGGCAGGTTGCTGAAGCTGAACAGGCCGATCAGCAGCATGGCGGCGGTTGCCAAGGGCTTCCAATGGGGTTTGATGCGTCGCCAGACGCTCGGCTTACGCGGCGCGGCGAGTGCTACGGCAGCACTGTGCACCGGCGCACCCCCCAGGCCGCCTGGGCTTTGCCAAAGGCGTGTACGTGGGCGGGATCGCTGGCGAGCCAGGCTTCAAATTCGGCCTGTTGCCCGGGCAGCGGGCACTGCAAGGCGATCAGCCAGTCGAGGGCTTGGTCCATAGCCACGTCTTGCAACACCTCATGAGCCAGCTCATGGGGGTGCTGTTTATTCGGGTCCGTCACGGTGTTCCTCGGGTCTTCGCCACGTTTTGTTCATCGATCCTACAGCGTGTGTCGATAGGTCTGCCGGGGTCAGCTTAAGGCTGATCCAGTCTTTGGGCTACACCTACGCAGATGGCCATGATCAATTTGAGTTCCTTTTGCACGGTGCTCAAAGAGACTTCCAACTGATCGGCAATCTCCTGATAGCTGCAGCCATGCAGGCGGCTGAGGATGAAGATCTGCTGCTGACGGGCGCTCAACTGGCCCAGGCTGACACTCAGGTGTTCCAGCATTTGCTCGGCCTGGGTCGCGTCTTCGGGCGTGCTGATGGGGCTGCGACGCTTTGCAGGACGTCCAGCGGGACGTCTTCCTGCAGCGTGCGGGCCTGGATCCGACGCGAACGCAGATGATCCAGCGCCAGGTTGCGTGCCGTTTGATAGACGAAGGGTTCTAGGTGATCGATGGGCCGCTCACTCAGCGCCCGGGTGACGCGCAGGTAGGTTTCCTGCAACAGGTCCTCGGCGGTGCTGTGGTTATTCACCATCCGCTGCAAGGTGCGTAGCAGAATCACCCGTTGGGTGAGAAAGACTTGGTTGAAGCGAGATTGGCTCACAGTGATACCAGACCGATTTGCAGTTAATGATAATGCTTATCATCAACACAAATGGCAAGTGGCACTTTGCAGGACTGAGCAGATCCCTGTGGGAGCCGGGCTTGCCTGCGATAGCATCACGTCGGTCTTATAGTGAGACCGAGGTGATGCTATAGCAGGCAAGCCAGCTCCCACATAAGCCAGCGGCGGCAGGGGGATTATTCGGCGTTGCACAGCGCCAGGCAGTTATCCAGCATGCGGTTGGAGAAGCCCCACTCATTGTCATACCACGCCAGCACTTTCAGCAGTTTTCCGCTGACCTTGGTGTGATTGGCATCGAAAATCGACGACAACGGGTTATGGTTGAAGTCACTGGAAACCAGCGGCAGGGTGTTGTAGCCGAGGATCTTCGAATGCTGGCTGGCTTCTTTCAGCAGCACGTTGACTTCCTCGGCAGTGGCTTCTTTCTTCAACTGCACGGTGAGGTCCACCAGCGACACGTTGATCACCGGCACACGCACAGCCATGCCGGTCAGTTTGCCCGCCAGTTCCGGCAGCACCAGGCCCACCGCTTCTGCGGCGCCGGTCTTGCTCGGGATCATGTTCTGGGTAGCCGAGCGCGCACGGTACGGGTCGGTGTGGTAGACGTCGGTCAGGTTCTGGTCGTTGGTGTAGGCGTGAATAGTGGTCATCAGGCCGCTTTCGATGCCCAGTTCGCGATGCAGTACCTGGGCGACCGGCGCCAGGCAGTTGGTGGTGCACGAAGCATTGGAGATGATTTGGTGCGATTGACGCAGAATATCGTGGTTTACACCGTAGACCACGGTCGCGTCTGCGCCCTTGGCCGGTGCAGAAATGATCACCTTGCGTGCGCCGGCGGTAATATGGGCGGCGGCTTTGTCGCGGTCGGTGAACAGGCCGGTGCATTCGAACACCACGTCGATCTTGTGCGCAGCCCACGGCAGGTCGGCCGGGTTGCGAATGGCACTGACGGCAATCCGGTCACCATTGACGGTCAGGCTTTCCTGATCGTGAGCGACCTCTGCTTCGAATGTGCCATGGACGGTGTCGTATTTGAGCAGGTGGGCATTGATCGAACTGTCGCCCAGATCATTGATGGCGACGATCTGCAAATCCTGACGGTAGCCTTGGGTATACAGTGCGCGCAGGACATTACGGCCGATACGGCCAAAACCATTGATTGCGATACGAAGAGTCATTGGAAAGTGCCTGTCGTCGATTTGTTGTAAGAATTACAAGATTATTCGCATAAAAATAGAAAACAAGCCTTTTTAGTGGCAATATTTTGTTCAATCTACAACGAGTGACCTGAATCAACTGGTCCGATTGGTCAAGTAACACCCTGCCAACCTCTTTGCGGCGGGCGTTTGACCAGCATAGGAACGAGGGTCGCCACATCCGTTAGCCTGGAGTTCTATACATGCATCCCCGCGTTCTTGAGGTCACCGAACGGCTTATCGCCCGCAGCCGCGCCACTCGCGAGGCCTACCTTGCGCTCATTCGCGGCGCAGCCAGCGACGGTCCGATGCGCGGCAAGCTGCAATGCGCCAACTTCGCCCACGGCGTAGCCGGTTGCGGCACTGAAGATAAAAATAGTCTGCGAATGATGAATGCCGCCAACGTGGCAATTGTTTCGTCATATAACGACATGCTCTCGGCGCACCAGCCGTACGAACATTTTCCTGAACAGATCAAGAAAGCCCTGCGCGAAGTCGGCTCGGTCGGCCAGTTCGCCGGCGGCACCCCCGCCATGTGCGACGGCGTGACCCAAGGCGAACCCGGCATGGAGTTGAGCCTGCTCAGCCGTGAAGTGATCGCCATGTCCACGGCGGTAGCGCTGTCCCACAACATGTTCGACGCCGCGCTGATGCTGGGCATCTGCGACAAGATCGTGCCGGGCCTGATGATGGGCGCACTGCGCTACGGTCATCTGCCGATGATCTTTGTGCCTGGTGGCCCGATGCCGTCCGGTATTTCCAACAAGCAGAAGGCCGATGTGCGCCAACGCTACGCCGAAGGCAAGGCCTCCCGTGAAGAGTTGCTGGAATCGGAGATGAAGTCCTACCACAGCCCCGGCACCTGCACCTTCTACGGCACTGCCAACACCAACCAGCTGTTGATGGAAGTGATGGGCCTGCACTTGCCGGGCGCTTCGTTCGTCAACCCGTACACGCCGTTGCGTGATGCGCTGACCCGCGAGGCCGCGCACCAGGTCACCCGTTTGACCAAGGCCAATGGCAACTTCATGCCAATTGGCGAGATCGTCGACGAAAAATCCCTGGTCAATTCGATCGTCGCGCTGAACGCCACCGGTGGTTCCACCAACCACACCCTGCACATGCCGGCGATCGCCATGTCGGCGGGCATCATTCTTACCTGGCAGGACATGGCCGACCTCTCCGAGGTAGTGCCGACCCTGTCCCACGTGTACCCCAACGGCAAGGCCGATATCAACCACTTCCAGGCAGCGGGCGGCATGTCGTTCCTGATTCGCGAGCTGCTGGAAGCCGGCCTGTTGCACGAGGACGTCAATACCGTCGCGGGCAAGGGCCTGAGCCGTTACACCCAGGAACCGTTCCTGGTGGATGGCGAGCTGATCTGGCGCGACGGTCCTATCGAAAGCCTCGACGAAACCATCCTGCGCCCGGTCGCCCGTGCGTTCTCGCCGGAAGGCGGCTTGCGCGTGATGGAAGGCAACCTCGGCCGTGGTGTGATGAAAGTCTCGGCCGTGGCCCTTGAGCACCAGATCGTCGAAGCACCGGCGGTGGTGTTCCAGGACCAACAGGACCTGGCGGACGCGTTCAAGGCCGGCCAACTGGAAAAAGACTTCGTCGCGGTGATGCGCTTCCAGGGGCCGCGCTCCAACGGCATGCCTGAATTGCACAAGATGACCCCGTTCCTCGGCGTGCTGCAGGACCGTGGCTTCAAAGTCGCCCTGGTGACAGACGGGCGGATGTCCGGCGCCTCGGGTAAGATTCCCGCCGCGATCCACGTCAACCCCGAAGCCCAGAGCGGCGGGCCGCTGGCACGGGTGCGCGATGGCGATATCATTCGCGTCGATGGCGTGAAGGGCACCTTGGAGCTTAAGGTGGACGCCGAAGAATTTGCAGCGCGCGCGCCTGCCACGGGCCTGTTGGGCAATAACGTGGGGGCCGGTCGCGAGCTGTTTGCATTTATGCGCTTGGCCGCAAGCTCCGCAGAGCAAGGCGCCAGCGCCTTTACCTCTGCCTTGGAGACGCTTAAGTGAAGCTTGCGCTGGTCGGTGATATCGGTGGAACCAACGCGCGTTTTGCGTTGTGGCGGGACCAGGAACTGCATTCGATCCGCGTGCACGCCACGGCGGATCATGCCAGCCCGGAGGAGGCCATCAAGGTCTACCTCAAGGAAGAAGGCCTGCACATCGGTGACATCGGTGCGGTGTGCCTGTCGGTGGCCGGGCCAGTGAGTGGTGATGAATTCAAGTTCACCAACAATCACTGGCGCCTGAGCAAGACGGCGTTTTGCAACACCTTGCAGGTCGATGAGTTGCTGTTGGTCAACGATTTTTCGGCCATGGCCCTGGGCATGACCCGCCTCAAGCCCGACGAATTCCGTGTGGTCTGCGAAGGCACGCCGGAACCGTTGCGCCCGGCGGTGGTGATCGGTCCGGGCACCGGCCTGGGCGTTGGCACCCTGCTGGACTTGGGCGGTGGTCGTTTTGCGGCGCTGCCAGGGGAGGGCGGCCATGTCGACCTGCCCCTGAGCAGCCCACGGGAAACCCAGCTGTGGCAGCACATCTACACTGAGATCGGCCACGTCAGCGCCGAGACCGCATTGAGCGGTGGCGGCTTGCCACGGCTGTACCGCGCGATTTGCGCGGTGGACGGGCACACGCCGGTGCTGGACACGCCCGAAGCCATCACGGCAGCTGGCCTGGCCGGCGACCCGGTGGCGATGGAAGTGTTGGACCAGTTCAGCATCTGGCTGGGCCGGGTGGCGGGTAACAATGTGCTGACCACCGGTGGACGCGGTGGCGTGTACATTGTGGGCGGAGTGATACCGAGGTTTGCCGACTTCTTTATCAGCAGCGGTTTCGCCAAGAGCTTTCGCGACAAGGGCTGCATGAGTGACTACTTCAAGGGCATTCCGGTGTGGTTGGTGACCGCGCCTTATTCCGGGTTGACCGGGGCTGGTGTGGCGCTCGAGCAGGCTTTTGCGTAGGCAATGATGCCGCTATCGCAGGCAAGCCAGCTCCCACATTTGGAATGCATTCCCCTGTGGGAGCTGGCTTGCCTGCGATGAGGCCGTGAAGATCACTCCCATAACAACAAGGAGGACCCCGTGAGCGTAATCAGTAAATCCATTCTCCTCGTCGACGACGACCAGGAAATCCGTGAATTGCTGCAAACCTACCTCAGTCGCGCCGGTTTCCAGGTGCGTGGTGTGCCGGATGGCGCGGGGTTCCGCCAGGCGATGAACGAGGCGCCCTGCGACCTGGTCATCCTTGATGTGATGCTGCCGGACGAAGACGGTTTCAGTCTGTGCCGCTGGATTCGCCAGCACCCGCGCCAGGCGCAGGTACCGATCATCATGCTCACCGCCAGCTCGGATGAGACCGACCGCGTGATCGGCCTGGAGCTGGGCGCCGACGATTACATCGGTAAACCGTTCAGCCCCCGCGAATTGCAGGCGCGCATCAAGGCCTTGCTGCGCCGTGCGCAGTTTGGCCAGGAGCGCAGCGGCGGTGGTGATGTGTGGGTGTTCGACGAGTGGCGCCTGGACATGATCAGTCACCGCCTGTTCCATGTGGATGGCGAAGAAGTGATCCTCTCGGGTGCCGACTTTGCCCTGCTCAAGTTGTTCCTCGACCACCCGCAACAGATCCTCGACCGCGACACCATCGGCAACGCCACCCGTGGCCGTGACCTGATGCCCCTGGACCGTATCGTCGACATGGCTGTCAGTCGCTTGCGCCAACGGCTGCGCGATACCGAAAAGCCGCCGCGACTGATTCGCACCGTGCGTGGCAGCGGTTATCAATTGGCAGCCAGCGTGGTTGCCGGCAATGCGCACTGAGCAACTGGGCGAGCACCTGAGCGAGCGCCGCCGGCGCTTTCCGGTACCGCGCTCATTGCTGGGACGGATGTTGCTGCTGACCTTGCTCGCGGTGTTGTTCGCCCAGGCGCTGTCCAGCGTGATCTGGGTTTCGCAGTTACGCGCCACGCAGCTTGAAGGCCTGGTCACCAGCGCCCGCAGCCTGGCGCATTCGATGACCGCCAGCGTGAGTTACTTCCGTTCGTTGCCGGTGGCCTATCGCCCGTTGGTCCTCGACCAACTGCGCAGCATGGGCGGCACGCGCTTTGTGGTGACCCTCAACGACCGCCCCTTGGACATGGCGATTCTGCCGCAAACCCCACGCAAACAAGCGGTGCTGCAAGCGGTGGATGAAGTGCTGCGCCAGACCTTGGGCGCCGACGTGCATATCTCGGTGGAGTTCGTCAGCGCCGAGGACCTGCGCATTTTCAACGCCGGCTTGAAGCTCGATGAATTGCCACGCTCCTGGGCGCATTACGCGCTGACCCTGGAGCCGGTGAACCCGCCGGTGCTGGTCACTCAGATCCAGCTTGCTCCCGGTGAATGGCTGTACATCGCCTCGCTGCTGCCCGAGCCCTACACCAGCCTGGAAGAACAGGGCCTGCCGTCGCAACAGGTGTGGTTTATCGTGCTGACCAGCGGCTTTTTACTGCTGTTTATCGGCCTGTTGGTGCACTGGCAAAGCCGACCGCTCAAGCGTCTGGCGCGAGCGGCGCGGGATATGTCCCTGGGCGCCGATGTGGAGCCGGTGGCCGAAGGTGGCGGCAGTGAAGTGGTGGAAGTGGGCCGCGCATTCAACGCCATGCGCGAGCGCATCAGCCGCTACCTGACTGAACGCAGCCAATTGTTCAGCGCGATTTCCCACGACCTGCGCACACCCATCACCCGCCTGCGCCTGCGTGTGGAGCTGCTCGAAGACGAGAACCTGCAAACCAAGTTCGGTCGCGACCTGGATGAGTTGGAGTTGCTGGTAAAAGGCGCGCTGCAATGCGTAAAAGACACCGACATTCACGAAAACATCGAACCGGTAGACCTGAACCACGTACTCGACTGCCTGGTGGAGCCGTACCTGGCGCCGAACGGCAATGGCCGCGTGACCCAGCAGGGTCGAGCACTGACGACCTACCCGGGCAAGCCGCTGGCGCTCAAGCGGTGCATCGGCAACCTGATCGACAACGCCTTGAAGTACGGGCAGAACGCCCATTTGCACATCGAAGACGATGGCGTTGATTTCATCCTGCATGTGGATGATGAGGGCCCCGGGGTGCCGGAACAGCGGTTGGAGCAGGTGTTCGAACCGCACTTTCGGCTGGCCGGGCAGCAACAGGGCTATGGCTTGGGGTTGGGGATTGCGCGAAACATTGCCCATAGCCATGGCGGCGAGGTGAGTTTGCAGAATTTGCGCGAAGGTGGGTTGCGGGTGACGTTGCAACTACCCCGTGGATTGGACTGATTGCACGCTGAACCCATGTGGGAGCAGGCAAGCCAGCTCCCACATTTTGATCAGTGGTGTGTCAGATGCTTTGGCGCAGCCGGGCCAAATCTCTTAAAGGTGGCGCACCAAACAACCGGCTGTACTCCCGGCTGAACTGCGATGGGCTTTCATACCCTACCCGATACCCTGCCGCCGACGCTTCCAACCCTTCGGCAATCATCAAGCGTCGTGCTTCCTGCAAGCGCAACTGCTTCTGATACTGCAACGGACTCATCGCGGTGATCGCCTTGAAGCGGTGATGCAAGGTCGACACGCTCAGGTTCACTTCCTTGGCCAGGTCATCGATGCGCAGGGGTTGTTCGTAGTTGCCGTTCAACCAGGTAATCGCCTGGCTGACACGATGGCTCTGACTGTTGGCCACGGCAATTTCATACAACCGATAACCCTGCGGCCCACGCAACAGGCGGTAGAGGATTTCCCGGTTGATCAATGGCGCCAGCATCGCGATGTCTTTGGGCGTATCCAGCAGGCGCGATAGGCGCAGTACCGCGTCCAGCAGTTGGCTGTCGATACGGTCCACGTACATTCCGCGGGAAGTAGGGCGCGAAGGCACGCCCATCGGGCCGGCTTCGGCGATCAGCGCGGTGAGCTGCGCCGGGTCGATATTGATGCGCACCGACAGGTTCGGGTTTTCGGGTGTGGCCTCGATGATCCGGCCCGCCACCGGCATCGCCACCGAGAACACCAGGTAATTGAGCGGGTCGTAGGCAAAGATTTCGTCGGCCAGGCGTACTTCCTTGCTACCGCTGGCCAGGATGCACAGCGCGGGCTCCACCAGCACCGGCATAAAATCGCGCGGCGTGTTGTGGCGGTTCAGGTACAGCGAGGTGATTGCCGTGCCGTAGGAGCCATCTTCCCAGGTGTGCCGGTGCACGATACTGGCCAGTTCGGCGCGCTGCTTTTCCATCTCGGCATCGAGGGGAATGGACTGATGTTCAGGCGACGACATGGGGTGTCCTCTACAGGCTTTTTTGATGGGCTCAGCTTAGCGGTGGCTTTTCAAAAGTGTTACGTCGATTCTGCACAATCCTTGCCTGATCCTGCGATAAGTCGTGAATCAGGCAAGCAAAGCGCCTGTCATCTCCCTGAAACACTGAGCATGGGCTTGGAATAAAACCCGAGGCTGTAACGTCCTATCTACGCTTCTCGCAGGATTGTGCAATAAGCCTGCAGGAATCGACTAACTGCGCGGCTACCCGCGCCGTTATCTTGATCCTGTGGCAACACGCCCTCACAGTGCTTGCCGAGCATCACTTCTCAACGGGAGAGTCGAACATGTCCACCCCCATTCCCGCGAGCCATATGGCCTTTATCCGTGCCCGTACCGGGTGCAGCACCGAACTCGGTGCACGCTTGAGCAGTTTGATCGAACCGGGCCGTCAGGCTCAGGGTTGCCTGCAATTCTCGTTGCAGCATTCCCAGGTTGATCCCGATGTGTGGCTGGTCTCGGGTTTCTGGAGCAGCGAGCAGGCGATGAGCGCCTACTTCAACTCGCCGGCCCTGATGATCTTTACCGAGCTGTTGAATGACATGGTGGTTCGTAGCATGGACTTCCAGACCTTCACCGACGCATCCGCCGTGCATGCCTACGGCGAGTACCTGCAACTCGCTGGTTGACGGGGGTAGAATGGCCGACTTTCCATTGGCCAGGACCTGCAACATGGCACGTAAAGAATTTACCCACCACGAAGCCGTTTCCGCCGTAGTGCCGGGAGAGGGTGGCTACAGCGCCGCCGTCGCCGTCAAGGCACTGGATGGCATGGGCGCACCGCGCTTTCACAAGATCCTTGATGGACAGACGTTCAAGACCGCTTCCGATGCCGATGACGCGGCGGCGTTGCAATTGGAGCGGTTGGTGGATGTGGATGAAGAAGGCCAGTTGGCCTGGGCAACGGCATCAATCTAACCAACACCGCTGAACCCAATGTGGGAGCGGGCTTGCTCGCGAAAGCGGTGTGTCAGTGACACTGTTATGCCTGACACACCGCGTTCGCGAGCAAGCCCGCTCCCACAGTTTTAATCGCATTTCAGTCAGGGTTTTGTGGCACCTGGGCGATACATCTTGAATAGCGCTTCCGGCCCCAACTGGAAGTAATCCGCTGGGCCACCCCCCGCAGAATCGGCTCAGCCGCCGCCGTGTCATAGATGCCATCCTTGAGCAGCCACTTGGCGATATGCACCGCAACCACCTCACCCAGTACCAGCCAGCTTGGCACCAGTCCCTTGTCGGCCCGCTGCAGTTGAATGATCTGCGTCACCTTGCACTCGAACGACACCGGGCTCTCGCCGACCCGTGGCACGCTGATGATTTTTGACGCCACCGGCGTCAGGCCAGACAGCTCAAACTCATTCACCTCGGGTGATACCGCCGCGCAACTCTGGTTCATCTGCTCGGCCAGCGGGCGGGTCGCCAGGTTCCATACAAACTCGCCAGTCTGTTCGATGTTGTTCAGGCTGTCTTTGCGCCCGACACTGGAAAACCCAATGATCGGCGGAATGTAGTTGAACGCATTGAAGAAGCTGTAGGGCGCCAGGTTCAGGCGGCCTTCGCTGTCGTGCGACGAGATCCAGCCAATGGGCCGTGGGCCGACGATGGCATTGAACGGGTCATGGGGCAGGCCGTGGCCGTTGGCGGGTTCGTAGAAGTGGATATCGTCAGGCATGGCCGGGGTTCCTGCAGTTGAGTTCGCTGAGGTGGCCATACTGCAAGGCATGGCGGCGAATTTCCATCGGCGATATGGAATTTTCATGCGCTCCCCACCTATTTTTCACAGCGCCACGTTCAGTCTGCGCCCCAAGGTCGGCACCCCTCATCAGTCGGCCAATTGAATGACTGAGCTCTGGAGCCTTCCCCCCAATGAATAAACTTCCTCAGATCACCCTGGCGTTCTGGGTCATGAAAATCTGCGCGACCACCCTGGGCGAAACCGCAGGTGATTTGCTGTCGATGACCCTGAATGTCGGCTATGCCATCAGCTCGATGATCCTGATCAGCGTGTTCCTGGTCACGTTGGTGACGCAGCTCTGGTCGAAAACCTACAACCCGGTGCTGTACTGGATCGTGATCCTGTCCACCAGCACCGCCGGCACTACCATGTCGGACTTTATGGACCGCTCCTTGGGCCTGGGGTATGCGACGGGGTCGATGATTCTGATCGTGATTTTGATGATCATCTTTGCCATGTGGCACCTCAGTGGTGACTCGCTGAATGTGAACAAGGTGCAGACCTTTCGCGGCGAGCTGTTCTACTGGATGGCCATCCTGTTTTCCAACACCCTGGGCACCGCATTGGGCGATTTCCTGGCGGACGATTCGGGGCTTGGGTTTGCCGGAGGCGCGTTGCTGATCGGTTCGACCATTGCGGCCGTGGTGGCGCTCAAATACTTCACGCAGATTTCGTCGGTGTTGTTGTTCTGGGTGGCGTTTGTGCTGACCCGTCCGTTTGGCGCGACCTTGGGCGACTTCCTCACCAAGCCCCATGAGAAAGGCGGGTTGGATTTCGGCACCATTGGATCATCGGCGGTATTGGCGGCGGTGCTGGTGGTGATGATTGCGGGGGCGTCGTATGCGCAACGGCGGTATGGCTCGGTCAACCAGACTCTGCAAAACTAAAGGGAGCGGGCTTGCTCGCGAATACGGAGTGTCAGTCGCCGACGGTATCGACTGATCCACCGCTTTCGCGAGCAAGCCCGCTCCCACATTTTTGCCGCGCTCAGCTGTTAGTCAGTGGTGATGCGGGAGTGCTTGCGGGTGTCTTTCATAGTCACATAGACCAGCAGCGACACCGCAATACATGCCGTCACGTACCAGTAATACCCGGTCTCCATGCCGATGCTCTTGAACCACAGCGCGATGTATTCAGCCGTACCGCCGAAGATCGACACAGTCAGCGCATACGGCAGGCCTACACCCAGTGCGCGGATTTCGGTCGGGAACAGTTCGGCCTTTACCACCGCGTTGATCGAGGTGTAGCCGCTGACGATGATCAGCGCCGCCATGATCAGGAAGAACGCGCCCCACCAGGTCTGGATGGTGTGCAGGGTGGTGAGGATTGGCACGGTGAACAGCGTGCCAAGGATGCCGAAGGCGATCAGGATCGGCCGACGGCCGACTTTATCCGACAGCCCGCCGATGATGGGTTGCAGGCACATGAACAAGAACAGCGTCGCCGCCGAAATGGTGGTGGAGTCGGAAATGCTCATGCCGACCGTGTTCACCAGGTATTTCTGCATGTAGGTGGTGTAGGTATAGAACGCCAGGGTGCCGCCCATGGTCAGGCCAACCACCGTCATCAGCTCCTTGGGGTGGCGCATCAAGGTGCGCATGGCGCTTTCCTTGGCCTTTTCCTTCTTGGTGAACGACTCGGTTTCTTCCATGCCACGACGCAGGTACAACGCGACTACCGCGCACAGTGCGCCGATGGCGAACGGGATGCGCCAGCCCCAGTCGTACAGTTGTTCGGTGGTCAGCAGCTGTTGCAGCACGATCAGCACCGCCAGGGCGATGAGCTGGCCGGAGATCAGGGTCACGTACTGGAAGCTGGAGTAGAAGCCGCGACGTTCCTTGGTCGCCATCTCGCTGAGGTAAGTGGCGGAGGTACCGTATTCGCCGCCGACCGACAGGCCCTGCAGCAAACGGGCAAACACCAGCAGGATCGGCGCGCCGATGCCGATCATTTCATAGCCTGGGCTCAGGGCAATCAGCAACGAGCCGAAGCACATCAGGTACACCGAGGCCATCAGGGCTTTCTTGCGCCCGACCTTGTCGGCGTACAGGCCCATCAACCAGCCACCAATAGGGCGCATCAGGAAACCCACGGCGAAGATCGCGGCGGTGTTCAGCAATTGAGCGGTGGTGTCGCCTTTAGGGAAAAAGGTCTTGGCGAAGTACAGCGAGAAGGCGGCATAGACGTACCAGTCGTACCACTCGACCATGTTGCCGACGGAGCCACTGAAAATCGATTTGATGCGGCTGGAGGTAGTGCGCTCTTTCGTCGGCGCGGCCGCCGACCCCAGAGGCAGGGCGTTGGAATTATCCATTGAAGGATCCTTCATCTAGTTGTTTTTATGGAGCCGCTTGAGCGCAGCCTGGCTGGGCTATAGCAGGAGCTGTGCCAGGTGGATGAAGGCCCGGTCTAGAAGGCTTTGCGGATTTTTTTGAGCGGAAAGTTGCTGATGATTTGCGGGTGGTGAGCGGAAATCCGCTTATGGCCGCTGGCCCTATCGCAGGCAAGCCAGCTCCAACACTTGAATGTGTGCGCAGATCAAAATGTGGGAGCCGGGCTTGCCCGCGATGCGGCTTGGCAGGCAACACAAGGATCGGTCTAGAGAAACGTATCCCTCACCAACCCATGCCGCTGCATCTTTTCATTCAAGGTACGCCGTGGCAGTTGCAACTCCGCCAGCACCGCCTTGATGTCGCCTTTATGCCGGGCCAGCGCAGCCTTGAGGCAATGCGCCTCGAACGCTTCCTGCTGCGCCGCTAACGATTGCCCCGCCTCGATCCCTTCCGGCTCCGGATCGCCCAGGCCCAACACCTGGCGTTCAGCGAAGTTGGCCAATTCACGGACATTACCCGGCCAATCATGGCCGAGCATTCGCCCCAACTGTGCGCCGCTCAAGGGCTCAACGCTGCGGCCCAGCCGTTCGCCCGCGCTGTGGGCAAAGTGGTCGAACAGCAGCGGAATGTCCTCGCGCCGCTCACGCAGTGGCGGCAGGCGCAGCTGCGCCACGTTCAGCCGATAGGCCAAGTCTTCGCGAAAACGGCCGGCGCGCGCCTCTTCCAGCAGGTCTGGCTTGGTCGCGGCGATGATGCGCAAATCCACATGAATGCTTTGATTGGAACCCAGCCGCTCAAGCTTTTGCTCTTGCAGCACCCGCAGCAGCTTGACCTGCTGGGCCAGGGGCATGCTTTCGATTTCATCCAGGAACAGCGTGCCGCCATGGGCATATTCCAGTTTGCCGATGCGCTTGCCCTGGGCGCCGGTGAACGCGCCGCTTTCATGGCCGAACAGCTCGGCCTCAAACAGCTGCTCGGGGATCGCCGCGCAGTTGAGTGCCACGAAGGGCTTTTTTCGCCCGAGGGCCAAAGTCATGCAGGCAGCGCGCGACCAGTTCCTTGCCGCTACCCGTCTCGCCACGGATCAGCACATTGACCGGCAAGCTCGCCAGGTCGAGCACTTGGCGGCGCAGGTTCTGCAAGCCCCGGGACACACCCAGCAGGCTTGTTTCCAACTGCGCGCGATGATCGGCCTGTTGATGCAGGCGGCGGTTTTCCAGGATCAGCCCGCGCTTGTCCAGGGCCCGGCGCAGGCTGTTGAGCAACGCGTCGGGGCTGAAGGGTTTTTCCAGGAAGTCGTAGGCACCGTCGCGCATGGCTTCCACCGCCATCGGCACGTCGCCATGGCCGGTCAACAGGATCACCGGCAAGTCGGCATCGCGACGTTGCACTTCGGCCAATAGCTCGAGCCCGCTGAGCCCGGGCATGCGCACGTCGCTCAAGATCACTCCGGGAAAGTCCTTGGGCAATTTCGCCAGGCATTCCTCGGCGCGGCTGAACAGTTGCACCTCAAACCCGGACAAGCTCAGCCATTGCTCTACGGCTGTGCGAATGCTGGCTTCGTCATCGACCACAATCACCGCGTTCAACATAGGTCGGGCGTCTCCAGCGCGATAGGCAAGGTCAGGGTAAACACGGCGCCATCACCACGGTTGCCGGCAATCAGGCGACCGCCGAGTTCATGCACGATCGCGTAGGACACCGCCAGCCCGAGGCCGAGCCCATCACCCACGGGTTTGGTGGTGAAGAATGGGTCGAACACGCTGTTCAAGTGCTCCTCGGCAATCCCGCCGCCGCTGTCGCTGACCGTAAGTTGCCACAGTTGCTGGTCAGCCTGCAGGCGGATTTCCAGGCGTTTACGCGGTTTGTCGGCCATCGCGTCGAGGGCGTTGCGCAGCAGGTTGATCAGCACCTGTTCAAGGCGGATCGCATCGCCACGGACCCATGCCGGGCGTGTCAGGTCGAGCACCACGCCGATGCCTTCATCGCGCAGGCGGGCATCAAGCAAATGCAGGGATTGGTCGACCACTAACGCCAAATCCAGCCGTTCGCGCAAGCCGCTGGGGCTTTTGCGCGCAAAGGTCTTGAGGTGGCCGGTGAGCGCCGCCATGCGCGTGAGCATTTCGTCCAGCGGCGTCAGCGCCTTGTAGGCGTCGTCTACGCGGCCATGGTCCAGCAGCAGGCGCAGGGTTGCCAATTGCATGCGCTGGGCGGTCAGCGGTTGATTGATCTCATGGGCGAGGGCGGCGGACATCTGTCCCAGTGCTGCGAGCTTGGCCGATTGTACGAGGCCGTCTTGCGCTGTGCGCAGGGCTTG
Organism: Pseudomonas poae; assembly: GCA_004000515.1. Taxonomy (GTDB): domain Bacteria; phylum Pseudomonadota; class Gammaproteobacteria; order Pseudomonadales; family Pseudomonadaceae; genus Aquipseudomonas; species Aquipseudomonas cremoris. The sequence continues at coordinate 2,834,458 of CP034537.1, forward strand.
GGTGCGTTCTTCCACCAACTGCTCAAGTTCTTCACGACTGCGCTGACGCAAGCGAGCCAAGCGCCAGCGCTGGGTCAGGAACAGCACCAGGAACACCAGCGCAAGCCACGACCCGGCGGCGGCGAGGCCGGCGTTGCGTTGGTCTTCGAAGGCGAATTGCGGTTTGCGCAACAGGTGCAGGGTCCAGCCTTCGGCTTTCAGCGGCAGCGATTCCCAGATGTAATTGGCGTTGCCGTCGGGGCCATTGACGCGCATCAGGTGGCTGTTGTCGTCAAAGCGTTGCAGCGACTGGGTCTCCAGCGGTTGCAGTTGTTTCTTGTCGTATTGGCGGGTGGCCTTGAGTTCGGCCAGGTCGTTGTCCGACAGCGGTCGCAGGTTGCGATAGCGCCAGCCCGGTTGGTTGGCGATAAACACGATGCCCCGCGCATCGCTGACCAACAGCAGGTCGTTGCCCTGGGCCCACTCGCGTTCAAGCTCAGGGAACTCCAGCTTGACCACCATGGCGCCAAGGAACTGCTCGTGTTCATCCAGCACCGCGCTGGAGAGGAAATATCCCGGTATTCCAGTGGTCACGCCCACGGCAAAAAAACGCCCGGCCCCCCTGGCTTCGGGTCTGGCTGAAATAAGGCCGGAACGCGTAATTGTGGCCGACATAACTGCTGGGCAGGTTCCAGTTACTGGCAGCCACGGCCAGGCCGGTTCGGTCCATCAACTCCAGGGTAGAAGACTGCGCGGCGCCGTTAATGCGTTCCAGCTTGCGGTTGAGCAAATCCTGGGTGCTGGCATCCAGCGGACCTCTCAAGGCGTTGATCATTTCCGAGTCAAGCGCCAGCACCGCCGGCAGGGCGCGGTAGCGTTCGATCAGGGTATGCAGGGAGTTGCCATACAGCATGAGCTGCTGACTGGCGCGGGCGGCGTCGTCCGCCAAGGCCTGGCGTTCGGCATGGCGCGTAGCCAAGGCCGCGGCCAGCAGTGCGCCGGCGATGATCAACAGGGAGAAGAAGGTCAGGCGCAGGGGACGAGGGATCACGATCATACGGTGATGAACAGGCGCAGTGAGGGGAGTGTACCATACCATGAGCACCCTGATTCTTGTGACGGGTGGGTATTTGTGGGAGCGGGCTCGGCTTAACAAAAGTGCCAGCCATAAAAAAGGCGACTGGGCCGTGGAGCCGCAGTCGCCTTCATCCAAGCGGGAAAATGCTTACTGCACTTCTACCGCCAGGCTTTCACTGATCTTTTTCTGCCAGATGGCAGGACCGGTGATGTGGACGGATTCGCCCTTGCTGTCCACCGCAACGGTGACCGGCATGTCTTTCACGTCGAACTCGTAGATCGCTTCCATGCCCAGCTCGGCGAACGCGACAACGCGGGACTTCTTGATGGCTTGCGCCACCAGGTAAGCCGCGCCGCCGACAGCCATCAGGTACACGGCTTTGTGGTCCTTGATCGCTTCGATGGCGGTTGGGCCGCGCTCGGATTTGCCGATCATGCCCAGCAGGCCGGTTTGCTCGAGGATCTGACGGGTGAACTTGTCCATCCGCGTCGCGGTGGTAGGGCCCGCCGGGCCAACCACTTCTTCGCGTACCGGATCAACCGGGCCGACGTAGTAGATGAAGCGACCCTTGAGGTCGACCGGCAGGGTTTCACCCTTGTTCAGCATCTCGACCATGCGCTTGTGCGCGGCGTCGCGACCGGTGAGCATCTTGCCGTTGAGCAATACGGTTTCGCCCGGCTGCCAGCTCTGCACTTCTTCCGGGGTCAGGGTGTCGAGGTTGACGCGGCGAGCCGATGGGCCGGCTTCCCAGACGATTTCCGGGTAGGCGTCCAACGGTGGCGCTTCCAGCGACGCAGGGCCCGAGCCGTCGAGCACGAAGTGCGCGTGGCGCGTGGCGGCGCAGTTGGGGATCATGCACACCGGCAGCGAGGCGGCGTGGGTCGGGTAGTCCATGATCTTCACGTCGAGCACGGTGGTCAGGCCACCCAGGCCCTGGGCGCCGATGCCCAGTTGGTTGACCTTCTCGAACAGCTCCAGGCGCATCTCTTCGATACGGTTCTGCGGGCCGCGCTTTTTCAGCTCGTGGATGTCGATGGACTCCATCAACACTTCCTTGGCCATCACCGCAGCTTTCTCGGCGGTGCCGCCGATGCCGATGCCCAGCATGCCCGGTGGGCACCAGCCGGCGCCCATGGTTGAACGGTCTTCAAAACCCAGTCAACGATCGAGTCGGACGGGTTGAGCATGGCCATTTTCGACTTGTTCTCGGAACCGCCGCCCTTGGCCGCCACGTCCACTTCCACGGTGTTACCCGGGACGATGGAGTAGTGGATGACTGCCGGGGTGTTGTCCTTGGTGTTTTTGCGCGCGCCTGCCGGGTCGGCGAGGATCGATGCACGCAGGACGTTTTCCGGCAGGTTGTAGGCGCGACGCACGCCTTCGTTGATCATGTCGTCCAGGCCCATGGTGGCGCCATCCCAACGCACGTCCATGCCCACGCGCACGAACACGGTAACGATACCGGTGTCCTGGCAGATCGGACGATGGCCGGTGGCGCACATGCGCGAGTTGATCAGGATCTGGGCGATGGAGTCACGGGCCGCTGGCGATTCTTCGCGCAGGTAGGCTTCGTGCATGGCCTGGATGAAATCAACGGGGTGGTAGTAGGAAATGAATTGCAGGGCGTCGGCAACGCTCTGAATCAGGTCGTCTTGCTTGATCACGGTCATGAGTCGCGCTCCTCTATAAGGGAACATTCAATAAAGGTGGCGTCAGTGTTGCATCGGTCGGCTGAAGCCACCTTTCCAAGGCACGCCAAAATGGTGCAGGCGCGACGCTAAAAAGGCGCGGCAGTATAACCCGGTACGGTGGCCGATACACCCGACTATGGTCAAACTGTCGCAGGCATGATTCCCTGTGCGCGTCCCCCTGACATCGAGACCTTTATATGCCTGAACTGCACGTCGGCGAACGCCACTGGTCGGTCACAACCGGCAGCAATCTGCTGGATACGCTGAACCAGGCGGGTGTGGCCGTGCCCTACAGTTGCCGTGCCGGTAGTTGCCATGCCTGCCTGGTGCGGTGCCACGGCGAAGTCGAGGACAAGCAGCCCGATGCCCTGAGCCCGGCGCAGCGCCAGGACGGCTGGCGGCTGGCGTGCCAGTGCCACGTGAGTGGGGATGTGCGGGTCGAGGCGTTTGACCCGGCGCGTGACGGTTTGGCCGCCCAAGTGGTGGGTGCCGATTGGCTGAACCCGAATGTGCTGCGCTTGCGCCTGCAACCTGAGCGGGGCCTGCGGTATCGAGCGGGCCAGCATTTGGTGGTGTGGGCAGGGCAGGTAGCACGCCCTTACTCACTGGCGAGCTTGCCCCAGGAAGACCCGTTCCTGGAGTTTCACCTCGATTGCCGGCTGCCGGGCGAGTTCAGTGATCGTGCCCGGCAGTTGCAGGTCGGCGACCCTTTACGCCTGGGCGAGCTGCGCGGCGGTGCGTTGCAATACGATGCGGACTGGCAAAACCGGCCGCTGTGGTTGCTGGCTTCCGGTACCGGCCTAGGGCCGTTGTGGGGTGTGTTGCGTGAAGCACTGCGCCAGGATCACCAAGGCCCTATCCGCGTGATTCACCTGGCCCATGATGCGCAAGGGCACTACCTGGCCGAGCCCTTGGCACAACTGGCCGCGCAGCATCCAAACGTGCAGGTGCAGCTTTGGACTGCGGCCGACTCGGCCCAGGCATTGGCGCAACTGCGGCTTGTTTCGCGGCAAACTCTGGCCTTACTCTGCGGGCACCCCGCCCATGTCGAAGCGTTCTCCAAGCGCCTGTTCCTGGCGGGACTGCCGCGTAATCAACTGCTGGCCGATGTGTTCCTGCCCCGTGGTTGAGCGCTGAACTCCACAGTCGCGAGATTCGCCATGACCGACGCTATTTTGCAGCACCGCGAAGGCGGGCTGCTGACCTTGCAGCTCAACCGCCCCGACAAAAAAAAACGCCCTGACCCGTGCCATGTACACGTCCTTGGCCGAGGCGCTGGAGCAAGCGGATGCGAGCCCGGATATCAGCGTGGTGCTGATCCAGGGCAGCAGCGAATGCTTCACCGCCGGCAACGACATTGGCGACTTTCTTGAGCAACCGCCCGCCGACCTCGACAGCCCACCGTTTCACTTTATGAAGAGCCTGCTCAACTGCCGAAAGCCGGTGATCGCCGCCGTGGCCGGTGCGGCGGTGGGTATCGGTACGACGCTGTTGCTGCATTGCGACTTGGTTTACATCAGCCGCGATGCGCGTTTGCGTATGCCGTTCGTCAACCTGGGGCTGTGCCCTGAGTTTGGTTCAAGCTTGATCTTGCCGCGCCTGTTGGGGCATGCGAAGGCGGCCGAACTGTTGCTGTTGGGTGAGGGCTTTACGGGCGAGCAGGCAGCGGCTTGGGGCATTGCCACCGAGGCGTTGGGCAGCGGTGACGCAGCGCTGGCCAAGGCGCGGGAAGTGGCTGGGCGTTTTGAAACCCTGGCCCCCGGGGCGGTGCAGGTGACCAAGCAGTTGATGAAGAGCGTGGACCGCGAGCAGTTGCGCCAGGTGATCGAGGAGGAAGGGGCGCTGTTTACGCAGCGGTTGAAGTCGCCGGAGGCGGTTGCGGCGTTGTCGGCTTTTGTCACCCGTCGATGAGTTTGCATTGGCTGGTCTGGCGCTATCGCAGGCAAGCCAGCTCCCACTTTGGAATGCGTTCATCTGTGGGAGTCGGGCTTGCCCGCGATGAGGCCTTCCCTGGCAACACAAAACCCATAGGCATAAAAAAGCCCCGAACCAGTCGGGGCTTCCTCATTGACCGGTCAATCAGACCTGCGGGTCGCCCACGTGCAGGATCTTCATGCCATTGGTGCCACCGGTGGTGTGGTAGCTGTCGCCCTTGGTCAGGATGACCCAGTCGCCTTTTTCTACGACGCCGCGTTTGACCAACTCGTCGATCGCCTTCTGGCTGACTTCGTTCGGTGCCAGCGAAGCCGGGTCGAACGGGATGGTGTACACGCCACGGAACATCGCCACGCGGGCTTGAGCTTCGCGGTGTGGGGTGAACGCGTAGATCGGCACCGAAGAACGGATACGCGACATGATCAACGGGGTGTAGCCACTTTCGGTCAAGGCAATGATCGCTTTGACACCTGGGAAGTGGTTGGCGGTGTACATGGCAGCCAGGGCGATGCTCTGGTCGCAGCTTTCGAACACCTTGCCGATACGGTGGCTGGAGGTCTTGCTGGTCGGGTGCTTTTCAGCGCCAACGCAGATGCGCGCCATGGCTTGCACCGCTTCCAGCGGGTAAGGGCCGGCAGCACTTTCAGCCGAGAGCATCACGGCGTCGGTGTAGTCGAGTACGGCGTTGGCCACGTCGGACACTTCGGCACGGGTCGGCATCGGGTTCTGGATCATCGACTCCATCATCTGGGTCGCCACGATCACGGCCTTGTTGTGGCGGCGTGCGTGCAGGATGATTTTTTCTGGATGCCGATCAGCTCGGCGTCACCGATCTCCACGCCCAGGTCGCCACGGGCAACCATCACGGCGTCGGACGCGTTGATCAGGCCGTCGAGGGTTTCGTCGTCGGCCACGGCTTCGGCGCGTTCGATCTTCGCCACCAGCCAGGCGGTGCCGCCGGCTTCGTCGCGCAGTTTACGGGCGTATTCCATGTCGGCAGCGTCGCGCGGGAAGGACACGGCGAGGTAGTCCACTTCCATTTCGGCGGCGAGCTTGATGTCGGCCTTGTCTTTCTCGGTCAGGGCTGGCGCCGTGAGGCCGCCACCACGACGGTTGATGCCTTTGTGGTCCGACAGCGGGCCGCCGATGATCACGGTGCAGTTCAGTTCAGTCGGGGTCGCGGTATCGACGCGCATGACCACGCGGCCGTCGTCCAGCAGCAGCTCGTCACCGACACCGCAGTCCTTGACCAGGTCCGGGTAGTCGATACCCACGACTTGCTGGTTGCCTTCGGTCAGCGGATGGCTGGTGGAGAAGGTGAACTTGTCACCGATCTTCAGCTCGATACGCTTGTTGGTGAATTTGGCAATACGGATTTTCGGGCCTTGCAGGTCACCCAGCAGAGCGACGAAGCGGCCGTGCTTGGCGGCCAGGTCACGTACCAGCTTGGCACGAGCCTTGTGCTCGTCCGGGGTGCCGTGGGAGAAGTTCAGACGGGCGACGTCCAAACCAGCCAGAATCAGCTGTTCGAGGACTTCCGGCGAGTTGCTGGCCGGGCCAAGGGTGGCGACGATTTTGGTGCGACGGACGGACATGCACAGACTCCTGAGTTCAAGCGCTGAGGAAGGCTACTATGCTCTTTCGTTGTAGTCATTGTTCCTTTGCACTACTTATCGACGATTGACTTGTTTTCGTTGCGGCTGAATACGAACAACCTTGAAGATTTTCGACGAGGGGTCGATACACTGCACAAGACAGGAGAACCCTCATGCGAATTTTGCTCGTTGCTGCCCTGGCCGTCAGTGTTGTCGGCTGCACCCGATGGTCGATGGACCACCATTTGAACAACGCCTACCGCGCCTACAAGGTCGGTGATTGCGAACGTGTCACCCTGGAATTGTCCCAGGTCGACCGTGAAAGTCGCACCCGACGTTATGTGCAGCCGGAAGTCTCGATGTTGCGCGGACAATGCCTTGAACGGCAGAAACTGTTTGTCGATGCTGTGCAGACCTACCAATTCATCATTAACCAGTACCCGTCGAGCGAGTACGCTTACCGCGCCCGGGCGCGGCTCGATACCTTGCAGCAATTGGGACATTATCCTGGTGCCAGCGTTGCCCAACCGCGTCCGGCCTCTTTGTGATGATATTCGTCATTTCATAACTGGCCCGTTGCCAGTCTTGGGCTATTCTTTGGAAGTTCGTTTGTACAAGTTTCTACTTGAACGAATGCAGGGCCCGGATTCGGCAGATGTCTAGTGACAAAGCATCGTCTGTTGTCACACCGAGATCCAGGGAGAGCGGGCGATTTTTGCTCGTTCCGAATCACTGGCACGGCCAGAGTCATGGCCACTGGATGGCGATCTCACCATGTTTACCGACCGACGGATCGAGCGGCATCAGCTTCCTTACTTCCTGCAAGTGTTTAATCGTCTCACTGACAAGCCTATCGGCTTTTTGGGCAACGTCTCGGAAGGCGGGCTTATGTTAATCAGCCAGTTGCCCATGATGGTCGACGTGGACTTCGAGCTGCGCTTGAAGATCCCAGCGGCTGACGGCTCGTTCCATGCAATTGACCTTACGGCGACCTGTCTGTGGAGTCATGAAGATATCAACCCGCAGCATTATGATTCCGGGTTCAGCGTGCTTCAGGCGCCCGAGGAGTACGGGCAACTGATCAACGTATTGTTGCATTACTTCAGTTTTGACCCCCTGCAGGCTTCAGCCTAGCTACAGCGCGTCGTCGACCCGGCTCGGGTGTTATCACTCCAGCCGTGGTCGTGCACCCCTTCTCAAAATACCCCGGCTTTTTTCCAACCCAAGTAGCGCGTGACCAGGGCTGCGCCGAGTTCGGATGGCCGTGTGTCCAGTATCGACAGGCCGTGGGCGCTTAAACGGTCGTGCAGTTCATCGCGTGTGTTGAGGTAATCGACGGTGCCGCTGTAGGCCAAGGCTTCGGGCAAGGTTTGCACGGGGGACTGACGCAGTTGATCGAGCACTTCCTCGCGTAGACTGGCTACCAGCACCCGATGTTGACGACTTATGTGATTGACCGCCGCCAGCAATGCTTCATCGTCCTCATCCCGCAGGTTGGTAACCACGATCACCAACGCCCGGCGTTTCTGCCGGGCTAACAGCTGGTTGGCTGCGGCCTGGTAATCAGCCGTTCGGCGAGTGGTGTCCAGGTCATAGACCGCGTTGAGCAACAGGTTCAATTGACCGCTGCCTTTGACCGGCGCCAGGTAGCGCGGCTGTTCGCCAGCAAAGGTGCACAGCCCCACTGCATCGCCCTGGCGCAACGCGACATAGCTAAGCAACAGGCAGGCGTTGAGCGCGTGGTCAAAGTGCGACAGCTCATCATCCTGGCTGCGCATGCGTCGGCCGCAATCGAGCATGAAGATGATTTGCTGGTCGCGCTCGTCCTGATATTCGCGGGCGATGGGGTGCGCTGGCGTGCAGTGGCTTTCCAGTCGATCTGGCGCAGGCTGTCGCCTTCGCGAAATTCGCGCAACTGGTGAAACTCCAACCCCAGCCCCCGTCGTTGGCGCTGTCGCACCCCGAGTTGACTCAGCCAGTTGTCCACGCCCAGCAGTTGAGCGCCGTATAGGCGAGCGAAGTCTGGATAGACGCGGGTGGAATCGTTGACCTCGACAAAATGCCGAGCCGACCACAGCCCCAAGGCACTGGGCAGGTGGATTTCGCAGCGACTGAAACTGAAATGCCCGCGTCGCACAGGCCGCAAACGATAGCCCAGTTCACTGCGTTCACCGGGTCGCAGCTCGATGGACTGGGGCATGCCCTCTACGTTCAGCCCGTCGGGGGTGTGATCGAACACCCGTACCGTCAGCGGTTGTAGGTAGTTATGTTCTAGCGTGAGGCGTACTTCGCCCCAGCGTCCGAGTGCCAGGCTGGCGGGCATTTTTCGTTGTACCCGCACGCAGGGGCGGCGGCGCAAGCGTGCGGCATCCAGCAAGGCGAGCAGCAGCAGCGCGAGGAGCAAGCCCCACGCGACGGCGTGCAGAGTGTCGGGCAGTTTGAACTGCAATGCTGCAGCAATACCTAGCAGGATGTTCAAGCCCAGCAGCACACTTAGCCAGCTCAACAACAGGCGGGTTGGTTTCATGGGCAGGTCATTGCCGCGGAGCTGGAATCTGATCCAGTAACTGCTGGAGCACCTGGTCGACCTCCAGCCCATCAATGTCCAACTCTGGTGCTATACGCACCCGGTGGCGCAGTACCGCGAGGGCGCAGCCCTTGATGTCATCCGGCGTAACGAATTCGCCCCCGCGTAACAGTGCACGAGCGCGGGCGCCGCGAACCAACGCGATGGACGCTCGGGGCCCGGCGCCGATGGCCAGCCCCGGCCAATTGCGGGTAGCGCGCGCCAGTCGCACGGCGTAATCGAGGACTTGTTCGTCGAGCGCCAACTCACTGGCGATTTGTTGCAGTTGCAGCACGTCTTCGGCTTGCAGCACCGTGCGTAACGGCTGTACGTCGAGCATGTCGGCTCGGGATGAGCGCGTCACTTCTCGCACCATATCCAGTTCGTGCCGGGCGTCGGGATAGTCCATGCGCACCTTGAGCATGAAGCGGTCCAGTTCCGCTTCCGGCAGCGGGTAGGTACCTTCCTGCTCGATGGGATTCTGGGTTGCCAGCACCATGAACGGTTGGCCGATAGGCAGCGCCTCACCTTCAAGGGTCACTTGCCGTTCCTGCATGGCTTCAAGCAGGGCCGCCTGGGTCTTGGCTGGGGCACGGTTGATTTCGTCGGCCAGCAACAGGTGGGTGAATACCGGCCCTTTGCGCAGCTTGAACTGCTCGGTGTGCAAGTCATAGACGGCGTGGCCGGTGACATCGCTGGGCATCAGGTCCGGCGTGAACTGGATGCGCGCGAAGTCGCCGTCGAAACAACGTGCCAGTGCCCGTACCAACAAGGTCTTGCCTAATCCGGGTACGCCTTCGAGCAACACATGGCCGCCGGCAATTAGCGCCGTAAGCACATCGTCGATCACCTGATCCTGGCCGATCACTGCCTTACGCAATTCGGAACGCAGGGCCTGGGCCTGCTGGCTGGCGCGGTGCAGGGAATCGCCCGTCGGGGCAGTGGCCGTTGGAAATTCGCTCATAGGGCATTCCTGAGGGTTTGCAGGCACGCCACCTGTCGGCAGAAGTCCGCGCTGGAAAGGCGTTTATCCGGCAGTGGGCCGAGGGCCTGGCTGATGACGTGAGAGGGTTGATGCGTCAGGTGCTCAAGCACCCGCCACTGTTCGACGTTTTCAAGATGCTCGAAGCCGGGATGGCGCCGCCGCGCGGCCCGCAGGATGTCGCGTTGCAAGGCCTGTAACAGGGTGCCTTGGCCGCTGCGACGTAACAGGAAGTCGGCGCTGGCTTTCAAGTGTTCCTGCAACTGCCGCCGGGCTTTGGGGGCGGGCGTCTGGATTGGGCCTTGGCGCATCCCTGCGTGCCAGAGTGCGAGGGCGATCAAGGCAGTCAGTGCCACCAGCGCCTGGGGAAAGTAACGCACCACCAAGGTGAACAGGTCATCCACGTCGCTGTTGAACAGCAAGGTCACGGCATTACCTTGGTTCAAGTACCACAGCAGCCAGGCGTTATCATGTTTGCCGATGTTGGGGTTTTTCCACAGATCGCTGTCGGTGATGACCGTTACACGGCCTTCCCCGAGGTTGAGTTGCATCAGGTGGCTAGAATGGGCGCTGTTGGCTGAGAATTGCGCCAGGTGCTTGGGGTCAGTGAGGTTAAAGTCTGTGTCGAAGCTGAAATAGGTCGGAGCGGTTTCGTTGTCGACATAAAGTTTGGTCAGGTCCGGTGCTTTCTTTTGCGGGCCTGGACGGGTTCATCAGGTTCATCGCTCAATAGCTGGTGAACCTGCAGACGATCGAGCAGCAAGTCGCCGCTTTTGCCGGTCTCTTCATCCCACAGCGCTTCGGCCACTAACACCAGGTGGCCGCCTGCCTTTGCCCAGTCCAATAGTTGTTCTACCTGGCGGGGGGCATATTGCTGCGTTCCCCCAACAGCAGAAGGCTGTTGTCTTTAGAGGGGAGGGTGGTCAGCCGTTCAAGATTATCGGCATGCTCAACGACCAGCCCTTGCTGGCGCAGAAAGTGCTCGGCCGCCAGATAGGGGTTGGCCATTGCATCCGGTGAAGGGCCGCGATCGATCACTTCCTCATAAGGGATTGCCTTGTGCCAGGCATAAAGGGCACCCGCGCCGAGCAGGCACGCCAACAGCACGCCAAGCCACAGTAATAGCCGATTCATCATGCTCCCCCCGAACTGAAGAGAGCACGCCAGTCACTGCACAGTTTTTGTTGAACAGACGCGGGAGGAAGGTGATGACCGTAGGCAAGGTTTTGCCAGTGTTGCGTCAGTTCATTACTGAAGGCCAGCAACTGCGGTTGTTGCAACTGGTGAACACGGTCCAAGACCTGGCCTTCGGTGTCCGCGCTTTTCAATGGCAGGTTGAAGTCATGCAGTAACCTGCTGAGCAAGCCGCGATAGAGCAGGCCGAGGGCTTCCCGTGGTTGGCTGGCCCACAGTTGCTCGGCGGTGGTGGCGATATCCTCGGGCAAGGTTTCAGTGCCCAGTTGCAGCCCAAATATTTGCATAGGTGCAGGCTTGGCGACGTTAGGTGGTGGCCCACGTCGGCTGACAAAGGTTTGCAGCCAATCGCGGTAGCGCCAGACCACCAGTGCCAAGCCCGCAATCAGCAGACTCCATAGCAGCACTTCCAAGCCTTGGGCTACATGTTTGAAAGCGTTGCTGTTGAGATTATCCAGCAGCGCCTGTAACCAGGCAGGAAGCTTGCCGTCACCGCGGGGTTTGTTTTCAGCCGCAGGTTTTTCTCCGTCAAAGCGATAGCGGGTAACGGTTTCCGGGTTCTTGAAGGGAGGGTTTTCCAGTACGGACTTGATCGATTGGCTCGCGCTGGCGGGCTTGGCAGTTTGGCCTCATTGGCCATGGCCGACGGACTGAAAGGCAGCAGCGTCATCGCAATTAACAGCAGCATCAGCGGCGCTACGCTGCTCAGGCGTTCTCGCAGGCGCCGGAAAACCAGTTCAAGGTCCCACGCCTCAAGCACAGTGCGGCGATTGAGGTAGAGGCTGAATCCGCAGGCGACGTAGATCGGCTCCCAAAACACCAGGACCAGGGCATAGAAGGCGTTGCTCAAGTGCTCCAGCCACAACGCTTCAGTGCTGGTCGACAGTGCCAGGCGTTGCCAGTCCCAGCTCAGCTCGACTTGTTGCGGGATAAATAGATAGAACAGCGCCATGCAGCCGAACCACAGGCCAATTTCCAGGTGAGCGCCGATGATGGTCAGCCAGCGCGCCGCGCCGGCATTGTGCTGTAGCAGCACCCCAAGGCGTTTTTGCCGGGAGTGGCCGTCGAGGCCTTCGAGCTGGCTGACCGGCATGACGAAACTGCGACTCAAGCTGAACCGTCGCCACGTCAAACTGGCGAGCAGTTGGCCGTTCAATAAGCGTGGCCATTGGCGCACGGCCTGTTTGAGGCTGGGCGTTTCACCAAACAGCGCCTTTGACAGGATATACAGCGGCAAACGGTCAAACGCCGGCTTGAGCCACCAGAGCAGGAACATTGCTGTGGACGGGTATTTCCACAGCAGTGCGGTGATAAGAGCGAACACCGGCAATGTCACCAGGGCCCAACTACTCATCAATAGTTGGCGATGTTCCCGAGCCATTAACACCCCCAGGTCCATGGCTTCCCAGGAACTGCGCGGGCGAATCACCACGCTGGCATCACTCAGGCGCATGGTCGGTCCGCCCGGCAAGGGTGAGATAGGCGGCGACCATCAGCCAAAGGGCTGCCCCCACAAGGTATTTGACCCAGGGGGCGATCTGGGTGGTGGACGACCAGTAAGCCTCGATAAATGCTGCAATCAGCAGAAAAACCATGACACCGCATAGCATCTGTACGCTTTTACGTGCCGCCAACCGCAAGGACTCGCTGCGCGGCAGTTGGCCGGGGGCGATCAGTGCCCAGCCCAGTTGCAGGCCGGCGGCGCCAGCCAGGGCGATGGCCGTGAGCTCGAAGGCACCGTGTCCGATGACGAATGACCAGAAGGTCTGGCCGTAGCCGATTTCGGTCAGATGCCCGGAGATCGCACCAATGATCAGGCCGTTGTAAATCAGAAAAAACACGCTGCCCAAGCCGAATAGCAGGCCGGCGGCAAAGGTTTGGAAGGCAATGCCGATGTTGTGCATCACGTAGTAGCCGAACATCATCCAGTCTTCGCTCGACGCTCGCTCGGCAGCGCGACCCAGGCGGCTGGCATCGGGGTCGTACATGCCCTGCATTTCGGCCACTTGCTGCGGGCTGACGATGCTGTAGATCAGGTCGGGAAACAGGTAGACCAGCAGGGCTATGCCCACCAGGCTGCCAAAAAACAGCAGGCTGGCGATCAACACGAAACGCCACTGTTCGCGAACCAGTCGAGGGAAGTCGGCCAGCACGAAACCCAACACGGTTGCCGTCAATTGGCCGCGGTGACGGTACATTTGCTGGTGCCCGCGCAGGGCAAGTTGTTGCAACGAATCCACCAGGTAACTGCTATAGCCGCGCTCCTGGGACAGGGCCAGATGCTGGCACAGGCGCCGGTATTGAAGCGGGAAATGGGCCACGTCACCGGGCTTGGTTTTGCCTTGCTCCAACTGCTTGAGTTGTTCGGCAAAGGCTTGCCATTGAGGCTGGTGGCGGCTTTCGAACATGCTCTGTTTCATGTCGGCCCCAGCAGGCCGCGAGCCACACCGTTGAGTTGTTCCACCGCACGGTTCGGGGATACTTGCAAAGGCATTGCGAGAATCGAGGCGAGTTCGTGAACCCGCTCGGCCGACAACTCACCCTGGCGCTCGGCGAAGCCAAGGATGGCCCTTTGTTCGCTGAGGTCCAGGGCAAAGGGCAGGCGCAGTGCGGCCACTTGCGGGACTTTAGGCCGCACCATGGGGGATTCGCGGTAGATCACCAGCGTACCGGCAGCCAAGTCGCCGAGGCGTTTGAAGTGGGGGTGCTGCAGGCAGCTGATGGCGCCGAGGAAGTAGCCAAACGGCAGCATGTCGACAAACCGCAGCAAATTGCGGATCAGCGACGCTGACCAGCCGACCGGAGTGCCGTCGTCCTGGACTACGCGCAACCCCATCACCTGTTTGCCCGGTGAGCAGCCCTGGTTAAGCACCTCGAAAAGCACCATGTACCACCAACTGACTAAAAACAGCAGCAGGGATCCCAGGCCGATGCCAATGTTGCCCAACAGTGCCAAGGGCACCAGGAGCACGCCCATCATTAGCCCGCGTACGCCAAGGTCGAATGCGAAGGCCAGCGCGCGTGGTGCCAAGCCGGCCGGGCGCAAAGGCAGGTCGATGCCCTCCGGGGTCTCGATTTGGTAGCGGGTATCCAATGAGGTTGATGGCATTGCGATCCTTGGCAGTGCAAAACGGCTGGGAGACTCGGATGCTAGCAGTGTCGGCGATGGAAGCAACCACTCAACATTTTGCTGGATGTTTGTACAGTGTATTTGGCGCTGGCGGCGAGGACCGCTCAACGCCTAGACTTTGTCGATCTTCAGTACAGGAATAGCCCGTGACCTCCATTTTCTGGTACGACTATGAAACCACCGGCATTAACCCGCGCAACGATCGCCCCCTTCAAGTAGCTGGCATCCGAACGGACCTCGAGCTCAATGAAATCGGCCAGCCGGTGAATCTTTATTGCCAGCCTGCCGACGATATCCTGCCCCATCCGGCTGCCTGTGCGATTACCGGTATAACCCCGGCGATCCTGGCGGAAAAAGGCCTCGCCGAGGCCGATTTCATGACGCGGGTTCACGCCGAGTTGGCCGCCCCTGGCACGTGCGGGGCCGGTTACAACACCTTGCGGTTCGACGATGAAATGACGCGCTACAGCCTGTATCGCAATTTTTTGATCCCTACGCGCGAGAATGGCAGGGCGGCAACAGTCGATGGGACCTGATCGACGTGGTTCGCACTGCCTACGCCCTGCGCCCGGAGGGTATCGAATGGCCGCAACAGGATGGCCGCGTCACGCTCAAGCTGGAGCGTCTGACGCAAGCCAACAGTATTGATCATGGCCAGGCCCACGATGCGTTGTCCGACGTGCGTGCCACTATTGCCTTGGCTCGATTGGTTCGCGAGAAACAACCCAAGCTGTACGACTGGCTGTTTCAGTTGCGCAGCAAGCAGCGGGTGATGGACCAAGTGCGCTTGCTGCAACCCATGGTGCATATTTCCGGGCGTTTTTCTGCCGAGCGCCATTATCTGGGCGTGGTCCTGCCCCTGGCCTGGCATCCGCGCAATCGCAACGCGTTGATCGTCTGTGACCTTGGGCTTGATCCTCAGGGGTTGCTGGAATTGGATGCGGACACCCTGCGCCGACGTCTTTATACCCGCCGTGATGACCTGGCCGAGGGCGAACTGCCCGTACCGCTCAAGTTGGTGCATATCAACCGATGCCCAGTGGTCGCGCCGCTGAATGTTCTGCGGGCCCAAGATCGTGAGCGCCTGCAATTGGACATGGGAATTTACCAGTCCCGAGCACTGCGGCTAACTGACGCACAAGAACTTTGGCAAGGTAAGTTGGCGGCTATTTATGCCGAGGAGGAATTCGCGCCCAACTCGGACCCGGAACAGCAGCTGTACGATGGTTTTATCGGTGATCGAGATCGGCGTTTATGTGAGCAAGTCCGGCTGGCCGAACCGGCACAACTAGCGCGCCAGCAGTGGCCGTTTGATGATCAGCGTTTGCCCGAACTATTGTTCCGCTACCGCGCGCGTAACTTCCCCGATACCTTGAATAGCGAGGAGCAACAACGCTGGAAACATTTCTGTCAGCAGCGTTTGTCAAATCCGGAATTTGGCGCGCCCAATACCTTGGAGGCATTTAAGCAGGCCAGGCAGGAGTTAGTCGTTAGTGCGACGCCCTTTCAGCATGAGGTGCTGGACCAGTGGCAGGAATATGCCGACTCTTTAGCCGCCCGTGTGAATCTGTAGTCGATTTTTTACAAAACATGCAGGCAATAAAAAACGCCAGCAAGCTGGCGTTTTCTGATGTGTCGCGTATCTGGCATGAGCCTCGCGAGGCTTAGCCCAGCAGGGTAGCCCAGCCTTCAACCACGTCACCACCCCACTTGGCTTTCCACTCTTTCAGCGTTTTGTGGTTGCCACCTTTGGTTTCAATCACTTCACCGTTGTGCGGGTTTTTGTATTGCTTGACCTTGCGAGCACGCTTGGTGCCGGTAGTTTTCACGGCGCCGCGAGGAGCCTTAACTTTCGACTCTGGATCCAGCAGCGCGATGATGTCACGCAGGGATTTGGAGTATTCGCCCATCAGGGTGCGCAGTTTGCCTTCAAATTCCAGCTCGGTTTGCAGTTTGTCGTCTTGGGACAGATTCTTCAAACGGGCTTGCAGCTCTTTGATAGCTTCTTCGGTGGCACGGTATTCGTTGATCAGAGACATGTGGACTACCTTATGTAGAGCGCTGATTGACAGGGAGAGTGGCCTAATAATAGTCAGGCAGTTTCCCCAAGTAAACATTTAAGGGTGTATTTATGTGATTTACTTTGGATGTTTGTAGCAAACCCCTGCCATCGAATTAATTACTAGGTCGTATGCCTAAAGATAATTGCCTTGAAATAGTGGGGGTGGGCTGAGAATGACGCAGTAGATTCATATAAAGGTGGTAAACCCTTAGGTTATTAAGGGGGAAACCGAAAGCGGGCGGTCAGAATAAGCGCTAAGGAATAATGCAGTTTTGCCGCGCAATCGCTAGAATGGCGGCCTTTGCGAAGTTCTGGAGTCTCCCCTAATGCGCACTTTTCGGCTGGTGATTGCTTGCCCGGACCGGGTAGGTATCGTTGCCAAAGTCAGTAACTTTCTGGCGTCCCACAACGGCTGGATCACCGAGGCCAGCCATCACTCGGACAATCTCAGCGGTTGGTTCTTCATGCGTCACGAGATCCGTGCCGATACGCTGCCGTTTGGCCTTGAGGCCTTCCGCGAGGCATTTGCGCCGATCGCCGAAGAGTTTTCGATGACCTGGCACATCACCGACACCGAGCAGAAAAAAACGCGTGGTGTTGATGGCCAGCCGTGAGTCCCATTGCTTGGCTGACTTGCTGCACCGCTGGCACAGCGACGAACTGGATTGCGAGATCGCTTGTGTGATCTCCAACCATGACGACCTTCGCAGCATGGTCGAATGGCACGGCATCCCGTACTACCACGTGCCGGTCAACCCGCAGGATAAAGAGCCGGCGTTCGCCGAAGTGTCGCATCTGGTCAAGCAGCACGAAGCCGACGTTGTGGTGCTGGCGCGCTACATGCAGATCCTGCCGCCGGAACTGTGCCGCGAGTACGCCGGCAAGGTGATCAATATTCACCACAGTTTCCTGCCGTCGTTTGTAGGGGCCAAGCCGTACCACCAGGCCTCCCTGCGCGGCGTGAAGCTGATCGGTGCAACTTGCCACTATGTCACCGAAGAGCTGGATGCCGGTCCGATCATCGAGCAGGACGTGGTACGTGTCAGCCACAGCGACAGCATTGAAGACATGGTGCGTTTCGGCCGTGACGTCGAAAAATGGTCCTGGCCCGTGGCCTGCGCTATCACCTGGAAGATCGCGTGTTGGTTCACGGCAACAAGACCGTCGTGTTCTGATCAACGCGTTGTGATTGAACAATAAAGGGCCTGGGCGTTAAATCGTCCCAGGCCCTTTTTCGTTGTGTGTGTCTCGTCCTGAATAAGGTTTACACCTTCTGACCCAATCTCAGGAGGGCGTAATGAATGCAGGAAAAAGGCGCAGTCAGCGTGATTACTCGCTGACCTTTAAATTGTCCGTCGTCGACCAGGTCGAAAAAGGCGAGTTGAGTTATAAAGAGGCTCAAGAGCGCTACGGCATTCAGGGCAAATCGACGGTATTGAACTGGTTACGCAGGCATGGTCGACAGAACTGGAGTCAAGGCGCGTCTATTCGTACCAAGAGATCCCTTTCCATGGATGAGCCAAACAAGCCGCTGACGCCCGAGCAGCGAATCAAAGAGCTTGAAGAGCAACTCGCTCAAGCCAACCAGAAAGCTCAGTTTTTCGAAGCTGTTGTTGATGTACTCAAGAACGACTTTGGTGTCTCTGTCGTAAAAAAGCGATCCGGCAAGTCCTCTCCCAAAGGAAAGTCCAAGACCTGAGTATCAGCCGGGCTTGCCAGTTCATCGGGATTTCCCGACAGGCGTATTACAAACGCATTCGAGCATGTAATGCCCGAGCCCTCCAGGCTCAGGAGGTGATGGTGTTCGTGCACGAAAAGCGCCTCAGACAACCTAGGCTCGGAACCCGAAAGCTTCATAACCTCATGCATAGCGAGCCCGAAGTCTCGGTAAAGGTCGGTCGAGACTGCCTTTTCGACATTTTGCGGGGTCGCCGAGAGTTGGTTCCTCGCAAGCGGGCCTATCACAAAACGACAAACAGTCATCATCGCTTTCACAGGCACCCCAACTTGCTGAAAGAAGGGCCTTCACAGGTAGTTGCTACGGCGCCAGAACAAGTTTGGGTAGCCGATATCACCTACTTACCGACTCAAGCGGGCGTGGCCTATCTGAGCTTGGTGACTGACGCCTACTCTCGGAAAATCGTGGGGCATCATGTTCACGAAAGCTTGCACACGGAGTCTGTGATTCAGGCATTCAGTAAAGCGCTCAAGTGCAGAACAACAGAACAAAACCTTGTTCATCACTCAGATCGAGGCATCCAATACTGCTCCGAGCTTTATCAGCGGCTGCATGTAAAGCACGGTATCCGGTGTTCAATGACCGATGGTTACGACTGCTACCAAAACGCTTTGGCCGAACGAGTGAACGGGATTTTGAAAACTGAGTTTCTCTTGCATCGGCCCAAAGATGCGGCTGAAGCCGCGCGAATGGTGGATCAATCGGTGCAGATCTATAACAGCGAGCGGCCACATCTATCGCTGAAATACAAAACGCCCGATGCGGTGCATCGGGCGTTTTGAGGCTGAAATAGGTGTAAACCTATTTCAGGACTGGACAGTGCCATTGAGGATTGACTGATGAGCGACCCACTGGATAAAGCCACATCAAAAGCCCCGGCAACATTGGGGGAGGGCTGTTTGAGTCGTTATGACCCAGATGACCTGGACAGTGACGACGGCACCGAATTTCCGGGTGCCGCCGAATTGTGGGAGCGCGAGCAGGCCAAGACCGAGCCCAGCGGCGAATAACGGGCCGTCGACGTCAGATTCGGAAACTGCCCACCAGTTGTTTCAACCGTGCGGCCTGTTGTTCCAGATCAGCGCAGGCGCGCAGGGTTGATTGCAGGTTTTCCACACCCTCCTGGTTGAGGGTGTTGATCTCGGTGATGTCCATATTGATCGACTCCACCACCGAGGTCTGTTCTTCGGTGGCGGTGGCGACCGATTGGTTCATGCCGTCAATTTCACCAATACGCTGGGTTACGCTGTTCAGGCGCTCGCCGGCCAGGTTGGCGATGTCTACGCTGTCATGGCTGTGACGCTGGCTTTCACTCATGGTGCTGACTGAATCCCGGGCGCCGACTTGCAGCTCCTCAATCATCTTTTGCACTTGTTGTGCCGACTCCTGGGTGCGGTGGGCCAAGTTGCGCACTTCATCGGCAACCACTGCAAACCCACGTCCGGCTTCCCCGGCGCGGGCCGCTTCGATGGCTGCGTTCAGCGCCAGCAGGTTGGTTTGTTGGGAAATACTGGTGATCACTTCCAGAATCTGTCCGATATTCACCGTTTTGCTATTGAGTTCTTCGATATTGCTGCTCGAAGCACTAATCATCGCCGACAGCTGGTTCATCGCCTTGATATTGCGCTCAACCACTTGCTGGCCATCTTCGGCCAAGTGCCGTGCATCACTGGCCTGGTGCGAAGCCAGTGCTGCGTTGCGCGCGATTTCCTGAGCGGCGGCCCCCAGTTCGTTGATGGCGGCGGCAACGCTGTTGGTGCGGTTGGCCTGTTCGTCGGAGTTGACCATCGATGAATTTGAAGCGCTGACCACCCGCAGTGCCACTTCATTGACCTGCTCGGTGGCCGAGGACACTTCGCGGATCGATGTGTGAATCCGCTCTACGAAGCGGTTGAATGCGTTACCCAGCATGCCGAATTCGTCGTGATTCTGGATGGTCAGGCGGCGAGTCAGGTCGCCCTCGCCGTCAGCGATGTCCTGCATGGCGCGGGTCATCAGGTGCAGGGGTTGCAACAGCACACGGATCAACATGCCCAGCAGGGCGATGATGATCACCACGGCAATGACGGTGGCGATCACCGCCGAGTTGCGAAACTCGCTGAGCATGGCGAAGGATTTGTCTTTATCCACCGAAATGCCGAGGTACCAGTTCACCGATGGCAGACCCTTGATCGGTGTAAACGTCACGATATTGTCCTTGCCGTTGGCCTCGACTTCGCTGAAATCGCTGCTGATTTTCGGCGTATTTTTCGGATACATGTCGGCCAGGGTTTTCATCACCAGGTCTTTGTCCGGGTGCACCAGCACCTTGCCGTCGGCACTGACGAGGAACGCATAGCCCCTGCCGCCGAATTTCAGCGCACCAATGTTATCCACAAGGGTTTGTAGGCTCAGGTCACCACCGACCACGCCGATATTTTGGCCAACCTTGGTGCTAGGGGTCGCGATGGAAATGATCAACTTGCCGGTGGCAGCATCGATATAAGGTTCGGTCAGGGTCGAACCGTTGCTGCTCTGCGCGCCCTTGTACCAGGGGCGAACACGCGGGTCGAAACCGTCGGGCATCTTGGTATCGGGGCGGATGGTGAAGGCACCCTTGCTGTCACCCACGTAGGTGGCCATGAACGAAGAGGTCAGGGTTTTCTGTTCCAGCAGGCTGGCAACGGCGGAAGGTTCAGGATTGGTGGCGATGTTCTGTGCGGCGTTTTCTATCAGGGCAATACGCCCGGTGAGCCAGGTTTGAATATTGCTGGCGGTGACGTC
Organism: Pseudomonas poae; assembly: GCA_004000515.1. Classification (GTDB taxonomy): domain Bacteria; phylum Pseudomonadota; class Gammaproteobacteria; order Pseudomonadales; family Pseudomonadaceae; genus Aquipseudomonas; species Aquipseudomonas cremoris. The sequence goes on from CP034537.1 coordinate 2,855,171, forward strand.
GCCCATTTCATGCAGATAGTTGTTGAGGTCATCACGGATAGCGTTGCGTTGCAGGTAGTCGTTGTAGAGGGTGAACAGCGCGAAAGCGGCGATGACGATAAGGGAGGCTGCAAGCAGGATTTTGTGGCTGAAGCGCAGATTTTTATTCATGGCTTGTAGGGTCCGCTAAGGTCTTAATATCAATGCGCGCCCTTGTGGGATGCGCAGAATGGCAGCGTCAAAAAGGTGTGATACTTCTTGTGATAGCTCCTCCGATTCCTGTAGGAACTATCTGACCTATTTTTAGACTTCGTGAGTCTCACATCCGTCTATATCGACCTGGCGGAACCAAAGATTAACCATGGGTGACAAAATGCCTCACGCCTCGCAACTCTTGATCGGCGCCGACCTTGAAGGCCAGCCAATCGCCCAGGCCATGCGCCTGGCCAACCGCCATGGGCTTATTGCCGGGGCCACTGGCACCGGCAAGACCGTCACCTTGCAGCGCCTGGCCGAAGCGTTCAGTGATGCGGGGGTGGCGGTATTCGCCGCCGACATCAAGGGCGACCTTTGTGGCCTGGGTGCTGCAGCCAACCCACAGGGCAAGGTCGCTGAACGTATAGCCGGCATGCCGTTCCTTGAATACACGGCCAAGGCTTATCCGGTGACGTTGTGGGATATCCACGGCCAGTCCGGCCACCCGTTGCGCACCACCATCAGCGAAATGGGCCCGTTGTTGCTCGGCGCTCTGTTGGAGCTCACCGACAGCCAGCAGTCGGCGCTCTACGCCACCTTCAAGGTTGCGGACCGTGAAGGCCTGTTGCTGCTTGACCTCAAGGATCTCAAGGCGCTGCTCAACCATCTGCGTTATCACCCGGAACTGCTGGGCGACGATGCGGCGCTGATGACCACCGGCTCCAGCCAGGCATTGTTGCGTCGCCTGGCAGTGCTTGAGCAGCAAGGTGCCGAAGCCTTGTTTGGCGAGCCGGCCCTGCAACTCGAAGATATCTTGCAGCCAGCCAGTGATGGGCGTGGACGCATCCACCTGCTGGACGCCAGCCGCCTGGTGCACGAGGCACCGAAGGTGTATGCGACCTTCCTGTTGTGGCTGCTGGCGGAGTTGTTCGAACAACTGCCGGAGCGCGGTGATGCGGACAAACCCTTGCTGGCATTGTTTTTCGATGAGGCGCATTTGCTGTTCGCCGATACCCCCAAGGCGTTGCAGGACCGTCTTGAGCAGGTTGTGCGGTTGATACGATCCAAAGGGGTTGGCGTGTATTTCGTCACGCAATCGCCCGGCGACCTACCGGACAGCGTGCTGGCCCAACTGGGTCTGCGTATTCAGCACGGCCTGCGGGCATTTACCACCAAGGAGCAGAAATCCCTGCGGGCGGTGGCCGACGGTTTCCGACCCAACCCGGCGTTCGATGCCCTGGCGGTGCTGACCGAGTTGGGTACAGGTGAGGCATTGGTGGGCACCTTGCAGGAAAAAGGCACGCCGGAAGTCGTCCAACGCGTCCTGGTCGCACCACCGCAATCGCGGATCGGGCCGCTGAGCGAGACCGAGCGCGCTGCGATAGTCGCCAGTTCGCCATTACTGGGGCGCTACGACAAGCCGATCGATCGGGAGTCTGCCTATGAAGTGCTGATGGCGCGCAGGAGCTGGGGCCGACCGAAGAGGCCAAGCCCGCCGCCGAAGAGCCGAGCTTTACCGACAAGGCCGGTGCGTTCCTGGGCACTACGGCGGGCAAGGCGCTCAAGTCAGCCATGCAACAGGCGGCCAATCAGATGGGGCGCCAGTTGGTGCGTGGGTTGTTGGGATCGTTGCTTGGCGGTAACAAGCGCAAGTAGCGGTTCAGGCCTTGGGTTTGGCGTGGGCGGCCAGTCGCTCAAGCGCCGCGCGCAAGCCTGGATCGCTGATACCGTCGGCGGTGGCCTGAATGGTTTCGGCTGCGTTCTCCGACAAGTCCATGGTATGCCCCACCGCGCCTTGCTGGACGGTGGGGGCTGTACCTTGAACTGGATGCGCATCAGGCTGGCAAACTCATCAAATGCCATTAATTGGCGCTGCAAGCGTTTTTGCTGATAGCGCAAGCGGGTTGCCCAATGGCCGTCGGTGACAATTAACAGTAAATTTCCTTCGCGCCAGGACGCCACGTGACAATGTTCACGTGCGGCCGGCTGCAGTTGGCTTTCGAGCAGGCGTTGCAAATGGCCCAAGCGTTGCGCATGGCCAAAGATGGCTTTCAACGGCTTGGCTTCGCGAAGCAACACGCCGGGAGCGCGGGCTGTAAGAGGGCGAAATGCCATGATTAGACACCTTAAGTAACAGAGCGGCCATCTTAGCAGAAAGCGTCTGTGGGCCCCCAGGCAATGCATCGGCGCGGCTTTGCCCGTGTAATCAATCGCTAACTTCTGCGCTTCATGGGTTGAAGTTCCAGCAAAAGCCCTTATTTTAAACAGGCCCTCTCACAGCACCATGCCAGCATCGGGGAATAACGCCACTTTCCTCACCCACGAATCCGGGTAGAATGCGCGTTCGCATGCGGCCGTGAGGGCTGCTCGGGCCACTCACGGTGCGCCCTCCATCCCTATGTGTGGAAGAACCTGCCGATATGTTTGCGCCTTTGTTAAAGAAACTTTTTGGAAGCAAGAATGAGCGCGAAGTCAAACGCATGCTCAAGACGGTGCAGCTGGTCAATGCCTTCGAAGAGCAGATGGTTGCCCTGTCGGATGAGCAATTGCGCGCCAAGACCCAAGAGTTCAAGGCCCGCATAGCCAAAGGTGAAACCCTCGACAAGCTGCTTCCCGAAGCCTTTGCGGTCGCCCGTGAAGCCGGCAAGCGTGTCATGGGCATGCGCCACTTCGACGTTCAGTTGATCGGCGGCATGACCTTGCATGAAGGCATGATTGCCGAAATGCGTACCGGTGAAGGCAAGACCCTGGTGGCAACCCTGGGTGTTTACCTCAACGCATTGTCCGGCAAGGGCGTGCACGTTGTGACGGTGAACGACTACCTGGCCCGCCGGGACGCCAACTGGATGCGCCCGCTCTACGAATACCTCGGCCTGACTGTCGGTGTGGTAACGCCGTTCCAGCCGCCGGAAGAGAAACGCGCCGCCTACGCTTGCGACATTACCTACGGCACCAACAACGAATTCGGTTTCGACTACCTGCGCGACAACATGGCGTTCAGCATGGATGAAAAATTCCAGCGCGAACTCAACTTTGCCGTGATCGACGAAGTCGACTCCATCCTCATCGACGAGGCCCGTACCCCACTGATCATCTCCGGCCAGGCCGAAGACAGCTCGCGCCTGTACACCGAGATCAACAAGTTGATCCCGCGCCTGGAGCAGCACATCGAAGAAGTGGAAGGCGTGGTGACCAAAGAAGGTCACTTCACCATCGACGAGAAGACCCGCCAGGTCGAGCTCAACGAATCCGGTCACCAGTTCGTCGAAGACATGCTGACCCAGATCGGCTTGCTGGCCGAAGGCGAGAGCCTGTACTCGGCGCATAACCTGGGCCTGCTGACTCACGTCTACGCTGGCCTGCGTGCCCACAAGCTGTTCCATCGCAACGTTGAATACATCGTCCAGGACGGCCAAGTGGTGCTGGTTGACGAACACACCGGCCGTACCATGCCGGGTCGTCGTCTGTCCGAAGGCCTGCACCAGGCCATCGAAGCCAAGGAAGTGCTCAACATCCAGGCCGAAAGCCAGACGTTGGCATCCACCACCTTCCAGAACTACTTCCGTCTGTACAACAAACTGTCCGGCATGACCGGTACGGCCGACACCGAAGCGTTCGAATTCCACCAGATCTACAGCCTGGCCGTGATGGTGATCCCACCGAACAAGCCGCTGGCCCGTAAAGACTTCAACGACCTGGTGTTCCTGACGGCCGAAGAGAAGTACGCGGCAATCATCAACGACATCAAGGACGGCATGGCCCAGGGTCGTCCGATCCTGGTGGGTACCGCTACCATCGAGACCTCCGAGCACGTATCGAACCTGCTCAACAAGGAAGGCATCGAGCACAAGGTCCTCAACGCCAAGTTCCACGAAAAAGAAGCCGAGATCATCGCCCAGGCCGGTCGCCCAGGCGCACTGACCATCGCCACCAACATGGCCGGTCGTGGTACCGACATCCTGTTGGGCGGTAACTGGAAGTGGAAGTTGCTTCCCTGGACAACCCGACTCCTGAGCAGATCGCCCAGATCAAGGCTGACTGGCAGAAACGCCATCAGGCCGTGCTGGAATCCGGCGGCTTGCAGGTGATCGCGTCCGAACGTCACGAATCGCGCCGTATCGACAACCAGTTGCGTGGTCGTGCCGGTCGTCAGGGTGACGCCGGTTCCAGCCGTTTCTACCTGTCTCTGGAAGACAGCCTGATGCGTATATTTGCCTCGGACCGCGTGAAGAACTTCATGAAGGCCCTGGGCATGCAGTCCGGCGAAGCGATTGAGCACCGCATGGTGACCAACGCCATCGAGAAGGCACAGCGCAAGGTTGAAGGCCGTAACTTCGACATTCGTAAGCAACTGCTGGAGTTCGATGACGTCAACAACGAACAGCGTAAAGTGATCTATCACATGCGTAACACGTTGTTGGCCGCTGACAACATTGGCGAGACCATCGCTGATTTCCGTCAGGACGTGCTTAACGCCACCGTCAGCGCACATATCCCGCCACAATCCCTGCCTGAGCAGTGGGATGTAGCCGGTCTGGAAGCGGCGTTGAAGAGCGACTTCGGTGTGGACTTGCCGGTTCAGCAGTGGCTGGACGAAGACGACCACCTGTACGAAGAAACCCTTCGCGAAAAACTGATGGCCGAATTGCTGGCCGCGTACAACGAGAAAGAAGAGCAAGCGAGTGCCGAAGCACTGCGCACCTTCGAGAAGCAAATCGTACTGCGCGTGCTGGACGACCTGTGGAAAGACCACCTGTCGACCATGGACCACCTGCGTCACGGTATCCATCTGCGTGGCTACGCCCAGAAGAACCCGAAGCAAGAGTACAAGCGCGAGTCGTTCACGCTGTTCTCCGAGCTGTTGGATTCGATCAAGCGCGATTCGATTCGCGTGCTGTCCCACGTTCAGGTGCGTCGCGAAGACCCGATCGAGGAAGAGGCTCGCCTGCGTCAGGAAGCCGAGGCACTGGCTGCGCGCATGCAGTTCCAGCACGACGAAGCACCAGGTCTGGAAGCCCCTGAAGTATTGGGCGAAGAGGTCGATGTGGCCTTGGCTCAGACGCCGGTTCGCAATGACCAGAAGCTGGGCCGCAACGAACTGTGCTGGTGCGGTTCGGGCAAGAAGTTCAAACACTGCCACGGCGAAATCAACTAAGATTTTTGCCTGACGCTGCAACACCCGCGCCGCGACCGGCCTTTGCCGTCGCGGCGTTTTGCCATTAATTTCACCGTCGATCACGACGGCACAGACATCATCTAATTGTTGAGGAGCGCATTCATGGCTGTTGGTCTTGGTCCTTTGCCCACATTGCACCCGGTTGCCGGTTTTGAACTCGGTATCGCTTCGGCCGGCATCAAGCGCCCAGGGCGCAAGGATGTGGTGGTGATGCGCTGTGCCGAAGGCTCGACCGTCGCCGGTGTGTTCACCCTCAACGCGTTTTGCGCAGCGCCGGTGATCCTGGCCAAGCAACGCGTTGCCGGCAACATCCGTTACCTGCTGACCAACACTGGCAACGCCAACGCTGGCACCGGCGAGCCAGGCCTGGTGGCGGCTGCGCGTACCTGCGCCAAGCTGGCCCAACTGACCGGCGTGGATGCCAGCCAAGTGCTGCCGTACTCCACCGGTGTGATCGGTGAGCCGCTGCCCGTCGAGAAGATCGAAGGCGCACTGCAAGCCGCGCTGGATGATCTGTCTGTGGATAACTGGGCCGCCGCCGCCACCGGCATCATGACCACTGACACCCTGCCAAAAGGCGCAAGCCGCCAGTTCGTGCACGAAGGCGTGACCGTCACCGTGACCGGCATCAGCAAGGGCGCAGGCATGATCCGCCCGAACATGGCCACCATGCTCGGCTACATCGCCACCGACGCAAAAGTTTCCCGTGACGTGCTGCACAGCCTGATCCTGGACGGCGCCAACAAGTCGTTCAACCGCATCACCATCGATGGCGACACCTCGACCAACGACTGCTGCATGCTGATCGCTACCGGCCAGGCCAACCTGCCGGAAATCACCTCGGCCAGCGGTCCGTTGTTTGCGGCGTTGAAGCAGGCCGTGTTCGACGTGTGCATGGACGTGGCCCAGGCCATCGTGCGTGATGGTGAAGGCGCTACCAAGTTCGTCACTGTTGAAGTCAACGGCGGTGGCAACCACCAGGAATGCCTGGACGTGGGTTACACCGTTGCGCACTCGCCGCTGATCAAGACCGCGCTGTTCGCCTCCGACCCGAACTGGGGCCGCATTCTTGCCGCCGTGGGCCGTGCCGGTGTGCCAGACCTGGACGTGAGCAAGATCGACGTGTTCCTTGGTGATGTGTGCATCGCCAGCCGTGGCGCGCGTGCCGAGACCTACACCGAAGCCCAAGGCTCGGCGGTCATGCAGCAGGAAGAAATCACCATCCGTATCGAGTTGGGCCGCGGTGAGTGCAGCGAAACCATCTGGACCACTGACCTGTCACACGAGTACGTGAAGATCAACGCGGAATACCGTACCTGATAGCGAAGAGGATAAGCGCGGTGAAACGAGTGCATGTAGCAGCAGCGGTGATCCGCGGTGTCGACGGCAGGATTCTGCTGGCGCGCCGTGCCGATACCCAGCATCAGGGCGGCCTCTGGGAGTTTCCCGGTGGCAAGGTGGAGGCCGACGAGTCGGTCGCCACCGCGCTGTCCCGCGAATTGCAGGAAGAGCTGGGCATTCAGGTCACCACGGCGCGACCGTTGATCAAGGTGCAGCATGACTACCCGGACAAACAGGTGTTGCTGGACGTCTGGGAAGTCTCGGCGTTTACCGGCGAGCCCCATGGCGCCGAAGGGCAGCCATTGGAATGGGTGGCCCCTCGGGACCTGCTCAACTATGAATTTCCGGCGGCCAATGCCCCTATCGTTGCCGCTGCGCGCTTGCCTACCGAGTACCTGATCACCCCGGCGAACTGGAAACCCCGACGTTGTTGCGCGGTATCCAGAAAGCCATTGCCGGCGGTATCAAGCTGGTTCAACTGCGTGCGCCAAACGGTTACGACCCCAAGTACCGTGACCTGGCGGTGGACGCGGTTGGCCTGTGTGCCGGCAAGGCCCAGTTGATGCTCAAGGGGCCGTTCGAATGGCTGGGGATTTTCCTTCCGCCGGCTGGCACATGACCTCGGCGCAGTTGCGCAAATATGCGAGTAAAGGTCGGCCGCTGCCCAAGGATCGTTGGTTAGCGGCGTCATGCCACAACGCCGAGGAGCTGGCGCTGGCAGAATTGATGGACGTGGATTTCGTCACGCTGTCGCCGGTGCAGCCGACCCAGACTCACCCGGATGCGCAGCCTTTGGGCTGGGAGCAGGCGGCGCAGTTGATCAGTGGGTTCAGTAAACCGGTGTTTCTGCTGGGTGGGGTTGGGCCGGCTGAGCGGGAGAAGGCTTGGGAGGCTGGGGCTCAGGGCGTAGCCGGGATTCGGGCGTTTTGGCCTGAGGTCTGAAGTTGTTTTGACTGGTCTCTTCGCGAGCAAGCCCGCTCCCACATTTTGAATGTGTTCACAAATCAAAATGTGGGAGCGGGCTTGCTCGCGAAGGCGTCAGATCAGGCACTGCATAATCAATGGGGCTTGGCAGCCGCCTGCCACAACACTTCTGCAACACCTTGGCGCTTGGCAATCACCCGCGCCGCCACAAACAGCAAATCCGACAAGCGATTGATATACGCCAAGCCAACCCCTTCCAACGGCTCCACCGCATTCAACTGCTGACAGCGTCGCTCTGCACTGCGCGCCAGGCTGCGGCATACATGGGCCTGGGCAATCAACGCCGAGCCACCGGGCAGGATGAAGTTCTCCAGCGACCCCACTTCTTCATTCCAGCGGTCAATCGCCGCTTCCAGCCGGTCCACCTCGGCTGCGTTCAGCGCTTTGTATACCGGCATCGCCAGCTCGCCGCCTAAATCAAACAAACGATGCTGGCACGGCGTGAGCACTTCAATCACATCTTTCAATTCAGGGTGCTGGCCGCTCTGTTCTTCCAGATTGGCCAGTAACAACCCCAACTGGCTGTTCAGCGTATCGACTTCGCCAATCGCCTCCACCCGCGGGTGGTCCTTGGGCACACGGCGGCCGTCGCCGAGGCCGGTTTCACCCTTGTCGCCGGTGCGGGTGTAGATCTTCGACAGGCGAAAGCCCATGGTCATTGCTCCAGTTGGGTGAGTTCGTAAGGTGGCAGTTGGCTTCCTGCCAAGGGCAGGCGTAGCGTGAAGCAGGTGCCTTGGCCGAGGGTGGAGTGCACTTCCATCTGGCCCTTGTGGTTGTTGGTAATGATGAAGTACGACACCGATAGACCCAAGCCCGTGCCCTGGCCGATTTCCTTGGTGGTGAAGAAGGGCTCGAAGGTACGTTTGCGCACGTTTTCACTCATGCCGATGCCGTTGTCTTCCACCTGGATCTCGGCCCACGGCGGGTTGAGGCGCGTGCGCAGGATGATGCGCCCGGGCTCGCTGTCGTCTTCGCGCAGGTGAATGGCCTGGGCGGCGTTTTTCAGCAGGTTGAGCAGCACCTGTTCCAGCTCGTTGGCGGTGCCTGGCACCGGCCCCAATTAATGGGTCGAACTGGCGAATGATCGCCTGGCCCTTGAAGTCGAAACCGATGGCCAAGTCGAAGTCGTTACCGGCGATTTCCACTGCCTGGTCGATCAACGCCGGCAAGTCGCAGGGGCCATCTGCCGGTTGCTGCGGCGGCTGAAGCTGAGCATGTGGGTGACTATCTTCGCTGCCCGTGCCCCGGCCTGTTGAATGCCGTCCAGCAGTTGCGGGACTTCGCGGCTTTGCAGGTAACGGTTGACGGTTTCCAGTTCGATGCCCGCCTGTTCGGCGTGTTCCAGGTTCTTCGGCAAGTCGGGCGACAGACGGCGTCGGATGTTCTGCACGTTATGCAGGATCGCGCCCAGCGGGTTGTTGATCTCGTGGGCCATGCCAGCGGCAAGCCCGCCCACCGAGAGCATTTTCTCCGACTGCACCATCATTTCTTCCAGGGACAGGCGCTGGGTGATGTCATCGATCCGGATCACCACGCCGCGCCCGGCACCGCCCATCAGCGGGTAAAACGTCAGGGCGTAATGCTTGGGTTCGTCGTCTTTGGTCCAGGTGACGCGCTCAATGCGTTCCACGGTGTGTTGCTCTACGGTGGCGCGGATCTGCGGCAGGTAAGGCTTGAGCGGCTGGAACGCCAGGTAGATCGGCTGGTTCAAGGCTTCGTCCAGGCGAGTGCCGGAGAGCGCGCTGGCTTCCTGGTTCCATTGGGTAACGTAGAGCTGTTCATCCAGCGCGATCAGCGCCGAGGGCATCGAGTCGATGATGCTGTTCAGGTAGTTCTGAAAGCCGGTGAGTTTTTTCTCGATCTTGCTGCGTACCTGGACCTCCAGTTCCAACTTGCGGTTGGTGTGGCGTGTCTCTTCGGCCAAGCCCTGCGCTTGATCGTACGCCGCCTGGGAGTCATCCCGTGCGCGCTTGAGCTGCTGCTCGCGGGCTTCGATGCGCGACAGCATGGTGTTGAAGGCTTCGGCCAGGCTGCCGATTTCATCGTGGTTGCCACGGCCGGCGCGCAAGGCGTAGTTCTCTTCGCGGGTGACTTGGCGTGACAGCTCTTCCAGCTCATGGATGGGCCGGGTGATCAGACGCTTGATCTGGCGGGCGATGATCAGCCACAGCAACACGCTGAAGATCAGGATGCCCAGGCTGGCGGTCAACGTGCCGGTATAGAACGCCACCGGCAACTCACTGCTGGCAACCAGTAGCAGGTGCCCGGACGGTTGGCCCGCGCGGGGAGGGTGATGACCTGGTTGCTGCGAAATTCGGTGAGACGCCAGGCTTCTATATGCCGGTAGTTGTCGGGCAAGTGCAGGCGGTCGCCGTGTTGCATTTGCGCCAGGCGGTTGCCTTCACCGTCATACAAGGCGGCGGCGCGCAATGGCGAATAGCTGGTCAGTTCATTGAGCAGCGCGTCGGCTTTGGCCGGCGATTCGAGCGCTTCGACGGCAAGGGCCGGGTTGGACACCAGACGCCCGATGGCCTGCAAGGCCTGGGGGCCATGCTTTCCTGGGATATCCAGTAGGCGGCGCTGATAAAAGTGAGGTTGGCCACCAGCAATACGGTGGTCAACAACACCAGCAGGGCGGCCAGCAGTTTCTGCCCTACCGGTAGATTTTCAAGACGCTGGCGCAGCGGCATCAGGGTTTTCCCAGGTGATAGACAGGCGGGCAGGGTAGCGCGTGGCTCAGTCGCGGGGCAATCCGCGTGCAAGCAACTGGTCGACCAGGCGGATCTGCAGCTGTTGCAAATGCGGCAGGTTCAACTGGTGACGAGCCGCCGCCTGGCAAGCATAGCCCAATAGGTAGCTGATTTCGGTGCGTCGGGCGTTGGCCACGTCCTGGTACATCGAGGAATAATTGGCGGCAGTGGCGTGTATCACGCGTTCTACTTCTTGCTGCAGGTCCACGGCGGCGGCGGGTTGGCCGCAACACTCCAAGAGTTCGGCGAGTTCGGCGCACAGCGTGGCGACTTCGCATTGATGGGACTGCAGTTCGCCGTTGCGGCATTGATACAGCACGGTCAGTGGGTTGATCGCGCAATTGAGCGCCAGCTTGCGCCACAGGCGCGTCAGGATATCGGTGCTCCATTCGTGGGGGATACCGGCGGCTTCCAGGTCGTCCAGCCACAAGGGCGGCGTAGGGTGGCTCGCGTCCCCCAGCCAGGTGTAGCCATGGCCGGCAAAGACTACGCGCCAATCGCCGTCGCGAAATGCACCCTCGGTACTGGACGCATAGATGCAGCGAGCCTGGGGCAGTTGTGCGGCCACCGCGTCCTGGCTGCCAAGGCCGTTTTGCAGCAGGATCAGTTCGGCGTCTGGCGCCAATCGGTGTTGCAGCTGTGCAACCGCGTTTTCGGCATCGTAGGCTTTGCACGCCACCAGCAGGCGACGGATTGGCTGCGGGCTGTCGGGCGTTTCGCCGATTACCGGATAAGTGTGCGCCACACCTTGTTCCACCAGCGTCAGGCCTTGTGCCGCCTGATAACTGGCCAGGCGTGCCTCATCGCGCAGAATCAACCGCACGGGCACGCCGGCACGGGCCAGGCGCGCAGCCCAGAGTGTGCCCAGGCTGCCTGCGCCGAGAATGTGCCAGGTGGTCGACATCAGTTTGTGCTCCGTAAGGCTGCCCGCAGTGAACGGGACGAAAGAACCGCTATAATGCCTCGGCATTTTAGCTCGGGCGCGCTCCATCTCTACTGAGCCCGCCCCTTATATTGGAGAAATGACATGCCTTCGTTCGACGTGGTATCCGAACTGGACAAACACGAAGTCACCAACGCCGTCGAGAACGCCGTCAAGGAACTGGACCGTCGCTATGACTTGAAAGGCAAGGGCAGCTTCGAATTCAAGGAAAAGGAACTGACCGTCAACCTGACCGCTGAAGCCGATTTCCAGCTGGAAGCGATGATCGAGATCCTCAAGCTGTCGCTGGTCAAGCGCAAGATCGACGCGCAGTGCCTTGAAATCAAGGACGCCTACGCTTCGGGCAAGCTGATGAAGCAGGAAGCCGTGCTCAAGGAAGGCATCGACAAGGAGCTGGCCAAGAAAATAGTCGCCCATATCAAGGATGCCAAGCTGAAAGTCCAGGCGGCCATCCAGGGTGAGCAGGTTCGGGTTACCGGCAAGAAGCGTGATGACCTGCAAGAGGCGATTGCTGCCTTGCGTGCCAAGACCTTCGACATGCCGCTGCAGTTCAATAACTTCCGCGACTGATGGCCATTTGGGGAACCTGAGCACGTTTTTGACGTCCCACGCCCCAGAGCCTGCGCCAACGATTGAGCCCTACGGGGCTCAATTGCATTTTGGGCACTAGAAAATACCGAACATCCGCTCGACAGGAGAATGTAGATGGATTTGAACGCTGAAGTGGATCACTTGATCACGACCTCACAGTCTTGGATCCCGATGATCATGGAATATGGCAGCCGGTTTTTGCTGGCCATCCTGACGCTGGCCATTGGTTGGTGGTTGATCAACGTATTGACCCACCGCGTGGGGCGTTTGCTGGCTCTGCGTAATGCGGACCTGGCGCTGCAACACTTCATCACCAGCCTGGCGAACATCGCGTTGAAAGTCATGCTGGTGGTCAACGTGGCCTCGATGATCGGCGTGGCAACCACCTCGTTCGTTGCCGCAATCGGCGCCGCCACCTTGGCCATTGGCTTGGCGTTGCAAGGCAGCCTGGCGAATTTCGCGGGTGGTGTACTGATTCTGTTGTTCCGCCCGTTCCGCATCGGTGATTGGATCGAGGCTCAAGGCACGTCGGGTACGGTCGACAGCATCCAGATCTTCCACACCGTGTTGCGCACCGGCGACAACAAGACGGTGATCATTCCAAACGGCAGCCTGTCCAACGGCCTCATCACCAACACCAACCGCCAACCCACCCGCAAGGTGGTGTTTGACGTAGGCGTGGACTACGAGGCCGACCTGCAGAAAGCCCGTGAAGTATTGCTGGAGCTGGCAAAGGATCCACGTGTACTGGCTGACCCGGCACCTGCGGCGGTAGTTTCGACGCTGGGCGACAGCTCTATTACTGTTTCCCTGCGTTGCTGGACCAAGACTCCGGATTATTGGGATGTCGTGTTTATGCTCAATGAACTGGCGCGGGATCGTTTGAAAGCAGCGGGGATTGATATTCCATTTCCGCAGCGGGTTATTCGCGTAATGCAGGAAACAGCGGCGAAGTAGTCGCAAGTAAACAGCGCCGAACTTGGCTGATGAGTCAGGTTCGGTGCAACGTGTTTAATGTCGTTAGTTAGCTTGCTAGTTATTTTTCGACTGAAACAATACTGAAATAAAAAGCCGCCCCCTTGTTGCAAGGGGGCGGCTTTTATTTAAGGCCTAAGCCTTAAGTCATCATTGTAATCAAACGATCAATTACAGGATGTTCAGCGGGTATTGCGCGATCAGGCGCAGTTCGTCCAAGGAAGCCGAACCGTAGTAAACGCCGTCAGACGAACGATAGGTCGCTTGACGTACGCGCAGGCTCAGGTCTTTGGCTGGACCGCTCTGGATCACGTATTTGGCTTCGATGTCGCGTTCCCACTCTTTACCGTTGTTGGTAACGCCAGTATCAGCGCCGCTACCGGTAATGTAACGAGTCATGAAGCTCAGGCCAGGAACGCCAAAGGTCGCCATGTTGATGTCGTAGCGAGCCTGGAACGATTTCTCGCCTTCGGCGTTGAAGTCGGAACGAGCGACAGAGTTGGCCAGGAAGATTGTGCCGCCGCCGTCTACGCCGTAACCGTAGTCGCCGTCACCGCTAACCTTCTGTGCTGCCAGGGTGAAGGTGTGCGCGCCGATGGTGTACGCACCTTGCAAGCTGAATGCACGGTTGTCGAGCTTGGTGGTGTTGTCTTTTTCTGCGCGTTGCAGGCCTGCGCCGTCGCTCTTGGTGCTGTAGATGTTGAAGTCAACGGCCAAGGATTGGTCATCACTGAGCGCGTGGGTCCAGTTCACGTTGGCGTAGAGTTTTTTCCAGTAGTCTTCCACTTTGGAGTAGTAGAGGCTGGTGGTGAACTCTGGAGTCCAGGAATAAACGCCGCCGACGAAGTTCGCGTCTCGCAGCCCACGCTCCGTGATAGGTTCGTAGCTGGAGATACTGTCTTTGTAGGTGTGGTCCTGGGCAACGATCGAAGTGAAGTGACCCGCTTCAAGTTTCAGGTCTTTGATTTCGTTGCTGGTGATGGAGATGCCTTGCGGCAGTTCCGGCAGCAAGCGGCTGTCATCGGAGGCAAATACTGGGGCGGTGGTGTATTGATCACCCACCTTCAGCACGGTGTTGGAGATGCGGAATTTAACCGCAGCGCCGCCTTTGGAGTAATCGTCTTGTGCGCGACCATCTGAGCCATTAGGGAACAGACCGGTACCTGCACGGCCCTTGCCGCTGTCGAGTTTCAAGCCCAGGAGGCCGATAGCATCCACACCAACGCCAATGGTGCCTTGGGTAAAGCCCGACTGATAGAGGGCGTTAAAGCCCAGGCCGGTTTCTTCGGAGCGGCTCTTTCTCTTACCGTTGACGGTACCGTAACCGCTAGCGGGTTCGTTACGGATGTCACGGCTGAAATACAGCGCACGGGTATTGATACTGAAAGTGCTGTCGTCCACAAAACCCTTGGAATCATCCTGGGCGGACGCCATTGCGAACTGCGAGGTGCCTGCTGAAACAGCCAGGGCGATCATGCTCCACTTCATCACGCGCATCGTGATTTGCTCCTTTGGTTTTAGGAAGAGTACTGCCGTCCCACCTATATTTTTGTCTGGGCGGCTCTTTCTTTTGTGTCGGCGCAAAGTTATATCACGCTGACAATATTGGCGATACTTGCCCAACTTTCCTTTCAGCTTCTTTACGAGCCAGTCGTAAATTGCTATGTCCATGTCGCAATTCCACAGCCTCACTGTAACGAGGCTGACAACTTCAATACTGTTTTAAACCATTAAAAGAGCACCTTGGGCATCACTTTCAAAGGTTTAAAATCTTCCTTGGCACGCATTGAACCGCTGTTGTTTTTCATCGCGAAACACCCGCTTCCGTTTAGGTGCCGTTGCCGACGATGTGGGGATGAATGCAACAAGCGCGCCCAAATCGGTAACCGAATGTCATTTTTCGTGAAAACCGTTACGGTTTGATGAAAACCGCATAAGCACGGGGTTTTTACGCCGATTGGTTAGGCCTTGACGTGCGTGTTGTGTGCCTGATCGGTTGTGCATAAATCCTGATCCTTGGAAAAACGTTACCCGTTCACCCCATTCAGTGGGTAATCGGCGGATCTCTTTGAGGCGCAAGTGGGTCATTTTGGTGCATGCCCATAATGTGCCGCAGGTCTCGATGGTGGCTTAGTGCCTTGTTTCGAGAGGCCTCTGTATCGGGGTTCTTATGCTTGTATTTTTGTCGGTACCTGATTGATGGCAGGGGGATTGGTCTTTCAGCGTAGACGAAAAAACCGCCTGTCTCGAAATGGTGCGTTTTTTTTGCACCGTTCTCCATGGACGCACATGGGGTCTGCGTGAAGCGTCAGCCAATCGCAGGTATGCTGCAGCCTTGAACCTGACCTGCCGAACGGAGTGCCTGCGGTGTTCGCTTTAGATCAACGCCTTCAACAAGACACACTGGTCATCGGGGATTTCCCCTGAGCCGCCTGCTGTTGTCCAATGATTCGAACTACCCCTGGTTCATCCTGGTACCGCGCATCGACGGTATCAGCGAAGTGTTTCAGCTGGGTGTCGCCGACCAACAGCGGCTGTGGCAGGAAACGACCGCCTTGGCGCAGTTGCTGAATGAAGGCCTCGCGGCCGATAAAATGAATATCGGCGCCTTGGGCAACGTGGTCAGCCAGCTTCACGTGCACGTCATCGTGCGCAAACGTGACGACGCCGCCTGGCCTGCGCCGGTGTGGGGCAAGCACCCGGCCAAGCCTTATAGCGACGCACAGGTGGAGGCTATCCGTGCACGTCTGCGCGAACTGTTGCCCGCCGACTTCACGTTTACCCAGGGCTGAATTATGGATTTGCAAGACCGTGTAACCGACCTGGAAAGCCGCTTGGCCTTTCAAGACGACACCATTGAGACCCTCAATGACATTCTGGTGGCCCAGCAACGGGCCGTTGAGCGCTTGCAGTTGCAGATGACCGCGTTGCTCAAGCGCCAGGAAGAGATGGGTGGGCAGTTCGAAACGTCGGAAGAAGAAGCGCCGCCTCCGCACTACTGATGAATGCGAGTGCAATAAAAACCGCGATCCAGTCAACGCTGGATCGCGGTTTTACTGCGAAGGCTGGGATCAGCGACGCGGCAGTGCAGCTATCACGTCTTCTGCCTGTAGGCCTTTGTCGCGATTCATCACGGAAAACTCCACGCGCTGGCCTTCCACCAGGACGCGATGGCCTTCGCCGCGAATGGCCCGGAAGTGGACGAAGATATCGTCGCCCGAATCACGGGAAATAAAGCCGAAGCCTTTGGATGTGTTGAACCACTTGACGGTACCGGTATCCCGATTGGTCATGTCGTAGGTTTGCGACGAGGCCGCAGGGGACGAACGGTAGAAGCTGATGGCCAGGTGAAGAACGATGGCGACCACAGCAATCACCAGGCTAAGCAGAATGGCCGGGTGGCCACCGACTTCAGGCATGGGCGCCAGGAGGGTGAGGGTTTGTACAACAACGGTCAGAACCAGCAGCGCGCTGACCAGGTTTTGCAGTTGATGACGTGTGCCTTTGTTCCAGTAAGGAATGACCGGTGCCAGCGTCAGGTTAAGAAGGCCGAACAAGGCCAGGTACAGAGCGTCGTGTTGTTCCAGGTAGGGAGGGCTTCCCTGTTGCAAGCTCGGTATAAAGGACAGCAGCAAAGCTGCAACGCCCGTTAGCAGGTGGACGATTTTCAACATTTTGATTAACTCACGTTAAGACGGATCACGAGGAAGAGCTGACTGGCACGGTTCGCTTCTGAACTATGGGAGGCGTTGGGCACGTGCGCGGGTATCAGCCTATGTCGCTGCTGCAGAAATGAACTGCAGCGACACGCCGCCTATTTAACAGCAAAGGCTGTGCCTACTCAAATCAAGCATTTGCGGGGGTTGCAAGGGGGTGGGCATTTCTGCGCCAAACGCTTGTCCTAGAGAGGTGCAGGCGTTTTGAGTGTTTTTTGAGGAAATTTCCTATGCCGTCCTAAGGCTTGTCCTGCAATGCCTGGCGGATAGCGCCAGGGCAATTTGCCGCACATCGCCTGGGTGTATAGAACGGCACGTTACCGGCACTCTTGCTAGAGTGGTCCTGCACCTGATCAATGAATGCTCTCAATTGAAGGGGAAAAACATGGCAATCGATATTGGTATCAGTGAAGAAGATCGTAAATCCATCGTCGATGGGCTTTCGCGACTGCTGTCCGATACCTACGTACTGTATCTGAAGACCCACAACTTTCATTGGAACGTTACGGGCCCCATGTTTCGTACGCTGCACTTGATGTTTGAAGAGCAGTACAACGAACTGGCGCTGGCGGTGGATTCCATTGCCGAGCGCATCCGTGCCCTGGGCTTCCCGGCGCCGGGTGCCTATTCGATCTATGCGCGTCTTTCCTCCATCAAAGAGGAGGAGGGTGTGCCCAGTGCCGAAGAAATGATCCAGCAACTGGTCGCCGGCCAGGAAGCGGTCACTCGCACTGCGCGCGGTATTTTCCCATTGCTCGATAAAGTCAGTGATGAGCCGACCGCCGACCTGCTGACCCAGCGTATGCAGGTTCACGAAAAAACCGCGTGGATGCTGCGTTCCCTCCTCGAAAACAAATAATCGTCAACCCGCAGTGGCGCCGTCCTGGCGCCGCTCGCTTGTTTCCACGCATTTCCTGGCGTTGTCCTACGACTATCAACTCCCCGTCTTCTGGCCGCTTCCTTGCGCCTGCTGTTTTATAGGGCCATCGCCCCATGGGAGAGCCCATGGGCTGCTGTTTGGCAATGGAGTGTCAGGTGTATGTCGCGTGGAGAAGGTAATGGGGTCATGGAAACCGCTGGTTTTCATAAAATTAAAGTCGATCCTTTTGTGAAGGGTTTCGACATGGGGCTGGCCAGGCCATTGTCCCGATCGGTCAGGCTCAATGGGTTTTCGACATGCCTGCGGCTGGAGCAGATCTATTGGAATATCCTCACGGAAATAGCCAGGATCAATGCCTGCTCTGTCAGTGCGTTGTTGTCTTACGTCGATCGGGAGGTGCACTTGCGTTATGGGGGAGTGAAGAACTTCAGCGGGTTGGTCAGGGTGGTGTGCGTGGAGCATGTACTCAAGGGCTGTGTTGAGCCCTGAACCATCAAATGGCCCCGGAGCCGGCCCATCGTCCCAGTGGGCAAGGCTTCGGGCAGAAAGCCGGCTGCGCTGCCTCGATTTACCAGATATAATCCCGCGCTTTGCTGCGCGTGCCGGGGTTGTCCCGGAGCAGGCGTGGCGCAGTAATGTTCTGATCGCCGAGACATCGCCATGCCCATGTACGACTATCAATGTGCTTCCTGTGGTCATCAGTTGGAAGCCATTCAGAAGATCAGCGCAGCGCCGCTGGTCGATTGCCCGGCCTGTCAGGCCCCGGAGCTCAAGAAGATGTTGTCCATGCCTGGCTTCCGCCTGAGCGGCAGCGGCTGGTACGAGACCGATTTCAAGACAGGTTCGAAGAAGAATCTGGCGGGCGGCGACAAAGCAGACTGAGTTGAACTCTACGCGCAGGCTCCTGCATTATCCGTCCCCTGCTTTAATGTACGGTGACGAGGCAGGCCTCCACCGAATTTCGAATTACGAGAAGTGAAACCACTACCATGATGCGCAGCCACTATTGCGGCCAACTGAACGAGACCCTGGAAGGTCAGGAAATCACCCTTTGCGGATGGGTTCACCGTCGCCGCGACCACGGCGGGGTTATCTTCCTCGACATCCGTGATCGTGATGGTCTGGCCCAGGTGGTGTTCGACCCGGACCGCGCTGAAAGCTTCGCCGCCGCCGACCGCGTGCGCAGCGAATACGTCGTGAAGATCACCGGCAAGGTTCGCCTGCGTCCGGCCGGTGCCGTGAACAAGAACATGGCCTCCGGCGGCATTGAAGTGCTGGGCTATGAACTGGAAGTGCTGAACGAGTCGGAAACCCCGCCGTTCCCACTCAACGAATTCTCCGACGTGGGCGAAGAAACCCGCCTGCGCTACCGCTTCCTGGACCTGCGTCGTCCGGAAATGGCCGAGAAGCTGCGCCTGCGTTCGCGCATGACCACCAGCATCCGCCGCTTCCTCGACGAAAACGGCTTCCTCGACGTAGAAACGCCGATCCTGACCCGGGCTACCCCGGAAGGCGCGCGTGACTACCTGGTGCCGAGCCGTACCCACGCTGGCAGCTTCTTCGCCTTGCCGCAATCGCCGCAGCTGTTCAAGCAACTGCTGATGGTGGCTGGCTTCGACCGCTACTACCAGATCGCCAAGTGCTTCCGCGACGAAGACCTGCGCGCTGACCGCCAGCCGGAATTCACCCAGATCGACATCGAGACCAGCTTCCTCGATGAAAAAGAGATCATGGGCCTGACCGAACAAATGATCCGCAACCTGTTCAAGGAAGTGCTGGACCTGGAGTTCGGCGATTTCCCGCACATGACCTTCGAAGAGGCCATGCGCCGCTACGGTTCCGACAAGCCAGACCTGCGTAACCCGCTGGAACTGGTGGACGTGGCCGATCAACTGAAAGAAGTCGACTTCAAGGTGTTCAGCGGCCCGGCCAACGACCCTAAATGCCGCATTGCCGCCCTGCGCGTGCCTGGCGGCGCAAGCATGCCGCGCAAGCAGATCGACGACTACACCAAGTTCGTTGGCATCTACGGTGCCAAGGGCCTGGCGTACATCAAGGTCAACGAGCGCGCCAATGGTGTTGACGGTCTGCAATCGCCGATCGTGAAAAACATTCCGCTGGACAACCTGAACGCGATCCTCGATCGCGTTGGTGCGGTTGACGGCGACATTGTGTTCTTCGGTGCCGACAAGGCCAAGATCGTCAGCGAAGCCTTGGGCGCGCTGCGCATCAAGCTCGGTCACGACCTGAACCTGCTGACCTGCGAATGGGCCCCGATGTGGGTCGTTGACTTCCCGATGTTCGAAGAGAACGACGACGGCAGCTTCAGCGCCTTGCACCACCCGTTCACCGCACCGAAGTGCTCGCCGGCCGAGCTGGAAGCCAACCCGGCAGGCGCTCTGTCCCGTGCCTACGACATGGTGCTTAACGGCACTGAGCTGGGTGGCGGTTCGATCCGTATCCACCGCAAAGAGATGCAGCAAGCGGTCTTCCGCCTGCTGGGCATTAACGAAGCGGAACAGGAAGAGAAGTTCGGCTTCCTGCTCGACGCCTTGAAGTACGGCGCGCCGCCGCACGGTGGCCTGGCCTTTGGCCTGGACCGTCTGGTGATGCTGATGACCGGTGCCCAGTCGATCCGTGAAGTGATCGCCTTCCGAAAACCCAGAGTGCTGCGGACGTCATGACCCAGGCTCCAGGTGTGGTGGATGCCAAGGCGCTGCGCGAGCTGCACATTCGTCTGCGCGAGACGCCGAAGGCTGAGTAAGGCTACTGCGTGAAAGCGCACTGAGGTTTACGCAGTCTAAAAAGGCGCATCTTCGGATGCGCCTTTGCGTTACAAGGGTTGCATCCTGCCTGGGGCGGGATTGATAAGGTTTCTACAGAATTTCGGAGTTGTGTTATGGCTGGCCATTCCAAGTGGGCGAACATCAAGCACCGCAAAGAGCGACAGGATGCCAAGAAAGGCAAGATCTTCACCAAGTGGATCCGCGAGCTGACCGTCGCTGCCCGCCAGGGCGGTGGTGACCCCGGCTCCAACCCGCGCCTGCGCCTGGCGCTGGACAAGGCGCTTGGCGCCAACATGAGCCGCGACATCATCGATCGCGCCGTGGCCCGTGGTGCCGGTGCTGCCGATACCGACGACATGGTCGAACTGACCTACGAAGGCTACGGCCCAGGCGGCGTGGCGGTGATGGTCGAATGCATGACCGACAACCGCAACCGCACCGCAGCCGCTGTGCGTCACGCGTTCAGCAAGTGCGGCGGCAACCTCGGTACCGATGGTTCGGTGGCCTACCTGTTCGAGCGCAAGGGGCAGATCTCCTTTGCGCCGGGTGTGGATGAAGACGCGCTGATCGAAGCCGCGATGGAAGCGGACGCCGATGACGTGGTGACCAACGAAGATGGCTCCATCGACGTGTTCACCTCGTTTGGCAGTTTCTACGCGGTGCGTAATGCGCTGGAAGCCGCTGGTTTCAAAGGCACCGACGCAGAAATCGTGATGCTGCCAACCACCAGTGCCGAGCTGGATTTGGATGGCGCGCAGAAGGTGCTGAAGCTGTTGGACATGCTTGAGGACCTGGATGATGTGCAGAACGTGTATTCGAATGCTGACATCCCGGAATCCGTCGCCGAGCAACTGTCTTAAGATCCATGAAAGTCCAATGTGGGAGCTGGCTTGCCTGCGATTGCGGTGTATCAAATACAGATTTGTTCACTGACACACCGCAATCGCGGGCAAGCCCGGCTCCCACATGGGTCTTTGCGTATCCACAAAACCGCAGGCGTTATGACTTTAATCCTAGGTATCGACCCCGGTTCGCGCATCACCGGTTTTGGCGTGGTGCAGCAGACCCCACGCGGCTGCATCTACGTAGCCTCGGGTTGCATCCGCACCGGTGCGGGCGAGCTGGCCGAGCGCTTGCAGATCGTCTATCGCGGCGTGCGTGAAGTGATCCAGACCTACGGGCCGATCACCATGGGCATCGAAAAGGTGTTCATGGCCAAAAACGCCGATTCGGCGCTGAAGCTTGGCCAGGCCCGGGGCGCTGCTATCGTCGCGGGCGCGGAGGAGGGCATGGAAATCGCCGAGTACACCGCGACCCAGGTCAAGCAGGCCGTGGTCGGTACTGGCGCCGCCAACAAGGAGCAGGTGCAGATGATGGTCATGCACATGCTCAAGCTCACCTCAAAACCACAGATTGACGCGTCCGACGCTCTGGCCATTGCCATTTGCCATGCGCACACCCGTTCCAGTCTGCTGCCCCACGGTCTGGGTACGGCACGCAGTCGTGGCGGGCGGCTGCGTCTCTGATAGCATCAGCGCAATCGTGTTTCCCGGTCAGGCCTTTGGCTGGCCCTCAAGCTTTAAGGATTTGAACCGTGATTGGACGCTTGCGCGGCACCCTGGCTGAGAAACAGCCGCCGCACCTGATTCTGGATGTAAATGGGTTGGGGTATGAGCTGGAAGTGCCCATGACCACCCTGTATCGCCTGCCGTCTGTCGGCGAGCCGATTACGCTGCACACCCATCTGGTGGTGCGCGAAGATGCGCAATTGCTCTATGGTTTCATTGGCAAGCGCGACCGTGACTTCTTTCGTGAACTGATCCGCTTGAATGGCGTGGGGCCGAAACTGGCACTGGCGCTGATGTCGAGCCTGGAAGTGGACGAGCTGGTGCGTGCCGTGTCGGCCCAGGATACGTCGGCACTGACCAAGGTGCCGGGTGTCGGCAAGAAAACCGCCGAACGTCTGCTGGTGGAACTCAAGGACCGCTTCAAGGCCTGGGAAGTTGTACCGAGCATGTTCGCGCTGGTGCCGAACCAGCCAGACATGCCGGCCGGCCAGGTCGCCAGTGCCGAAAGCGACGCTGTCAGCGCGCTGATCTCCCTGGGCTACAAGCCGCAGGAGGCCAGCAAGGCCGTGTCGGCCATCAAGGACAAGAACCTGAGCAGTGAAGACATGATCCGCCGTGCCCTGAAGGGAATGATTTAAGTGATTGAAGCAGATCGTCTGATCGCGGCCACCGGCCCGCGCGACCGTGAAGAAGTCCAGGACCGCGCCATCCGGCCCCTGAGCCTGGCTGAATATATCGGTCAACCTACCGTGCGCGAGCAGATGGAGCTGTTTATCCAGGCCGCGCGCGGGCGCAGTGAATCCCTTGATCACACCCTGATCTTCGGCCCGCCGGGGCTGGGTAAAACTACCCTGGCCAACATCATTGCCCAGGAAATGGGCGTGTCGATCAAGTCCACCTCCGGCCCAGTGCTGGAGCGGCCAGGCGACCTGGCGGCACTGCTGACCAACCTTGAACCGCATGACGTGCTGTTTATCGACGAGATTCACCGGTTGTCGCCGATCGTCGAGGAAGTGCTGTACCCGGCGATGGAAGACTTTCAGCTCGACATCATGATTGGCGAAGGCCCGGCGGCGCGCTCGATCAAGCTCGACCTGCCACCGTTCACCCTGGTGGGTGCCACCACTCGCGCCGGCATGTTGACCAACCCGTTGCGAGACCGTTTCGGCATCGTTCAACGTCTAGAGTTTTATAGCACCGCAGACTTGGCGACCATCGTCAGCCGTACGGCGAGCATTCTCGGCTTGCCCCTGGACCCGGAAGGCGCATTTGAAATCGCCCGTCGGGCCCGTGGCACGCCGCGAATCGCCAACCGCCTGCTGCGTCGTGTACGCGATTTTGCCGAAGTGCGGGCCAAGGGGCATATCACCAAGGCCGTGGCCGACCTGGCGCTGAACCTGCTGGATGTGGACGAGCATGGCTTCGATCACCAGGATCGACGTCTACTCTTGACCATGATCGAGAAGTTCGACGGCGGCCCGGTGGGCGTCGACAGCCTCGCGGCGGCCATCAGCGAGGAGCGCCATACCATCGAGGATGTGCTGGAACCGTACCTGATCCAGCAGGGCTACATCATGCGCACGCCACGGGGGCGGGTGGTGACGCGCCATGCCTATCTGCACTTCGGGTTAAACATTCCGTCACGATTGGGTGAGATGCCCGTGGTAGACGAATTCCTCGATGCAGTGGACGATTAAAAAGGTCACGCCAGTCGATTTATCTGGAGTTTGTGCTGTCCTAGTGGCTGGCGTCGTCATTCAGTCACTCGAAGTATTCTCGAGAATGAAAAAACAGTTGCCCAGCCAATTGGCAACCTGAGGAGTAAGCACTAGAGTATGCGCGCGCAAAACGGGGATCAGTCGTTCGCACATCGCTGTCGCGTTTATTACGAGGACACCGATGCCGGCGGCATCGTGTATTACGTCAATTACCTCAAGTTCATGGAGCGGGCTCGAACCGAGCGGCTACGGGAGCTGGGCTTTGCCCAGTCCGAGTTGGCAGGGAGGACCTGTTATTCGTCGTGCACTCCAGCGAGGCGCGCTACCACGCGCCGGCGCGGCTGGACGACGAGTTGTTGGTAAGCGCTGAAGTAATCGAATTGAACCGTGTCAGCCTGCGCTTTAAACAGCAGGTCAGGCGGGCAACGGATGCAACGCTGCTCTGTGAGGGGCAGTTCCTGGTGGCCTGTGTGCGCACCAATAGTTTGAAACCCCGGGCCATTCCCGAAGCTCTACGTGCGGCCTTTGCCGACGTAAGCGGCGCGGGTAAACAATCAAAGCAGGAGATTTAGCGTGGAACCTACCGTCGTCGACCATTCCTCCATGTGGAGCCTGGTCAGCAATGCCAGTGTTGTGGTTCAACTGGTCATGCTGACCCTGGTAGCCGCATCGGTTACCTCTTGGGTCATGATTTTTCAGCGCAGCAACCTGCTGCGTGCCGGTCGACGTGCCCTGGAGAGCTTTGAAGAGCGCTTCTGGTCGGGTATCGACCTTTCCAAGCTGTACCGTCAGGCCGGCAGCAACCCGGACCCGGATTCGGGCGTCGAGCAGATCTTCCGCGCTGGCTTCAAGGAATTCTCCCGTCTGCGCCAGCAGCCAGGCGTTGACCCGGAAGCGGTGATGGAAGGCGTGGCCCGTGCCATGCGCGTTGCCATCTCCCGTGAAGAAGAAAAACTGGAGCAGAGCCTGCCGTTCCTCGCCACCGTTGGTTCCGTGAGCCCGTACATCGGTCTGTTCGGTACCGTATGGGGCATCATGAACTCCTTCCGCGGCCTGGCCCAGGCCCAGCAAGCGACCCTGGCCACCGTGGCCCCGGGTATCGCCGAAGCCCTGATCGCCACCGCGATCGGCCTGTTCGCTGCTATCCCGGCAGTAATCGCCTACAACCGTTTTGCCGCTCGCGGCGAAAACCTGATTGGCCGTTACTACACCTTCGCCGATGAATTCCAGGCGATCCTGCACCGTAAAGTGCACACCAGCGAAGAATAAGCAGGTACTCCCCGATGGCTTTAATCACTCGAGCTCGAACCAAGCGCAAGCCGGTCGCCGAGATGAACGTAGTGCCTTACATCGACGTGATGCTGGTGCTGCTGGTTATCTTCATGGTGACCGCGCCGATGCTCAACCAGGGTGTAAAGGTTGATCTGCCCAAGGTTTCCAGCGAAGCCTTGCCCCAGGACAACAACACCCAGGTGCTGACCATTTCGATCAAGTCCGACAAGACCTATTACTGGAACCTTGGCAGCGAAGTCGACACTCAGAAGCAGCAGGACAAGGCCCTGACCTTGCCGGCGATGACTGATGCCGTGACCAAGATCATTCGCTCGGGCAACGAAGGCGGCAAGCACACCCAAGTCTTCATCCGTGGTGACAAGGCGGTCGACTACGGCTCCGTCATGGGTGCCATGGGCGGGCTGCAGAAGGCCGGCGTCGGTAACGTTGGCTTGATTACCGAGGCGCCCTGATGCAGCAACAGCGAGAGCCGTCCGCCTCGGAAAGCTACTTCTGGCCTAGCGTTTGGGCAATTGCCCTGCACGTCCTGGTGTTTGGCATGCTGTTCGTCAGCTTTGCCATGACCCCGGACTTGCCGCCAGCCAAGCCGATCGTGCAGGCGACCCTGTATCAGCTGAAATCGAAAAGTCAGGCCACCACCCAGACCAATCAGAAGATTGCGGGTGAGGCTCAGAAGTCGGCTGCGCGCCAGACTGAAGTCGAGCAGATGGAACAGAAGAAGGTCGAGCAGGAAGCGGTGAAGGCTGCTGCGGAACAAAAGAAAGAAGAGGCGGCTCAAAAGGCCGAGGAATCGAAAAAGGCTGACGAAGCGAAGAAGGCCGACGAGGCGAAAAAGGCTGATGAAGCCAAGAAAGCCGAGAAAGCTGCCGAAGCTAAAAAAGCCGAAGAGAAACAATTGGCTGATATAGCCAAGAAGAAGTCTGAAGAAGAAGCCAAAAAAGCGGCTGAAGAAGAGGCCAAGAAACAGGCCGCTGAAGACGCCAAGAAAAAAGATTGTCGAAGACGCGAAGAAGAAAGCCGCCGAAGACGCCAAGAAAAAAGCTGAAGCAGACGAGGCGAAGAAGAAAGTCGCCGACGACGCGAAGAAGAAAGCTGCCGCCGACGCCCAGAAGAAAAAGGCCCAGGAAGCAGCGCGTAAATCCGCCGAAGAGAAAAAGGCCCAGGCCTTGGCAGATTTGCTCTCCGACACGCCGCAGCGTCAGCAGGCCTTGGCCGATGAACGTGGTGATGAAGTCGCGGGCAGTTTCGACGACCTGATCCGGGCGCGGGCAGCAGAGGGCTGGACACGTCCACCTTCGGCACGCAAAGGCATGACAGTAGTGCTGCAGATCGGCATGTTGCCGGACGGTACGGTGACTTCGGTCAGCGTGTCCAAGTCCAGTGGTGACGGTTCGTTCGACAGTTCGGCGGTTGCCGCGGTCAAGAACATTGGCCGGTTGACCGAGATGCAGGGAATGAAACCAAGCGACTTCGCTCCCTATCGTTCATTCAAGATGACATTCACACCTGAGGATCTAGCCTTGTGAGAAACCTTCTTCGAGGAATGCTTGTCGTTATTTGCTGTATGGCAGGGATAGCGGCGGCGGATGAAAAGAACATCCTGGTCACCAGCGGTAGTGATCGGGCTACCCCGATCGCGGTAGTACCGTTCGGTTGGCAGGGCGGCAGCGTGCTGCCGGACGACATGGCCCAGATCGTCAGTGACGACCTGCGCAACTCCGGCTACTACGCGCCGATTCCGAAAGGCAACATGATCAGCCAGCCGAACCAGGCCAGCGAAGTTGTGTTCCGTGACTGGAAGGCCGTTGGCGCCCAGTACCTGATGGTCGGCAATATCGTGCCGGCCGGCGGTCGCCTGCAGATCCAGTACACGTTGTTCAACGTGGCCACCGAGCAGCAGGTCCTGACCGGCAGCGTATCGGGCACCGCCGAACAGCTGCGCGACATGGCCCACTACATCTCGGACCAATCGTTTGAAAAGCTCACCGGTATCAAGGGTGCTTTCTCGACGCGTCTGTTGTACGTAACGGCTGAGCGTTTCTCCGTAGACAATACTCGTTACACTTTGCAGCGTTCGGACTATGACGGTGCACGGGCTGTAACTTTGCTGCAATCGCGCGAGCCAATCCTGTCGCCGCGTTTTTGCGCCGGACGGCAAGCGTATTGCCTACGTATCCTTTGAGCAGAAGCGTCCGCGCATCTTCGTCCAGCACATCGATACTGGCCGTCGTGAGCAGATCACCAACTTCGAAGGCCTCAACGGTGCACCAGCCTGGTCGCCGGATGGTTCGCGCCTGGCATTCGTGCTGTCTAAAGACGGTAACCCTGATATCTACGTGATGAACATGGCTTCGCGCCAGATCAGCCGTGTTACCAGCGGCCCAGGCATCAACACCGAGCCGTTCTGGGGTAAGGATGGTTCGACCATCTACTTCACCTCCGACCGGGGCGGCAAGCCACAGATTTATAAAACAAGCGTGGGTGGCGGTGGCGCGGAACGCGTGACCTTTATTGGTAACTACAACGCCAACCCTAAGCTTTCGGCTGATGAAAAGACGTTGGTGATGATTCACCGTCAGGATGGTTTCACTAATTTCCGGGTTGCGGCCCAGGATTTGCAGCGTGGAACAGTAAAAATCCTTACAGATACCAACCTTGATGAGTCAGCCACTGTTGCGCCCAACGGCACCATGGTAATCTACGCCACCCGCCAGCAGGGCCGGGGAGTCTTGATGCTCGTGTCCATTAATGGACGCGTAAGGCTCCCACTTCCTACCGCTCAAGGCGAAGTCAGAGAACCATCCTGGTCCCCTTACCTGAACTGACGCGGCGCTACAAGATTTGCTTAACACACTGGGGTTCATTAGGAGTTTCACGATGGAAATGCTGAAGTTTGGTAAGTTTGCTGCTCTGGCTCTGGCTCTGTCCGTAGCCGTTGGTTGCTCGTCTAAAGGCGGCGACAATGCCGGTGAAGGCGCAGCTGTTGATCCAAACGCTGGTTACGGCGCTAACACTGGTGCTGTTGACGGCTCCCTGAGCGAAGAAGCTGCTCTGCGCGCTATCACCACTTTCTACTTCGAATACGACAGTTCGGACCTGAAGCCAGAAGCCATGCGCGCTCTGGACGTTCACGCGAAGGACCTGAAAGCTAACGGCGCTCGCGTTGTTCTGGAAGGTAACACTGACGAACGTGGTACTCGTGAGTACAACATGGCACTGGGCGAGCGTCGTGCGAAAGCCGTTCAGCGCTACCTGGTACTGCAAGGTGTTGCTCCAGGCCAACTGGAACTGGTTTCCTACGGTAAAGAGCGTCCAGTTGCTACTGGCCACGACGAGCAGTCCTGGGCTCAAAACCGTCGCGTCGAACTGCGTAAGTAATTCGTCATGCGAACGTGCCGTCGTGCTCTAACTGTATTGGCTCTCAGCCTCGCACCGCTTGCGGTGTGGGCTGCGGTTCCTGTGGAAGATAGCAACTCTGGCTATAACAATAGCGGGAGCAGTTATCCGCCAGCGGGTTATGGCACGAACGGCGCCTATGCTGGGGGCGGCTACGTCCGCCCCCCTCGGCACAGGGCGAACTGTTCAACCAGCTGCAACGTATGCAGGATCAATTGTCCCAGCAACAAGGCACGATTGAGGTTCTGCAGAATCAAGTGAACCAGCTGAAGCAAGAAGGCCTGGAGCGTTACCAGGATCTTGATCGACGCATTGGAGCCGGTGTTCAACCTGCCGCAACTCCTGATAATTCTTCTACCGGTGGTGCGCCAAGTGCCGCCGCCGGTGGTGCAGCAGCAGGGGCGGCTGCCAGCCAAGCCCCTGCTGCCAGCAGCGAACCGGGTGATCCGGCGAAGGAAAAACTGTATTACGACGCAGCCTTCGACCTGATCAAGGCCAAGGATTTCGATAAAGCCAGCCAGGCATTTACCGCTTTCCTGCGTAAATACCCCAACAGCCAGTACGCGGGCAACGCCCAATATTGGCTGGTGAGGTGAACCTGGCCAAGGGTGATCTGCAAGCAGCCGGCCAGGCATTTGCCAAGGTCAGCCAGTTGTACCCCAAGCATGCCAAGGTACCGGACTCGCTGTACAAACTCGCTGACGTAGAGCGCCGCCTGGGTCATACCGACAAGGTCAAAGGCATTCTGCAGCAAGTGGTTGCCCAATATCCGGGTACCTCGGCTGCGCAGTTGGCACAACGGGATCTGCAGCGCTTGTAAGCAGTGCAGCCCGTTTAGAAGAAACCCGCGCCTGGCGCGGGTTTTTTCGTTAGAATCCACGCCCTTTATGAAACACGCTCCTTGGGGTCTACGCGTTGGCGGGATCCCATGAAGTGCCTGACGGAGGCGGACAGCCTGTTTAGCTGTTACGCCCGTGGCGACTATGCAAGACACATTACGCATCACCGAAGTTTTTTACTCGTTGCAGGGTGAAACGCGAACCGCTGGCCTGCCCACAGTATTTGTGCGCTTGACCGGCTGTCCTTTGCGTTGCCAATACTGCGACAGCGCCTACGCCTTCAGTGGCGGCACCGTGCGCACTCTTGATGACATCCTGCAGCAGGTTGCCGGTTACCGCCCGCGCTACGTCTGCGTGACCGGCGGCGAGCCCCTGGCCCAGCCTAATGCCATTCCATTACTCAAGCAGCTGTGTGACGCCGGTTATGAAGTGTCCCTGGAAACCAGTGGTGCTTTGGATATTTCCGCGGTAGACCCGCGCGTCAGCCGCGTGGTCGACCTCAAGACCCCCGGCTCCAAGGAATCGCACCGCAATCTTTACGAGAACATGGACTTGCTGACGGCCAACGATCAGGTCAAGTTCGTTATCTGTTCCCGTGACGATTACGACTGGGCGAGTTCCAAGCTCATCCAGTACGGCCTGGATCGTCGCGCCGGCGAGGTGCTGTTCTCTCCTAGTCACCACGACCTGAACGCGCGCGATCTCGCCGATTGGGTGGTTGCGGACAATCTACCAGTGCGCCTGCAATTGCAGTTGCACAAATACCTTTGGAACGATGAGCCAGGACGCTGACATGACTGAACAAACCAACGATCAAAAACGCGCTGTAATCCTGCTGTCCGGTGGCCTCGACTCCGCCACCGTGGTGGCTATGGCGCAAGCCGAAGGCTACAGCTGCTACACCATGAGCTTCGACTACGGCCAGCGCCACCGCGCCGAGTTGAACGCCGCTTCGCGCGTCGCTCGCGACATGGGTGTGGTCGAGCACAAGGTGATCGGCCTGAACCTCAATGGCATCGGTGGCTCCGCGCTTACCGACAGCAGCATCGATGTGCCTGAAACGCCGGGCGAAGGCATTCCGGTCACCTACGTGCCTGCGCGTAACACCGTCTTCCTGTCCCTCGCCCTTGGCTGGGCAGAAGTGCTCAATGCGCGTGACATCTTTATCGGCGTCAACGCTGTGGACTATTCCGGCTACCCGGACTGCCGACCAGAGTTTGTCGAGTCGTTCGAGCGCATGGCCAACCTGGCGACAAAGGCCGGTGTAGAAGGGCAGGGCTTCCGCATCCTGGCGCCGCTGCAAAACCTGAGCAAGGCCGATATCGTGAAGGCTGGTGTAGGACTTGGCGTCGATTATTCGCTGACTGTTTCCTGCTACCAGGCAGACGATGACGGCCGTGCTTGTGGGAAATGCGACAGCTGCCGACTGCGTGCAGAAGGCTTCCAAGCGGCCGGAATTACTGACCCAACGCGTTATTTCTGATTTATTTTAAATAAGGTGTTGAATAATCCTTAGAAATCAGTATTATACGCGCCACCACACAGCGGGTCGTTAGCTCAGTTGGTAGAGCAGTTGGCTTTTAACCAATTGGTCGTAGGTTCGAATCCCACACGACCCACCATTTTTGGCGGTTTAGAAAATCCGGAAGGCCCACGTAAGTGAGGATTTCCGGGTTTTTTTTGCCTGCGATTTAGTGGCTGTGGTGTCGGAGGTTGCGCAAAAGCCGATTCAACCTGTCAGGCGTGCGGCGAGTTTGTTCACGTTGACGTGGCCCTG
This sequence comes from Pseudomonas poae, assembly GCA_004000515.1. Lineage (GTDB taxonomy): Bacteria > Pseudomonadota > Gammaproteobacteria > Pseudomonadales > Pseudomonadaceae > Aquipseudomonas > Aquipseudomonas cremoris. The sequence continues at coordinate 2,886,078 of CP034537.1, forward strand.
ATGATATGAAAATAAGTCCACTCGCTCGCCTGTGCAGCAGTCGCCACTGCATCGCCACTGATGCCAGTGCATGTATCCTTGGTTGCCGGCCATATAGGCCAAAAGGTACCCAGGAGAGGCGAATGGCCGTAACTGTGCGAGTGTCGGGTGTATGAAGCATGTCAGGCTGATACGTCATGGAGAAAGTGCTGCCAATGCTGGTGAGCCCAGCCGGGATCACGCGAGCATCCCTCTTACGGTAAGGGGTGTCGAACAGGCGCATCAGGTGGCGTGTTCCTTTGATCATGCTCCCGGCCTGGTCGTTGCCTCGCCGTTTTCCCGGGCCCAGTCAACCGCTATGGCTACAGTAGCGAGGTATCCGGCGATTCGGCTCGAGACGTGGCCCATTCACGAATTTACTTACCTTGAGCCCGCACGGTGCGTTAACACCACTGTGGCTCAGCGGCGGGCTTGGGTCGATGAGTATTGGGTCAGGTCAGACCCGGCGTTTACGGATGGTGCAGGCGCTGAATCCTTCCTGGATTTTTTTGTGCAGGGCTCGGTCTTTCCTGGAGCGACTGGCAGCGCACCCTGCCGATGACATTGCGGTGTTTTCCCATGGGCAATTCATCAATGCTGTCGCTTGGCTGATCGAGCGCAAGCCGCAGGGTATTGATGGTCGAGCTATGGCCGACTGGCGTGAATACGAAATCCAGAACCCTGTGCCTAACGGTTGCGGCTACAGGTTGTCCTGGTCCGCAGGCGAGACGGTTTGGATGAAAGCCCTGCCGCTCTCTGCTCGAGACGTGTGCGAGGTGTTGCGCGAGGTTGCCTGGGGGCGGCGCGTGATGACCAGGGTGGGGCGGATGTCCGATAGCGATCACCTTGACGTTGAAGTCGGCGGTTGGCGTATGTCGATCTACAGCAGCTGCGGTGAACTCGACTTCTGCCAAACCTGCATTAGCCCCGATGGGCGGCGCTGGTCGTTTGATTCGGGTGCCCGCTATGGGACTGATCCCGTGGCGTTGCTATCGACTTGGGAGCACAAAACACTCGGGGATTTGCTGAAGAGTCTTTAGGTGGGGCGCGCTTACTGAAAGCCACACGTGGGTGTGGCTTTCCGGATTTTTTTGCCTGTGGATTGGCTCGGTTCTTGAGCGCTTAAAATATCTCCAGGGAATATAGTATTTACAGAAACGTATTCATGGCTTATAAAATGACCAATAACACAAAGTGAAATACAAAATCAATTCACCTGTGAAAATAACATTTCCAAATGAATAAATGGAAAATTCTGCCCTTCATTGAATGATGGCGCTTGCCGTCCTTTTGCTCCCACCAAGCTCGGGTACCTTGCATGACCACTCTCAAAGCCTTCACCAGAAACCTCCTGTTATCAGCCTCGCTGCTGGTCGGTGGCCTTGGCGCCACTGCCACTCAAGCCGCGACGCCTGCGCCTGTCACCTATGGTGGCTCGACCTGGTTCAGCAGCTTTCCGGTCTGGGTGGGCATTGATAAAGGTATCTTCAAAAGAATGGCCTGGACGTTAAGTGGCAGCTCTTTGGTACCTCGTCGAGCCGGATGAGCGCAATGGTGTCCGGTAATCTGGACTTCGCCGCGTCCAGCGCGATTCCTGCGTTGTCCTTGATGGCGGCGGGCAGCAAGTCGTTCGAGGTGGTCTCGGAGCCGGATTCCTTCGTGACCGTGCAGGGAGTGTTCACCAACGGCGAGATCAAGGACATCGCCAGCCTCAAGGGCAAGAAGATCGGCGTCACTTACGCATCAAGCGGACACATTCTCATCCTTGACCTGCTCAAACAAGCGCAGATGGACCCGAACAAGGACGTGATGCTGCTGAACATGCCGACCCAGGAAATGCCGGCTGCCCTCAAAACCGGGCAAATCGATGCTGCCGTCGCGTGGTCGCCAACCTTCAACATCCTGCAACAGCAGGGCAGCACGCTGCTGGCCGATGACACCCAGTTCAGCCTCTACAAGCAATTCAAGATCGGCACCGGGCCGGACATCCTGATCGCAAGCCGCGCCTACACCAAAGAGCATCCGAAGGAAGCCCAAGCGTTTGTGGACAGCTACATGGAGGCGATCGCGTTCATCAAGGCAAACCCGGAGGAGGCGGCGAAGTCCATCACCGAGTTGACCAAGCTACCGGTGGAAGAACAGCTCAAGACCATTAACGCCATCGAATGGCATGACCTGGCCGACCAGAAAAAACCTTGATCGAGACCCAGAGCTTCCAGCACGGCCTCAACCAATTGGCGGCCTTCATGGTGGAGAACAAGCAGCTGTCCAAGGTCCCGGCCGTGGATGACTGGTTCAACACCTCGTTCGTCAGTCATGCAGAGATCCGTCCATGAGTAACTCTGTAGCTCGCCCCTATGTACCCATGGGCACCGGCATCGTGTCGCGGCTGATCATTGGCTTTGCCACGCTGATCATCATCCTGGCTATCTGGGAAGCAGCGGTAAAGATGGGGTTTGTCGAAGCCTTGTTCCTGCCGGCACCATCGGATATCTGGCACCGCGCCGTCGACATGACGGGCGACGGCAGCCTGATTGCCAACATCTTCGCTTCGACCCGCCGTGTCATGGTCGGCTTCCTGCTGGCCACTATCGTCGCTGTCCCACTGGGCATTGCCATGGGCTCGTCGCCGTTGTGCATGGCGATCTTCAACCCGCTGTTGTCGTTCCTGCGACCATTGCCGTCGATGAGCTGGGTGCCGCTGTCGCTGTTGTGGTTCGGCATTTCCGAGTCGCAAAAGTACTCCATCGTGTTCATGGGCTCCCTGGCACCGGCGTTGCTGTACATCATCGATTCGACCCGTAACGTCGACCCGCTGCTGATTCGCGCCGCCAAGAACCTGGGCGCCAAGCGTCATAACATCATGTTCGGGATCATCCTGCCCGCGGCGCTGCCGCAGATCATCACCGGCCTGAAAGTGATGCTCGGCATCGCCTGGACCTGCGTGATCTCCGCCGAACTGATCGCTGCGCGTGAAGGCCTGGGCTTCATGATCATGAACGGCAAGGAATACTTCCAGACCGACACCGTGGTGTTGGGCATGGTCATGATCAGCATCACCGTACTGCTCACCGACCTGGTGATGCGCATTATCGAGAGGAGGCTCGTATCGTGGCAGGACTGAATCCAATCATTGAGCTCGAAGGCGTGTCCAAGCGCTACGGCGACATGCTGGCGCTGGACAATGTCAGCCTGCGCATCGAGAAAGGCGAGTTCGTGGTGATTGTCGGCGCCTCGGGCTGCGGCAAGAGCACCACCCTCAACATGATCGCCGGCTTTGATCACCCCAGCGAAGGGCTGGTGAAGGTCGAGGGTCGCCAGGTGACCGAAGTGAGCCCCAACACCGGCATGGTGTTCCAGCAGTACGCGCTGTTCCCGTGGCTGAGTGTGCTCGACAACATCGCCTACGGCCTGAAGATGAAGGGCATGAAAAGGCCGAGCGCCGCGCCATTGCCCAGCAGTTTGTCGACATGGTCGGCCTCAAGGGCTTTGAAAACGCCTATCCCAAGCAACTGTCTGGCGGTATGAAGCAGCGCGTGACGATTGCCCGGGTGCTGGCCAACGACCCTGCAGTGATGCTGTTCGACGAACCCTTCGCCGCACTGGATGCCATGACTCGCCAGGTGTTGCAGGAAGAGTTGGTGCGCATCTACGAGCAAAGCGGCAAGACCATCGTCTTCATCACTCACTCCATTGATGAAGCGCTGATGCTGTCGTCGCGCATCCTGATCATGTCGGCCCGGCCGGGCAAGATCGCCCAGGACATCGTCAACGACCTGCCGCACCCGCGTAACGCCGACGTGCAGTTGTCGGAGCAGTACCTGGCAATGAAGCAAAAGATCTGGAAGACCGTTCAGGGCGAGGTGGCTAAAAGTCTAGCAACGCGCTGACGAAGCCATTGGGCGTAGATCTCCGTTGGAAGGTCTGCGCCGGGGCTTCGCTCGTCCATAGCTTTTCAATAAAAACTATATTTGCAAGCGATTTTGTTAATGCCTTAGATAAAGGTTTTATTGGTAAATAAATTCACTTACGAACTTAAAATTGTCAGGCAAAAAATGAATACTTCCAGCGAATCTTTTATCCTTACCGTCAGTTGCCCGGCCACCTCGGGCATCGTCGCCGCCGTCACCTCTTACCTGGCGCAGCAGAAGTGCTACATCAGTGAGCTGGCACAGTTCGACGACGAATATACCGGGCGCTTCTTTCTGCGGGCGGTGTTTCGTTTCAACGCCGGTGTGGCCGGTGATATTGAAGCGCTCAAGCCAGGCTTTGAGCCTGTGGCCCACGAGTTTGACATGACCTGGCAGATCCACGACCGCAGCCGCCCGATGAAGGTGCTGCTGATGGTCAGCAAGTTCGACCATTGCCTGTCCGACCTGCTGTACCGCCGCCACAAGGGCGAGATGGAGATGGAGATCACCGCCATCGTCTCCAATCATAAAGACCTGCGTGCCATGGCCGAGCGCGAAGGCATCCGCTTTATCCACTTGCCGGTGACCAAAGACACCAAGGCCCAGCAAGAGCAGGCGCTGCTCGATGTGGTGCGCGAAACGGGTACCGAATTGGTGGTGCTGGCGCGCTACATGCAAATCCTCTCTGACGACTTGTGCAAGCAACTCAGTGGTCGCGCGATCAACATTCACCACTCGTTCCTGCCCGGTTTCAAGGGCGCCAAGCCGTATCACCAAGCGTTCGAGCGCGGAGTAAAACTGATCGGCGCCACCGCGCACTACGTGACCTCCGACCTGGACGAAGGCCCGATTATCGAGCAGGAAGTGCAGCGCGTGGACCATGCCTACAAGCCTGAGGATTTGGTAGCCATCGGTCGCGACACCGAAACCGTCGCCTTGTCCAAGGCCGTCAAATACCACCTGGAGCACCGCGTGTTCATGAACCACGACCGTACGGTGATCTTTCGATGAACACACCGCACATCATCGATGGGAAGCTGGCCGCACGCGCGGTGCTCGCAGCGGTCAAGCACGAGGTCGAGGTGCTCGGCGCCGAGGGCCTGCAGCCGTGTCTGGCCGTGGTGCTGGTGGGCAACGACCCGGCCAGTCGCGTGTATGTACGCAACAAGGTCGAGCGCTGCGCAGAGGTGGGTATCTGCTCCATGGAGCATCTATTGCCGGCAGATATTGACCAGGCCACGGTGCTGGCGTTGATCGCCGACCTGAATGCCGACCCGTTGGTCAACGGCATTCTGGTGCAGATGCCGTTGCCCGGGCAGATCGACGAAGCGGCGGTGATCCAGGCGATTGACCCGCGCAAGGATGTCGATGGTTTCCACCGCGAAAACGTCGGCGCGTTGACCCTCGGCCAACCGGCGTTGTACCCGTGCACCCCCAGCGGCTGCATGTACCTGCTCAACCAAGTGCTTGGCGACTTGAGCGGCAAGCACGCGGTGGTGGTAGGGCGTTCGAACATCGTCGGCAAGCCGATGGCCGCGCTGCTGCTGCAAGCCCATTGCACGGTGACCGTATTGCATTCGCGCAGCGTGGATGCGCCGCGCCTGTGCCGCGAAGCCGATATCGTCATCGCCGCCGTTGGCCGCCCGCAGTTGATCACGGCGGACTGGCTCAAAGAGGGCGCCGTGGTGATCGACGTCGGCATCAACCGTATTGCCGAAGCCGACAGAACTCGCCTGGTAGGCGATGTGGACTTCGCCAGCGCCTCGCAAAAGCCTCTGCCATCACGCCTGTGCCTGGTGGCGTCGGTCCCATGACCATCGCCTTCCTGCTGCAAAACACCGTCCGCGCCCTGCGCCAGCAACTGTCCGTACCTGGAGCTCACCATGCCCTTTAGCCTATTGAAATACGGCTTGTCGTCCGAGTACCCGGTGGAAGTGGATTTGCCGGCGCCCAAGGAACTTAAATCGGCCTATGACGTGGTCATCATCGGCGCCGGCGGTCACGGTCTCGCCACCGCTTACTACCTGGCCAAGTACCACGGCATCACCAACGTGGCCGTGCTGGAAAAGGCCTACCTGGGCGGCGGCAATACCGCACGCAACACGGCGGTGATTCGTTCCAACTACCTGACCTCCGAAGGCGTGCGCTTTTACATCGAATCGGTGCGCATGTTCAAAGAACTGTCCAACGAGTTCGATTTCAACATCATGTACTCCGAGCGCGGGCAACTAACATTGGCGCACACCGACGCCACGGTGCGTGCGTTTCGCCAGCGTGCGGAAGTGAACAAACACTTTGGCGGACGCTGCGAAATGATCGACCGCCAGCAGATCCGCGAATTGGTGCCGTCCCTCAACCTTGACCCGGGCCATCTGCCGGTGCTCGCAGGGCTCTGGCACGAAGACGGCGCCACCGCGCGCCACGATGCGGTGGCCTGGGGCTACGCCAAGGAAGCGGCCAAGCGCGGCGTGGAAATCCATCAGCTCACCGAAGTGCAGGACTTGGTCATCACCAACGGCCGCATCACCGCCATCAAGACCAATCGCGGCAACATCCAATGTGGCTGTGTGGTGCAGGCGGTGGCCGGTTCCAGTTCGATCCTGCTGAACAAGGCCGGGATCAAGGCGCCGATCCATACCTACCCCTTGCAGGCGATGGTCACCCAGCCGTTCAAGCCGTTCCTCGACCCGCTGGTGAGTTCCTCGGCGCTGCACTGCTACGTGCAGCAGACCAGCCGTGGCGAGATCGTCTTCGGCGGCGGCTCCGACCCGTACCCGCTGTACAACTCGCGATCCACCCTGGACCTCAAGGAAAGCCTGCTAACCGCCGCCATCGAGATGTTCCCGTTCATGGCCAACGCCAAGCTGATGCGCCAATGGGGCGGCATGACCGACATGACCCCCGACTACAGCCCGATCATGGGTTTGTCTCCGGTGGAAAATTACTACCTCGACGCCGGCTGGGGCACCTGGGGCTTCAAGGCCACGCCCATCACCGGCAAGACCATGGCCGAACTGGTCGCCAGCGGCGGCCAGGTGCCGGACCTGATCAAACCGTTTGCCCTCGACCGGTTTTCCACCTTCCAGCAAGTCAACGAGATGGGCGCGACAGCGGCCAGCCACTGACGGAGCGCACTTATGAAGATCATGACCTGCCCCCTCAACGGCGCGCGCAACATCAACGAGTTCACCTACGGCGGCGAAGTCAAAAGCATGCCCCACCCTGCCACCTGCTCCACGGCCGAGTGGGCGGACTACGTGTTCAACAGCGAGAACATCGCCGGTGTGGTCACTGAATGGTGGATGCACAACGCGTCCAGCTACTGGTTTATCGCCGTACGCCATACCGTCACCGACCAGATTCTGCGTACCTTCGACCCCAAGGAACTGTTCACCCGGCGAATCGACTTCGCCACGGAGGCTTCCCAATGACGCGACTGCCTGCCCCGATGGGCCTGTTGATCGACCGCAATAAGCCTGTAAGTTTTTCTTTCGACGGCCGCCAGTTTCAGGGCTTCAGCGGTGATACCGTCGCCAGCGCCTTGCTGGGTAGCGACCAGTGGCTGATGTCCCGCTCGTTCAAATACCACCGTGCACGCGGCCCTTTGACCATGGCCGCCCAGGACGCCAACACCCTGGTGCAGTTGCCAGACGAGCCGAATGTTATCGCCGACCTGCAACCGCTGTTGCCGGGCTTGCAAGTGACCCCGCAAAACATCAGCGGCACGCTGGAGAAAGACAAGGACGCCTACCTGGGCAAGTTCTCCAAGTTCATGCCGGTGGGGTTCTACTACCGCGCGTTCTACAAGCCCAAGGGCATGTGGAAGCGCTGGGAGCCGTTGATTCGCAAGAAAGCGGGCCTGGGTGTACTCGACCTGGAGTTCAAGCCTGAGTACCACGACAAGGCCTTCCTGTTCTTTGATGTGGTGGTGGTCGGCAGCGGCCCGGCGGGCCTGAGCGCGGCGCTGACCGCAGCGGACGCCGGCGCCAAGGTGCTGCTGGTCGAACAGCAGCCGGTCCTCGGCGGTGCGCTGACCTATGCGCGCTTCGACCTGGACGCCAACCTGGCCAGCGGCACCCGTGAGCAAATGGTCGGCGCGGCAAGCAATCACCCGAATATCCGCGTGATGACCGACGCCACCTGCAATGCCTGGTTTGCCGATAACTACCTGCCGATCCACCAGGGCAAGCGCATGTACAAGGTGCGGGCGCGCCAGTGCATCGTCGCCAGCGGCGCGTTCGACCAGCCGGTGGTGTTTCGCAACAACGACCTGCCGGGCGTGGTGCTCACCAGTGCGGTGCAGCGCTTGATGCGTTTGTACGCGGTCAAACCGGGCCAGCGCGCCGTGGTCCTCACCGGCAACGACGACGGCTATCTCGCCGCATTGGATTTGCACGAACAAGGCGTGACCGTGGCCGCCTTGCTCGACATGCGCCCACAGCCGGCGTCACCTGCATTGCTGGCGGTGGTGAAGGCCAAGGGCATCGTGGTGCACCTGGAGCATACGGTGTACGAAGCGCTCACCGACAAGCGCGGCCTGCATGTCACCGGCGTGGATGTGCGCCGTATCGTCGGCCAGGGCCGCGTCGCCGACCAGGGCCAAGTGCTGGACTGTGACTTGCTGTGCATGTCTGCCGGCTATATGCCGGTCTATCAACTGCTGTGCCAGGCCGGTGGTGCGCTGAGCTACAACGACACGCGTGCCGCGTTCGCCATCAAGGGCCTGCCGGAAAACTTGCAGATTGCCGGCTCCGTGAATGGGCAGCACGCGCTGGGCAATGTTATCGAAGACGGTCGCTATGCCGCGATCAAGGCGCTGGCTGCGCTGGGCCTGGGTGAAGCGCCGACGCAGGCGCCGGCTGCTGACAGTACACGGGTCAACTTCGACTGGCCGATCTTTGCCCACCCTAAAGGCAAGGAATTCGTCGATTACGATGAAGACCTGCAAATCCGCGACATTATTAACGCCACTCGCCATGGCTACCGCGATGTGCAACTGGTCAAGCGCTTCTCCACCGTAGGCATGGGGCCATCCCAGGGGCGTCACTCCGCTTTGCCGACGGCGCGTTTGGTGGCTGCATCCACTCACCGCAACATCAGCGAAACCGGCGTGACCACTGCGCGTCCGCCGTTCACCGAAGAGAAACTCGCGCTGCTGGCCGGGCGTGGCTTCGACCCTTACCGCCGTACCCCGATGCATGAGCGCCACTTGCAGGCCGGCGCGAAAATGATGCCCGCCGGTATCTGGCAGCGCCCGGCGTTTTACGGCCCGGCCCATGAGCGCGAACGCTGCATGCGTGAAGAGGCCGAGTGCGTGCGCAACAACGTCGGCCTGATCGACGTCTCCACCCTTGGCGGCCTGGATGTGCGCGGCCCCGACGCGGCTGAACTGCTGGAGCGCATGTACACCTTCGGCTTCAAGAAGCTGGCAGTGGGTCGTACTCGCTATGCGCTGCTGACCAACGAGCAAGGCGTGGTGGGCGATGACGGCGTGGCGTGCCGCCTGGCCGACAACCACTTCTACGTCTCGGCCACCACCAGCGGCGTGGACCGTATCTACCAGCAAATGCTGCAGTGGAATGCGCAATGGCGTCTGGATGTGGACGTGGCCAACGTCACCGCCGCTTACGCTGCGGTCAACTTGGCCGGGCCGCAGTCGCGCAAGGTATTGGAGAAGGTCTGCACCGATGTCGACCTCAGCGCCGAAGCCTTCCCTTACCTGGGTGTGCGCGAAGGCACCGTGGCCGGCATTCCCGCACGCATCCTGCGGGTGGGTTTCGTGGGCGAACTGGGTTACGAAATCCACGTGCCGGCGCGTTATGCCGAAGCCCTGTGGGACCTCCTGCTGGAAACCGGCAAACCCTTCGGCATTCGCCCGTTCGGCGTCGAAACCCAACGCCTGCTGCGTCTGGAAAAAGGCCACGTGATCATCAGCCAGGACACCGACGGTATGACCCACCCCGGCGAGATCGACATGCAGTGGGCGATTGCCCGCAAGAAGCCGTTCTTCATCGGCAAGCGCTCGGTGGAAATCCTCGAAGCCCAGCCACTCAAGCGCAAGCTGGTGGGTTTCAAGCTGGACAAGACGCAACCGCTGCCCCTGGAAGGCCACCTGGTACTCGAAGGTGCCGATATCAGCGGCAACGTCACCTCGTGTGAGTACTCCAGCACCCTGGACGCCATCATCGGTTTGGCCTACGTCGGCGCCAAGCAGGCCGCGCCGGGCAGTCAAGTGCCGATCCGTGTGGAAGGCGGCCAGGTCGTCAGCGCCACGGTGGTGGAACTGCCTTTCTATGACCCTGAAAACAAGCGTCAGGAGCTTTGATATGAATAACCTTGAGCGAAGCCCGCTGCACTCGTTGCACGCCGGCGCGGCGATGGTTTCAGCCGGTGGCAAGCTGTTCGTAGAGGCCTATGACAGCGACGCGCGTGAATGCGGGCTAGTGGACCTGGCCAACCTGCACCGCGTTGGCTTTCGCGGCACCCAAGCCGCTGACTACCTGACCGGCCACGGTTTCAGCCTGCCATCGCAGCCCAACACCGCCGTACGCCAGCCGGGCGGCGAGTGGATTGCACGGCTGTCGATGAACGAATACTTTTGCTCGGAGCCCTCAGCGACGGCGGTGAGCGCCTGGCGCAACTGGAAGCCGGGTGGGCACTCAGCCAGCAAGCCAACTACTGCCTGCCACGTCAGGACAGCCACACCTGCCTGGCACTGTTCGGCCCGCGTATCAGCGAGATCATGGCCAAGCTCTGCGGCGTTGATTTGAGCGCTTCGGCGTTTGCACCGGGCAGCGTCGCGCAGACCTCGGTGGCGCGGGTCAATTCCATCATCGTCAATACGGGCACGCGCGACACGCCATGCTTTCACCTGCTGTTTGATCGGGCATCGGCGCACTACCTGTGGCATGTGTTGATCGATGCAATGCAGGAGTTTGACGGCGCACCGGCGGGCATCAACGTCTTCTGCTCCGTATCGCGATAGCGCTTTTCTGTAGTGAGCGGGCAAGCCCGCTCACTACAACGCCAGTCCCACATTTTGATTTGTGTCGCGCCTGACACTGGTATCTTGTCTGGCATTCGATAGCCAGATCCATTTTGTAGACGAGAGATGCACATGAGCGAGCAGGACCCCTCAGCCAAAGACCTGGACTACATCGTTCCAGCCCTTCAGCGCGGCCTGCGCATCCTGGAACTGTTCAACTCCGACCAACGCAACCTGAACATGAACGAACTGGCCGAACTCATGGGCGGCAGCGTTTCCTCCATCTACCGCATCGTGCAAACCCTGGCTGCGATGGGCTACCTGCAAAAGTCGGCAAGAACGGTTACGAGCTGGGGCCTCAGCTCATCTCTCGCGGGTTCACTTACCTGGCCAGCCGCGACATCGTCGACGTGGCGTTGCCGCACCTGAACACCCTGCGCGATCGCACCTCGTTGTCGTGCCACTTGAGCATCCGCGAGCAGCACCACACCCTCTACATCTATCGCTCGTTCGCCCAGCAACGGTTGTCGGTGAATATCCCCATCGGCACCCGTATTCCGTGTCATTGCAACGCCATGGGCAAGATGCTGCTCAGCTCCATGAGCGAAGCGGAGTTGGAGTCGCTGTACCAGCACGTGCGTCTCGACGACCACATGACGTCCGGCCCCAGGAACTTGCCAGACCTCAAGCTGGCTATCAGCGAAGCCCGCGAGCAAGGCTGGGTACTTAGCCGCTCGGACTACGCCACGGCCATTGCCACCGCGATCCGCGACCATGAGGGCAATGTGGTTGCTGCCATCAACGTGTCTGGACCCGATGCCATGATGGCCGCCGAAGGCGTGCTGGAGCGCACCCGCGACATGCTGCTCGAATGCGCCCGGCAGATTTCCGCCGAGGCCGGCTACCGGCCCGCAGCGCTGGGGTGAAATGAGTGTTGGATGACAGGCCCCCATTGCTGGTTTGCCGGCAGTGGGTTGCTGCTGCCAGGCGCCGCCTTGGGCGGCAAAAGCCTCGCGACTGGCGCTCGAAACCGCTCAGTCAGATTGGGGTTAAAAGGTCTGAAACAGCAACGTAAAGCCAGTCAAAGTCTTTGAAATACCTAGGATTGTCCGACAATCCTGCGCATGAAAAAACTCTTCATAAACCCGCTTCTCGAACGTTGGTAGCTTCCTCATCGCTGCCCAATAATTCGAGTCCTAATAATGAATAACAAAACTCTTAAAGGCGCCTTGGCGCTTGCCGTTTCACTGGCCTCCACCCCACTGTTCGCCGGTGGTTTCGCGCTTAATGAACAAAGCATCAGTTCAATGGGTACGGGCTATGCCGGCCGCTCTTCTTCTGCCGACGACGCCAGCACGGTGTTCGGCAACCCTGCGGGCATGTCCCGTCTCAAGAAGAATGAAGTGAGCATCGGCGCGACCTACCTCGATGCCAAATCCAACATCAAGGATGCCCATTCGACCCAGTTCGGTGCCGACAACCCAGGCACCGACAAGGGCGACATGGTGCCTGGCATTGCCGTGCCGATGGGCTACCTGGTCACGCCTATCGACGAACACTGGGCATTCGGCCTGGGGATCTACGCGCCGTTCGGCCTGGTGACCGATTACGAGCACAGCTTCCAGGGCAATGGCTTTGGCAACAAGAGCAAGGTGCAGGTCATCACCGTGCAGCCGACCATCAGCTATGCCTTCAACGATATCGTTTCGGTGGGCTTTGGCCCGACCTTCAACCGCATCAGTGGCGAGTTGGACTCCAACGTCCCCCCTCGGTGGTGGCGCGGGTGAAAGCGTCAAGGTCAAGGGCAATGACAACGCCACCGGGTTCAACGCCGGTATCCTTGTGCAACCTCTGGAAAGCACCCGTTTCGGTGTGACCTACCACTCGCAAGTGGTGTACCACCTCACGGGCAAGACCAACGCTTCTGGCCTGATTTCCAACGCGTTCGACGGCGGCCCGCAGCGTTATGACGCCAGCCTCAACGTGACCACGCCGTCCTCGGTGGATTTCTCGGTCACCCACCAACTCAATGACGATTGGACCCTTTACCTGGGCAGCACCTACACCCGTTGGAGCCAGTTGAAAAGATCACGATCAACAACGATGGGGTGTCCGACCTCACCGCACAGTTCGGTGGCCTGGGTACGATCACCGAACAACAGCACTGGCATGACACCTGGTCCCACGCGATTGGCGCGTCCTATCGAGTGAACAAGGAGCTGGTGCTGCGGACCGGTTTCTCTGTCGACCAGACGCCTACAAACAATACGGATCGCTCTGTGCGGATTCCTACCGGCGACCGCACCGTATTCAGCCTAGGTGCAGGCTGGACACCGATCGAAAACGTGACGTTTGACGTGGCGTATTCCTACCTCAAGGAAGAACCGATCAAGGTTCACCAGAACCTGAGCCAGGTTGGCCTGACCTACGACGCCAAGTATGAAAACAGCGCCAATGGTTTCGGTGGGTCGGTGACTTACCGCTTCTGATCGCGCCAAGCAGTGAACACAGGGAACCTCAAGTGAGGTTCCCTTTTTTTGCCCGACAGACGCGTCCGCGAATGCCAGATTGGGCTTTTGAATCGATTCGATATTCTGTAGCCTTGCGCAGCTTCACCTTTACCCGTGCTTGATGAACAAAAACACTTCGTCCGGCGGCGCCCGAAGGGCTCCAGAGCCGGTGGTACACTCGACTTTCGCGCAACTGCGCCTGCAGGTCTTGCGAACATGACGCAAATTTCCGAACGCCTTCTGGTTCAAGCCCACCTCGACGCCAAGCAGCCCAAGGCCCTCAGCGCCGACGAAGAGGCGAGCCTGCGTGCCGCCATCGCCGCCGAGCTCAAGGCTCAAGACGCGGTGCTGGTTGCCCACTTCTACTGTGACCCGGTGATCCAGGCCCTGGCCGAGGAGACCGGCGGCTGTGTCTCCGACTCCCTGGAAATGGCCCGCTTCGGCGCCGCCCACCCGGCCAAGACCGTACTGGTCGCCGGCGTGCGTTTCATGGGCGAGACAGCCAAGATCCTCACCCCCGAAAAACGCATCCTCATGCCCACCCTGGAAGCCACGTGCTCCCTGGACCTGGGCTGCCCGGTGGATGAGTTTTCGGCGTTTTGCGACCAGCATCCCGAGCGTACTGTGGTGGTGTATGCCAACACCTCGGCGGCGGTCAAAGCCCGGGCAGATTGGTGGTGACTTCCAGCTGTGCGCTGGAAATCGTCGAAAGCCTGATGGACAACGGCGAGACCATCATCTGGGGCCCGGACAAGCACCTGGGCACCTACATCCAGCGCCAGACCGGTGCCGACATGCTGCTGTGGGACGGTGCGTGCATCGTCCACGAAGAGTTCAAGTCCAAGCAGCTCGAAGACATGAAGGCGCTGTACCCGGACGCCGCGATCCTGGTTCACCCCGAGTCCCCGACATCGGTGATCGAACTGGCGGACGCCGTGGGCTCCACCAGCCAACTGATTGCCGCTGCACAGCGCTTGCCGAACAAGACCTTTATCGTGGCCACCGACCGCGGCATCTTCTACAAGATGCAGCAGCTGTGCCCGGACAAAGTCTTCGTCGAGGCGCCTACCGCCGGCAACGGCGCGGCGTGCCGCAGTTGCGCGCACTGCCCGTGGATGGCGATGAACACGCTGGAGCGCACGTTGCAGTGCCTGCGTGAGGGTAGCAACGAGATATTCGTCGAACCGTCGGTGATTCCGCAGGCGGTGCGGCCGCTTAAGCGGATGTTGGATTTCACCCAGGCGGCGCGCCTCAAGTTGGCTGGTAACGCTTGACTTGAGGCTTGCTCAGTAAATGTGGGAGCTGGCTTGCCTGCGATTGCGGTCTATCAGTCAATGTTGCAGTGACTGGACTGACGCTATCGCAGGCAAGCCAGCTCCCACACTGGTTTTGTTGCGTTCGAACCTACTTCTTTTGCTTCGGGATGCGCACCAACTGCGTATCCGAATAAATGTCATGCCAGCTGCGCTGCTTCTTATCAAACAGCGACCAGATAAACCCCAGCCCCACACACAACCACGACGCAATCGACACCACAAAGCGCAGCAGCGCCTGCCACAGGCTGATGCGTGAGCCGTCGGCGTTCTGCACGCGCACGCCCCACACCTGCATGCCCAGGGTCTGCCCGGAGTGGGTCCAGAACTTGGCGAAGAAACCAAACAGCACGAAGAACAGAATCGTCGACAGCAATGGGTCGCCGTCCAGTGCGCCGGACTCGGTGAGGGTGCGCATCTTGGCTTCGCCCACGAAGGCGATCCACACCAGCTTATAGATGAACGCGGTGACGATCAGCAGGGCAGTGCACAGCAGGAAGTCATAGAACATCGCTGCCAGGCGACGGCCCAGGCCAACGGCGGGAAATTCGCCTTGGGGGGCTCAGCAGGGGTTTGGACATGGCAGGGGTCTCTGGAGAAAAACCCATAGTACGAAATAACGGGCACAAAAAAGCCCCTGATGTCATATCAGGGGCTTTTGTCGCAGTCGGGATCAGCCTTCTGCTTGTACTTCGTCAGCCTGCATGCCTTTTGGCCCTGCACGGCTTTGAAGGTGACTTTCTGGCCTTCTTTCAGGCTCTTGAAGCCATTGCCTTGAATAGCGCGGAAATGCACGAACAGATCCGGACCGCTTTCTGGAGTGATAAAACCAAACCCTTTCTCGTCGTTAAACCACTTGACGGTACCGCTCTGACGATCTGACATTTTCTTCTTTCCTTTGACGCTAAAAATTAATGACAGTCTCTTTCACATGAAAGAGTACTGGGCTGGGTTGCAGGAAAGTAAGAGACGTCGAACGGGTTGTAGCACAACTACTTCAGCTACTGCCCAGGTCCAGGTTCAAAGCGACCCATGCAAACACAGTCAGCAAACTCTACGCCAACTAAAGGAGAAAAAACAAGTCCTGCCAAAAGCCCAGGTTTTGCTCGGCTTCATGACACTTCGGTCAACAATCAGGATCTGACTTATTCGATAGCGTTGATCTTTGGTTATAGGTTAATTCGTTAAGCAATGACTATCGTCAATGCACTGTTTTATGGCGGTTGCGTTACAGTTTAGTGCGCGTAACGCAACCGCGTTACTTATTGGAACAGTCAATCAGCCGCGATAGTAACGTTGCGGTACAAATGGCATTTTACTTACACGAAGTGGCACCTTTTTCCACGTACCAGCGCTGACACTTCGGTATCCAGCGCGACAAATGCGCTGTCCAGGTAACCCATGGCCAACGGGCCACCCAGGGTCGGGCCAAAGCCACCGCTGCATACGGTGCCGATCACGGTGCCGTGCTCGTCGACAATCTCTGCGCCTTCACGCACTGGGGTGCGCTCTTGTGGCAGCAGGCCGACACGCTTGCGGCTCACACCGGCTTGCTGCTGGGTGAAGATGCGGTCGGCGCCCGGGAAGCCACCGGCACGTGCGCCGTCGGCGCGACGAGCCTTGGAGATCGCCCACAGCAGGCTGGCTTCAATGGGGGTGGTGTCGGCGTTCATGTCGTGGCCGTACAGGCACAGGCCGGCTTCCAGGCGCAGGGAGTCGCGGGCACCCAGGCCGATGGCGTGTACTTCGGTCTCGGCCAGCAGGCTGCGGGCCAGGCTTTCGGCGTTGGCCGCAGGCACGGAGATCTCAAAACCGTCTTCACCGGTGTAGCCCGAACGGCTGACATAGCAGTCCACACCCAGCAGGCGCAGGGTGGCGAACTGCATGAAGGTCATCTTCGTCACTTCCGGCGCCAGGCGTGCCAGCACCTTCACCGCCGCCGGGCCTTGCAGGGCCAGCAGGGCGCGTTCTTCGAACAGTGGTTCGATGCTGCATTGGTCGCCGATATGCTGGCGCAAGTGGGCCAGGTCCTGGTCCTTGCAGGCGGCGTTGACCACCAGGAACAGCTCATCGTTACCCAGGTTGGCCACCATCAGGTCGTCGAGGATGCCGCCCTGGTCGTTGGTGAACATCGCGTAGCGCTGCATGCCTACCGGCAGGTCGATGATGTCGACGGGCACCAGGGTTTCCAGGGCCTTGGCGGCATTGGCGCCGGTGAGGCGGATCTGGCCCATGTGGGACACGTCGAACAGCCCGGCCTGATCACGGGTGTGCAGGTGTTCCTTCATCACGCCCAGCGGGTATTGCACCGGCATGTCGTAGCCGGCGAAGGGCACCATGCGCGCGCCCAGCTCGATGTGCAGCGCATGCAATGGGGTTTTCAACAGGGTTTCGGTGGACATGTTCAGCTCCTGAAAAACGTGCTGGCGCGCCTTGGGGCGTCAGCACTCGATAATGTTGACCGCCAAACCGCCACGGGCGGTTTCCTTGTATTGCTTTTCATATCGGCGCCGGTCTGGCGCATGGTGCGGATGACCTTGTCGAGGGACACGAAGTGCTGCCCGTCGCCGCGCAAGGCCATGCGCACCGCATTGATCGCTTTCACCGAGCCCATGGCATTGCGCTCGATGCAGGGCACCTGCACCAGCCCGCCAATCGGGTCGCAGGTCAGGCCGAGGTTGTGTTCCATGCCGATCTCGGCGGCGTTCTCCACTTGGGAAACCGTACCGCCCAATACTTCACACAAGGCGCCAGCAGCCATGGAACAGGCCACGCCAACCTCGCCCTGACAGCCGACTTCGGCGCCGGAAATCGAGGCGTTTTCCTTGTACAGAATACCGATGGCGGCGGCAGTGAGCAGGAAGCGCACCACGCCGTCTTCGTTCGCGCCGGGGATAAAACGCATGTAGTAATGCAGCACCGCCGGTACGATCCCGGCCGCACCGTTGGTGGGCGCCGTGACCACGCGCCCGCCGTTGGCGTTTTCTTCATTGACGGCCAGGGCGTAGAGGTTGACCCAGTCCAGCACCGACAATGGATCACGCAGTGCCGATTCCGGGTGCTTGCACAGTTGCCGATGTAACGCAGCCGCACGCCGCTTGACCTTCAAGCCGCCGGGCAAGATCCCTTCATTGCGACAGCCCGCGTCCACGCAGTCCTGCATCACTTGCCAGATTTTCAGCAGCCCGGCGCGAGTTTCAGCCTCGGGGCGCCAGGCACTTTCGTTGGTCAACATGACTTGGCTGATGGACAGCCCGTAGGTAGTGCAATGGTTCAACAAGTCCTTGCCGTGTTTGAACGGGAAGGTCAGCGGCGTGGCATCTTCGACAATGCGGTCGGCGCCTGCCGCATCTTCATCCACCACAAAACCACCGCCCACCGAATAGTACTCGCGGCTGCGGATTTGAATGTTGGCGGCGTCGAAGGCACGAAAGATCATGCCGTTGGGATGGTAGGCGAGGGGTTTGCGAATCATCGCCAGGTGTTCTTTCTCGTTGAACACAATGCTGTGTTCGCCGAGCAAATTCAGGCGGCCGTCCTTGCGCATTTGCGCCAGGCGCGTGGCCACGGTTTCGGTATTCACGGTGTCCGGGTGTTCGCCTTCCAGGCCCAGCAACACGGCCTTGTCGCTGCCGTGGCCTTTGCCGGTGGCGCCCAGCGATCCGTAAAGCTCCACCTTGACGCAGGTGGTGGTGCCCAGCAGGTTGTCACGCTTGAGGCCCTCGACGAATCGAGCGGCGGCGCGCATCGGGCCAACGGTGTGGGAACTGGAGGGCCGATGCCAATCTTGAACAGGTCGAACACGCTTAAAGACATGAGTTGTTCTCCGGTTTCTTATTATTCTTGAAGTCGAACACTGGTCAGGGTGGAGCTGGCTTGCCTGCGATAGCATCACCCTGGTCTACCTGATAGACCGAGGTGCCTGCATCGCAGGCAAGCCAGCTCCCACACAAGCCAAAGCTCCCACACAAGCCAGCTCCCACACAAGCCAGCTCCCACACAAGCCAGCTCCCACACAAGCCAGCTCCCACACAAGCCAGCTCCCACATTTGACCGCGTTAGGCGTAGCTCTCGATCGACGGGCACGCGCACACCAGGTTGCGATCACCAAACACATTGTCGACCCGGCCAACCGGCGGCCAGTATTTGCCTTCGATCAACGATGGCACTGGGTACACCGCTTGCTCGCGGGTGTACGGGTGTGTCCACTCGCTCACCAGTTCCGCCGCCGTGTGTGGCGCGTTTTTCAGTGGGTTGTCGTCCTTGTCCAATGTGCCGTTTTCCACCGCGCGGATTTCTTCGCGGATCGCGATCATCGCGTTGCAGAAGCGGTCCAGTTCTTCCTTGGATTCGCTTTCGGTCGGCTCGATCATCAAGGTGCCGGCCACCGGGAACGACATGGTCGGCGCATGGAAACCGAAGTCGATCAGGCGCTTGGCCACGTCATCCACGCTGATGCCGCTGCTGTCCTTGAGTGGGCGCAGATCCAGGATGCATTCATGTGCCACCAGGCCGTTGCTGCCGGTGTAGAGCACGGGGTAGTGCTCTTCCAGGCGACGGGAAATGTAGTTGGCATTCAGGATCGCAAGCTGCGAAGCGCGCTTGAGGCCTGCGCCGCCCATCATGCTGATGTACATCCAGGTGATCGGCAAGATGCTCGCGCTGCCGAACGGTGCCGCACACACCGCGCCTTCCTTGCGTTCCATGGCCGCGTGGCCCGGCAGGAACGGCGTGAGGTGCGACTTGACGCCAATCGGGCCAACGCCCGGGCCGCCACCACCGTGGGGGATGCAGAAAGTCTTGTGCAGGTTCAGGTGGGACACGTCGCCACCGAACTTGCCCGGTGCGCACAGGCCGACCATGGCGTTCATGTTGGCGCCGTCGATGTACACCTGGCCGCCGTTGTCGTGAATGATGCCGCAGATTTCGCGGATGCCTTCTTCGAACACACCGTGGGTGGACGGGTAGGTGATCATCAGCGCGGCGAGGTGATCGCGGTGCTCGATGGCCTTGGCGCGCAGGTCTTCGATGTCGACGTTGCCACGGGCATCGCACGCGGTGACCACCACGCGCATGCCGGCCATGTTGGCGGTGGCCGGGTTGGTGCCGTGGGCCGACGAAGGGATCAGGCAGATGTCACGACGTTCATCGCCACGGCTCTGGTGATAGGCACGGATCGCCAACAGGCCTGCGTACTCGCCTTGGGAGCCGGCGTTCGGTTGCAGGGAGATCGCGTCGTAGCCGGTGGCCGCGCAGAGCATGGCTTCCAGGTCGGAGGTCAGCTCCAGATAACCGGCGCTTTGCTCGGCCGGGGCGAACGGGTGCAGGGCGCCGAATTCTGCCCAGGTCACCGGGATCATTTCGCTGGCGGCGTTGAGCTTCATGGTGCACGAGCCCAGCGGGATCATGGTGCGGTCCAGTGCCAGGTCCTTGTCGGCCAGCTTGCGCAGGTAGCGCATCAGCTCGGTTTCGGAGTGATAACGGTTG
Source organism: Pseudomonas poae (assembly GCA_004000515.1). Classification (GTDB taxonomy): domain Bacteria; phylum Pseudomonadota; class Gammaproteobacteria; order Pseudomonadales; family Pseudomonadaceae; genus Aquipseudomonas; species Aquipseudomonas cremoris. The sequence continues at coordinate 2,906,302 of CP034537.1, forward strand.
AACACCGGGTGGCTGAGCACAGGCGACTGGCGCAGCAGCGCGGCCGGCAGGGTGGCGTCTACCTTGGCGGCGAAGTCCGGCAGGGCTTTGTCGCCTGCAAAGATCGCCCACAGGGTTTCGATATCGGCCTGGGTGGTGGTTTCGTCCACCGACACACCAACACGCTCACTGTCTACCACACGCAGGTTGATGCGCTGGGCGCGGGCCTTGTCGTGCAGGGTGGCGGTGTTGGCACCGGTGTTGAGGGTGATGGTGTCGAAAAGTTTTCTTGCTCGACCTTGAAGCCCAGGGTCGTCAGGCCGTTGGCCAGGATCGCGGTGAGTTGGTGCACACGCTGGGCGATCTGGGTCAGGCCTTTGGGGCCGTGGTACACGGCGTACATGCTGGCGATGTTGGCCAGCAGTACCTGAGCGGTGCAGATGTTCGACGTGGCTTTTTCGCGACGGATGTGTTGCTCGCGGGTTTGCATGGCCAGGCGCAGGGCCGGCTTGCCGAAACGGTCGACAGACACACCCACCAGACGGCCCGGCATGTCGCGCTTGAACGCATCCTTGGTGGAGAAGTACGCCGCGTGCGGGCCACCAAAGCCCAGCGGTACGCCGAAGCGTTGTGCGCTGCCGATGGCGACGTCGGCACCGAACTCACCCGGTGGGGTCAGCAGGGTCAGGGCCAGCAGGTCGGCGGCTACGGCCACCAGGGCGTTGGCAGCGTGGAAACGTTCGGTCAATGCGCGGTAGTCGAATACATCACCGTTGCTGGCGGGGTATTGCAGCAGGGCGCCGAAGAACGGGCTGACGTCGGTCAACTCGCGTTCATCGCCTACGACTACGTCAATGCCCAGCGGCTCGGCACGGGTGCGCAGCACGTCGAGGGTTTGCGGGTGGCTGTGGACCGAGGCGAAGAAAGCGTTGCTGCCCTTGTTCTTGCTCAGGCGTTTGCAGAAGGTCATGGCTTCGGCAGCGGCGGTGGCTTCGTCGAGCAGGGAAGCGTTAGCGATCGGCAGGCCAGTGAGGTCGCTGATCAGGGTCTGGAAGTTCAGCAGCGCTTCCAGGCGGCCTTGGGAAATTTCTGGCTGGTACGGGGTGTAGGCGGTGTACCAGGCCGGGTTTTCCAGCAGGTTGCGCAGGATCGGCGACGGCGTATGGCAGTTGTAGTAGCCCTGGCCGATGTAGGTCTTGAACAGCTGGTTCTTGCCGGCGATGGCCTTGATCTTGGCCAGGGCCTCGGCTTCGCTCAGGCCGTCTTCCAGGCCGAGCACGCTGGTGCCCTTGATGCTTTCCGGGATCACGCTGGCGCTCAGGGCTTCCAGTGAATCAAAGCCCAGGCTGGCGAGCATCTGCTGCTCATCTTCCTGGCGCGGGCCGATGTGGCGGGCGATGAATTCGTTGGCGGTGCTGATGTTGATCGACATGGCGCGCTCCTCAGGCTTCAGCGTTGGCTTTGATCAGGCGGTCGTACGCGTCCTGATCCAACAGTTTAGCCACCGCCTCGGCATCGGCTGGTTTAAAGCGGAAGAACCAGCCTTCGCCCATCGGGTCTTCGTTGACCAGTTCCGGGCTGTCGCTGAGCTTGTCGTTCACTTCCAGCACTTCGCCGGTCAGGGGCATGTATACGCCGCTGGCGGCTTTCACCGATTCCACGGTGGACGCTTCGGCGCCCTTGTCGTAGGCCTGCAACTCCGGCAGTTGCACGAAAACCACATCACCCAGCGCGTTCTGCGCGAAAGCGGTGATACCCACGGTGACGCTGCCGTCAGCTTCGGCGCGCAGCCATTCGTGATCTTCAGTGAAACGCAACTCGCTCATGGAAACTCCTCGGGGCCAGATTCGTCTGGTGGACGGAATAATGGGGAGTTGCTTAGCAAAATCGCGGCCAAGGTTGTTAAACCCTTTTAAATCAAGGGTTTGGTGAAAATGGTTATAGGCTTATGCCCAAGGGCTGTAGCGATTTCGCTACAGTTGAGCGCACGAAAAAAAGCCTATGTGGATCAAAGCCTTGCATGGCGCGCAAAAAACAGGGATGTAGCGATATCGTTACGCTGTAGCGCTTTCAGTACACAGAATGTCGTTCTCAGACCAAAATTTGCAATGCGATCCCTGTGGGAGCTGGCTTGCCTGCGATAGCATCGCCTCGGTGCAACTGATACACCGAGTAGCCTGCATCGCAGGCAAGCCAGCTCCCACATGTGGACCGCGTTTTGTCAGTCAGGGCTTGTTGGGAATGCCGTACTTGCGCAGGCGATGGGCGATGGCCGTGTGTGAGGTTTGCAAGCGGCTGGCCAGTTGGCGAGTCGAGGGGTAGCTGGTGTAGAGCTTTTCCAGCAGGCTGCGTTCGAAGTCTTCCACGGCCTGTTCCAGGCTATCGACTTCGTTGTCGCTTTGGCGGGCGACCGAGGTGCCGGCGATGTCCAGGTCGCCGATGTCCACCAGGTTGCTTTCGCAGATCGCGGCGGCGCGGAAGATCACGTTTTGCAATTGCCGCACATTGCCCGGCCACGGGTTGCCCAGCAGTGCCGGGTAGGTGCCGGGCGCCAGGCGGCAGACCGGGCGCTGGATCTGCGCGCAGGCTTGCTGCATGAAATAGCGGGCCAACAGCAGGATGTCCTGGCCACGTTGACGCAGGGGCGGCACTTCGACGTTCAGCACGTTGAGGCGGTAGAACAAGTCTTCGCGGAAGGTGCCTTCGCTGACCATCTTTTCCAGGTCGCGGTGGGTAGCGCTGAGGATGCGCACATTGACCTTCACTTCACGGTCGCCACCGACGCGGCGGAAGCTGCCGTCATTGAGAAAACGCAGCAGCTTGGCCTGCAGATACGGCGACATCTCACCGATCTCATCGAGGAACACCGTGCCTTGGTTGGCCAACTCCATCAGCCCCGGCTTGCCGCCGCGTTGGGCGCCGGTGAACGCGCCGGGTGCATAACCGAACAACTCGCTTTCGGCGAGGTTCTCTGGCAACGCCGCGCAGTTCAACGCCAGGAACGGCGCACTGTGGCGTGCACTGATGGCATGGCAGGCCCGCGCGACCAGCTCTTTACCGGTGCCGGTTTCGCCTTGAATCAACAGCGGCGCATCCAGCGCGGCTACCCGTTGCGCACGCGCCTTGAGGGTGCGGATCACGGGGGATTCGCCCAGCAGCGCATCAAACCCTTCGGCATGGTCGTGGTGCAGCGCCGACAGTTGTTCGCCGATGCGGTTGGGTGGGTACAAGGTCAGCAGGGCGCCGGCGTCGGTGATCGGCGTAGCGTCCAAGAGCAAGGTCTGGCCATTGACGCTGATCTCGCGCAGCGGCAGGCGAAAACCCTGTTCCAGCAAGGTGTCCAGCAGCGCCGGGTCGTTGAACAGTTCGCTGATGCTTTCCCCAGCTGGTTCGCGACCGTACAGCGCGATCAGCGCCGGGTTGGCCAGCAGGATCTTGCCCGCGCTGTCCAGCGCCAGCACCGGGTCGGTCATCGCGGCCAACAGGGCGTCGAGTTGCAGATGACGGCGTTGGCCGGGGAGGATGTCGACTACCGTCACCGCTTGTACGCCGTGCACGCTGAACAGTGCGTCGCGCAGCTCTTCGAGCACGTCGGCACTCAGGGTTGGCGCGTCGATATAGACGTTGGGCGGCACCATTTCCACCGCATCCAGGTTGAGATTGCGCCCACCGAGCAGGGCCAGGACTTCCTGGGTGATGCCGACGCGGTCGATGAAGCTGACGTGGATACGCATGGGATGGGTGGCGATTCTGCAGAGCGAGAGGTGGCAAGTATGCCTGACAGGTGGTGGAGATCAAAATGTGGGAGCTGGCTTGCCTGCGATGGCGGTGGGTCAGTCACTCTAGTGTTGACTGATAGTCCGCTATCGCAGGCAAGCCAGCTCCCACATTTGTCCTGTTTTGCCTGTGAGAAAAGGGTTAGGCCAAGTGCTCAGGCTTGATCGGATCGCCTGATTTCACATCCAACTGATGCCGCACATCCTCGAACATCAAGTCGTACTGCTTGTGCATCGAGCCGTTGAGCACTGCAATTTTCGGCATGCCGTACTTCTGCGCGATGTTCATCGCATGCCGTGCAAAGTCGAACGCCTGGTCCTTGGGTAAAAGAACTCTTCCTTGAGGTCCTTGCCCTGTACCGAGCCATGCAGTTTGAAGAGCATTCCCTTGCCTTCCTTGGGGTCCTGGCTGACTTCGTAGTCGATGCACAGGTTGTAGCTGTAGTCCTGGGCGTTGAGCGCATGACGTTCGACGTGCAAGTGTCCCGGTTCAAAGGTGGCCATAGGCGTCTCTCCTCGACTTTACAGATAGGTGATGCCAGGTTTTGCCGTGCTGATGCGCGTGCCGGCGCTGCCCTGGACGATGGCTTCGATGTCCGAGAGTGAACCGATGACTGCCGTTTTGCCAGTCTTGCGGGCGAACTCGCAGGCGGCTTGCACCTTGGGGCCCATGGAGCCGGCGGCGAAGCCGAGTTTTTCGATTTCGTCCGGGTGAGCCTGGCCGATGGCCTTTTGGGTGGGCTTGCCGTAGTCGATAAAGGCGGCGTTGACGTCGGTGGCGATCACCAGCAAATCGGCGTCCAGTTGGGCGGCCAGCAGCGACGAACACAGGTCCTTGTCGATCACGGCCTCGATGCCTTTGAGCTTGCCGTCTTCGCCGTACATGGTGGGGATGCCGCCACCGCCGGCGCAGATCACGATGCTGCTTTTTTCCAGCAGCCACTTGATCGGGCGGATTTCAAAGATGCGTTTTGGCCGAGGGCTGGCAACGACGCGGCGGTATTTATCGCCGTCCGGGGCAATGGCCCAGCCTTTTTCTGCGGCGAGTTTTTCCGCTTCGGCCTTGGAGTAGACCGGGCCGATAGGCTTGGTGGGGTTCTTGAAGGCGGGGTCGTTGGCGTCCACTTCGACTTGGGTGAGCAGGGTGGCGAACGGCACTTCGAAATCCAGCAGGTTGCCCAACTCTTGTTCGATGATGTAGCCGATCATGCCTTCGGTTTCGGCGCCGAGCACGTCCAGCGGGTAAGGCGACACCTGGGTGTAGGCCGCCGCTTGCAATGACAGCAGGCCGACTTGCGGACCATTGCCGTGGGCGATCACCAGTTCGTTGCCAGGGTGGATCTTGGCGATCTGTTCGGTGGCAATCCGGATATTGGCGCGTTGGTTGTCCGCTGTCATGGGTTCACCACGGCGGAGCAGGGCGTTACCGCCCAGTGCAACGACGATACGCATACAGAGTGTCCTTCTGAAATTCATCGTTGTGAACACAGGACCAATGTGGGAGCGGGCTTGCTCGCGAAAGCGGTGTATCAGTTGATACATGTGCTGACTGACACACCGCATTCGCGAGCAAGCCCGCTCCCACAGTTGACTGCATTCCTTCAGTTACAAATCGGCGAGGGTCGAGACCAAAATCGCCTTGATGGTATGCATGCGGTTTTCCGCTTGCTCAAAGGCGATACACGCCGGCGACTCGAACACGTCGTCCGTCACTTCAATGCCATTGGCCAGGTGCGGATACTGCTCGGCGATCTGCTTGCCGACCTTGGTGTCGCTGTTGTGGAACGCCGGCAGGCAGTGCATGAACTTGGTGCGCGGGTTGCCGGTGGCTTTCATCAGCTCGGCGTTCACTTGGTACGGCAGCAGTTGCTCGATCCGCTCGGCCCAGGCTTCCACCGGTTCGCCCATCGATACCCACACGTCGGTGTGGATGAAGTCCACGCCTTTGACCGCCGCTTTCGGGTCTTCGGTGAGGGTGATGCGCGCGCCGCTTTCTTCCGCGTATTTTTTGCAACGGCCCACCAGGTCATCGTGAGGCCAAGGGCTTTTGGCGCGCAGATGCGCACGTCCATGCCGAGCTTGGAACCCACCAGCAGCAGCGAGTTACCCATGTTATTGCGCGCATCGCCCAGGTAGGCGTAGCTGATGTCGTGGATCGGCTTGTCGGCGTGTTCACGCATGGTCAGCACGTCGGCGATCATCTGGGTGGGGTGATATTCATCGGTCAGGCCGTTGAACACCGGCACGCCAGCGAACTTGGCGAGTTCCTCGACGATCTCCTGCTTGAAGCCACGGTATTCGATAGCGTCGTACATACGCCCAAGTACGCGTGCGGTGTCTTTCATGCTTTCTTTGTGGCCGATCTGCGAGGAGCCCGGGTCGATATAGGTGACGTTGGCGCCCTGGTCATAGGCCGCGACTTCGAAGGCGCAACGGGTGCGGGTCGAGGTTTTTCGAAGATCAGCGCAATGTTGTTGCCCTTGAGGTGCTGCTGTTCGGTGCCGGTGTACTTGGCACGCTTGAGGTCGCGGGACAGGTCGAGCAGGTAGCGCAGCTCGCGCGGGGTGTGGTGTTCCAGGCTGAGCAGGCTGCGGTTGTGGATGTTGAACGCCATGATGATTCTCCTTGGATTCGGTAATCGGCCCGGTCGGCTTCGGGTGGAAGCCGCCGGGTGGATGGTCGCTTAGTAGTCGATAGGGTCGCGGATGATCGGGCAGGTCATGCAGTGGCCGCCGCCACGGCCACGGCCGAGTTCACCGGCGCTGATGGTGATCACTTCCACGCCGGCCTTGCGCAGCAGGGTGTTGGTGTAGGTGTTGCGGTCGTAACCGATCACCACGCCAGGCTCCACGGCCACCACGTTGTTGCCGTCGTCCCATTGCTCGCGCTCGGCGGCAAACGCATTGCCGCCGGTTTCTACTACGCGCAGGGCCTTGAGGCCGAGGGCGGCGGCGACGGTGTCGAGGAAGTTGGTTTTCTCGCGTTGGATGTCGATGCCGTGCGGCTTGCTTTCGTCAGGGCGCAGGGTGAACGCGACGATCTGGTTGACCACTTCGGGGAAGATGGTCACGAGGTCGCGGTCGCAGAAGCTGAACACGGTGTCCAGGTGCATCGCGGCGCGGGATTTCGGCAGGCCGGCGACGATCACCTTCTCTACTGCCTTGTTCTTGAACAGGTTGCGCGCCAGTTGGCCGATCGCTTGGTGGGACGAGCGCTCGCCCATGCCGATCAACACCACGCCATTGCCAATCGGCATCACGTCACCGCCTTCCAGGGTGGACGCGCCGTGTTCCTGGTCGGGGTCGCCGTACCAGATCTGGAAGTCAGCGTTGGTGAACTCCGGGTGGAACTTGTAGATGGCTGTGGTCAGCAGGGTTTCCTGGCGTCGCGCCGGCCAGTACATCGGGTTCAGCGTTACGCCGCCGTAGATCCAGCAGGTGGTGTCACGGGTGAACTGGGTGTTCGGCAGCGGCGGCAGGATGAAGCTGGCGTGGCCGAGGAAGTCACGGAACATCTCGATGGCCTTGCCGCCGAATTGGCTCGGCAGGTCATCGGCCGATACACCACCGATCAGGAACTCGGCGGTCTTGCGGGGTTCCAGGCTGCGCAGCCAGGAGCTGACTTCGTTGACCAGGCCCAGGCCAACCGTGTTGGCAGTGATCTTGCGCTCCAGGATCCAGTCCAGAGCTTCAGGGATGGCGACAATGTCGGTGAGCAGGTTGTGCATTTCCAGCACATCAATATCCCGCTCGCGCATCTTGGTCACGAAGTCGAAATGGTCGCGCTTGGCCTGGGCCACCCACAGCACATCATCGAACAGCAGTTCATCGCAGTTGTTGGGCGTCAGCCGCTGGTGGGCCAAGCCTGGGGAGCACACCATGACTTTGCGCAGTTTGCCGGCTTCGGAATGTACGCCGTACTTCACTTTTCCGTGGTCATTACAGATCCTCCAATAAACACAAGTTACAAGGTCAGGAAACCGTCGTAGAGCCCATAGGCCGCCACCAGGGCGCCAATGACCACTGCGGCGAAAATCAGCTTCTCGACGTTGGTGAAAATCGGTTTGCCCAGTTCACGCTTGGCCTTGGCGAACAGGATCGCGCCGGGGGCGTAGAGCAGGGCGGAGAGCAGCAGGTACTTGGTGCCACCGGCGTAGAGCAGCCAGATCGCATAGATCAGAGCGATGGCGCCGATGAACAGGTCTTTCTTACGCTCGGCCAACGCGGCTTCGTAGGTTTCACCACGCACCGCCAGCAACAGGGCGTAGGCCGCCGACCACAGGTAAGGCACCAGGATCATCGAGGTGGCGAGGTAGATCAGCGACAGGTAAGTGCTGGCCGAGAACAGCGTGATCACCAGGAACAGCTGCACCATGGCGTTGGTCAGCCACAGGGCGTTGACCGGCACGTGGTTGGCGTTCTCCTTGCGCAGGAACTCCGGCATGGTGTGGTCCTTGGCGGCGGCGAACATGATCTCCGCACACAGCAGCACCCACGACAGCAGCGCACCCAGCAAGGAAATGATCAAGCCGACGCTGATCAGCACTGCACCCCAGTGGCCCACTACGTGTTCCAGCACGGCAGCCATCGACGGGTTTTGCAGCTTGGCCAGTTCCGGTTGGGTCATGATCCCCAGGGACAGCACGTTCACCAGCATCAGGAACAGCAGCACGGTGATAAAGCCGATGACTGTGGCTTTACCCACGTCGGAGCGTTTCTCTGCGCGGGACGAGAAAATGCTGGCGCCCTCGATACCGATGAACACCCACACGGTGACCAGCATCATGTTGCGCACCTGGTTCATCACACTGCCCAGGTCCGGGTTTTTCACGCCCCAGATGTCAGCGGTGAAGATCTCCAGCTTGAACGCGAACAGCGCGATCAACACGAACAGCACCAGTGGCACGACCTTGGCGACGGTGGTCACCAGGTTGATGAATGCCGCTTCCTTGATCCCGCGCAGCACCAGAAAGTGCACGGCCCACAGCAGTACCGACGCACCAATCACGGCCGCCGGCGTGTTGCCTTCGCCAAAGATCGGAAAGAAGTAGCCGAGGGTGCTGAACAGCAAAACGAAGTAACCGACGTTGCCCAGCCAGGCACTGATCCAGTAGCCCCAGGCCGATGAGAAGCCCATGTAATCGCCGAAACCGGCCTTGGCGTAGGCGTAGACGCCGCCATCGAGGTCGGGCTTGCGGTTGGCGAGGGTCTGGAACACGAAAGCGAGGGTCAACATGCCGATGGCGGTAATGACCCAACCAATCAATACCGCGCCAACATCGGCGCTGGCGGCCATGTTTTGTGGCAGTGAGAAGATCCCGCCACCAATCATCGAGCCCACGACAAGTGCAACCAGTGCACCAAGCCTAAGTTTTCCGGGAGTTTCAGACATTGCGTGACTCCAATGCAGGAGAAGAGAGACCACAGAATAATTCTGTGCGCTATTCAAACAGCTGACTCAGATCACTTCATTGGCACATTCCATTGTGAATTAATGACTTAGGTTGAAAACTCGCGGGCGATGGATATCCTCTGAAAGGCGCTTGCCAGAGCGCTCTCTCAATTTGTGGTTAATCATTTAGTCAGGGCTATGGACGTTTGAAGCTAGCCCGTTTTTTCGGATGTGCAAACTTTTTGAACAATGTTTCACCAAAGCGCTATAAGGGCAGGGACAGGGCAGTATTTAAAATCTAAATAAGCCTAAACTTTATAAACTGACATGCCATTAGGTTATGAGCGTGCCTGTTTTATCGCCTTCTCTAATAAACGCTACACTCGATGAGTTAATTAGTTGAGTGCACAGTTGTCGGCTCAAATTGTTATTTATCCAGGAGTCTCCATGTCCCAACCCGCCCAGAAGCTTCGACTCAGCGCCTTGATCGCCCTGGTAGTGGGGTCGATGATCGGCGGGGGATTTTTTCCCTGCCGCAGAACATGGCCGCACGTGCCGAAGTAGGTGCGGTGCTGATTGGCTGGGGGATCACTGCCGTGGGCATGCTGACGCTGGCGTTTGTGTTCCAGACCCTGGCGAATCGCAAACCCGAATTGGATTCCGGTGTGTATGCCTATGCCAAGGCGGGCTTTGGCGACTACATGGGTTTCTCTTCGGCCTGGGGTTATTGGATCAGTGCATGGATGGGCAACGTCGGTTACTTCGTGTTGCTATTTAGTACGCTCGGCTACTTTTTCCCGGTGTTCGGCCAGGGCAATACGCCTGTGGCAATCGTCTGCGCGTCGCTGCTGTTGTGGGCCGTGCATTTTCTGGTGATGCGCGGAATCAAGGAGGCGGCGTTCATCAACCAGGTCACCACTGTGGCGAAGATCGTGCCGCTGCTGATGTTTATCGTGATCGCCGCCGTGGCGTTCAAGGCCGATATCTTCACGCGTGATATCTGGGGCCTGGGCAATCCGAACATGGGCAGCGTGGTGGACCAGGTGCGCCATATGATGTTGGTCACCGTCTTCGTGTTTATCGGCATCGAGGGGGCCAGTGTCTATTCGGCGCGGGCCGAGAAACGTTCGGATGTGGGCCGCGCGACGGTGATCGGGTTTCTTGGCGTGCTGGCGTTGTTGGTGCTGGTGAATGTGCTGTCCCTGGGGGTCATGAGCCAGCCGGAACTCGCGCAATTGCAAAACCCGTCCCTGGCGGGCGTGTTGGAACATATCGTCGGGCCATGGGGCGCGATGCTGATCAGCATTGGGCTTGCGGTGTCGTTGCTGGGGCCTTGCTCTCATGGGCGCTGCTATGCGCCGAGATTCTCTACGCCACCGCCCACGACAAGACCATGCCCGCGTTTTTGAAGAAGGAAAATGCCAACCAGGTGCCGGTCAATGCCCTGTGGCTGACCAATGTGATGATCCAGGTGTTCCTGGTGATTACGCTGTTTTCGCAAAGCACCTACACCACGCTGATCTACCTAGCATCGTCGATGATTCTGGTGCCGTACCTGTGGTCGGCGGCGTACGCGGTGCTGTTGAGTGGGCGTGGCGAAACCTACGAAGGTGCGCCGCACCGGCGCATGAAGGACCTGCTGGTGGGCCTGATCGCCCTGGGTTACGCCGTGTGGTTGCTTTACGCGGGAGGCTTGAAATACTTGCTGCTGTCGGCATTGTTGTATGCGCCGGGCGTGATCCTGTTTGCCCTGGCCAAGCGTGAGCAGGGCCAGCCCTTGTTTACCCACATGGAAAAAGGCATTTTCAGCTGCGTGGTCGCCGGCGCAGGGCTGGCGGCATATGGGTTGTACAGCGGGGTGTTGTCGTTGTGAGACTGGTATTTGCGCCGCCTTATGACTGGGCGGCGATGATCGGTTTTTTGTCTGCGCGGGCGATCAGTGGGTTGGAGACGGTCGAGGCTGGCGTGTATCGGCGCAGCATCAGCGTGGGGCACCAGCATGGCTGGATCAGTGTGGCACTGGGGACGGGCGATTGGCTGGATGTCGACGTTGAGTTTGCGAACCCAGCGGCCTTGCCTGAGATCGAGCGACGGTTGCGCATGATGTTTGATCTGGACGCCCAGCCGCACTTAATCAACCCACAGCTGGCGACGGACCCGTTGATGGCGCATTTGGTCGCAGCGCGTCCTGGCTTGCGCGTGCCCGGCACCTGGGACGGTCTGGAACTGGCGATTCGTGCGGTGCTGGGCCAGCAGATCACGGTGGCGGCGGCGATTCGCCTGGCGGGAAAATTGGTGGCGCAGTATGGCCAGCCGCTGCAAACGCCACATGCCGGTATCACCCATGTATTCCCGACCCCCGCGGTGCTGGCAGCGGCGGACCTGGCGACCCTGGGCATGCCCAAAGCGCGGGGCCGCACCTTGTCCGGCGTCGCCCAGGCGCTGTTGGATGATCCTCAATTGTTTGAACCCAAGGCCAGCCTCAAAGAGGGCGTGGCACGCTTGGTGGCATTGCCGGGGATTGGCGATTGGACGGCGCAGTACATCGCCATGCGCCAGATGCGCGAGGCGGATGCGTTTGCGTCGGGGGATATCGGCTTGATCAACGCGTTGGTGGCGTTGGAGGGCGGGCCGGTGTCGGCGCGGCAGCTGTTAGCGCGCGCCGAGGCGTGGCGGCCGTTGCGCGCGTATGCGTCGCAGCATTTGTGGACGTCGTTGCAGCGGGGAGATTGAGGGGGGCTGTCAGGGCCTCATCGCAGGCAAGCCAGCTCCCACATGTTGAATTGTGAACACCTTCGAATGTGGGAGCTGGCTTGCCTGCGATAGCGATCGTCAGGTCACCACTGAGCCCGATGCGAGCCTAATTCTCCTGCCGGCAAATCCCACTGCAATGGCGTGCCGTTGATGGTCAATGGCGCCAACAACCGATGGGCCGGCCCCCAACTGGTTTGCTCCACCACCAACCCCTGATCGCCTGCTGCTTCTGCCCGCAATACTGGTTGCTCGGGCACGTGCCCAGCTTCCACCAACAACGTCGCCGTGCGCGCTAGCGACAAACGTGCCGATCCGCCTCGGCCGCTCTTCAAGCGTTCACTCAACGCCTGGATCGCACTGGCCGCCATCAGATACCCGGTGGCGTGATCCAGTGCCTGCAACGGCAGCGGCACCGGTTTATCCGCCTGTTTCCAGGCCATGCCCGCGTCGGCAATCCCGCTGCTCATCTGCACCAGGCTGTCGAAACCCCGGCGATTGCGCCACGGGCCGCTCCAGCCATAGGCATTGAGGCTCACGTCGATCAGGCCGGGGGCAATCCGCTGCAGTTCGTTGGCGGTGTAGCCCAGTTGTTCGAGGGCGTCGGCGCGGTAGCCGTGGAAGAGAATGTCGGCGTCTTTCAACAGCTTTTCGAAAACCTGGCGGCCTTCGGGGCTTTTCAGGTCGAGGCGGGCACAGCGTTTACCCAGGGTCATCTCCGGCACCACACCGGGTTCGTTCCAGGTGGGAGAGTCGATGCGCAGCACATCGGCGCCCAAACCCGCGAGGAAGCGGCTGGCCACGGGGCCGGCCAGCACGCGAGTCAAGTCCAGCACCTTGATCCCCGCCAGCGGGCGGGCCGCAGAACCGAGCCAGGATTTGTCGGTAGTGGCCTCATAGGTTTGGCGCTGCACCAGCGCTTCGGCATTGACCGCCAAGCCTTGCGGATGAGCTTGCCAGGCCTGCCACGAACGCATCTGCGCCGCGCAACCGCCCTCATCGACAATCGCTTGCTCCAGTTCGGCGGCATTCCATATGGCAACCTTGCTGGCCATTTCGGCACGGTCGGCAACCTTGCCCAGTACGCGCTCGGCAGCAGCACGGTGATGGGGGCGTTGGTGTGCAGGCGAATCCAGCCATCGGCGCAGGCGTAGTCGCCGGCCACCGGGTCCCACAGGGGTGGGGTTTGCCAACCTACCGGACGAATCGAGGATGAGAACCAGAAAGACGCGAGACGTCGGTCGACACTGACGTTTGGCAAACGCCCAGTCTGCTGCTGAATCAACTGGGCCACGGACTGGCCTGCAGCGCCGATGGTGGCGCTGGCCAGTTCGGTAACGGCGAAGGTCGAGGGCAGGGCACCGGCTTCGGTCGTGGCGAGAGGTGTGTGCGGTAAATCGAGTGCGGCTTGGATGGGTGTCAGCAGGTCAGTCATCAAAGGCCCTCCGTTAGAGAAGGGCCACTATAAAAGATCATCAGGCCGGTGTGACAACCCCTGGCTCCAACGGCAGGTCGATACTGGCGATAAAACCGCCCTCGGGATGGTTGGCCAGGATCAGGCTGCCACCATGGCGCTCGGCGGCGCGCCGCGCAATCGCCAGGCCCAGACCGTGGCCCTGCGCGGTCTGGCCGGGGGCGCGATAGAACGGCTCGCCCAGTTGGTTCAGGTGTTCGGCTTCAACACCGGGGCCGTGGTCACGCACGCTGATGAGGATACGTTCACCTTGGCGCTGGGCCTGGAGCTCGATTGCCTGGCTCGGTGGGTTGAAGCGCTGGGCGTTACGCAGCAGGTTATCCACCGCCCGTTCGATCATGGTCGGCCAGCCCTTGAGGTGCAGGCCGGTTTCGGTGGTCAGTTGCACCTTTTGTTCCGGTGCGCCGAGCAGGGCGTCTTTTGCAAGGTCTTGAGCAGTGGGTTGAGGTCTACCTCCTCGGCGCTGGCGTTGTCGGCGTCGACGCGCGCCAACACCAGGATTTCGCTGATCAGTGCTTCCAGGCGATCACATTCGCGTGTCAGGCGCGGCCAGAGTTTTTCCCGTTCTTCGGGGCTGGCGCGTTCGGCCAACGCCAAGGCGATGCGCAGACGAGCCAGGGGCGAACGCAGTTCGTGAGAAACGTCGCGCAGCAGTTGGCGCTGGCTGCTGATCAGGCTTTGCAGGCGTGCGCCCATGCGGTTGAAGTCGGTGGCGAGCACACCGAACTCATCGCGGCGGTTAGCCAATTGCGCCAGGCTGTTTTGTTGGTAGGTCGCTTGCCCAAGGTCATGCACCGCGCCACGCAAACGGCTGAGTGGACGGGTGATGGACAGCGTCACCAGCAAACTGAACAGGGTCAGCACCACCAGGGCAATCGCTAGCGCACTCAGCGGCCAGAGCAGGCTGTTGCGGTGCCAGGCGTCCAGTTCCGGGTGGGGGATGCGGTAGATCAGCAGGTAGGTGTCGCCGGTTTTTTCGCTGGTGTACTCGGCGGTCAGGCGGCGCCAGGGCAGGTGGCTGTCCTTACTGTCATTTTGACGGGCTTCAAAGGCCGCCGCGCGGCGGGAAGGTGCCGCGTACCACCGGATCGCCGCTTTCGTTCAGCACTTGCACGTCGATGTGGTATTGGCGCTTGCGCTGTTGCAGCAAGTCCTGGGCGGCGTCCTCGCCTTGGGTTTCGTAGAGTTGGGTCCACTCTTCGGCAAGGTTATTGAGGCCGGGGTGACGGCTGAGAATCCAGGCATCTTGATTCAGCATATGCCCAAGCAGGATCGACAATCCGGCAACCAAGGCAATAGCCAGCCAGAAACTGGCCAGGATCCGCCAGAACAATGAACGCACAGGAAACCCTCAAACAGGAAAAGCCCAGCGGCGTTGGCCACTGGGCTGGGGAAGTAAAACTAGATCATTATTGCGCTTTTTGCGGTTGCTGGGCTTTCCAGGCCTGGAATTCCTTCCACTCGGCGCGGCGCTCGGCTTGTTTCTTGACGATCTCGTCGAATTTCTTCTGTTGATCGGGTTTCAGCACGGCGCGGATGTCAGCCTGGGTTTTCTGCTTGCCGGCAGCGATCTCGTCTCGCATGGCTTTCTGGTCAGCGGCTGGCAGTTTGTCCAGGTACTTTTTGACCAGGTCTTTGCGAGCGTGCCATTGGTCACCCATCAGCTTGCCGATTTGCTGGCGCTGTTCGCGGCTCAGGTCCAGTTGGCTGAATGGGCCGCCTTTACCGCGCGGGCCGTGTTCACCGCCGTGGCCCGGGCCGCCCATCATGTGACCTTCAGGGCCACCCTGTGGGCCTGGGCCTTCTGGCATCGCAGCCATGGCAACGGTCGGCAGGGCAGCGGCGAACATCAAAGCGATAAGGGTCTTGCGCATGGTGATTCTCCTGTCTCTATTCCGGTGAGTCCGGATGTGAGTAGATTACGGAGATCAAGGTCAGCGGCGGTCAGGTCAGCGTAAAGCTTGGGTAAAGAGGGTTTTAATGTGAGCTGACAAAACGTTGCGTGGCTGAGGCTGAATTGAACAGAACTGCGCAATGGTACTGTAGTGAGCGGGCTTGCCCCGCGCTGGGTGGCGAAGCCGCCCTAATCCAGACGCTGCATAGTGTCAGGGAAAACTGTATCGCATGGTTTGGGGTGGCTCCGCCACCCAGCGCGAAGGCAAGCCCGCTCACTACAGCGGGTTCGCTCCTACATGGATCGGTGGTGGCTTAGAGGCTGTAGTAGTAACCACGGCTGCGCAGGGCGACGATCCGTGGCCGGCCATCCGGGTGCGGGCCGATTTTCTTGCGCAGGTTGCTGACGTGCATGTCCAGGCTGCGATCGTAAAGGGTGAGCTTGCGGCCCAAGGCGATCTGCGCCAGTTCCTGTTTATCCAGCGGCTCGCCAGGCTGGCGCAGCAGGGCTTCCAGCAGGCGACTTTCGGATACGGTGAGGGCGAACTCCTGCTCGTCGATGCTGACCACGCCGCGCACCGGGCTGAAACACAAATCACCCAGCTCAAGCTGCGTAGACACGGCAGCCGGATGGCTGCGGCGTAAGACGGCGCGCAGGCGGGCGGTCAACTCCCGGGGGTCGCAGGGTTTGGCCAGGTAATCGTCGGCGCCGAGTTCCAGGCCAAGGATGCGGTCCAGCGGCTCGCCACGGGCCGAGAGCATCAATACCGGCAAGTCGGGATGATCGGTGCGCAATTGCTTGAGCAACTCCAGGCCGCTGCCATCGGGCAGCATCACATCGAGCACCACGGCGGCAGGCGCACTGTCAGCCAGCGCTTTACGTGCGCTCAACCCATCATGGCAGGCGCGAACCTGGAAACCTTCCTGGCCCAACCAACTGCTCAGCAGCTCACAGAGCTCCTGGTCATCATCTATCAGTAACAGCTCGCTCATGACTCACTCAATTTAGCCATTGTCGACGGCGACGGTGCCCACCGCCGGCGAAGATCCCGCACAGCAAGGCGATCAGCGCGACGGCCCCACCGGTGACAAACCATTGCTGTTGCTCGGTCAGCCACTGGGTCAAGGCGCCACCCTGTGTATCTTTGAGTTGCTGGGCCAGGCGTTGGTTCTCTTGGCGAAGGCGACTCAATTGTGCGCTTTCACGCGTAGCGTCTGCGCTCTGTAGTTGCTTGCCCAATTCTTCACGCAGGCGTTCGCTTTCTTTCAAACGTTGCTGCAATTCGGAGATCTGGCTGCCGGCACTCAACGACAGGGGCGTCGAATTGCCGGTGTTCGGGGTTTCTTCAGCGTGGGCCGTAGCCCCGATCGTTAACACTGCCAACAGACACAACTGACGTAAGCGCATCGGAACTCCTGATTCCACACGAATATTCAGAACGTTGTCGGCAGGTTACCGAGAATAATGAGCAATTAGGAGCGCGCCGAACCGATTAGGTTCAGCGCGGCTGCATTCAAGGCAGGACTTGCTTGAACGGCTTGATCACGACATCAGCGTAGACGCCGGCCGCCACGTAAGGATCGGCCTTGGCCCAGGCTTGGGCATCGGCGAGGGAGGCGAACTCGGCGACGATCAGGCTACCGGTGAAACCGGCGTCGCCTGGGTCGTTGCTGTCTACGGCAGGGTGCGGGCCTGCCAGTACGATGCGGCCTTCAGCTTGCAGCTGCTTGAGACGCTCGACGTGGGCCGGCCGTACGCTCAGGCGTTTTTCCAGCGAGTTGGCAACGTCAGTGGCAATGATTGCGTAGAGCATGTCAGTCCTCGGTTTTTGGCGTAGTAGGGTCGGTGTCATGCAGGTGGCGCGACAGGTAGATACCCTGGCCGACCAGGAACAATACGGTCATGCCCAGGCTACCGAAGACCTTGAAGTCGACCCAGTAGCTCTGGAAGGTGAATGCCACGAACAGGTTGGCAGCGCCGCAGAAGATGAAAAACACGATCCAGGCCACGTTCAGGCGCGTCCATACCGGCTCGGGCAGGGTCAACGCGTGGCCCATGATCCGCTTGATCAGCAGGCGGTCGCCGATGAAGTGGCTGCCGATGAACGCCAGGGCGAACAACCAGTTCACCACCGGGGCTTTCCATTTAAGGAAGGTTTCGCTGTGGAAGGCCAGGGTCAGGCTGCCGAAGACCAGGCACGCGACCAGGGTCAGCCATTGGCTTTTTTCCAGTTTGCGCTGGGAGATGAAGATGGCGCCGTAGACCACCACAGAGCTGATGATCAGCACGGCAGTGGCGCTGTAGATGCCCCCGAAGGTCAGCTCATGGCCGGCCAGGTCGATGACCCTGGGGTCGAGTTTGTAAACGATGAAAAACAGCAACAGCGGGATGAAGTCGATGAATTGTTTCACAGTAAGAGCCAGAAGCTGGATGTGGCGGCATAATAACAAACATCCTTGGTAGCGAAAGCGCCAGCTGACTTGAGGTTACACACTCCCGTGAATGTTGATTTGCACTGCCACAGCACGGCCTCCGACGGCGCCTTGGCGCCCGCGGTACTGGTTGCGCGAGCGTTTGAACGAGGCGTGCGAGTCCTGGCGTTGACCGACCACGACACCCTCGAAGGCCTCGACGAAGCTCGGGTCGCGGCCCACAGCCTGGGTATGCAGCTGGTCAACGGCGTGGAATTGTCCTGCACCTGGGGTGGCGCCACCATTCATGTGCTCGGCTACGGTTTCGATCAAACGGCCCCTCCCTTGGTGCAGGCCATTGCCGATCTGCACGATGGCCGCTGGCTGCGGTCCGAAGAAATAAGTCGAAAACTCAGCCTTAAAGGCATGCCCAATGCCCTCGACGGCGCCCGTGCCATCCAGCAGGAGCTGGGCGACAGCGGCAACGCGCCGGCCCGGCCGCACTTTGCCGATTGGATGGTGCGTGAAGGTTTTGTTAAAGACCGCGCCGAAGCCTTTCGCAAATGGCTGGGGGCCGGCAAGTTGGGCGATGTAAAGCAACACTGGCCGACGCTTGAAGACACCGTCGAGACCTTGCGGGCCTCCGGGGCCTGGGTCAGCCTGGCGCATCCCTGGCATTACGATTTCACCCGCAGCAAGCGTCGCAAGCTGATCAGCGACTATATTGGAGCGGGTGGCCACGCTATCGAGGTGGTCAACGGGCACCAGCCCGCCGAACAGGTCGGCAGCCTGGCGATTCTTGCCCGCGAATTTGGTCTGCTGGTCAGCGCCGGCAGTGATTTTCATGGCCCAGGTGGGTGGTCCGAAATCGGCGAGTATCGCCAGGTACCTGAAGACCTGCCGCTTTTGTCGGGGCGATTCAAGCATGACCCCATTACTGCCACCGTCTGAACAGGTAGAACACGTGAGTCAATTCTTCCAGATTCATCCGGAAAACCCTCAGGCGCGCCTGATCAAACAGGCCGTGGAGATCATCCGTGCCGGCGGCGTGGTGATATACCCTACGGATTCGTCCTACGCCATTGGTTGCCAGATCGGCGACAAGAGCGCGGTGGAGCGTGTAAGACGCCTGCGTCAGTTGGACGACAAGCACAACTTCGCCCTGATCTGCAGCGACCTGTCCCAACTCGGGCTGTTTGCCAAGGTCGACACCGGCACCTTCCGCCTGCTCAAGGCCCATACGCCAGGGCCCTACACGTTTATTCTCAACGCCACCCGCGAAGTGCCGCGCCTGTTGTTGCACCCGAAAAAGCGCACCATCGGCCTGCGGGTGCCGGAGCACCCCATCGCCCTGGCGCTGCTCGAAGAGCTGGGTGAGCCGCTGATGAGCGTGTCGTTGATCATGCCCGGCGACACCGAGCCCCTGGAAGACCCGTACGAAATGCGCCAACTCCTGGAAAAACAGGTGGACCTGATCATCGACGGCGGCTTCGGCGGCGGCAAGGCTTCTACCGTGATCAACCTGGCCGACGGCGAGCCAGAGGTGATTCGTGTAGGTTGCGGCGACCCGGCTCCGTTCATGGTCGAGGCCTGAATGTCAGCCGTGGAAACCGTCGACAGCCAGGCGGGCGCCCAGCAGGAACTGCCGTTTGCCATGGTCTACGGCCAGGCCGTGCTGGAAATGCCGCTGGACCTGTACATTCCTCCGGACGCGCTGGAAGTCTTCCTGGAAGCCTTCGAAGGTCCGCTGGACTTGCTGCTGTACCTGATCCGCAAGCAGAACATCAACATCCTCGATATTCCCGTAGCGGAAATCACCCGTCAGTACATGGGCTATGTCGAGTTGATGCAGTCGGTGCGACTGGAGCTTGCCGCCGAGTATCTGGTGATGGCCGCCATGCTCGCCGAAATCAAGTCGCGCATGCTGCTGCCGCGCTCGGAAACAGTGGAGGCGGAGGAAGACGATCCGCGCGCTGAACTGATCCGCCGCCTGCAAGAGTATGAGCGCTTCAAGGCTGCGGCCGAAGGCATCGACGGCCTGAGCCGCGTGGGTCGTGATGTGGTGGTGCCCAAGCTCGACGCTCCCGAGGCCCGTGCACGCAAGTTGTTGCCGGATGTGAGTCTGGAAGAACTGCTGATGTCCATGGCCGAAGTGCTGCGCCGTGGCGACATGTTTGAAAGCCACCAGGTCAGCCGCGAGGCGCTGTCGACCCGCGAGCGGATGAGTGATGTGCTTGAGCGTCTCAAGGGCGGTGGTTTCGTGCCGTTTGTCGAGCTGTTCACCAAAGAAGAAGGGCGTCTGGGGGTGGTGGTGACCTTTATGGCGGTCCTTGAACTGGTCAAGGAGTCCTTGGTCGAGCTGGTCCAGAATGAGCCTTTGCGGCTATCCACGTGCGGGCGCGAGCCGAATAAAGAGCTGAATCGATGAATTTGACTGAACCCCGCGAACTGGCCCCGCTGCTGGAGGCCTTTCTTCTGGCCTCGGGTAAACCCCAATCCCTGGAGCGCCTGTTCGAACTCTTTGAAGAAGCCGAACGCCCTGAACCGCCTGTTTTCAAGAAGGCGCTGGAGATTCTGCGCAAGTCTTGCGAGGGTCGCGCCTTTGAACTGCGTGAAGTGGCGTCGGGTTATCGCCTGCAGATCCGTGAAAAGTTTTCGCCGTGGGTCGGCCGGTTGTGGGAAGAGCGCCCGCAGCGTTATTCGCGGGCAATGCTGGAGACCATGGCGCTGATTGCCTATCGCCAGCCGATCACGCGGGGCGAGATCGAGGATGTGCGGGGTGTTGCAGTCAACAGCCATATCGTCAAGACGTTGCTTGAACGCGAGTGGATCCGCATCGTTGGCTACCGCGACGTGCCCGGCAAACCGGCGATGTTTGCCACTACCAAGGTATTCCTCGACCACTTCAACCTGAAAAACCTCGACGACCTCCCGCCGCTGGCCGAACTGCGCGAGATGGAAGCCGAGCCGGTGCTCGACTTCGACGACGCGCCGGTGCCGGCAGGTTTGCAGGAACTCGCCGATGCCAGTGCCGAGCCGGAAGAGCCGAAGGACGAGACCAGCTTCCACACGTTGTTGCTGGAACTGGATGACATGGAGCAAGGGATCAAGACTGATTTTGATGACTTGCTGCGTGACGGTGCGGCTGAGTTGCAAACCGAGGAAAACGTTGAGTCAGAGCCAGAGCCAGAGCCAGAGCCCGAAGCTGAAGCCGAGTCCGAACCTGAGCCCGAACCTGAGGAAGACATCCTCGGCGTGGCCGAAGCCCGCGAAAAACTGCTGGCCGCTGTCGCAGCGTTGGAACAGCCGCCCCTGAGCGACGAAGAAGACGAAGCCCGCGCCCTGGCCGAAGCCATCGAAGCCGAACGCCGCCAGTTCGAAGACTGACCAAATCCCGCAAACACTGCTGAACCTCTGTGGGAGCTGGCTTGCCTGCGATGGCACCACCTCGGTCTGCCTGAAACACCGAGGCGCTGCCATCGCAGGCAAGCCAGCTCCCACAGGAGGTCCCTGCGGTTCATGGCGGCACCGGTCGGCGGAAAAGTGAATGACTTGGCGCTTATCGACTACTCTCTGATGCGCAACGCGCGCCATGCGCGTATGATTCGCGACCCTTTGCCGACCTATTCGGCCAAAGCCCCGCTTTCAACACTCTTCAGGCCACGCCTGAATCGACCCACCGGGAGGTGCTTAAGATGAACGACAAAGACCAGAACGACAGCCAGGAAATCGGCCCAGCAGGCGAAAAACTGCAAAAGGTGCTGGCGCGTATCGGCGTGGGCTCGCGCCGCGACGTCGAAGCCTGGATCACCCAGAAGCGCATCAAGGTTAACGGCGTCGAGGCTACCCTCGGCCAGCGCGTCGACCTGCACGATGCAATCACCATTGATGGCAAGGTCATCAAGCGTGAAGAGGCCGCCGAATCGGTGCGCCGCGTGATCATGTACAACAAGCCTGACGGCGAGATCTGCACCCGTGACGACCCAGAAGGCCGTCCGACTGTGTTCGACAAGATGCCCAAGCCTAAAGAAGGCCGCTGGATCAACATCGGCCGCCTGGACATCAACACCACCGGCTTGCTGATGTTCACCACCGACGGTGAGCTGGCCAACCGCCTGATGCACCCGTCCTACGAGATGGACCGCGAATACGCCGTGCGTGTGCGTGGTGAAGTCGATGACGAGATGATCGAGCGCCTCAAGGCTGGCGTAGTGCTGGAAGACGGCCCGGCCAAGTTCACCGACATCAAGCAAGCGCCCGGTGGCGAAGGTTTCAACCACTGGTACCACTGCGTGGTGATGGAAGGCCGTAACCGTGAAGTACGTCGCCTGTGGGAGTCCCAGGGCCTGGTGGTCAGCCGCCTGAAGCGCGTGCGTTTCGGCCCGGTGTTCCTGAACTCCGACCTGCCGATGGTCGCTGGCGCGAAATGAGCCAGTACGAAGTCGACATCCTCAGTGCCGAAGTCGGCCTGACGCCGGTCGCCATGCCGCAGATGAACGCCAAGAGCAAAGACAAGCTTGAGCGTATGCAGCGCAAATCGTCGCGCCCTGTGGCGCGTACCGAGCGTGTTGCCCGCACTCTGCGCCCGGCGCTGAATGCACCGGCAACCGGCGGTCGCATCTCCCGTGAACCGCAGATCGAAGGCGAGCGTCGTCCAACTGCGCCATCGCGTCAGGAAGGCGAGCGTGCTCCACGTGCGCCACGTCCGGCTCCGGCGGGTGGTCGCAGCAATCGCGGTGAGGCGGATCGCCCAGCCGATAACGCCAGCACCAAGCGTCCGGCCAAGCCAGCGGCAAACAAGCGCCCTGGCCCGAAACTGGTCGCAGACGAGCCGTCGGGCAAGCGCCGTGGCGCGCCGGCCGGTTCCGGTCAGCGTCCTGGTTTTGGTCGCAAGAAGCCGCAGTGATCATTTGATCGCGGCATAAAAAACGCCAACCCTAGGGTTGGCGTTTTTTTTGTTAATACGGTCAAAAACTGTGGGAGCGGCAAGCCCGCTCCCACAGTTTTTTCAGCGGCTGTAACGCCGATTTTCCGGCCCGTAACGATTGGTTTACGGCTTGCCTGAGTATTCATTGGCTTGCTGGACTCTGTAAAAAATCCCTGACACTTCGTCGCACGCACCACTCAGGTGCGTGCCCAATCTGTTTGGCGGTGTACAATGCGCCGCGTTTTACTGTGACCCCCCTTGCGTATCCACGCAAAAGGCCAAGACCTCGGGGTTTACCCACCCTGATCACTCCGCCTGGCCACGAGCCAGACGGGTTCGATTTCGTCACAGATAAAAACAAACAGGTGACGCATGACCGTTAGAAAGACGCTGTATTCCTGGTGCCTGCGCTGGGGTTTGAGCGGCGCTGCTTGAGTCGAGACTCACGGCAGCCACGTGCATTCAACATCATCAAACCTTGCGTGAGACCCTTTTCATGAGTGGACCCCATTCCTCTTCAGGCGAGCTGAAACGCGGCCTGAAAAATCGTCATATCCAGTTGATCGCCCTCGGTGGCGCCATCGGTACCGGCCTGTTCCTGGGCTCGGCCGGGGTGCTCAAGTCCGCTGGCCCGTCGATGATCCTGGGTTATGCCATCTGCGGCTTTATCGCCTTCATGATCATGCGCCAACTCGGCGAAATGATCGTCGAGGAGCCGGTGGCCGGCTCCTTCAGCCACTTTGCCCACAAGTATTGGGGCGGTTTCGCTGGCTTCCTGTCGGGCTGGAACTGCTGGATCTTGTACATCCTGGTGGGCATGTCGGAGCTGACGGCCGTTGGTAAGTACGTGCACTACTGGTGGCCGGAGATCCCGACCTGGGTCTCGGCAGCCGCATTCTTCGTGCTGATCAACCTGATCAACCTGGCCAACGTCAAAGTGTTCGGTGAGGCCGAGTTCTGGTTCGCCATCATCAAGGTCGTGGCCATCGTCGGCATGATCGCGCTGGGCAGCTACCTGTTGGTCAGCGGCAGCGGCGGCCCGCAAGCGTCGGTGAGCAACCTGTGGGAGCACGGCGGCTTCTTCCCACACGGCGTGGGCGGGTTGGTGATGGCCATGGCGATCATCATGTTTTCCTTCGGCGGCCTGGAAATGCTCGGTTTTACTGCTGCAGAGGCTGACCAGCCGCGCACCGTGATTCCGAAAGCGATCAACCAGGTGATCTACCGTATCCTGATCTTCTACATCGGCGCCCTGGTGGTGCTGTTGTCGCTGACGCCCTGGGACAGCCTGTTGGAAACTCTCAACGCCTCTGGTGATGCCTACAGCGGCAGCCCGTTCGTGCAAGTGTTCTCCATGCTGGGCAGCAATACCGCGGCGCATATCCTCAACTTCGTGGTATTGACCGCCGCGCTGTCGGTGTACAACAGCGGCACCTACTGCAACAGCCGCATGTTGCTGGGCATGGCTGAGCAGGGCGATGCGCCTAAAGCGTTGGCCAAGATCGACAAGCGTGGCGTGCCGGTGCGCTCTATCCTCGCCTCGGCGGCCATCACCCTGGTGGCCGTGCTGATGAACTACCTGATCCCGCAACACGCGCTGGAACTGCTGATGTCGCTGGTAGTGGCCACGCTGGTGATCAACTGGGCGATGATCAGCTTTTCCCACTTCAAGTTCCGCCAGCACATGAACCGCACCGGCCAGGTGCCGTTGTTCAAGGCGCTGTGGTACCCGTACGGCAACTATGTCTGCCTGGCGTTCGTGGTGTTTATCCTGGTGATCATGCTGATGATTCCCGGCATTCAGGTGTCGGTGTACGCGATCCCGGTATGGGTGGCGTTCATGGCGGTGTGTTACGGCATCAAGAATCGGCGCAAGGCCAAAGCAGCACTGAGCCCAACGGCGACGGTTCTGGAGTAGGGGTCTGCCCGTAAACAAAGAACCCGGCGTTTTGCCGGGTTTTTTGTTGGCGCGGGCAGGTTAGACTCGCGCCTCGTTTACATTTGTTCCTGGCTCGGAGGCCCCATGCAGCATACCGATATCGACGGCGGCACCTTGCAACGCGACGAGCTGGAAGACTTGATCGACCAGCACAGCGGCCCCTTGCGCCTGATTGGCGTCGACCTGAGTGGTGCCGATCTGTCGCGGATGGTGCTTGAGCACTGGGTCTTCGAACGCTGCATCCTCATCCAGACCTCCTTCCTCGGCTCGCGTCTGGAAGGCACCCAGTGGAAAAGTTGCCGTGCCAGCCACGCCATTTTCGAAGCGGCCAACCTGCTGGAAGCGCAATTCCACAGCTGCGACCTGAACAACACCCGTTGGCAGCGCAGCAAACTGCCCCAAGCGAGTTTTTGAGCACTGCAAGCTGACCGGCGCCAACTTCACCCATTGCGCATCCCTGGGGCTGAGTTTCAGCGAAACCCGACTGAACAGCGCCTTTCTGTCCGGGTTGTCGTTTGCTCGGACTGTGCTGAACAACCTGGATTTCTCCGACAGTGACTTGTCGGACGCTGACTTTCGCAAGGCTGAACTGATCGACTGCAGCCTGGCCCACGCCCGTATCAACGGCGCCAATTTCGCCGGAGCCGACTTGCGTGGCGCAGATTTGAGCGGGTTTCGCCTCAATGATGCCAAACTGTTCAAAGGCGCCGTGATTTCCAAAGCCCAGGCGTCGATGTTGCTGTCCGAGTTGGGCCTGTCCGTTGCCTAAGGTTTTTGATTGATGCTGGTGATTTCCAACAATGTGCACCTCCCCGATGCCGAGATCGAGCTGACCGCCATTCGCGCCCAAGGCGCAGGCGGGCAGAACGTCAACAAGGTGTCGAGTGCGGTGCACCTGCGTTTTGATATACCGGGCTCGTCGCTGCCGGAGTTCTACAAGGAGCGGCTGCTGGCGCTGCGCGACAGCCGCATCACCAGTGACGGTGTGTTGGTGCTCAAGGCCCAGCAATACCGGACCCAGGAGCAAAATCGCGCGGATGCGTTGGAGCGTTTGGTGGCGTTGATCCTCAGCGCCACCAAAGTGGAGAAAAAAGCGTCGGCCGACCAAGCCAACCCTGGGCTCGAAAAAGCGTCGACTCGAATCCAAGACCAAGCGCGGCACCATCAAGGCCGGACGCGGCAAGGTAGACTTTTAGTCGCCGCGTGCCTCGCGAGCTTTAGGCGCCTGGCGATACATGTACACGCTCAGCAACAGCCCACCCAGTGCGCTGAGGGCAGCGAACAGGAAGATCGACGCAAAGCCGAAGCCTGACGCCACGGCACCGGCCAGCGGCCCGGTGATCCCCAGCGACAAGTCGATGAACAGCGAATAAGCCCCTACTGCCGCGCCTCGGCTGGACGCAGGCACCAGGTTGACCGCCTCCACGCCCAGCGCCGGGAACACCAGGGAAAAGCCAAACCCACTCAGCGCCGCACCGGCAAGGGCCAGGTTGGCGTCCGGCGCCAGCCATAACAGCAGCAGGCCAAGCACCTCAACCGACAAGCAGGCAATGGCTACCCGGAAGCCGCCAATACGGTTGATCAGGTTGCCGAACAGCAAGCGCGCGCCGATAAAACTGGCGCCGAACAGGCTCAGGGCCCATACCGCGTTTTCCCAATGCTGGGTGGTGTAATACAAGGTGATGAAGGTGGCGATGGTGCCAAAGCCGATGGAGCCCAGCGCCAATGCGCAACCGTGGGGCAATACCCGGCCCAGCACGTTCATGAACGGCAGGCGCACGCCGGCAACAATCGGAGCGGCGACTTTGTTCCAGGCCAACAGCAGGCCAACGATCGCCAGCAAGATGATGCTGACTCCCATGCTCCACAGCCCGAAGTTGCGCACCAGCAGCACACCCAACGGCGCGCCGACGGCCAGGGCGCCATAACTGGCGATGCCGTTCCAGGAAATCACCTTGGCGGTGTTTTCCGCACCCACGCGGCCAATGCCCCAGCCGATGGCGCCCGACCCGACCAGGCTTTCTGCGCTGCCCAGCACCAGGCGCCCGACCAGCAGGCTGCCCAGGCTCACCGCCGGCAGGTTGGAAAACCATGCCGCCAGCAGCATGAACACGCCGCTCAAACCGCAGCCCGCCAGACCAATCAATACCGCGCGCTTGCTGCCCAGGTTATCGATGATCTTGCCGGCATACGGACGGCTGAGCAGGGTGGCCAGGTATTGCACGCTGATCACCAGCCCGGCAATCACGGCGCCATAGCCCAGTTGGCTGTGGACATAACCCGGCAATACGGCCAGGGGAATGCCGATATTCAGGTAGCCGATAAAGGTAAACAGCACGATGGAAACGACTTGCAGCGTGACCGCTAGGGGGCGCTGGGTATCTGGCATGGGAGAGGTCCACTGTCGCAGCAGGTAAAGATAGGCTGCTAATGATACCGGCGCTTTGGCCGGGCCGGGCGGCTAAAACTTAAAAACTGTCGATCAAAAACGCATCAGGCTTGCGCGGGGGCCAGCAGTTGGGTGGTAACCAGGGCGGCCAGGGCGTTTTCCTGTGTACCGAAGCGCTTGAGCAACAGGGCTTGTTTGTCCGCGCTGAGGCGGTTCCAGACTTCGACCATCTGTAACGCAGCGTCGAGTACGGCAGTATCTGGGGTGTCGGTCATGGCGGGGGTCTCGGTTCATTCAGGCAGTGTGGAAAGCGCTCAAAGCTGCGCTTTCCACACGGTCTGGTACGGCGTCAGTCCTGGCTTTCGCTGTCGACTGGTTTTGCTTCTTTGGCCTCAGGCTGCTTGTCGCTGGCCTGCTGCGGTGTTGGCTGCTCTGTAGGGTGCAGGCTTGGGAAGGGGAGATTAGGTATCTCGTGCATCGTCGTCGCTCCTCGCAAGGTCTGTTTTTTCAATCGCAGGTGATTCCGCGCTCTCAAAAAGCCTTGGCAGGATACAGCACTGCAAATGACAAAAAGAATTTTATGTCGGCGGATGTCGGAACTTTCATTCTTTAACGCAAGTGACATGAGGTCACAGGGCTAGAAAGGTACCTTGCCGAGGATCATGTCGCGGTACATCACGAAATCTCCCAATAAGCTGTAGAACGGGTGCTTAAACGTCGCTGGGCGGTTCTTTTCGAAGAAGAAGTGGCCAATCCAGGCAAAGCTGTAGCCGGCAATCGGCACCGCCAGCAGCAAGCCCAGCGAACCCCGACCAACGGCATAGGCCAAGATGCCAATCACCAGCGTGGTCCCGACAAAATGCAGGCGTCGGCAGGTGCTGTTGCCGTGCTCACTCAGGTAGTACGGGTAGAACTCGGCGAAGCTGTTGAATTGTTTGACGTTTTCCACGGTAGCCGGCCCTTTCATTGTTGTGCCGCCCAACAGATGTTCGGCGGGGAGCTTATTTGAGTCTAGAGTGATCAGTGGTAACAGCCAGTGACAATAGATGCCACTTTAGTATCCTTGGCTTTCCTGGCTGCCGTTTTAAGCCTGCTTTATTAAGAAGACGCCATGAGCGAGAGAACAACTTCTGCAAGCTGGGCGATGGGGATAGTCAAGGCGTTGGAAATGGACGGCCTGGATTGCCGGGCGCTGTTCAAGCAACTGGGCCTGGACTATGCCGCCCTGAAGGACCCCGATGCGCGGTTCCCGCAAGACTCCATGACGCGCCTCTGGCAGCGTGCGGTGGAGCTGTCGGGCAACCCGGCGATAGGCCTGAACATGGGCAAGGTAGTGCGCCCGGCATCGTTTCATGTGGCGGGTTATGCGCTGATGTCCAGCAACACGCTGGCCGAAGGCTTTATGCGCCTGGTGCGCTACCAGCGCATCATCGCCGAAAGCGCCGACCTGAGTTTCCGCCTTTTACCCGAGGGCTATGCGCTGATTCTGACGGTGCATGGCGACCACCTGCCGCCCACCCGGCAAAGTGCCGAAGCTTCACTCGCCAGCGCGTTGGCACTGTGCGGCTGGTTGACAGGGCGCACCCTGCAACCGCGCAAAGTCGTGCTGCAAGGCGAGCAACCGGCGGACCTGGCGCCGTATAAACAAGCGTTCCACGCACCGCTGGAATTCAATGCCCCTATGATGCGCTGATTTTCGAACGCGCAGATATGGATGCGCCATTGCCTACGGCCAATGAGGCGATGGCGCTGCTGCATGATCGATTTGCCGGGGAATACCTGGCGCGCTTCTCGGAAAGCCGCGTGACCCATAAGGCACGCCAGGTATTGTGCCGCCTGCTGCCCCAGGGCGAGCCCAAGCGCGAAGTGGTGGCCCAGACGCTGCACCTGTCCCAGCGCACCTTGCAACGGCGCTTGCAGGAGGAGGGCACCAGCTTCCAGACACTGCTCGATGACACCCGCCGCGAACTGGCCGAGCAATACCTGGCGCAGCCCAGCATGACCCTGTTGGAGATTGCCTACCTGCTGGGCTTTGCCGACCCGAGCAATTTTTTCCGCGCGTTTCGCCGCTGGTTCGATGTCACGCCCGGCGAGTACCGGACGCGATTGCTGGAAGCGTCGGCGGTCAGTGGCGCCAAAACGCCGGGATGCACAGCACAAACACCGTAATGATCTCCAATCGGCCCAGCAACATGCCGAACGACAGGATCCACTTGGCCGCATCCGGCAGGCTGGCGAAGTTGCCGGCCGGGCCGATGGTTTCGCCAAGGCCCGGGCCGACGCCGGATACCGTACTGGCAGCGCCGGTCAGTGCGGTCATCCAGTCCAGGCCCAGCAGCGACAGGGCCAGGGCGATGGCGCAGATGGTGATGGCGAAGAAAAACGAAAACGTCAGGATCGACCGTACGATCTCTTCATCGAGACGGTGGCCGTTGTACTTCTGCTTGATCACCGCGCGCGGGTGAATCAACTGGTTCAAGTTGGCCTTGAGCAAGATATAGGCGACCTGGAAGCGGAAGATCTTGATCCCGCCTGCGGTAGAGCCCGAGCAGCCGCCGACAAAGCCGAGGTAGAAGAACAGCATCAGTGAGAAGTTGCCCCAGATGCTGTAGTCCCCCAGTGCAAAGCCGGTGGTTGTGACGACCGACGTGACGTTCACTGCCACGTGGCGCAGCGCGTCCAGCCAGGGCAAATTGGTGGTCCACCAATACCAGGTGCCGAGCACCAGCCACGTCACGATCAACAAACCGAGCAGCCCTTGTACCTGTTGGTCCTTGATCAGCGCCCGGCGGTTACCGCGCAAGGTGGCGACATACAGGGTGAACGGCAAGCTGCCGAGGATCATCACCACCACCGCCACCCAGTGCACCGCCGGTTGTTTCCAGTGGGCCAGGGACTCATCGGAGGTGGAAAAGCCGCCGGTGGAAATCGCCGACATCGCATGGTTGATCGCGTCGAACAGGCCCATGCCGGCCCACCAGAACGCCAGGCTGCCGAGGATGGTAATGCCCACGTACGTCGCCACAATCAGCCGCGCCACCATGTGCGAGCGGGGCATGACTTTTTCCGAGCGGTCCGAGGATTCGGTCTGGAACAGGCGCATGCCACCAATGCGCAGCAACGGCAGGATCGCCACCGCCATGCCGATAAAGCCGATGCCGCCGAGCCAGTGCAGCAGCGAGCGCCACATCAGGATGCCCGGCGACATGCTGTCCAGCCCGCTCAATACGGTGGAGCCGGTGGCGGTGATGCCGGACATGCTTTCAAAAAACGAGTCGGTGTAGCTGATGTGCTGGGTCAGCAAAAACGGCAAGGCGGCGAAGATACACACCACCACCCAGCTTGTAACGGTAAGTAGGTACATGTCCCGGGGACGCAGGTGCACGTGTTCAGGGCGACCGGGAATCACCAGCGCCAGGCCTGCGATAAAAGTGATCAGGCTGGCCCACAGGAACGAGGGCAAGTCGCGGGTGCGTTCGAAGAACACCAGGGTGGCCATTGGCACGACCATGGCGATCGCGAGGGTGATCAGGAAGATGCCGATGATGAAACCGATGATGCGTAGGGTCGGCAACGCCATGAAGTTCGCTCGAGATAGGGCAGAGGCGCCATTCTACCTGGGGTGTGGGGCATGTAAACTGAGGCTAGAAATCGCCACAGGTCAAATGTGGGTTTTGTGGTGTTTGTTTGACGGGGAAAAGCAGGAAAAAAAAGCGACCCGAAGGTCGCTTTTTTCAACTCGGCACTGATCAGAACTCGTGATCAGCGTTATCCGGGTTCAGGTCGCTGATGCCCAGCTTGCCTGCAGCGGCTTCGATCGAACCGGTCTGCTTGACCAGTGCGGCGATGGCGTCACGTACGATCTGGTTGCCCGCGTCGTTGCCGGCGGCGATCAACTGGTCGTAGTGCTCACCCTTGTTGGCGTGATCAACCATGACCTGGATCTTCGCTTCGGTCGCGGCCAGGTCGGCTTTGAGCGCGTTGTCGGCAGCCGGGTCGGCCTTGGCGACCAGGGAGGACAGGCTGGCGCCGGTCATCTTGGTGCCGTCGGTGCGGGTGTACTCGCCCAGGTAGACGTTGCGGATGCCCTTGGCGTCGTAGAAGTGCGAGTTGTGGGTGTTGTCGCTGAAGCAATCCTGTTCGTCTTCTGGCGAGTTGGCTTCCAGGGAAACCTTCATGCGCTCACCGGCCAGTTCGCCCAGGGACAGGCTGCCCATGCCAAACAGCATTTTACGCAGGCCGTCGGTGGCAGGTTCTGCCTCCAGGGTGGCGCGGTAGTTGTCGTCGACGTTGGGTTTCCAGTTGCCGACCATTTCTTCCAGGTCGCTGACCAGCAGTTGGGTCACGGCGCTCAGGTAGGCGCGGCGGCGCTCGTTGTGGCCGCCAGTGGCGCCGTCGCCGGTCAGGTAGTCCGACGCAGGGCGGTTGCCGGCACCAGGGCCGGTACCGTTCAGGTCTTGGCCCCACAGCAGGAATTCGATGGCGTGGTAGCCGGTGGCGACGTTGGCTTCGGAACCGCCCAGCTCGTTGAGGCTGGCGAGTTTTTCCGGAGTGATGTCTTTCACGTCCACCTTGTCTTCGCCGACCTGGATCTCGGTGTTGGCGATGATGTTGGCGGTAGCGCCTGGGTTACCCAGGGCGTGTTCGTAGGATTTGTCGACGTAGTCGATCAGGCCTTCGTCCAGTGGCCATGCGTTAACCTGGCCTTCCCAATCGTCGATGATGGTGTTACCGAAGCGGAACACTTCGCTCTGCAGGTAAGGCACGCGGGCGGCGATCCAGGCAGTGCGGGCGGCTTTCAGGGTTTCGTCGTTCGGCTTGGCGAGGAACGCGTCGATAGCGGTTTGCAGGGTTTTCGCGGTGGACTCGGCGTCGCTGTAGACCGCGAACACCATGTCTGCGTAATGCGCGACCACAGCCTTGGCGGCTGCTTCGTCGACCTGGCCGGCAGGGGTGGCAGCCGCTGGAGCGGTAGTGCTGGCAGCCGGGGTCGGCGCCTGAGGCGCGGCGGCCTTGTCTTTACCTTCGCCGCAACCGGCGAGAGAAATGGCAATGGCCAGCAGACTGGCGGTGGCCAGGGGCATACGAATCATGGCGAACATCCTGCTTCGGTTGTTGATGGGGCGCGCGGGGAGCGCAAAACTGCGACATAATGCGAAAGATTTGCATTTTGTGTAAAGAGTTATACGAGGGAAATATTTAGTATCGGTTTGTTCTGTCAGAGAATGACCGCGTTATTGCGCTCCGCCTGCTTCAAAAAAGCCGCCAGCTCCCGAGCCTGCAAGGGTTTGCTGTAGTGGTAACCCTGACCTTCGTGGCAGCCTTCGGAGACGATGTACGCCTCCTGCTCGGCGGTTTCCACGCCTTCGGCGATCACCTGCATGCCCAGGCTTTTGCCCAACTGGATGATGGCCCGCACGATGGTGGCATCGTCGTCATCGTCCAACAGGTCCTGGACGAAGCTCTTGTCGATCTTGATCTTGTCCAGGGGCAGGCTTTTCAGGTAGCTCAACGACGAATAGCCAGTACCGAAGTCGTCAATCGCGATCAGCGCCCCGGACCGACGCAGGCTCAGCAGGTGTTGCGCGGCGGTGCTGATGTCTTCCATCAGGCCGGTTTCGGTGACTTCCAGTTCCAGGCTGCGCGGCGGCAGGCGGTAGATCTGCATCAGGTTATTGACCACCCGAGGCAACTCGGTGTGGTGCAACTGCACGGTGGACAGGTTGACGGCCATGCGCAGCTCGCTGAAGCCTTGGTCGTGCCATTCGCGCAATTGGCGGCAGGCCTGGTCCAGCACCCATTCGCCAATCGCAATGATGGTGCCGTTCTGCTCCGCCAGCGGGATAAACAGGTCCGGCGGTACCAGGCCATGTTCCGGTGCTGCCAGCGGATCAGCGCTTCGACGCCCACGACATGGTGGTCGCGGTAGCTGATCTGCGGTTGGTACACCAGGTGGAACTGGTTGCGGCTGAGGGCGTCGCGCAGGTCTTTTTCCAGTTCACGGCGGCGGCGCATCTCGCTGTCGACGCTGGCGATATAGAACTGGTAACGGTTGCGCGAACGGGTCTTGGCCAGGGTCATGGTCTGTTCGGCTTTTTGCAGCAACTTCTCGGTGCTGTCGCCATCTTCCGGGAACAGGGTGATGCCGATGGTGGCGCGCAGGCGGATGCCTTCGTGGTCGAGGGAAACTCCGCTTCCAGGTCATCGAGAATGCTTTGCGCCAGCTCGGCGGCTTCGTAGGGCTGGTCGATATCAGCCTGCACCAAGGCGAATTGGTCGCCGCCCAAGCGGGCCAGGGCGCCGAGGCGGCCGCTATGGGCGCGCAGGCGATCGGCCAGGGCCAGCAGCAATTTGTCGCCGGCCTGGTAGGTAAACTGTTCGTTGACGCTCTTGAAGTCATCCAGCCCCACACACAACACCGCCACGCGGCGTTGCCGGCGACCGGCGTCGGTCAGGATCTTGTCCAGTTGCTCCTGCAATTTCTGACGGTTTGGCAGGCCGGTGAGAAAGTCGTATTGAGCCATGCGCAACAGGCTGCTTTCCGCTTCGTGGCGCAGGTGGGTGTTGCGCTCGATGGATTCGAGCAACTGGTTGGCGGTATTGATCCAAATCCCCAGTTCGTTGCGCTCGTGGCCCTTGAGCTGGGGGATCTTGTGTTCACTGGGCCGGTCCGGGTTGATCGACGTCAGGTGCTCGATGATCCGCGACAGTGGCTTGGTCAGCAGCCAGTGATAGACCAGGTACAGCACCAGGCCCATGGCCAGGGCGCGCAGCACCCCGGAAATGAAGATGATCACCGAATTGACGATAAAACCCTGGCCGTAGGTGGCCGTGTCCAGGGTGATGCTCAGGTCGCCGTAATACTCACTGTAGGGGCCCTTGCCCACCAGTGGCGTGGTAAAGGTGCGTTCCTGGCCCAGAATAAGGTCTGTCAGCCAGCGGCTGGGGGCCTGTTGCAGCGCGCGGCTTTTTTCCGCCAGCATGGTTTCGTTGGGATGGCCGATGGAGGCCATGCGCACGGCATCGTCCTGGAACAGGCCCTCAATGACCTGCATCCCCATCTCGCGGTCCAGGCTGTAGACGGCCTGGGTCGAGGGGTCGCGAAACATGTCGAGGATGCGCTGGGCATCACCGGCCACGGCTTGGCGCGTCTTATAGGCATCGAAAACGATCTGCGCCACGCTCAGCGCTACGCCCACCACCAATGCCGACAGCAGCACAACCCGTAGCAACTTCACCGACAAGCTGTTTTTGAGTTCCAGCTTCAAAGGGTCATTCCTTGTTCCATGCGGGTAGCCTCAATATGCCATGAGTATTGGCAATCCCGTGATGCCAGTCAAAGGGACATTCTTGCGATCACTTTCTGGAAGTTGCCAGGGCGATCAGCTTTGACGAATCGCGCCCATGAAAAAGCCCGGCATAGGCCGGGCTCTTTCTACTGCAAGCGGTGCTTAGGCAGTGAAGGTTTTGCCTTCGAACTGCTCAGCCACGAACTTCCAGTTGACCAGGTTCCAGAACGCTTCCACATACTTTGGACGCACGTTGCGGTAGTCGATGTAGTAAGCGTGTTCCCAGACGTCGCAGGTCAGCAGCGGGGTGTCGCCGCTGGTCAGCGGGTTGCCGGCGCCGATGGTGCTGGCCAGGGCCAGGGAACCGTCAGCCTTTTTCACCAGCCAGCCCCAACCGGAACCGAAGGTGCCGACGGAAGTCTTGGTGAATTCTTCTTTGAACTTGTCGAACGAGCCGAACGCAGCGTTGATAGCTTCAGCCAGCGCGCCGGAAGGTTGACCGCCGGCGTTTGGCGCCAGGCAGTTCCAGTAGAAAGTGTGGTTCCAGACCTGAGCGGCGTTGTTGAAGATGCCGCCCGAGGAAGACTTGACGATTTCTTCCAGGGTCTTGCCTTCGAACTCGGTGCCAGGCACCAGGTTGTTCAGGTTCACGACGTAGGTGTTGTGGTGCTTGTCGTGGTGGAATTCCAAGGTTTCCTTGGAAATGTGCGGCTGCAGGGCATCGTGTGCGTAGGGCAGCGGCGGCAATTCGAAAGCCATGATGATTCTCCTAATCAGGTCAGTTGCGGTGAGCGCAAGGCCGATCACGGGCGGCCAAACAAGCGCCGGGGAGTTTGTACTCTTTGCGGCGCAGGGGCTGGATCATAGCACCGGGGGTGCGGCAAAACCACGCAACAACTGTGTGGGATAGAGGTTCCAGAGCGTTTTGGAATATTCCCTACGCGGCGATCAATTGGTAGGCCACGCTGAACATCATCACGGCCACCAGCAAGTCCAGCAGGCGCCATGTTGCCGGGCGTGCCAGCCACGGTGCCAGCCACGCGGCGCCCAGTGCCAGGGTGGAAAACCACAGGAATGATGCACTGGCAGCGCCTGCGACATAAGCGCCGGGTTCGGTTTGCTGCGCGCCCAACGAGCCAATCAGCAGCACCGTGTCCAGATACACATGGGGTTGAGCAGCGTCACCGCCAGCGCACTGAGCATCACCGCGCGCAAGGACCGTACCTTGAAGTTGCCGCCTTGCTCCAGGCTCTGCTTGGAAAAAGCCCTGCGCAACGCGAGGGTGCCGTACCACAACAGGAACGCCGCACCGCCCCAGCGCGCAACCGCCAGCAACAGCGGGTTTTGCGCCAGTACCGTGGCCAGGCCGAACACCCCGGCGGCGACCAGTAACGCATCGCACACCACGCACAGTGCTGCGACGGGCAAGTGATGTTCACGGCGTAGGCTTTGTGCCAAGACAAACGCGTTCTGGGTGCCGATCGCCATGATCAGGCCGAGGGCCACCAACAGGCCATTCAAATAGCTTTGCCACATAGGATCTACTCCGCGTCCGCCGCCAATTGCCGTAGTACCTGCAGGGCGCGTTCAGCATCGGCGCGGCCGACGAACAGGTGATCGTGGTAATAGCCGGCAATCACATTGCAACTGATGCCGGCCTTGCCCAGCGCACTGGCGAAGGCCGCAGTCAGGCCAACGGCTTCCAGGGCTGAGTGCACATTCAAGGTGATCCACGCCGCCACATAGTCGAAGGCCAAACCGGCCTGTTCCGCTTGTTGGCGCTCGACGATCAGCGTCAGGCCTTCCTGTTCGCGAAAGCTGCCGATCACTTCGCAACCTGTCGGGATACGGTTGTCGGGCAGCGTGCAGAACACGTAGTCGCCGTCATTCAGATGCGGGCTCATGCTGCGCAGCAGGGTCGCCAGGGCGGTTTCGCCAGCCATGTGAAGTTCCTTTGATAGAGATAAGCAATGCTGGCCATTCTCAAGCGCTAAGCTGTATAAGAAAAACCAATATTGCTGATCGCTCATTAGAGAAACTGATGTTCGACTATAAATTGCTTTCCGCCCTCGCGGCGGTGGTGGAACAGTCCGGCTTTGAACGGGGTGCCCAGGTGCTCGGGTTGTCGCCGTCGGCGATTTCCCAGCGCATCAAGTTGCTCGAAGCGCGTATCGGCCAGCCGGTCCTGATACGGGCCACGCCGCCAACACCGACTGACATTGGCCGGCGCTTGCTCAACCATGTGCAGCAGGTGCGTCTGCTGGAGCGCGACCTGCAAAGCCAGGTGCCGGCCCTGGACGAGGAGGGCATGCCCGAGCGGCTGCGCATCGCCCTGAACGCCGATAGCCTGGCCACCTGGTGGGCTGAGGCCGTCAGCAGTTTTTGCGCAGAACAACACTTGTTGCTGGACTTGGTTGTCGAGGACCAAACGGTCGGCCTCAAACGCATGCGCGCCGGTGAAGTGGCTGCCTGCATCTGCGCCAGCGAACGCCCCGTAGCGGGTGCGCGCAGCTTGCTGTTGGGCGCCATGCGCTACCGGGCGTTAGCCAGCCCGGCCTTTATCGCCCGGCACTTTCCCGAAGGCGTGCGTGCAGATCAGCTCGCGCGCACGCCAGCATTGGTGTTCGGCCCGGACGATTTCCTGCAGCACCGTTACCTGGCGTCCCTCGGCGTGGATGGTGGTTTCGAACATCATCTGTGCCCATCGTCTGAAGGGTTTATCCGCTTGACTGAGGCGGGCCTCGGTTGGGGGCTGGTGCCGGAATTGCAGGTGCGTGACCAGTTGGCCAAAGGCGTGCTGGTGGAGTTATTGCCAGATAAGCCCATCGATGTGCCGTTGTACTGGCATCATTGGCGCAGTGGCGGGCAACTGTTGGGCTTGTTGACCGACCATCTGGCCCAGGCATGTGGGCAATGGTTGGTGCCGTTGGAGTGATGGCGGACGTCAAGGCAACAGCGATGAAAAATGAAAGAACACGGGGTAATACATGAAAATTCTGGTCACCGGCGCAAGCGGCTTCATTGGCGGGCGCTTTGCGCGTTTTGCCCTGGAGCAAGGCCTGGACGTGCGGGTCAACGGGCGACGTGCCGAAGGTGTGGAACACCTGGTCAGGCGCGGCGCCGAGTTTATCCAGGGTGACTTGAATGATGCTGACCTGGTGCGCAGCTTGTGCCGCGATGTCGAAGCCGTGGTGCACTGTGCCGGCGCCGTCGGGCTATGGGGCAAGTATCAGGATTTCCATCAGGGCAATGTGCTGGTGACTGAAAACGTCGTCGAAGCCTGCCTCAAGCAGCAGGTGGGGCGGCTGGTGCACTTGTCCTCGCCGTCGATCTATTTCGACGGGCGTGACCATCTTGGCTTGACTGAAGAACAAGTGCCCAAGCGCTTCAAGCACCCCTATGCCGCCACCAAATACCTGGCCGAGCAAAGGTGTTCGGCGCCCAGGAATTCGGCCTCGAAGTTCTGGCTCTGCGCCCGCGCTTTGTCACCGGTGCCGGTGACATGAGCATCTTCCCGCGCTTGCTGAAAATGCAGCGCAAGAACCGGTTGGCAATCGTTGGCGACGGCTTGAACAAGGTCGACTTCACCAGCGTGCACAACCTTAACGAAGCACTGCTCAGCAGCTTGCTTGCTCCCGGCTCGGCACTGGGCAGGGCCTACAACATCAGCAACGGCACGCCGGTGCCGGTGTGGGATGTGGTGAACTACGTGATGCGCCAAATGGAAATGCCCCAGGTGACGCGTTACCGGTCCTACGGTTTGTCCTACAGCGTCGCGGCGCTCAATGAAGCCTTTTGTGCGATGTGGCCGGGGCGTCCGGAGCCGGCGTTATCGCGTCTGGGCCTGCAGGTCATGAACAAAGATTTCACCCTCGATATCAGTCGTGCCAGGCATTATCTGGATTACGAGCCCAAGGTCAGCCTGTGGACCGCCCTCGACGAGTTCTGCAGTTGGTGGAAAGCCCAGGATCCGGGGTTCAAGTAAGCTCACAACCGGCAACACTTCGGGAACCGAATTCGTGGTTCCGGGTCGATCAGTGCGGCGGGAACGCGGTTTATACTCCCGTCGCTCGGCTTTCCAGCCACCTCACCGATTCAGGGTTGATTCATGCGCAACGATGCTAAAGACGACTTCGACAATGTGCCCAGCCTGCGGGCCGACGTTGGGGATGACGATGATTTCGAGCCCTCGCCCGCCACGTCGGTGCGGTCGCGCAATACACCCGTGGTCAAGGTCAAGAGCGCCAGCACCGGCCCGCTGTGGGCCTTGATCGGTGCACTGCTGATCGCCTTTGCGGGCCTTGCCTGGTGGAGCTTCCAGCAGATCTCCCTGATGGGCCAGCAATTGGTCGCCACCCAGGAAAGCTTTGCACGCATCAGCGAAGAAGCGGCAGGGCGCCTGCAGGATATTTCCGGCAAGGTCGTGGCCAGCGAGGCCAGCGTAAACAATGGCAGCGAAGCGCTGAAGCTGCAGATCAAGCAACTGGAGACCCAGTTGCTTGAGCAGGGCAAGCAGCAAGTCGGCGTGGCCGGCCAGGCCACCGAACTGGATAAACGCCTGGCGCAAATGACTGCCAGCACCACTGATCTGTCCAATGCCAACAGCAAGCTGC
The DNA here is from genome assembly GCA_004000515.1 of Pseudomonas poae. Classification (GTDB taxonomy): domain Bacteria; phylum Pseudomonadota; class Gammaproteobacteria; order Pseudomonadales; family Pseudomonadaceae; genus Aquipseudomonas; species Aquipseudomonas cremoris. Next base: position 2,945,135 of record CP034537.1, read on the forward strand.
AGGGCCAGGTGCAAGCCCTGACCGACGCCGTGGCCACCCTCAAGGCGGCGCAGGGGACACTCAGGTCAAAGACCTGGCTGCCGATGTCGCGGCGTTGAAGAAACAGGGCAATCCGAGCGCCGCTATCGCCCGACTGGAGCAGGACCTGGTGGTGCTTAAAAGCGAGCAGGACAATAAGCCAGCCAACAGCGATGCGCCGACCAATAAAGAGTTCGACGTGTTCCGCATCCAGACCACACGCAATATCACTACCTTGCAGAGCCAGGTGCAGAACCTGCAGCAACAGCTCAATTCCCCGGCGCGGGCGACACCGCTCGGCCAGTGACACCCTACTGTAGTGAGCGGGCTAGTCCCGCGCTGGGTGGCGAAGCCGCCCCAAAACCAGCCACTTTGGTCTTGCTGACACACCGAGCTGCCTGGGTTTAGGGCGGCTTCGCCACCAGCGCGGGGCAAGCCCGCTCACTACAGAACGCGTTCGGCAAGCATCTCCCCATATTTTTAATTGTCACCAGTCAGTGACATTTCCCTTGCCCTTCGTTACTTGCCCCCACCCCACCCTTGTTTAGACTCCGGTCATCCCGCCAACAATAATAAGGGCCACCCATGACCACCCAACCACTGCCTGCCAGCAGTTGGCTGAACGCACCTGCCCATCACGCCTGGCTCGACGCCGAAGGCCAGCGCCTGCTGGCATTCGCCAAGGCGTCCCGGCTGCCCGACGGCTTCGGCAACCTGGACGATAAAGGCCAACTGCCGGTCAATGCCCACGCCGAAACCATGAACACCGCCCGCATGACCCACAGCTTCGCCATGGCCCACGCCATGGGGCTGCCCGGTTATGCCGAGTTGGTGGCGCACGGTGTCGCGGCGCTCAGCGGCCCATTAAAGGATGCTGAACACGGTGGCTGGTTCGCCACGCCCCATGCCCTCGATGGCAATCGTGGCAAGGCCGCTTACCTGCATGCGTTCGTGGCCTTGGCGGCCAGCTCTGCGGTGGTGTCGGGCGCCCCGGTGCGCAAACGCTGTTGAACGACGCGATTCATATCATCGACCAGTTCTTCTGGAGTGAGGAGGAGGGCGTGATGCTCGAGTCCTTCGCCCAGGATTGGAGCGGGGTCGAGGCCTATCGCGGCGCCAACAGCAACATGCACGCCACCGAAGCATTCCTGGCGCTGGCCGATGTGACCGGTGATAACCGCTGGCTGGACCGCGCCTTGCGCATCGTCGAGCGCGTCATCCACACCCACGCCGCCACCAACCAGTTCATGGTGATCGAGCATTTCGATGCCCATTGGCAACCGTTGCTTGGTTACAACGAAGACAACCCCGCCGATGGTTTTCGACCCTACGGCATCACCCCTGGCCATGGTTTTGAATGGGCGCGGCTGGTGCTGCACCTGGAAGCCGCACGCCTGCGCGCCGGGCTGGCTACACCGGACTGGCTGCTGAGCGACGCTGAGGGCTTGTTCGCCAGTGCCTGCGAATACGCCTGGGCGGTGGATGGCGCCCCGGCATCGTCTACACCCTGGACTGGAACCAACGCCCCGTGGTGCGCGAGCGCTTGCACTGGACCCACGCCGAAGCCAGCGCAGCCGCCCAGGCCTTGCTCAAGCGCACCGGCCAGTTGCATTACGAAACCTGGTACCGGTGCTTCTGGGAGTTTTGCGAAACCCACTTTATCGACCGTGTCCACGGCAGTTGGCACCACGAACTCAGCCCACACAACCAACCCAGCAGCAACATCTGGGGCGGCAAGCCGGACCTGTACCATGCCTGGCAAGCGGTTCTGCTGCCTGCGCTACCGTTAGCGCCAAGCATGGCCAGTGCATTGGGGGCCGGATCTTATGTCACCAGCTGGTGACATTTGTACGTCCCTTTGTTACCTGCGCCCTAAACATCCCTGTTTAAACTCCGTGCAGCGCAAGCTCTAGACTTGCATGCATAACAACAAAAAAAGGTACTCAGATGAACGCGATTAATCGCCTCGCCGTCGCTATTTCCATTGCCTCGTTGTTTCCCCTCAGTGCATTTGCCGCCGACTCGAAAGGGACGGTTGAAGTTGTGCATTGGTGGACCTCTGGCGGTGAGAAAGCGGCTGTAGATGTCCTGAAGGCCCAAGTTGAAAAGACGGCTTCACCTGGAAAGACGGTGCCGTTGCGGGCGGCGGCGGTGCCACTGCCATGACTGTGCTGAAAAGCCGTGCAGTCGCTGGCAACCCGCCTGGTGTAGCCCAGATCAAAGGTCCGGACATTCAGGAATGGGCGTCCACTGGCCTGCTCGACACCGACGTGCTCAAAGACGTCGCCAAAGAAGAAAAATGGGACTCCCTGCTCGACAAGAAAGTCTCCGATACCGTGAAGTTCGACGGTGACTACGTCGCCGTGCCGGTCAACATCCACCGCGTGAACTGGCTGTGGATCAACCCGGAAGTCTTCAAGAAAGCCGGTATCACCAAGAACCCAACCACCCTTCAAGAATTCTACGCAGCCGGCGACAAGCTCAAAGCTGCGGGCTTCATTCCGCTCGCCCACGGTGGCCAGCCTTGGCAGGACAGCACCGTCTTCGAAGCGGTGGTTCTGTCGGTAATGGGCGCGGATGGCTACAAGAAAGCCCTGGTCGACCTGGACAACGCCGCGCTGACTGGCCCGGAAATGGTCAAGGCGCTGACTGAGCTGAAGAAAGTCGCGACCTACATGGACGTCGACGGCAAAGGCCAGGACTGGAACCTCGAAGCGGGCAAGGTCATCAACGGCAAGGCCGGCATGCAGATCATGGGTGACTGGGCCAAGTCCGAATGGACGGCTGCCAAGAAAGTCGCCGGCAAGGACTACGAGTGCGTAGCCTTCCCGGGCACCGACAAAGCGTTCACCTACAACATCGACTCCCTGGCGGTGTTCAAGCAGAAAGACAAAGGCACTGCGGCTGGCCAGCAGGATATTGCCAAAGTCGTGCTGGGTGAAAACTTCCAGAAAGTCTTCAGCATCAACAAAGGCTCGATCCCGGTTCGTAACGACATGCTGCATGAAATGGACAAGCTCGGCTTCGACGAGTGCGCCCAGACTGCGGCCAAGGACTTCCTGGCCGATGCCAAGACCGGCGGCCTGCAACCAAGCATGGCGCACAACATGGCCACGACCCTGGCCGTGCAAGGTGCGTTCTTTGATGTCGTGACCAACTACATCAACGACCCGAAAGCCGACCCGGCCGACACCGCCAAGAAGTTGGGCGCTGCGATCAAGTCTGCCAAGTAACGGTTGACCTTGTGAGGGGGACCCCTAACCCCTCACAAGGCCTGTTCCTGTAGTCCTTTTTCCCTGTATTGGATTTCCCCATGAGTTCTGTTGCTGTGTTCAGCAAAGCCTCGCCGTTCGATGCACTGCAGCGCTGGCTACCCAAACTGGTGCTGGCGCCGAGCATGTTCATCGTGTTGGTGGGCTTCTACGGCTACATCCTGTGGACGTTTGTGCTGTCGTTCACCACGTCTACATTCCTGCCCAGCTACAAGTGGGCGGGCCTTGCGCAATACGCGCGGTTGTTCGACAACGACCGCTGGTGGGTTGCCAGCAAGAACCTGGCGGTGTTTGGCGGAATGTTTATCGGCATCACCCTGGTCATCGGCGTGACGCTGGCGATTTTTCTCGATCAGAAAATCCGTCGTGAAGGCTTTATCCGCACCATTTACCTGTACCCGATGGCGCTCTCGATGATCGTTACCGGTACGGCCTGGAAATGGCTGCTCAACCCGGGCATGGGCCTGGACAAACTCCTGCGGGACTGGGGCTGGGAAGGCTTCCGTCTCGACTGGCTGATCGACCCCGACCGCGTGGTCTACTGCCTGGTGATCGCTGCCGTGTGGCAGGCCTCGGGCTTCATCATGGCGATGTTCCTCGCCGGCCTGCGTGGTGTCGACCAGTCGATCATCCGTGCAGCCCAGATCGACGGCGCGAGCCTGCCGCGCATCTATTGGAGCGTGGTGCTGCCAAGCCTGCGTCCGGTGTTCTTCAGTGCGGTGATGATCCTGGCGCACATTGCGATCAAGAGCTTCGACCTGGTAGCGGCAATGACCGCCGGCGGCCCGGGCTACTCGTCCGACCTGCCCGCGATGTTCATGTACTCGTTCACCTTCAGCCGTGGCCAGATGGGCATGGGCTCGGCCAGTGCAATCCTGATGCTCGGTGCGATCCTCGCGATCATCGTGCCTTACCTCTACTCCGAGCTGAGGACCAAGCGTAATGACTAGTCTCGCCTCCAAACCTTCCATCAGCCTGAGCCGCATCGCGATCTACGCGGTGCTGATCTTCGCTGTGCTGCTGTACCTGGTGCCGCTGGTGGTGATGTTGCTCACCAGCTTCAAGACCCCGGAAGACATCAGCACCGGCAACCTGCTGAGCTGGCCGACCGTGGTCACCGGCATCGGCTGGGTCAAGGCCTGGGCCACCGTGGATGGCTACTTCTGGAATTCGATCAAGATCACCGTTCCTGCCGTGCTGATCTCCACCGCCATCGGCGCATTGAACGGTTATGTGCTGTCGTTCTGGCGCTTCCGCGGTTCGCAACTGTTCTTCGGCCTGCTGTTGTTTGGCTGCTTCCTGCCGTTCCAGACCGTGCTGCTGCCGGCGTCGTTCACCCTCGGCAAGATGGGCCTGGCCAGCACCACCACCGGCCTGGTGTTTGTGCACGTGGTCTACGGGTTGGCCTTTACTACACTGTTTTTCCGTAACTACTACGTGAGCATTCCGGATGCGCTGATCAAGGCGGCACGCTTGGACGGTGCAGGTTTCTTCACCATCTTCCGTCAGATCATTCTGCCGATGTCCACACCGATCATCATGGTCTGCCTGATCTGGCAGTTCACCCAGATCTGGAACGACTTCCTGTTCGGCGTGGTGTTCTCCAGTGGCGACTCGCAGCCCATCACGGTGGCGCTGAACAACCTGGTCAACACCAGCACCGGGGCCAAGGAATATAACGTGGATATGGCAGCGGCGATGATCGCCGGGCTGCCGACCCTGCTGGTCTATGTGATCGCAGGCAGAGTATTTCGTGCGCGGCCTCACGGCCGGCGCGGTCAAGGGTAATCATGGCTACGCTTGAACTTCGCAATGTAAACAAGACCTATGGCGCCGGCCTGCCCGACACCTTGAAGAACATCGAACTGTCGATCAAAGAGGGCGAGTTCCTGATCCTGGTCGGCCCTTCGGGTTGCGGCAAATCCACGCTGATGAACTGCATCGCCGGCCTTGAGACCATCACCGGCGGCGCAATCATGATCGGCGACCAGGACGTGAGCGGCATGAGCCCCAAGGATCGCGACATCGCCATGGTGTTCCAGTCCTACGCGTTGTACCCGACCATGAGCGTGCGCGAGAACATCGAGTTCGGCCTCAAGATCCGCAAGATGCCCCAGGCTGATATCGACGCCGAAGTGGCGCGCGTGGCCAAGCTGCTGCAGATCGAGCACTTGCTTAATCGCAAGCCGGGCCAGCTCTCCGGTGGTCAGCAACAACGTGTGGCCATGGGCCGTGCGCTGGCGCGTCGGCCGAAGATCTACCTGTTCGACGAACCGCTGTCCAACCTCGACGCCAAGTTGCGCGTCGAGATGCGTACCGAAATGAAGCTGATGCACCAGCGCCTCAAGACCACTACGGTCTACGTGACCCACGACCAGATCGAAGCAATGACCCTGGGCGACAAGGTTGCGGTGATGAAGGACGGCATCATCCAGCAGTTCGGCACGCCCAAAGACATCTACAACAACCCGGCCAACCAGTTCGTGGCGAGCTTTATCGGTTCGCCGCCGATGAACTTCGTGCCCCTGCGCCTGCAGCGCAAGGACGGACGTCTGGTGGCACTGCTCGACAGCGGGCAAGCGCGTTGCGAGCTGGCGCTGAACGTGACGGATGCCGGCCTGGAAGACCGCGACGTGATCCTTGGCCTGCGCCCGGAGCAGATCATGTTGACGGCGGGCGAGGGCGACAGTGCGTCGAGCATTCGTGCCGAGGTGCAGGTCACCGAGCCGACCGGCCCGGACACCCTGGTGTTTGTGCAACTCAATGACACCAAGGTCTGCTGCCGCTTGGCACCCGACGTGGCACCGCAGGTGGGCGAGACGCTGACCCTGCAATTCGACCCCTCCAAGGTTTTGCTGTTCGACGCCAATACCGGCGAGCGTCTGGGCACTGCTTCTTCATTGCCTGCACAGGGGCATGCCGACAATGTGGCCCAATTCAAAGGCCGCTGAAGTAGATAAGTTGTTGTTTTAGATAAAAAAAGTAAACCGCGTTAGATAAAAACAGTTTAATAACAATAAAGACGAGGATGTAGGGATGAAAAGCAACACAACAACACCCGGCTGATCTGCCAACTGTCAGCAGCAGCAGCCTTGTACTGTCCGCCAATGCGATGGCGGACGATGCATTCAGCGCCGATTCCAAGTGGATGACCGGCGATTGGGGCGGCGAGCGTACCAAGCTGATCGAGCAAGGTATCGACATCAAGGCGGACTACGTCGGCGAAGTCGGTGGCAACCTGCACGGTGGCTACAACAACGACAAAACTGCCCGTTACGCTGACCAGTTCGGTCTGGGCGTAGCACTGGACCTGCAAAAGCTGTGGGGCTGGGATAACACCCAGGCCAAGATCCAACTGACCAACCGTAATGGCGCGAACATCTCCAATGACCGCATTGGCGACCCGCGTGCCGGCACCTTGAGTTCGTCTCAAGAAGTCGATGGCCGTGGCCACATGGTGCGTCTGACCCAGTTCTGGATCCAGCACCAGATGTTCGACAACAAGCTGGATGTGAAACTCGGTTACTTCGGTGAAGGCGAAGACTTCAACACCTTCCCGTGCGACTTCCAGAACCTGTCGTTCTGCGGTTCCCAAGTGGGTAACTACGTGAACACCTGGTACAACTGGCCCGTCAGCCAGGCGGCCATCCGCGTGAAGTACAACATCACGCCTGAGCTGTATGCGCAAATCGGTGCCTACAACCAGAACCCATCGCAGCTGGAGCACGGCAACGGCTTCAAGCTCAGCGGCAGCGGCACCAAGGGCACCGTGATTCCGGTGGAATTGGTCTGGTCGCCGAAGGTCAATGGCCTGCCGGGTGAATACCGTGTGGGTTACTACAAGAGCACCGCCGATGCTGCCGACGTACGTGAAGACGTCAACGGCGGTGACGCTGGCACCACCGGCGCGGCCTACCGTGTTCGCAGCAGCAAGACCGGCTACTGGGGTGTGCTGCAACAACAACTCACCACTCACAATGGCGACGCTTCCCGCGGCCTGAACATCGCAGCCAACGTGACCTTCCACGACAAGGACACTAACCTCGTCGACAACTACCAGTCGGTCATGCTGGTGTACAAAGGCCCGTTCGACGCGCGTACCAAGGATGACGTGGGTATCGGCATCGCCCGTATTCACGCCAACAGTGACGTGAAGAAAAACGCCGAGTTGATCAATGCCGCTGGTGGTTTCACCGATTACGACCAATCGGGTTTCGCACCCCTGCGCAACACCGAGTACAACGTCGAAATCAACTACGGTTTCCACGTCACCAACTGGCTGACCGTGCGTCCCAACCTGCAATACGTCGCCAACCCAGGCGGCGTGAAAGAAGTCGACAACGCGTTGGTAGCGGGCCTGAAAATTCAGTCTACGTTCTAACGCTGTTGCGATAAGCTCCTTCTCTCTGTGCGCATTTTGCGGGTAGCCATGGCTATCCGCTTTTTTTTTGGGGAAGGGGAGCACATCTCCCTGTGGGAGCTGGCTTGCCTGCGATCCAGGAGCTCCCACAAAGACATTCAGGACTGTGGCAAATGCATGAGCAACCGCTGCAACGCTTTTTCAAATCCCTGCGCGAACGACCGGTGTTTGCGTGGGAGCGTTTTCAGATGCGTGATGTGTTGGTGATCGACCATCCACTGTGCCAGGCGGTGTTCAGTCGCCAGGGCGCGCAACTGCTGCACTTTCAGCCCACGGGGCAAAAACCCTGGTTGTGGTGCGCGGCCAAGTGGCCACAGGTCGGTGCCATTCGTGGTGGCGTGCCGGTGTGCTGGCCGTGGTATGGCCGTCATCCCAGCGAAAACGCCTGGCCGTCCCACGGTTGGGCGCGCCTGATCGACTGGAAACTGCTCGACAGCAGCACCGACGACGACGGCGTGCGCCTGCACTGGCAATTGCAGCTGTGCGACTGGCAGGTCGACCTGCACGCGCACCTGGGCGAAACCCTGGAACTGCGCCTGAGCACCGAGCATCAGGATGAACTGCCGTGTCAGCTGAGCCATGCGTTGCATGCTTATTGGCGTATTGGTCATGTTGATGAGATAGCGCTGTCTGGGCTCGACGGGGCGCAAGGTTATGACCAGCTCAGTCGCCAAACCTGTCAGCAGGAAGGCGAGCTACGGGTGGACGGTGGCTGCCAGCGGGTGTTCCAGCATGACGGCGAATTGCAGCTCAAGGATCACGCCTGGCAACGCGAACTGTGCATCGACACCGGCGACAGCGCCGACACCGTGGTGTGGCATCCGGGCAGCCGGCCGCTGTTGGGGGTGAGCTTCAACGAGGCATCGGGGTTTGTGTGTGGAATCGGCGATGGCCGGGGCGAGCCTGGCGCCGGGGGAGAGGGCGCATTTGAGTCTGCAGGCTCGGGCAGGGGTTTAGCGGTGATGCTGATGTAGGCAAGCCAGCTCCCACATTTGGAATGCATCCCCCTGTGGGAGCTGGCTTGCCTGCGATAGGGTCGGTACTGCGGGGGAGATGCCTGCTAGTTAAACTCATCCCCACCGGATACCGGCTGTCATTCAAGCTCTCTTTGATCTTGCGCAAATGCGGCTGGAAATCCACCCCGCGACGCAAGGTCATGCCGGTTGCCAGTACATCCAGCACCGTCAACTGGATGATCCGCGAGGTCATCGGCATATAGATGTCGGTGTCTTCCGGCAATGGAATGTTCAGGCTTACGGTACTGGCCTTGGCCAACGGCGAGTTCTCAGCCGTCACGCCCAGCACCGAGGCACCGTTGCTGCGGGCGATACGCGCCACTTCCACCAGCTCACGGGTACGCCCGGTGTAGGAAATGATCACGAACAACTCACCCGTGTGGGCCACCGAGGCGATCATGCGCTGCATCAGCACGTCGGCATGGGCGGTAACGGCCAGGTTGAAACGGAAGAACTTGTGCAGTGCGTCCATCGCCACCGGTGCCGAAGCACCCAGGCCGAAGAAGTGGATCTGCCGCGCCTGGATCAACAGGTCCACGGCCTTGCTGATCAGGGCCGGATCCAGGGCCTGGCAGGCGCTGTCCAGGGACGCGATGGCGCTGCCAAAGATCTTCTGGGTGTAGGCCTCGGGGTTATCATCGGCTTCCACGGCGCGGCTGACGTACGCCGCGCCACTGGCCAGGCTTTGCGCTAGCTGCAATTTCAGTTCAGGGTAACCGCTGACGCCGAACGAACGGCAGAAACGGTTGACCGTCGGTTCACTGACCGAGGCGGCTTGGGCGAGGGCGGCGATAGAGAAGCGGGTCGCCTGCTGTGGGTTGAGCAGGATGACCTCGGCGACTTTTTTCTCGGCCTTGTTCAATTCTTCGAGGCGGTTCTGGATCTGTTCCAGAAGATTTCGCACGCGGTCCATTCAGTCTTTCCTTCGGGCGACGATGCAAATAGGGGTGGCAACCAATCGACCAGTGGTCTTTTGCGGTGGCCTATCCTACTGAGGGTAGCTGAACACCACCACTCGGAATGCGTATTTCGGGAAAATGTTGTGGTTATTACTACATTTTTCCTTGAGTGATGCCTTGAAAAAAGGTATTTGTAGCTTAACTTGATAAAAGAACAAACATCATGCCTTCGATAACCGTAGAACCCTGCACCTTTGCCCTGTTTGGCGCCTTGGGTGATCTGGCGCTGCGCAAGTTATTTCCTGCCCTCTATCAACTCGATGGCGCCGGGCTTCTGCACGACGACACCCGTATCCTGGCCCTGGCCCGTGAGGCCGGTTCCGCGCAGGAGCACGTGGCCCATATCGAAAAAGAGTTGCGCAAGTACGTCGGCAAAGAGCTGGACGAAGCCATTGCCCAGCGCTTCCTGGCTCGTTTGACCTACGTACACGTCGATTTCAAAAATGCTGACGACTATGCCGCCCTGGCGGAAATTGCCGGTACTGCACCGACCCTGATCGCCTACTTTGCTACACCGGCTGCGGTGTATGGGGCGATTTGCGAGAACCTGGCGAAGGTTGGCCTGGCGGAAAACACCCGCGTCGTGCTGGAAAAACCCATCGGCTCGGACCTGGAGTCCTCGCGCAAGGTCAACGACGCCGTGGCGCAGTTCTTCCCGGAGAACCGTACCTATCGCATCGACCACTACCTGGGCAAAGAAACCGTCCAGAACCTGATCGCCCTGCGTTTTGCCAACAGCCTGTTCGAAACCCAGTGGAACCAGCATTACATTTCCCACGTGGAAATCACCGTGGCCGAGCAGGTCGGGATCGAAGGCCGTTGGGGCTATTTCGACAAGGCCGGTCAGCTGCGGGACATGATCCAGAATCACCTGCTGCAACTGCTTTGCCTGATCGCCATGGACCCGCCGGCCGACCTGTCCGCCGACAGCATCCGCGACGAGAAGGTCAAGGTGCTCAAGGCTCTGGCGCCGATCAGCCCGGAAGGCCTGACTACCCAGGTGGTGCGCGGCCAGTACATCGCCGGCTACAGCGCGGGTAAAGCCGTGCCGGGTTACCTGGAAGAAGACAACTCCAACACCCAGAGCGACACCGAGACCTTCGTCGCCCTGCGTGCCGATATCCGCAACTGGCGTTGGGCCGGGGTGCCGTTCTACCTGCGCACCGGCAAGCGCATGCCGCAAAAGCTGTCGCAGATCGTCATCCACTTCAAGGAACCGTCCCACTACATCTTCGCTCCCGAGCAGCGCTTGCAGATCAGCAACAAACTGATCATCCGCCTGCAGCCGGACGAAGGTATTTCCTTGCGCGTGATGACCAAGGAGCAGGGCCTGGACAAGGGCATGCAACTGCGCAGCGGTCCGCTGCAACTGAATTTTTCCGACACCTATCGCAGCGCGCGGATTCCCGATGCGTACGAGCGGTTGTTGTTGGAAGTGATGCGCGGCAATCAGAACCTGTTTGTGCGTAAAGATGAAATCGAAGCCGCGTGGAAATGGTGTGACCAGTTGATCGCCGGGTGGAAAAAATCCGGTGATGCACCTAAGCCGTATGCGGCGGGTTCCTGGGGGCCGATGAGCTCCATTGCACTGATCACGCGGGATGGGAGGTCGTGGTATGGCGATATCTGATTTGAAACTGCCTCAGGGCGTAACACCCCATGAGTACCGCACGCCGGTGCTGCTGGCCGAAGGCTTGGCCAATGACGTGGCCGAGCAACTGCGCACAGCCATCAGCGCCCGTGGCGAGGCGACGTTGGTGGTGTCCGGTGGCCGCAGCCCCGTGGCATTTTTCCAGAACCTGGCCAAGCAAGGCCTGGACTGGTCCAAGGTGACCATTACCCTGGCCGACGAACGCTGGGTGCCGGTGGAGCACGCCGATAGCAATGCTGGCCTGTTGAAGCAGCACTTGCTGCAAGGCCCGGCAGCCAAGGCAAAGTTCCTCAGCCTGTACAGCGCCGCCGCCAACCTTGAAGAGGCGGCCGAGCAGGCTGATCGCTTGCTCGCGGAATTGCCGACGATTGATGTGCTGGTGCTGGGCATGGGCGATGACGGTCACACCGCATCGCTGTTCCCCAACAGCCCAAACCTGACCGAAGCTTTGCAGCCCGACGGTACCCGCCGTTGCTGGCCGATGCTGGCGCCGACCGTGCCGCACCAGCGCCTGACCATGAGTCGCGCGCTGTTGGCCTCGGCGAACTACACCGCACTGTCGATTTCCGGCAGTTCGAAATTGACCACCTTGAGCGCCGCGCTGGCCAGTGACGACGTCTCTGCCATGCCGATTCGCGCGTTTTTGCAACCTACATTAGAGATTTACTGGTGCCCATGAGCCAAGGATCAGCCGCTATGAACAGCCCCCAACCGACCGTGTCCATGGCGGACAAAGTTGCCCTGATCGACAGCCTCTGCGCCAAGGCGCGGATCCTGCCGGTGATCACCATCGCCCGCGAACAGGACATCCTGCCGCTGGCCGATGCCCTGGCCGCAGGTGGTTTGACTGCATTGGAAGTGACCCTGCGTTCGCAGTTCGGCCTCAAGGCCATTCAGGTATTGCGCGAGCAACGCCCGGAACTGTGCACCGGTGCCGGTACCGTGCTGGACCGTCATATGCTCGAAGCAGCCGAAGTGGCCGGTTCGCAGTTTATCGTCACCCCGGGCATTACCCGCGACCTGCTGGAAGCCTCGGTACACAGCCCGATCCCGCTGCTGCCGGGCATCAGCAATGCCTCGGGCATCATGGAAGGCTATGGCCTGGGGTATCGCCGCTTCAAGTTGTTCCCGGCTGAAGTCAGCGGCGGCGTGGCGGCGATCAAGGCGCTGGGTGGCCCGTTTGGCGAAGTGAAATTCTGCCCAACCGGCGGCGTCGGCCCGGCCAACATCAAGAGCTACATGGCGTTGAAAAACGTGATGTGCGTGGGCGGTAGCTGGATGCTCGACCCGGAATGGGTCAAGAACGGCGACTGGGGCCGTATCCAGGAAGTCACCGCCGAGGCGCTGGCGCTGCTGGATTGATCTGATTTAACGAATCGTTGTTGCTGTGCTTAACGGCATTTTTGCGGCGCACTTGGTCGGTGTGCCGCTTTTTTTTGCCTGCAGAAAACTTCGAAATGCACGCCGATCAAATGTGGGAGCTGGCTTGCTCGCGAAAGCGGTGGTTCAGTTGACTCATCAGGTGACTGATACACCGCCTTCGCGAGCAAGCCCGCTCCCACATTTTTAATCTGTGTTCAGTTCGGTAATGGCGTTGACCAACACACCGATATCCGCCGCCGACGTCACCAACCCCGGTGTCACCCGAATACAGGTGCCAAACGCTGCGCCGGTACGTGTGGTGGTGAACAGGTTGAAGTCCTTGAGCAGTCGATCTGCCATCACCTGCTGATCTCGTCCTGTAAACGTGAACCCTGTGATCCCGCAATACAGCCTTGGATCATCCGACGTCAGCACCTCAATCCCCGGCAACGAGCGCACCTGGCTTACCCAGAGATTGCGCAGGTGATTCACCCGTGCCCCTTTGGCTGCCGAGCCACCCAAGGCGCGGTGTTCTTCAAACACCAGTGGCAAGGTCATCAGTGCCGGAAAGTTCGGCGTGCTGTAGGACGTGCGGGCGCGCACGTCCGTAATGGGGTAGTGAAACTCGCCCATGTCCGGGTCGATATCGGCCAGGCGCTCAGGGGCGATGTACAAAAAGCCCAGGGTCAGCGGTGCACCGATCCACTTGTGCAGGTTGAAGCCGGCAAACTGGATGCCCAGCTCGGCGAGGCTGAACTCGATCTGGCCCAGGGCGTGAGCGCCATCGAGGATCACGTCGACATCATGCGCGCGTGCCGCTTTGGCAATCGCCTCGACCGGCATCACCAGGCCGGTGCGATGGGTGACGTGGGTCAACGCCATCAGCTTGAGGCGGGGGTATTGCTCAAATGCATCGCGATAGGTTTGCAACAGGCTGTCGAAAGTGGCCGGGTGTGTGGGGCAGTTCGATCACCTCCACCCCTCGCACGCCAGCCAACCAGCGCATGGCGCCTTTGACCGTGTCGTACTCCAGGTCGCTGATCAACACTTGGTCGCCCGGCTGCAGGCGGTTGTAGTTACGGATCAGCGACTGCAAGGCTTCGGTGGCGTTGCGGGTGAAGGCGACCGCCTCGGGGTCGACGTCGATGAGTTCGGCCAGTTGGCGACGGATCTCGACGTTTTCGCCTGTTTCGAAACGCTGACGCACATACAGCGAGTTGCTGCGGTTGATAAACGCCACGTACTCCAGGTACTGGGCGCGCACAGCACGGCTCATGCGCCCGAAGTAGCCGTTTTCCAGGTTGATCGGGCCGGGCTCCAGCTCATAGCGCTGGGCGATGGCGTGCCAGTGGTGTTCGTTATCAGCATTCCTTGGCATGGCGAGGCTCTTAACGGCGAGGGCAGGTTTACCGTGTTTTACACGCAGAGGTTCGAGCAGTTCGGACAGACCGTTGTGGTCGATTTCCTGCATCAGTGCCAGCAGGCCGCCCAGTTCACCGTGGGGAAACCCTTCACGGGCGAACCAATTCAGGTAGGGGCCGGGCAGGTCGGCGATGATCCTTCCCTTGTACTTGCCGAAGGGCATTTCGCGGGTGATCAGCAGTTCGAGTTTTTCCGGGTTCATGGGCTTCAAGCGATTGAGTCGAGGCCTTGGAAAATACAGGCATTCTGCATGAAGGCCAAATGACAGATCATGCAAATAACGTACATACAGATGGTTCAATAATTATTAAGTTACTGATAAATAAGGAAAATAATGTTTTCGAAAACTTGGCACGGGCGCTGCAATCATTACGACAACCTTCTTAACCCGCACAAGGAATTAGAAAATGACTGACATCAATAAAGAATCGATCTCCGTACTCAACGACCTGATCGAGACCAGCAAAGACGGCCAGAAAGGTTTCGCCACCTGTGCTGAAGATATCAAGCATCCAGAGCTCAAAGCGTTGTTCGTCAAGCGCTCGGCCGACTGTGCAACCGCCGCTGCCGAGCTGCAAACCGCTGTACGTGCCTTGGGCGGCGATCCGGAAGAGTCCGGCAGTGTGGCCGGTGCCTTGCACCGTGGCTGGGTCGACGTGAAGTCGCTGGTTACCGGTAAAGACGAAGAAGCGGTGCTGAACGAAGCCGAGCGCGGTGAAGACCACGCCCTGAAGGCTTACAAGGAAGCGATCGAGAAGATCAACAAGCACAACCTGCTGGGTATCCGCGACCTGGTAGAGCGTCAGTTCCACGGTGCGCAACGCAATCACGACCAGGTGAAAGCCCTGCGTAACCAGGCTCGCGCTCAGTCGTAAGTCCGGTGCTGTAAAGCTGTAAAATGTGGGAGGGGCAGCAAGCCCCCTCCCACATTTGTGCTGTGTAAAACTTTAGATCGAGATCAGCCGATGGTGATCGGCGGCAACTCGGTCAAGGTAACTTCCTGCTGTTTACGCGGCGCCAGAATCTCCGCTTCACCGTCAACCACCAACTCATCGCGCTGGTTGAACACACGCGTGGCGATGCGCACACGAAACTTCGGCAGCTTCTCGAGGATTTCCAGGCGCACGGTCAGGGTGTCACCGATTTTCACTGGTTTCTGGAAGCTCATCTGCTGGCCGATGTAGATCGTGCCCGGCCCAGGCAGCTCGCACGCAACGGCTGCGCTGATCAAGGCGCCGCTGAACATACCGTGGGCGATACGCTCCTTGAACATGGTGGCCTTGGCGTACTCGGCGTCCAGGTGCACCGGGTTGTGGTCACCGGACATCGCGGCGAACAGCTGGATATCGCGCTCTTCCACCAATTTGCTGTAGCTGGCGGTCTGGCCGACTTCGAGGGCTTCGTACGGGGTGTTGGTTACCTGGGTCATCTAAAGGTGCATCCTGTGGCTAATCGGTAATTTAATGGGCTGATTTTAAACAAATTATTCGCAGCGAGTCGGCCTGCGCAAAGTCAGGGCCTGATCGAGCCACGTCAGCACATCCGCTGTGACTTCATCGCGGTTGGTTTCATTGAACACTTCGTGACGCGCCTGCGGGTAGATCTTCAATTGCAGGTGCTGGCAGCCGGCTTCGCGCAGGGCGTTGGCCAGGCTGGTGAGACGCTTGCCTTCACTCACCGGATCACATTCGCCGCCGGTCACCAGGATCGGCAAGCCCGGATCGATCTGGGCGAGATTGGACGCTTTGCTGATCTGCTGCAACCCGCCCAGCAAGTCGATCCACAGCTGGTTGGTGTAACGGAACCCGCACAGCGGGTCATTGATGTACTTATCGACTTCGGCCGGGTCACGGCTGAGCCAGTCGAACGCCGTGCGGTTGGGCTTGAACGCCTTGTTGAACGACCCGAACGACAGGAACTCGATCAACGCACTGCGCCCGCGTAGCCCCTGGCGTGCCCGCTCGATACGCGCGATCACCCGCGCGGCGCGGTACAGCGCCACCGGCTGGAAATTCGAACCGCTGAGCACCACCCCACTCAAGCTGGCGCTGTGGTGCAGCAGGTAAGCCTGAGCGATATAGCTGCCCATGCTGTGCCCGAGCAAAATGATCGGCAGCCCCGGTTGTTGATGGGCGATGTGCTGGTTGAGGCTGGCCAGGTCGCCGACCACTTTGTTCCAGCCATCCTGCTCGGCATACAGGCCCAGGGTGCCTTCGTCTGCAGTGCGGCCATGGCCGCGCTGGTCCAGCGCATATAAGCCGTAGCCCGCGCCACACAACGCTTCGGCCAGCCGCCCATAGCGTCCGCTGTGCTCGGCCATGCCATGGGACAGCATCACCAGGGCTTTGGCCGGGCCCTCTGGCATCCATTGATTGACGTACAGGCGGCTGCGGTCATTCGCGGTCAGCCAGAATGTGCTGTGGTTCATGGCGATTCCTTTGCTCAGGGTCGTTGCAGTGTATAGCGCATCCCAGGAAAGCGCCTGATCAGCGCAAGGCCGTGTAGGAAGATTCACGCAGTTAATGACGCTCTTTCCTGTATTTGCCTGTTTGGCCATAGCTGCTAACGTCCCCAAAGCTCCGCTTTTTATAAAGTCCAAAAGCGGCCGGACACATTCAGGTAAGAGGACAAGAATAATGCAACCTGATTTCTGAATGACAAACGCGCCGCGGGCGTTCCCAATGACATCGACCTCACGGCGTACAAGTCGGTGATCGAAGTCTTCGAGCGTTCCTGCAAGGCCTTTGCCGACCGTCCGGCGTTCAGCAACATGGGCATTACCCTGACCTACGCCGAGCTTGAGCGCCAAAGCGCGGCGTTTGCCGGCTACCTGCAACAGCACACCGACCTCAAGCCCGGCGACCGTATCGCCGTGCAGATGCCCAACGTGCTGCATTACCCGATTGCCGTGTTCGGCGCCCTACGCGCCGGGTTGATTGTGGTCAACACCAACCCGTTGTACACCCCGCGTGAGATGCGCCACCAGTTCAAGGATGCCGGCGTGCGTGCGCTGGTCTATCTGAACCTGTTTGGCTCGCGGGTGCAGGAGGTGTGCACTGACACCGAGATCGACTACCTGATCGAAGCCAAGATGGGCGACTTCATGCCTGCCGCGAAGGGCTGGCTGATCAACACGGTGGTCGACAAAGTCAAGAAGATGGTCCCGGCCTACAGCCTGCCACGCGCCGTGTCGTTCAAGCGTGCACTGCGCATGGGCGCGGGCCTGGGAGTAACCCGCCATCCGGTGAGCCTGGACGATATTGCCGTGCTGCAATACACCGGCGGCACCACGGGCTTGGCCAAGGGCGCGATGCTGACCCATGGCAACCTGGTGGCGAACATGCAGCAGGTACGCGCCTGCATGTCCCAGACGGGCGAGGACGGCCACCCGCTGATCAAGGAAGGGCAGGAGGTGATGATCGCGCCCCTGCCGCTGTACCACATCTATGCATTCACCGCGAATTGCATGTGCATGATGGTGTCCGGCAACCACAACGTGCTGATCACCAACCCGCGGGACATTGGCGGCTTTATCAAGGAGCTGAAAAAGTGGCGGTTTACCGGGCTGCTGGGGCTCAACACGTTGTTTGTGGCGTTGATGGATCATCCGCAGTTCAAGACCCTGGATTTTTCTCACCTCAAGCTCACCAACTCCGGCGGCACTGCCTTGATCAAGGCCACCGCCGAACGCTGGCAGCAAATCACCGGCTGTGCGATTGGCGAGGGTTATGGCCTGACCGAAACATCGCCAGTCGCCAGCACCAACCCCTATGGCAATAAATCGCGGCTGGGCACCGTGGGCATTCCGGTGCCGGGCACGGCGATGAAGGTGATCGACGACCACGGCGTCGAGCTGCCCTGGGCGAGCGCGGAGAGTTGTGCATCAAGGGCCCGCAGGTAATGAAGGGCTACTGGCAGCAACCGGCCGCTACTGCTGACACCCTTGATGCTGAAGGTTGGCTCAAGACAGGCGACATTGCCGTGATCGACGAGGATGGGTTTGTGCGCATCGTCGACCGCAAGAAGGACCTGATCATTGTGTCGGGCTTCAACGTGTACCCCAACGAAATCGAGGACGTGGTGATGGCCCACCCGGCGGTGGCCAACTGCGCGGTGATCGGAGTACCGGATGAGCGCACGGGAGAGGCGGTGAAGCTGTTTGTAGTGGCGCGTGCCGAGGGCGTGAGCCTTGAGGAGTTGAAGGCGTACTGCAAGACCAACTTCACGGGGTACAAGGTGCCCAAGCATATTGTGCTGCGCGAATCGTTGCCGATGACGCCAGTGGGCAAGATCCTGCGCAGGGAGCTGCGCGACATCGCCTGACCTTGAATTGAAATGCAATAAAACTGTGGGAGCGGGCGGAGCTGGCTTGCCTGCGATAGCATCACCTCGGTTTCGTCTGACGTACCGAGGTGCATGCATCGCAGGCAAGCCAGCTCCCACATTGTTATTTATTGATCTGTAAAGCCCGTTCCAGAGCCTTCCATGAGGCCATTTCAGGCCAGTTTAAAGTGTGACCAGATATTGTAGGACAGTCGTGATTATGACTGTAGGGCCCGCTTTTGGCTCTAGGCGGCCTTTGGCAAAGCTGCTACTCTCGGCGCGCTTTGTGACATCTCGGCCTGCTTGAAAGCGCCAGACTCACCTAAAAAACATACACCAATAATAATCGCATCAAATGCGATGATGAATTCGCGTCGCTGAGGAGTGGGCTTCCATGAACGAAGACTTTTGGAAGGATAAGTACCCCGCCGGGATTGCTTCAGAGATCAATCCAGACGAGTATCCGAATATTCAGGCGGTACTGAAACAGTCCTGCCAGCGCTTCGCCAACAAACCGGCTTTCAGCAACCTGGGCAAGACAATCACCTACGGTGAGTTGTACGAATTGTCCGGCGCATTCGCCGCGTACCTGCAACAGCACACCGACCTGAAGCCCGGCGACCGCATCGCCGTGCAACTGCCCAATGTCCTGCAATACCCGGTCGCCGTATTCGGCGCCATCCGTGCCGGCCTGATCGTGGTCAACACCAACCCGTTGTACACCGCGCGGGAAATGGAACACCAATTCAACGACTCCGGTGCCAAGGCTCTGGTCTGCCTGGCCAACATGGCCCACCTGGCGGAAAAGGTCGTACCCAAGACCACCGTCAAGCACGTGATCGTTACCGAAGTCGCCGACCTGTTGCCGCCGCTCAAGCGCCTGCTCATCAACAGCGTCATCAAGTACGTGAAGAAGATGGTTCCGGCCTTTCACCTGCCGAACGCGATCAAGTTCAACGACGTGCTGGCCAAGGGGCACGGTCAACCGGTCAGCGACGCCAGCCCGGCCAGCAGCGATGTTGCGGTTCTGCAATACACTGGCGGCACCACCGGCGTGGCCAAGGGGGCGATGCTTACCCACCGCAACCTCGTCGCCAACATGCTGCAGTGCAAGGCGCTGATGGGCTCCAACCTCAACGAGGGCTGCGAGATCCTGATCACCCCGCTGCCGCTGTACCACATCTATGCGTTCACCTTCCATTGCATGGCGATGATGCTGATCGGCAACCACAACATCCTGATCAGCAACCCGCGCGACCTGCCGGCGATGGTCAAGGAACTGTCCAAGTGGAAGTTCAGTGGCTTTGTCGGCCTGAACACGCTGTTCGTGGCGCTGTGCAACAACGAGGCGTTCCGCAAGCTGGACTTCTCCGCGCTGAAGGTCACCCTGTCGGGCGGCATGGCCCTGCAACTGGCGGCCGCCGAACGTTGGAAAGCCGTGACCGGCTGTGGCATCTGCGAAGGCTATGGCATGACCGAAACCAGCCCGGTAGCCACGGTGAACCCGATCCAGAATATCCAGATCGGCACCATCGGCATTCCGGTCCCGTCCACTGTCTGCAAGGTCATTGCCGACGACGGCACCGAGCTGGCGCTGGGCGAAACCGGTGAGCTGTGCGTCAAGGGCCCGCAAGTGATGAAGGGCTACTGGCAGCGCCAGGACGCTACCGACGAAATGCTCGACAGCGAAGGCTGGCTCAAGACCGGCGACATCGCCATCATCCAGCCAGACGGCTACATGCGCATTGTCGACCGCAAGAAGGACATGATCCTGGTCTCGGGCTTCAACGTGTACCCCAACGAACTGGAAGACGTGCTGGCAGGCCTGCCGGGCGTGCTGCAATGCGCGGCCATCGGTGTGCCGGACGAGAAATCCGGGGAACACATCAAGCTGTTTATCGTGGTCAAGCCAGGCGCCACCCTGACCAAAGACCAGGTGATGGAGCACATGCGCGCCAACGTCACTGGCTACAAGGTGCCTAAGGCCGTCGAATTCCGCGATGCGTTGCCGACCACCAACGTGGGCAAGATCCTGCGCCGTGAGTTGCGTGATGAAGAGCTGAAAAAGCTGGGCCTGAAAAAGTAACCCATAAAAAACCCCGCGAATGCGGGGTTTTTTTGCCCGCTGATTCCTTTGATTGGAATGCAATCCAATGTGGGAGCTGGCTTGCCTGCGATAGCGGTTCTTCAGTCACTGTTGGGCTGGCTGATGCACCGCTATCGCAGGCAAGCCAGCTCCCACAGTTTTGACCGAGTCGTTACAAAGCGAAGTGCGCGAAGCTCACGTTAGCGCCTGCTGGACGCACATCCTTCAAGAACGAATCCTTATCCGCACTCAGCTCCAGGGTAATCTCCGGCTTGCGCTTGCCGGCATTGCGCACCACTAACCCTTCGATGTGCTCACGCAGGAATGCCGTCGGCACCTTCAGGTGCAGCAACTGGTCGGTCTCGGCGTTGTGCATCAACAAGTGAATCCACTCGTACTGGCCCACGGCAATACGGCCCACCGGCAGGTCGAACCACCAGATGTTGCGCTTGCGGTCCAGGTCGGTGAAGTGGCAGTTGTTGACGCCGAGTACGGCACCGCCCAGTTCGGTGTTTCTGCGGGCGATGGCCTGTGCTTTATTGAGTTTCATAACCTTCCTACGGGATCTGTTATTCAGCGTTATAGCCTGAATGTGCCGGGCATTCTCGTGGGTTGGCTGCAAAACATAAAGCCAAACCTGCGACCGGCGATGAAATGCGTATCGAAAATAATTGAAACTCTGCCGAACCGCCCCGGGTCAATCTCTAGGTAATGACCAAAAACCCTTGATTGTTCTTCTGGAGAAATACCATGGGCAGCACAGCGGATAAGGCAAAAGGTTTGAAAGACGAGGCCGTCGGCAACATCAAGCAAGGCGTCGGCAAAGTCACCGGTAACGACAAACTGCGCGCTGAAGGCGTGGTGCAGGAAAAGAAAGGCCAGGTCGAAAAGGCCGTCGGCGACACCAAGGACGCAGTGAAGAAAGCGACCAAGTAAGCGCGCTTTCAAGCAGTCCAGACGGCCATCCACGGATGGCCGTTTTTATGTCACATACCGTGATTAAAGTTTCGAAATTGTTTCAAGGTCGCCAAATAGGCTACCTTGATGTAGAAAAACGGCCCCTGAGTCGCCCACGAACTCAACCTTTTTGCGGCGAAAGGAGACGCTATGATTTTTCCGGTACTCGATGGTCTCAAACTGCACAAAGTGCTGGTGCGCACCGTCACGGAATTCGTCGATGACGAGATGCCCACCTACGCCTCGGCTCTGGCTTACCAGATGCTGTTTTCGCTGTTCCCCTTCCTGCTGTTCCTGATTGCCCTGATCGGTTTCCTGCACCTGCCGGACTTCTTCACGTGGCTGCGCATGCAGTCGGAATTGGTGTTGCCGCCCCAGGCCCTCGAGCAGGTCAACCCGGTGATCGACCAGTTGCAGCAATCCAAGGGTGGCCTGCTGTCGGTGGGTATCGTGATCGCGCTGTGGACAGCTTCGGCCGGTGTGCGCCTGATGATGAGCGCGATGAACGCGGCCTATGACGTGGTTGAAGGCCGGCCAATCTGGAAGCGCTTCCCGCTGTCGATTTTCTACACCATCGGCATTGCCGGCATGCTGCTGGCCGCTGCTGCGCTGATGGTGCTGGGTCCGCAAGTGATGGAGTGGCTGGCCGGGCAGATCGGCATGCAGGAATTCGTGGTCACCTTGTGGACCATCCTGCGTTGGCCGTTGATCGTGATTTTGCTGATGTTCGCCGTGGCCCTCATGTACTACGTGATGCCCGACGTGAAGCAGAAATTTCGCTTTATCACCCCAGGCTCCGTGCTGGCGGTGGTGGTGTGGATCGTCGCGTCCCTGGGCTTTGGCTACTACGTCAAGACCTTCGCCGACTACAACGCAATGTATGGCAGTATCGGTGCGATCATCGTCTTGCTGCTGTACTTCTATATTTCTGCCGCCGTGCTGTTGCTGGGCGCGGAGATGAATGCCGTGATCGAACACATGTCGGCCGAAGGCAAGGACCCCGGTGAGAAAGATTTTGATGAACACACTGTCACGGATGAAAAGCAACACGTCTCAGGCCTAGGCCGTGACCACTCCAAGCCCACTACCGATGAAGTCTGATCGATGATCCGTGAAATCCTGAAAATGGGCGACGAGCGCCTGCTGCGTATCGCCCCCGGTTCCGCCGGAAATGTTCGACAGCCCTGAGCTGTGGCAGTTGATCGATGACATGTTCCAGACCATGGAACACGTGGGTGGCGTAGGCCTGGCCGCACCGCAGATCGGCGTTGATTTGCAGTTGGTGATCTTTGGTTTTGAAGCGAGCGAACGCTACCCGGACGCGCCACCCGTGCCGCAGACCATCCTGATCAACCCACTGATCACACCGCTGAGCCCGGTGTTGGAGGAAGGTTATGAAGGTTGCCTGTCGGTGCCAGGCTTGCGCGGTGCGGTGGACCGTTACCAGCAGATTCGTTATGAAGGGTTTGACCCGAAGGGTGAGCCGATTGTGCGAGTGGCCGACGGGTTCCATGCGCGGGTGGTGCAGCATGAGTGCGATCACTTGATTGGTAGGTTGTACCCGTCGCGGATTACGGATTTCAGCAAATTTGGCTTCATCGAAGTGATGTTCCCGGACATGGATCCCACAGCCGACGAATAACCTCCGACACAACGACAATCAAAACTGTGGGAGCTGGCTTGCCTGCGATAGCGGCGGGTCTGCCACATTTGATGGAAACTGGCAGACCGCTATCGCAGGCAAGCCAGCTCCCACATTAGTTTTGTATTTAGCCTGTTTACTTGGCGGGTTTAATGAACCGCAACGTCATCCGATCCGACTCCCCAATCGCCACATACTTGGCTTTATCCTGCTCCCCCAACTTCAACGTTGGCGGCAAGGTCCACACACCTGCCGGATAATCCTTGGTGTCCTTCGGATTGGCGTTCACTTCACTTTGCCTTGCCAGCTTGAACCCGGCATCGGTCGCCAGCTTCACCACCTGGTCCGTGGTGAGGTAACCCGTGTCCTTGATCGCCTCAAGATCTGCTCCGTCCTTGGCTCGATGATCTTCCACACCCAGTACGCCGCCCGGTTTGAGCACCTTGTAAAACGCGCTGAAGGTGGCCGGCGCAGTGCCTGCTTCCACCCAGTTATGCACGTTGCGGAACGTCAGTACGGCATCCGCCGACGCCGGCTTGCCGAATACCGGCGCCTTGGGATCGAACTCGACGACTTGGGCATTGCCGTAACGCGTCGGGTCCGCGGCGAATTTGTTTTTCAGGTTCTCCTCGGATGTGCGCGCATAGGCGCTGGTGCTGGCGGCCTGCACGGCGGCGATGTACTGCCCGTGATCCTTGAGCAGTGGTGACAGCACCTCGCTGTACCAGCCGCCGCCCGGGGTGATTTCGATCACCGTCTGCTTGGCGCCCAGGCCAAAGAACTCCAGGGTCTGCTGTGGATGGCGATAACCGTCGCGGGCGCTGTTGGCCGGGTCGCGCCAGCTGCCGGCCAGTACGCTTTGGTACTGCTTGGCGCTGATCGGCGTGTCGGCGGCCTGGCTAAAGGTGGGGAGGAGGAGGGCAGTAAGGGACAGCGCTGCAAACGTCGTTTTCATGATTATCCGAGAAGTGGGCCACTGTGCCGCCGAGGCTAGCATGGGCCCTCTGTCGGCTGATCACACATTATCCGAGGTCGTCCTTACCAAACGTTCTAAGCCCATGGCGATCATGGGCTTGTTGCGTTTGTAACGCACCAGCCGCTCGCTCAAGGATTGGGGCAGCACTGTGTCCTGGGTGAACCCCATGCGTTGATACAACCCTTCCAGGTCTGGATGGCACAGCAACCAAACCGTGCCCTCCACTGAGGCCACCGCCTCAAGAATCAACGTCGCCGCCAACCCCTGGCCGCGATACGCAGGGTCCACGAATACGCCGGTCAACCACTGCCCGCCCACCACCGGCGTCAGGCACAACCCGGCGACTATTTCGCCATCGCGCGCCACCCACAGTTGACCCCCCTTGAGCGCCCTCATCGACGAATTGTGGCTGCGGTAAAACTTGTTCAGCAGCGGCCACAGGGGCTCTGCCAGCAGATCGATGGTCAACTCGGGCATGGTGTTCAGGCAGCGTTATGAAGGGCCGGGGATTATAAGCGCCTTCTGCCGCGCAATAGGTGGTATACCCAGTGCTACATCCCCTGTTAGTGGAGTACGCATCATGGCCAAAGGTATGGATTCAAAGAAAGCCGCGAAGAAAAAACCGGCAAAGACCGCCGATGAAAAACGCGCCGACAAGAAAGCCAAGAAATCCGAGACCGGCTTGTTCGGCCATTAAGTTCCAAGCTTAGAACCAAACAATCTGCAAGATTTTCCCGCGCCAGTGCACAGAGCAGGAAACACCTGCTCTGAGCTGCCGATGGCCAACTACCTTGATCCTACCCAACGCCGGGAAATCGAAGCCCTGGCGCAACGCTTCACCGCAAAAACCGAATGGCCGACCTGGCTGTTATTGATTGGCGTGTATACCAGCTGGTTCGCCGTGATCCTGGGCAGCCATTGGCTGGGCCTGTGGCTGAGCACGCTGTTGCTGATACCGCTGGTGACGCTGTGGTTGTCGGTGCAGCACGAACTGCTGCATGGTCATCCCACCCGCTCACTGCTGCTGAACAAACTGCTCGGCTACGCACCGTTTGCCGTGTGGTATCCCTACACCCTGTACCGCGACAGCCATCTGCTGCACCACAACGACGAGGACCTGACCCTGCCGGGCATCGACCCGGAAAGCCGCTACCTCAACCAGCAGCAGTGGGACAGCAGTTCACTGTTCGAACGCGGCGTGCATTGGCTGACCAAGACCGTGCTCGGCCGCTTCTTGCTGGCGGCACCGTTGGCGATTGGTCGCTTGGCTCGCCATCAATTGCAGTGCCTGCCAACGGTATGGCCGATGTGGCTGGCCCACGGCGCCGTTACCGTCCTGATGCTGAGCTTCATCGCCCACTACAGCGCGCTGTCGGTGTGGCACTATCTTTGCTGGTCAGCGTGCCGGCTTTGTCCCTCGCGTCGATCCGTTCCTACTATGAACACCGCCCGCATCCGCAACCGGAGCAGCGCACCGTGCTCAACGAGGCCTCGTGGCCATGGACCTGGTTGTACCTCAACAACAACCTGCACCTGGTGCATCACGACTTGCCGAAACTGCCGTGGTATTTGTTGCCCACGGTCTACCGCGCCCGCCGCGAGCAATGGGTGGAACGCAGCGGCGGCTTCCTGGTGCACGGCTACGGCCAACTGATCAGCCGACACGGCCTCAAGGCCATCGACAGCCCCCGGCATCCTTTTGCGTGAGAGACGATCATGAGTGACCACTACGCCGAGCTGCTGATGTATGTGGCGCCCGAGCCCATTCAGCAGGCCAACCAGCAGTGGCTGGCGCGCATATTCGAACGCTTGGACCTAGACCGTCGCAACGCCGACCACCTCGACCTGCACGGCCTCTGGCTTGCGCCGGAACTGCTGGTCACCCAAACCTGCGGCTACCCGTTGATGACCCAACTGCGCGGCCAGGTCCGCGTCATTGGCCGCCCCCGTTATGAGTTGCCCCACAGCAGCCGTGGCGAGCATTGCAGCCTGCTGCTGACCCGCGACGACAACCCGCGCACCACCCTCGCGGCGTTCTACAACAGTCGTGGCGTGATCAACGGCCACGATTCCAACAGCGGCATGAACCTGTTGCGCGAACGCCTTGCCCCGCTGCAGCGCGACGGCCGCTTCTTTAGCAGCGTCGGCATCAGCGGCGCACACCGTGAGAGCCTGCGCTGGCTGCGGGAAAACCGTGCCGACCTCGCCGCCATCGACAGCGTGACCTACGACTATCTGGCGCGTTTTGCACCGGAAGAAGTGGCGGGGCTGCGCATTGTCATGCGCAGCGCGCCGAGCCCGACCTTGCCGTATATCGGTCCGCTGGGCCTGAGCGACGAACAGGTCACGCAGATTCGTCAGGCGATGAACCAGACGCTGCGCGACTTGCCGCAGGTGGTGGAAACACTCGGTGTACAGGAAGTGCTCCCGGCCAGTGAGGACGACTACCAAGTGCTGCTGGACTACCAAAAGCATGCCGCCAGCATCGGCTATCCGGTCCTTAAATAAGGTTATATAAAAATACCTTTTAAATATTATTAAAGAATAAGCAGCCTTGCTAGGATCGCCCCACCGGAACACCGGACATAACGCGCAACCTACCCAGATGGAGCCACTATGTCCGGCGCCGACACTTCTCACAGCGATTACGTGGGCGGATTATTCCGCAGTCATTACGACTGGCTGTGCAGCCGTTTGCACCGCCATCTGGATTCCCGTGCCCACGCCGAAGACATCGCCGCCGACACCTTCGTGCAGCTCCTGACGTCGCCGGGCCTGAGTGAGTCTGGAGAGCAGGCCATCCGCCAGCCCCGCGCCTTGCTGACCACCATCGCCCAGCGCTTGATGTATCAGCTCTGGCGTCGCCGTGACCTGGAGCGCGCCTACCTCGATGCCTTGGATAACGACGAGACCTGCACCGCGCCGTCCCCCGAAGAATTGGCGCAAATGCTCGAAGCCCTGCAAGCCATCGACCAGTTGCTGGACGGCTTGCCGGCCAAGGTCAAGGCAACGTTCCTGTTGTCCCAGCTCAATGGCCTGACCTACCCGGAAATCGCCGCCGAACTGGGCATCTCCCAGCGTTCGGTCAGTGACTACATGACCCGCGCCTTCAACCGTTGCCTGCGGCTGTGCCTGGAATGAGCGAAGAGCTGATCGACAGCGCCACCCGCTGGTATGTGCTGCTGCGGTCCGGCCAAGCCACGGCGGGCGACTGGCAACGCTACGAACAATGGCGCGCCGCCGACCCGCGCCACGATGCGCTGTGCCGACAGTTGGAAACCCGCCTCGGCGTGTTCCAGGTTCCCCAGGCGCAAGGGGTGAGCGGCAAGGTGTTGCAGCAGGCGCTGGAGGCGCCGTCCAGCCGTCGCCATGTGTTGCAGGTCGCATTGGCCGGTGCCGGCGTGGCGGTGGGTGCGGCGTTCCTGGGCAAGCCCATGGGGCTCACCGAACTCACGGCCGATATCCGCACTGGCACCGGCGAGCGTCGCACGGTGACGCTGGACGATGGCAGCGAGTTATTGCTGAACGCCCAGAGCGCGGCGGATATCCAGTTCAACCCGCAACGGCGCCTGGTGCGCCTGCGCGAAGGCGAGTTGCTGGCCAAGGTTGCCAGCGACCGCCGCCGGCCCTTTTGATCCAGACCGACCAGGCCCGCTTATGTGCCTACGGCAACCGCTTCCCTGGTGCGCGAACGGGAAGGGCAGGGGCAGGTAGTCGCGCTCAACGGCGCGGTGGAAATCGACAACAGGCACGGTGAACGCCTACAACTCGCCGCCGGCCATGAAGTGCATTACGACCGCAACGGTTTTGGCCCGATAGAAATCAGTTCTTCCGGTGCCACCGCTTGGGTCGATGGTTTCCTGCAAGTGCGCGACCGTCCATTGGCCGAAGTCATCGAGGCACTGCGGCCCTATCACAACGGCGTGCTGCGCCTGGACCCGGCGGTGGCCGAGTTGCGCGTCAGCGGCCTGTACCGGCTGGACAACCCCCAGCAGATCCTCGACACCCTGGCGCGTACGTTGCCGATCCACATCACCCGGCGTACGGGGTTGTGGGTGACGGTCAGTGCGACCTGATCTTTGTGGGAGCTGGCTTGCCTGCGATGCAGCCGACTCGGTGCTCAAGACAAACCGAGTCGATGCAATCGCAGGCAAGCCAGCTCCCAATCGAGTGTGCACACCACTCTTGCTCTTGGGTTCTAAGGACATAACCAAACGATCTGCAAGTTTCCTCCGTGTCATCCCACATCACTCCCGTAAGCGCTGCGGGGAGCAGTGCAACCGAGTTTCCTTGGGGGGAGCCACAGTGAGTCAGTTCAACCGTGTGTCGCGTCGAACCTTTGCCCTGGTGCCGTTGGCCAGCCTGTTGTTGTCGTTTGCCGCCAGTGCCAGCGATGCGCGTCAGGTCTATCACATCGCGCCGGGTCCGCTGGATGAAGTGCTGCTGAACATCAGCCGTCAAAGCGGCCAGGTGATCTCTTTCACCCCGCAACTGGGAAACTATTCCTCGGCCAGCGTGGACGGTTCGCTGTCAGCGCAACAGGCAGTGGATGCCGCACTCAAGGGCACCGGCCTGCAAGTGCAGGTCAGCCCGGATGGCGCGTTTATCATCAAGGAAGGCGGGCCCAAAAGCGCGACCAGCAGCGTCAAGGCGCAAACCAGCGCCGCCCAGGCGCCGACCCTGGACCGCGTGGTCGCCATCGGCACCCGGCGCAGTGACGCAACGGCCCTCACCAGCGCTGCGCCGGTGGACGTGATCAACGCCGAAGAACTCAAGCAGACCGGCGCCACCAGCCTCAACCAGGCGCTGTTCCAATTGCTGCCGTCGTTCAACTTTCCGCAGAACAACAGCGCCACCCGTGGACAGGATCCCAAAGGCGCGTCGCTGCGTGGCCTGTCACCCGACCAGACGCTGGTGCTGATCAACGGCAAGCGCCGACACACCTCGGCGGTGGTGAACATTTCCGGTGGCGTGCCGTTCATTGGCGCCCAGCCGGTCGACCTGGACATGATCCCCATCAGCGCCATCGACCACGTCGAAGTGCTGCGTGACGGTGCCTCTGCGCAGTACGGCTCCGACGCGGTGGCCGGGGTGGTCAACATCGTGCTCAAGGAGCGCGACAGCGGTGGCGGCATCAACACCCAGTTGGGTAAATACGCCCAGGGCGATGGCTTCAGCAAAACCACCGATGGTTGGTACGGCATAGGCCTGCCGGGCGATGGTTTCCTGACCCTGAGCTTCAACACCTTGAACAACAAGCCGGACGATATCGGCGACAAATACGTGGCCGATGGCCGTGTGCAAGACCCGCGTTGGGGCGGTGCCGGGCGCGACAAATACAACTTGGCGGCCAACGCCGAAATCGGCCTCAACGATCAGTGGCGCGTCTACAGTTTCGCCACGTTCGGTCAGGACACCTCGGTCAACAACACGCCGCCGCTGCTGGCCAGCAGCCCGAACAACGTCACGTCGATCTACCCCAACGGCACCATTCCCAAGTACCGCTATCGCTATGAAGATGGCGCCATCACGGTGGGCACGCGCTATGAAGACGACAGCATCGGCCGCTTCGACCTGAGCGCCACGTACGGTCGGGACGAGCACGATGAGCTGGCCTTCAATACCGTCAACCCCAGCTACGGCGCCAACAGCCCGACCAAATTCAACGTCGCCACGCTGGTCAACGACCAGACCAACATCACCCTCGACTACGCCAAGGACCTCGACGTGAACTGGTCCAGCCACCCGCTGACCGTCTCGGCCGGTGTGGCCTACCGTCACGAGCAGTACCGCTTGGAAGCCGGTGACTACGACTCTTACTCCTACGGCGGTATCGACAACGTGCAAGTGGGTGCAGTGCAGGCGTCCGGCCTGACCCCGGACGATGCGGGCACGTTCAAACGTGATGTCGGCGGCGTGTATTTCGGTTTGGAAAACCAGGTCACCGACAAGCTGCAAGTCGGCGTTGCCGGGCGCACCGAGCATTACTCGGACTTCGGTTCGGCCACCACCGGCAAGCTCTCGGCGCGTTATGACTTTACGCCGCAAGTGGCGCTGCGGGGCACCATCAACAACGCCTACCACGCACCGAGCCTGGGGCAGGTCGGTACGTCGTGGACCACCACCACCAACCTCGATGTGAACGGCAACCCAGTGCTGACCCGCATGTTGCCGGCTGACAATCCGGCGGCACGTGCCCTCGGCGCGCAACCGCTCAAGCCAGAGAAGTCCACCAACTACTCCCTCGGCCTGGTATTGCGCCCTGCCGAAAACGCGTCGCTGACCATTGACGCCTACCAGATCTCGATTCGCGACCGCCTGGTGTTCAGCGGCGGTATTTCCGGGCCCTTGGCCGAGCAGATCCTGACCAATGCCGGCTACGGCCAGTATTCCTGGGCGCAGTTCATGACCAATGCCGCCGACACCCGCACCCGTGGCGTCGATATCGTCGGCAAGTACAACCTGGACCTCGCACAGTTCGGCAACCTGAACCTGTCGGCGGGCTACACCAAGGCGCGTACCACAATCGAGAAAATCCACGAAAACCCCAACGGCTTCGAAGTGCTGACCCGCGAAGCCCGCGGCTTTATCGAGCATGGCTATCCCGAGGACAAGTTGGTGTTTGGCGCGGTGCACAAGCTTAACCAATGGACCATTGCCCTCAACGAAACTCGCTACGGCAAATACCGCAAATATGCCTCCGACGCCGCCAATGCCCAATACGACCAGACCTTCAGCGCGCAGTGGACCACCGACCTGGATGTGAACTACGCGTTCACCAAGCAACTGCGCGTCTCGGTAGGCGTGAACAACCTGTTCGACAGCAAGCCCGACGACTTCAACACCCGCCTGCGCCAGACCCCGGGCCAGCAGTACAGCTACCTGTCGCCGACCGCGCCGGAGGGGCGTTCTACTACACGCGGCTCAGTTATGACTTTTAAGAACATGGCGTAGATCAACTGTGGGAGCTGGCTTGCCTGCGATTGCATCACCTCGGTACCACTGAAATACCGAAGTGTCCGCATCGCAGGCAGGCCAGCTCCATTGACCGTGCCCACTTTGAATGTGTTGTGAATCGAATCTCCAAGAGGCTACTCATGAAAAAACTTAAAAACCTGCTGGGTGGTTCGCTGCTGGCACTCGCTGTATTGGCTCAACCGACACACGCCGCTGAACCCATCCACTTCGGCGACATCACCTGGGAAAGCGGCAGCTTCATCACCGAAGTGCTGCGCCTGATCGTCGAGAAAGGCTACGGCCTGCCCACCGACACCTTGCCCGGCAGCACCGTGAGCCTGGAGGCCGCCCTGGCCAAGAACGATATCCAAGTGATCGGCGAAGAGTGGGCCGGGCGCAGTCCGGCATGGGTCAAGGCGGAGAGCGAAGGCAAGGTATTCGGCCTGGGCGACACCGTCAAAGGCGCGACCGAAGGCTGGTGGGTACCTGAGTTTGTGATCAAGGGCGACGCGGCGCGCGGTATCAAGGCGTTGGCACCGGACCTCAAGTCGGTTGCCGACCTGCCGCGCTACAAGGACGTGTTCCGCGACCCTGAAGATCCCACCCGTGGCCGCTTCCTCAACAGCCCTACCGGCTGGACGTCGGAGATCGTCAACAGCCAGAAGATCAAGGCCTACGGCTTGACCGACAGCTTCGTCAACTTCCGCACCGGCTCCGGTGCGGCGCTGGATGCCGAAGTGGCGTCGTCGATCCGTCGCGGCAAACCGGTGCTGTTCTACTACTGGTCGCCCACGCCGCTGCTGGGGCGCTTCAAACTGGTCAAGCTGGAAGAACCGCCGTTCAACGCCGAAGCCTGGAAGACCCTCTCCGACGCGAAAAACCCCAACCCCATCGGCACCCGCTCGATGCCCGCGAAGTTGGCGATTGGCGTATCGGCGCCGTTCAAGGCGCAATACCCGCAACTGGTGAGCGTGTTTGAAAAGGTCGACCTGCCGATTGACCTGCTTAACGGCCTCCTCGCTGACATGAGCGAGAAGCGCACGCAGCCACGTCAAGTGGCGTTGGCGTTCCTCAAGGAGCAGCCGCAGGTGTGGCAGCAGTGGGTGCCGGCGGACGTGGCGGCGAAGGTCAACGCCGCCCTTTAACCACCGAAGATCAACTGTGGGTGCGGGCTTGCTCGCGAAAGCGGTGTATCAGTCACAGGTGTGTCGGATGACACGCCGCCTTCGCGAGCAAGCCCGCTCCCACATTTTGGAGTGCACTTCAGGTCATTCGGCTTCGGCGGCCAGGGCAGCAACGACTGCCGGACGCTGACTGACCCGTTGTTGAAAATTATCCAACGCCGGCCATTCGCGCAGGTCAATATCGTGGAAAGCCGCCCAACGCAGCACCACGAACAAATACGCATCTGCCACCGAATACTGCAAGCCCAGCAAATAGTCCTGGCGCTCCAGCGTCTGCACCAGCACCGCAAATCGCTTGAACAGCGTGGCCTGGAACGTCGCCCGCACCTCGCCCTGAATCGCGTCGTTGAAAAACACCGCCAAGCCGCCATGAATCTCGGTGGCAATGAAGTTCAGCCATTCCTGCAATCGCACGCGCTCCCAACTGCCGTTGGCCGGGGCCAGTTCGGCTGTGGGTTTCAGGTCGGCGAGGTACTGCAGGATCGCGCTGGCTTCGGTCAGCACTTGGCCGTTGTCCAATTGCAGTGCCGCCACGTAACCCTTGGGGTTGATGTGCAGGAAATTCTCACCGTTGGCGGTGGTCTTGGCTTTGTTATCCACCAACACCAGGTCGAACGGCAACGCCAATTCGCGCAGCACGATATGGGGCGCGAGTGAGCAGGCGTTGGGGAAGTAATAGAGTTTCATCGAGGGCAGCTCCTTAGGGTTTGCGCCAGTCTCGCGGGCATGGCACCGTGCGTAAAATTAAACCTTCAGACCCCTGCCATAAGGACCGCTACTGCCATGATGAACCTGATGCACTGGCGCTTGCTGGTCGCCGTGGCCGATCACGGCAGCATCACCGCCGCCGCTGAGCGCGTGGGCATGACCCAGTCTGCTGCCAGCCAGGCGATGGCCGGCATGGAGGCAACCTTGGGCGCGCAACTGTTTACTCGTGAGCCGCGCAAGACGTTGCCCACGGCCTTGGGGTTGAGTGTGATCGAGCAGGCGCGGGTGATGTTGGGCGCATTGCAGGCCATTCGCAGCACTGTGGATGCCGCCAAGCCCACACTGCGTGGGACGATCCGCATCGCCAGTTTCCCCATGGTGCTGGCGACGTTTCTGACGCCGCTGTTGCAGCGTTTCGCGCAGCTTTATCCTGGCATCGAAGTCACCACCCTGGATGTCACCGATAACGAAGTGCACACGCTGCTCGACGCCGACCTGATCGACCTCGGCGTGGTGCTCAACCCCAAGCCCGAGCGCAACGCTACCGTGCTGGGCCGCGATTTCTGGATGGCAGTGCTGCCGACCCATCACGCCCTGGCGCAGCGGCCGGCGGATGCCACGGTGTCGTTGGAGGAACTGCTCGACCAACCCTTTGTGCTCGCCACCGGTGGTTGCACCGCCAACGCCCGCAGCCTGGGCGCCGCAGCGGGGCTGACATTGCGCGATATCCGCGTGGAAGTACGTGAGTGGAGCAGCGCCTTCAGCCTGGTGCGCGAAGGTGTCGGTGTGACGCTGGTGCCGGAAATGGCTTTGCCTGCGCAACGCAACGGCTTGCGCGTGATGCCGTTGACGGTGCCGCTGCACCGCGAATTTGCCTTGGTCAGTTCTCCAGCCCGCCCGCCGTCTGCCGCCACCTGCGCATTGTTAAAAATGCTGGCTGACTAGTGGCCTTGCATAGCGCCAAGCCCTGTCTATGCTCACCCAGAACCGTGATGACGCTTGCCATATAAAAGCGATTCGGATGGTTTTTTCCCCATGAAGGTTTGCCAGCACTATCCAACTGAAGAATGGAATGCGCCTTCCAGGCGCCGGGAATCAAGGGTGATCTGACCATGTTCAACCGCCATCACAAATCCGACCTGCTTGAAATCGAACGTTTCTCCTGCGCCCTTACCGAAGCCAACGCCAAACTCGCCGCCATCAGCCGTTCCATGGCGATGATCGAGTTTGACCGCAACGGCGTGATCCTCGACGCCAACGACAACTTTTGCAAAGCCATGGGCTACAGCGCCGAGGAGATTCGCGGCAAGCACCATCGTCTCTTCTGCGAGGAGGCCTATACCCACACCGAGGCCTACGCCAAGCTCTGGCGTGATTTGGCACGGGGCGAGGCCATCAGTGGCACGTTCATGCGCTTGAACAAACGCGGCCAGGAAGTGTGGCTGGAAGCCAGCTACATGCCGGTGCTGGACAGCGACAAACAGGTGCAAAGCGTGATCAAGGTGGCGTCGGACATTTCCGCGCGGGTTCACCATGAACACGAAAACCAGAGCCTGATAGACGCCATCGGCCGTTCCATGGCGGTGATCGAGTTCACCCCACAGGGCCAGATCCTCAACGCCAACGACAACTTTTTGCGCACCGTGCAGTACTCGCGCGAGGAAATCATCGGCCAGCACCACAGCATGTTCTGCCATCGTAGCGAAGTGGAATCACCGGCCTACAAGGCGTTCTGGGCATCGCTCAACCGTGGCGAATACCACTCGCACCGCTTCGAGCGCAAAAACAAATACGGCAAGACACTGTTCCTGGAGGCGTCCTATAACCCGATCTTCGACACCAATGGGCGCCTGTACAAAGTGGTGAAGTTCGCCAGCGACATCACTGACCAAGTCACCACCCTGCGCACCGCCGCCGATTCGGCCCACGCCACCTCAGTACAAAACGACGCCTGCGCCCGCAAGGGCTCGGAGGTGGTGCAGCAAACCGTACAAATCATCGAAGAAATTTCCCACGACCTGAACCAGGCGGCGCAAAGCATCGATGCGGTGAGCAAGCAGTCCGACATTATCGGCGCCATCGTGCAGACCATCCGCAGCATTGCCGAACAGACCAATATGCTCGCGCTCAATGCGGCCATTGAAGCGGCACGGGCCGGTGAGCATGGGCGTGGGTTTGCGGTGGTAGCCGATGAGGTGCGCAGCCTCGCGGCACGAACCAGCCAGGCGACGGTGGAGATTGTGGATGTGGTGCGCAAGAACCACGACCTGTCACTGAGCGCGGTGTCGAGCATGCAGTCGAGCCTGAGCCGCACAGGGCTTGGGGTGGAGTTGGCGAATGAGGCGGGGCAGGTGATCCTGGAGATTCAGGAAGGGTCACGGCATGTGGTGGATGCGATCAGCCAGTTCAACTCCACCTTGCAGTTGCAATAGTGTAGTGAGCGGGCTTGTCCCGCGCTGGGGGCGAAGCCGCCCCAATAAGACCGCTGCGGTGTATCAGGTACACCGTAGTGGTATGTTTAGGGCGGCTTCGCCCCCCAGCGCGGGGCGAGCCCGCTCACTAACTTAGATTGCGGCCAGGGTTTCTTTCACGGTTTGCGCTGGGTCAGTGGCTTTCGCCGCTACCTGTTGCTCTTGCTGCTGTTTCACACGGTCCGCCACTTGCTTGGCAATCGCGTCCTGTTTTTCCTGGGACATGTTCTGCACATCCGCCTCGGTCAAACCCTGTTCCTTGAGCAATTGCTCACGGATGCGCTCGGCCGGGGATTTGCTCATGTAGTCGGTGAAGTCTGCACGGGCGGTGCTGGTGCTGGAACCGGCTGCCGGCACATCCGTCGTTGCCGTGGTGGCTGCGGTGGTGGCTTGCAGCTGCACACGGGTCTTGGCGAAGGCTTCATCGATACGATCGTTGGCCTTGTCCAGCTCCTTCTGCGCAGCCGGCACGGTCACGCTCTGCTGCGCCGCTTGCACGGCACCGCTGTAGAGCGCGCTGGCGGCGGCGTTGGCGGGGTCCATGTCGGCGCGCTTGAGCTGTTGGATCGTCGACACGGCTTGGGTGTTGTTGTTAACCAGCATGATCGGTCACCTGTGGAAATATTCGTGTGCCACCGGTGGAGCAAATAGCGTGCCGCAGGTGATATCCCCGATTTCAAAGGCCTAGGGCGGGGCAATGAGGCAATACCTGTCCTTGTAGTGGTCATTCTTTGCCGCTAACTGGCAACACTTGCTTGGACTTGCTGAATCGTTTATCTGTCAATTCCGACAGTTTTTTCTGGGTGGAATGATGCTGAATTGAACGTGGATAGCTACCGGCAATGGAGAGATGACATGAGCAAGCAGCACTTCCAGATTTTGGA
Organism: Pseudomonas poae; assembly: GCA_004000515.1. Taxonomy (GTDB): domain Bacteria; phylum Pseudomonadota; class Gammaproteobacteria; order Pseudomonadales; family Pseudomonadaceae; genus Aquipseudomonas; species Aquipseudomonas cremoris. The sequence goes on from CP034537.1 coordinate 2,981,443, forward strand.
CCCATCACTAAAGGCCAACATATCTTTTGAGAATGAGCACTTTGTCGCCAAGCATGTTACTTACCATGCCGCCGAGGGTGGGTATCTTGTAGAAGGAACATCCGAGGACGGGAGAAGACGTTTAATCATATTCAGCCCAACTATATTTGACGTCACTAAAACCTATAAATTAGTCCCTTATTCTCCAAAGGACGGTGAGGCAAGAGTTGTTTTTATCGCCCCACCTCATCAATTGGGTATTGGAACTTTCATTCCGATCGCGGGACACTGTCTTTCATTGCCCAAGCGAGCGGACTGCATGGTGTTTTCAACTCATTCAGTAATGCTAGCCCCGGTAATTTTCCTGACACGCAGATCAATGGATCGTTTCAGGTACGCAATATCTAATATAGCCAATCACACCTTCGCTACCGTTGTGGAGGATGTCATCGGTGGTAGAAGGTGCGGGCATGGGAGCACTCAGTAAGTAATCGGAATCTCAAACTCCTGGAAGGCGTCATCCTGGGGCTGATAGCCCAGTACTCGCGTAGTTTCGCTCAGGTCCAGGCGCTTGAAACGGTTATTGGAAATGCCATGGGCGATCAGGTGCTTCACGCCCTCGGCCTCTACCGAGCGCTGCAGCAGGTGCACCGCATCGCGAGGGCTGAGCCAGGCGCTGAGGTCGCGCGCGTTGTTGAGGTCGTGGGTCTCGGGAAATTCGAAGGCGCCAATACGCAGGGCAATCGTCGACAGCGGGGTTTTCGCCGCATAGAAACCGCACAGCGCCTCGCCGTAGCATTTACTCACGCCATACAGGTTGGCGGGCATCACTTGCATGCCGGGGGTGATCTGGCGGTCCACCGGGTAGCCTTCGATGGTTTGCGCGCTGCTGGCGAACACCAGGCGTTTCACCCCGGCGGCCACAGCGGCCTCGAACAAATAGGTGGTGGCGAGGATGTTGTTGGGCAGCAACTCATCGAACGACGCGCTGGCGTGGGGGATGCCCGACAGGTGCACGATCACGTCGATGCCATCGAGCAGGGCGGCCAGGCTGGTTTTGTCGCTGAGGTCGGCATGCACGAAACGGTGCTCGCCGAGGGCAAAATCCGGCGCAATGCGGTCGGTGAGGGTGAAGCGGTAGCGGTCTTTCGAGGCTTCGAAAAACGTCTTGCCGATTCTGCCGCAAGCGCCGGTTAGCAGTACGTTGAGTCCTTTCACGGTGTCGTCCTTGTTTTAGTTATGGCCATCGAGGGCGAAGGCTTGGAAGCCGGGGCGCTGGCTGAGGCGTTGGTAGTACGCCTCGACAGCGGGGTAGGGCGGGTGGTCCAGCGGTGCGTTGCGCCAGCGGTGCACCGACAGGCCGATGAGGATATCAGCCAGGGTAAATTCACTGCCGGCCACAAAGGCGCCGGTCTTGATGAGTTGTTGTTCGAGCAGGCCCATCTTGTCGTTCCAGGCTTGCACGCCGGCCTGGGTGCGCTGCGGGTCCTGGTAGTCCGGGTTCTGGCGCACCAGCGCGTGGAACGCATATCCCCAAGAAGGGTTGAGCTCGGTGGCTTGCCAGTCCATCCATTGCTCCACGCGGGCGCGTGGCGCGGGCTCGACGGGCAGCAGGTCATCACGTTGGTAGAGGCCGACCAGATAGCGGCAGATGGTGTTGGACTCCCACAGCACGCCGTGGTCGTCGATCAGCACCGGCACCTGGGCGTTGGGGTTCAGCGCCAGGAACTCGGGGGATTGGGTGGGGGTGTAGCCGATGCCCCAGTCTTCGCGCTGATAGTCGATGCCCAGTTCCTGGCAAGTCCACAGCACTTTGCGCACGTTGATGGAGGACGTGCGGCCGAGGATTTTCAGTGAATGTCCCATGGTGCTTTCCTTGCGGAGGAAAGCAGCCAATCTAGCAGGGCTGGTCACATTTTTGTAGTGAGCGGGCTTGTCCCGCGCTGGGTGGCGAAGCTGCCCTAAACCCAAGCAATTCGGTCTTCCTGAAACACCGAGACGGTCTTATTGGGGCGGCTTCGCCACCCAGCGCGGGACAAGCCCGCTCACTACAGGGATCGTGTTAAACCCGGTTTTCGAGGGCGCTTTCAGGTGCTCTCCCGCACCTGCAATTCAAACCCCATATCCACCACCGGCTTGGCCACTTTGTTCCCCGCCATGATCGTCAACAAATGCTCGGCCGAACGCCGACCAATCGCCTCACGCGGGGTGCTGATGCTGCTCAGGCGCGGCACCATGAAGGACGAGGCCGGCAAATCGTTGAAGCCCAGCACCGCCACCCGCTCCGGTACGTTGATGCCGTGGCGCAGCGCTTCCAACAGCGCGCCCTGAGCCAAGTCATCGTTACCAAAGAAGATCGCGTCCACATCCGGATGAGTCGCCAGCAACTGCAAGAACAACTCACCGCCCAGGCCCACAGAGGACGGGCGTGGCGTCAGCACTTCCAGCGCCGGGTCATACAAGCCCGCCTGTTGCAGTGCGCGGCGGAAGCCTTCGCCGCGCAGCAAGGTGCGTTGGTCCAACTGCGCACCTATATAAGCCAGGCGCTTGCGCCCACGGGACAGCAGATGTGCCGCCGCCGTTTCACCCGCGGCCAACTGCGAGAAACCCACGCAGTTCACGCCGGCGTTGGGGTCCAGGTCCATCATGTAGACGCAGGGCACATTGCTGGCCTCGACCATTCGTCGGGCGCTTTCGGTGCGATCGAAGCCGGTCAGCAGCAAACCCCGTGGCTGGTAGGCCATGTAGTTGCGCAGCAGGTTTTCTTCTTCGTCACGGGAATAGTGGGAGTTGCCGATCAGCACTTCAAAACCCTTGGGCCGCAGCACCTGGTGGATGGCTTCGAGGGTTTCGATAAACAGCAGGTTGGACAGCGACGGCACGATCACCACCACCGAATGGCTCTGCGCCGAGGCGAGGGCACGGGCGGCGGGGTTGACCACGTAGTTCAGTTCGCTGGCGGCCTTTTGCACTTTTTCCACCAGTTCGGTGGCCACGGTGCTGATGCCGCGCAACGCGCGGGAGGCGGTAATCGGGCTGACACCCGCCAGGCGGGCGACTTCGTTGAGGGTCGGACGACCCGTGGTGCGCAATTTTTATCGTTCTTGGAGGTCATCAGGCGGCTTGCCAAACAAAAATCGAGGCACTAAGGTAGCGCTGTCTCCAAAAGGCTGCAAATGCTTGAACGTCGGGTTGCCTGATCCCGTTCAAATCATTGGAGCGGATGCACGCGTCACTCCATAAAAAAAGACAAGACGGCGCGGGAAAAGCCTGTTTTTGCACTAGCCTTACAGCGTGCAAAGGTAGCGCTATCTGCGTCCTGAGGTGTTTCATGAGTCAACCTGTTACTGCCCTGGTCATCATGGGTGTTGCTGGCTGTGGCAAGACCAGCGTCAGCGAAGCCCTGTGCCGTCTGAACGGCGCCACCGCCATTGAAGGCGACAGCTTCCACCCTGCCGCGAACATCGAAAGATGAGCGCCGGCCACCCTCAACGATGACGACCGTGCCGGCTGGCTCGACATCCTCTGCGATGAATTGCGCCGCTCGCTCAAGGCCGGGGAACACCCGGTACTCACCTGTTCCGCGCTGAAAAGAAATACCGCGACCACCTGCGCGAAGCTGCGCCGGGCCTGGGTTTCGTGTTTCTGGAGCTGACCCGTGAAGTCGCGTCCGACCGCGTGTCCCATCGCCCTGATCATTTCATGCCGGCAAGCCTCATAGACAGCCAGTTCGCCACCCTTGAATCGCCCGTGGGCGAGCCGCTGACCCTGGCCCTCAACGCCAGTGTGGACAGCGTCGAGGCGTTGGCCGAGCAAACCAATGCCTGGTGGCTGCAACACGGCTTCGAACCTTCCAAGTAATTTTTTGCCAGAAAAGATAGCGCTATCTGCGGCAGGAAATTCAACACCCGCTTTAATAACAACAACAAACAGGAGAGACCCCCCATGTTTGGCATGTCCCACGAGTCTTACCTGCTGCTAGATGCAGTGGTCACTATCATCGGGTTGATCGTTCTGATCACCAAGTTCAAGGTGCACCCGTTCATTGCGCTGATCATCGCGGCCGGCTTCCTCGGCCTGACCTCGGGCATGCCCGTGGACAAGATCATCAAGGCGTTCCAGGACGGTTTCGGCGGGGTGCTCGGCTTTGTCGGCATCATCCTCGCGCTGGGTACGATGCTCGGCAAGATGATGGCCGAATCCGGCGGCGCCGATCAGATCGCCCAGACCCTGATCCGCGCCTTCGGCAAGGAAAAGGTCCAGTGGGCCATGATGTTCGCCGCATTCCTGGTGGGCATTCCGCTGTTCTTCGAGATCGGTTTTGTGTTGCTGATCCCGCTGGTGTTTATCGTTGCGCGCCGTACCGGCGTGTCGCTGATCAAGATCGGCATCCCGTTGCTCGCCGGCCTGTCGGCGGTGCACGGCCTGGTGCCACCGCACCCGGGCCCGCTGCTGGCCATCGGCGTGTTTGGCGCGGACATCGGCAAGACCATCCTCTACGGCCTGATCGTCGCTCTGCCGACCGCCATCATCGCCGGGCCGATCTTCGGTACCTTTATCGCCAAGTACATCCCGGGCAACCCGTCCCAGGAACTGGTGGACCAACTGGCTCGCGAGTCGGAACACAAAAGCCTGCCGAGTTTCAGCATCACCCTGATCACCGTGCTGCTGCCGGTATTCCTGATGCTGCTCAAAACCTTCGCTGACATCGGCTTGCCGGACGGCCACATCGTGCGCAACTGGATGGACATGATCGGTCACCCGATCTCCGCCCTGTTGCTGGCGCTGCTGCTGTCGTTGTACACCTTTGGCCATCGCCAAGGCATTCACTCCAAGCAGATCCTCAAGCTGCTCGACGCCAGCCTTGCGCCGACCGCCGCTATCATCCTGATCATCGGTGCCGGTGGTGGCTTCAAGCAGATGCTGGTGACCAGCGGTGTGGGCGACGTGATCGGCCATATGGCAGTGAACGCGCAGATCAACCCGATTCTACTGGCATGGCTGGTGGCGGCGGTGATTCGTGTGGCAACGGGTTCGGCGACCGTGGCAACCATTACCGGCGCGGGCATTGTGGTGCCGGTGGTGGGGATGATTCCGGGCGTCAACCGTGAGCTGCTGGTGTTGGCGACGGGGGCGGGGTCGTTGATCTTGTCTCACGTCAACGATGCGGGGTTCTGGCTGGTGAAGCAATACTTCAATATGACCGTGGCTGAGACGTTCAAGACGTGGACGGCGATGGAGACGATTCTGTCGGTGGTGGCGCTGATCTTTATCATGCTGTTGTCGCTGGTGGTGTAACCCACACCGCAAAAACCATGTGGGAACCCAATCAAAATGTGGGAGCTGGCTTGCCTGCGATGGCGGTGGTGAATTCACCGCCGCTATCGCAGGCAAGCCGGCTCCCACCTTAACGGTTTCTACAGAGCGATCGGGGTCAGGCTCTAGGGCCTAGCCCATCCGCCCGAAACATCCCCCGAATCCCCCGCACCGCCTGCCGAATCCGGTCCTGGTTCTCGATCAGCGCAAAGCGCACATGATCATCGCCATACTCACCAAACCCGATGCCCGGTGATACACACACCTTGGCCTCCAGCAGCAGCTTCTTGGCAAATTCCAGCGAACCCATGGCAGCGTACTGCTCGGGAATCTTGGCCCAGACGTACATCGACGCCTTGGGGTTTTCCACCATCCAACCCAGCTCATGCAGGCCCTTGACCAGCACGTTGCGACGCTGGCGATACTGCTCGGCAATGTCTTTCACGCACTGTTGGTCGCCTTCCAATGCAGCAATGGCGGCCACTTGCAGCGGTGTGAACGTGCCGTAGTCGTGGTAGCTCTTGATACGCGCCAGGGCGTTGACCAGTTCCGGGTTGCCCACCATGAAACCGATGCGCCAGCCCGCCATGTTGTAGCTCTTGGACAGGGTGAAAAACTCCACCGCAATGTCCTTGGCGCCTGGTACCTGCATGATCGACGGGGCTTTCCAGCCGTCGTAGACGATGTCGGCGTAGGCAAGGTCGTGCACCACCAGGACGTCGTACTGCTTGGCCAGGGCGATCACCCGTTCGAAGAAGTCCAACTCCACGCACTGCGCGGTAGGGTTGGACGGAAAACCGAGGATCATCATCTTCGGCTTGGGGATCGAACCGCGAATCGCCCGTTCCAACTCGGCGAAGAAGTCCACGCCAGGAATGAGCGGCACCGAACGCACCTGGGCGCCGGCAATCACGGCACCGTAGATGTGAATCGGGTAGCTCGGGTTTGGCACCAGCACCGTGTCGCCCTGGTCCAGGGTGGCCAGCATCAAGTGCGCCAGGCCTTCCTTGGAACCGATGGTCACAATGGCTTCCGACTCGGGGTCGATGTCCACTTCATAGCGGTCTTTGTACCAGCGCGAAATCGCCCGACGCAGACGCGGAATGCCTTTGGAGGTGGAGTAGCCGTGGGTGTCTTCACGCTGGGCGACGGTGACCATCTTCTCCACGATGTGGGGAGGTGTGGCGCCGTCAGGGTTACCCATGCTCAAGTCGATGATGTCTTCGCCGCGCCGACGCGCAGCCATCTTCAGCTCGGCAGTGATATTGAAAACGTAAGGGGGGAGTCGATCTATGCGCGCAAAGCGGCGCGGCGAACCTGGTCTGCCATTTGTTGCCTCGAAGTACGTAAGCGCCCGGAACCGTCCGAGCGACGTCGGCCACTGCGGTGGCCTGCGGGGCAGACAATACGGTCGATGATGGCCAGTTGTCCAGATGCGTAGGAAAAATTTCTGCATGGAGTGCGGCGCGGATATGCCCCTATACTCGATGCGGGTTTGTTCCCTCATAAGAAGGAGACTGTTCGTATGGATCAGCAGACAAAACAACCGCTGGAGCCACGCATGGAAGCGGGTAAAGCCTTGGTGATCGCCGGGGTGCAAGGGCGTTATTCAAAAGCCACCGTGGGGGATATCCCCAAGCTGTGGGAGTTGTTCGACACCTGCATCAAGGACATCAAGAAGCGCGTGGGCGGGGTGACTTACGGCGTGTGCCATAACCCCAGCCACGGCGAATTCGATTACATGGCCGGGGTGGAAGTACCGAGTAAAAGCGACGTGCCGGGCAACTTTGAATGTATCGAAATACCGCCGCTCAACTATGCCGTGTTCCCGCATTACGGGCCGGTGCAGGCGCTTGAACAAACGTACGAACGCATCATGTTCGAGTGGTTGCCGCACTCGGGTTACAAGGTGATGGGAGCGGACTTCGAGCGTTACAGCGCCGATTTTGATGTGCGCAAGGGCACCGGGACGGTGGAAATCTGGCTACCGGTGGGCGAAAGAGGCTGAGGCCGCAGCCAATGTCACGTAAACAAGACATGTACTTCTGAATGTCATGTTTACGTGACATCAGCGTTGTGGATTTAACACCCACCTCAACCGTCGTTCATGCCCAATCCGCCCCCTGTAGGCCTCCCCGCTGTCCACCCAGCCAGTCTTCAGATACAACCCCATCGCCGCCACATTGTCCGCGTCTACCGACAACTCCAACCCCTTGATCTGCGGCCACGCCAGCAACGCCGCCTCCGGCAGCGCCTGCAGGCACGCCTTGCCAAACCCCCGGCCCTGCTGGTTGCGGTCCACTTGCAGCGCATGCAGCGTGGCGCTGTTTTCATCGGCCCAATGCGGCAGGCAAGGAGGGCGTTTCAGCAACAGGAAAGCCACGGGCAGATCGCCTGCGAGCAAGACGAAGCCCTTGACGCTGGCAGGGTTGGGGTTGACCAGCAGGCTGTTCAGCGCGCAGTAGATATCGCCGGAATACGCCAGTTGCTCGGGATGCACTTGCAGGGTGTCGAGCTGCTGTTTTTGCGCGTTGCTCAGCGTCTCATAGGGGACGAGGCGGGTTTCCATCGGGGTGGCGTCCCAAAGACTACACAGAGGCGGCGATTCTAGCGGTTTTGGCGTTGCTCCGGTCGACCACGAACTATAGTGAATACCGTTCGCCCACTGAATCCCTGACCACAACAACCCCAAGACTCAGGAGGTTTACCCCATGACTGCCCAACCAGCCGAATTCGAACTGTCTATCAGCCGTGTGATTGATGCACCCCGCAGCCGGGTGTTTCGCGCCTGGACCGAGCCCGCCTTGCTGCAACAGTGGTGGGGCCCCCACGGCATGACCACCCCGGAGTGCGAAATGAACCTGTGGGTGGGTGGGCTGTTTCGCACCCTGATGCGTGCGCCGGATGGCAGCGAATACCCGACCCAAGGTGTGTTCCTGGAAATCGTCGCGCCGCGGCGCCTGGTGTTTACCGATGCGTTCACGCCGGGTTGGATTCCGTCAGGCAAGCCGTTCATGACCGCCGAAGTCACCCTGCAGGAAGTCGAGGGCAACAAGACCCTCTACACCGCCCGCGCCATGCATTGGAGTGCCGAAGACAAAAAAGCCCATGAGGCCATGGGCTTTCACGACGGCTGGGGCCAGAGCCTCGACCGTTTGGTGACGTTGGTCACCGAAGGGATGGGCGAGTGACTTACGGCTGCTGACGCGTAGCCGCCAGCACGATCTCGCGAATGCACACGTGTTGCGGCTGCTGGTAGGCGTAGGCAATTGCCGAGGCCACGTCATCGGCGCTGAGCACGGTGCCGCCCATGTCCTGTTTCCAGGCCTGGTAACCGGTTTTGATCGCTTCGTCGGTGGTGTGGCTGAGCAGCTCGGTTTCCACCGCGCCCGGGGCGATGGTGATCACGCGTACGTTGCTGGGGGACAATTCTTCACGCAGGTTTTCCGAAATCCCATGCACGGCGAACTTGGTGCCTACATAAGCGACATGATTCGGGAAGGTCTTGCGCCCGGCCACGGAGCTGACGTTGATGATGGTGCCGCCTTTACGCGCAACCATGCTGCCGGCGACTGCATGAATACCGTTGAGCAGGCCCTTCACGTTTACATCGAGCATCTGCTCCCACTGCGCCGGGTCTTGCTCGCTGACCGCGCCCAGCAACATCACGCCGGCATTGTTGATCAGTGCGTCTGCCGGCCCGAATTGCGCTTCGGCTTCCTGCACGGCGGCGACCAAGGCGGCGCGGTCGGTGATGTCTACGCCACGGTTCAAGGTGTTTGGCAGGCCCAGATCGTTAAGGCGGTCGATGCGTCGCGCCAGCAGCAACAACGGGTGGCCGGCGGCAGACAAACGGCGGGCGGTGGCTTCGCCGATGCCGGAACTGGCGCCGGTGATGATGATCAGTGGCTTGCTCATGAATCTACTCCTGAAATAAGAAAAACCGATAACTGAAAGCGTGGGCGCAGTATATTTAGCGTCGACGAGGCTGAAAAATGCCTTATTCCTCTGTCTGCTATCGGATAAAGCTATGGATGTTCGCCACCTCAAGGCATTTCTCGCGGTGTTCGAAGAACGCAATATCACCGCAGCGGCCCAGCGTTTGTTTATCAGCCAGCCGACCTTGTCGGTGACCATCAAGCAGCTGGAAGACGAGCTGGGCGTGGCGCTGTTCGTGCGTCAGCCCCGGGGTGTGGAAGTGAGCGGCGAAGCGCGGGTGCTGTATCCCCAGGCACGGCGCATGGTGGCCGAAGCCGATGCGTTGAGCCGCCTGTTTCGCGGGCGCGAAAATCGGGTTGCCTTGGAGCTGGGTGTGGAAGGCGATATTGCCGACAGCCAGATCGAAACCTTCCTGCGCATGGCACACCAGGGCTTGCCCGGGTTGCTGCTGACGCTGCAGGAAGGCTGCGAAGGCGAAGGTCGCCTGGCGGTGGAGGAAATGTGCTGCGAGGACGAGCTATTCCTGCCGCTTTGGGAAGAGTCCTACGTGATGGCGTTACCGGCCAGCCATCCGATGGCCCAGGCGGGCAACGAGCAAGCCTGGGCGCCGATTGAAGACTGGATCACCTGCCCACAACACGATTCCCATCAACGCTTGATGGCGCTCTACGGCCGCTCGCCGCAAGCGGTGGCCGGGCATGCCGGGTCGTTGACCCAGGCGTTGCATATGGTGGCGGCCGGTGTGGGCGTGGCCATGTTGCCGCAATCGCTGGCGGTGGAGCGCGCCGGGGTGGTGATTCGGGAGTGGCACTTGCCGGCGCCGACCCGGCGGGTGGGGTTATGTTTTGCTGCGCAAGCCTTGGAGCTACCGGCGTTGCGTGCCTTGCACGAGTACTTCCAGAACCACCGGCCGCCGCAGCTTTCAGCGGCCTGACCCCAACCCGACCAACACCACCAGCTCCCACAGGGACTTTCACTGTCTGGAAGACATCATTCGAGCATCTTGCCCAGCAACCAACTCCCCGCCGGCCCCGGCGGGTGATGCCGCGACCACAACGCATCCACCGCTACAAAGCGCGGCCAACTGCGCGCCTTGAGCTCCACCAATTGCCCGCGATCAAAGCGCTCCACCAGCCAGCGCGGTAGCGGCGTCCAGCCAAACCCCAACTGGGCCATTTCCATCAGCATCAGGTAACTGGGCGCCGACCATACACGCCCGCTGGCGCGGATTTCTGTAGGGTTGATGATGCTGGCCAAGCGCAGTTCACGGTGTTGCTGCAGGGTATTGGCCGAGATGTTTTCCTGCGTGGCCAATGGGTGTCCGGGGGAAACGAATAACGCAATTTCCGTGCGTTCTTCCACCGGCGCCCCCGTGAGGTCGGGCGGGTAAACCTCCTGTTTCTCGATGAATGCGATGTGCGCGCGGCCACTTTGCACCAGGTCGATCAGGTCTTCGCATTCAGCGATCAGGCATTCCAACTCAAGGTCGGGATAGCGCTGCTCAAAGACTTTCAGCGCGACTTCGAACCGGTCGGATTGGTAAGTATCGGACATGGCGATGGTCAGCTTCGGCTCCAGGCCCTGGGACAATTGGCTCGCCGTGAGTTCCAGGCGGCTGCTGGCTTCCAGTACCTGCTCGGCACGCTGCAGCAATACGTGGCCCGCCGGGGTCAGCGTCGGCTTGCGGCTGCTGCGGTCGAACAGCACCACATCCAGGTCAATCTCCAGGCTCGCCACTGCCGCGCTGACGGTGGACTGGCTCTTGCCCAGCTTGCGCGCGGCCGCTGAAAACGAACCCTGGGTGGCCGCCTGCACAAACGCCTGCAGCACTTCATTGGAGGCCATAAGTATCGCCTTGATCGATGGTTATTGGTTATGAAGTATCGGTTCAAGGGGTAATCATGGCAACACTCTTCACTCAACGAGCGCAGGTTATGAGCCCTACCAAGTCGATTACTGAACGTGTTTGCCAAGCCCTGGGTTTTGAAGGCTTGGCCCTATTGATCTGTACACCGCTGCTGGTGTGGATCACCGGCCGGCCAGCCTTGGAAATGGGCGCGGTCACCTTAGGCCTTAGCCTGCTGGCGCTGACGTGGAACATCATTTTCAACAGCCTGTTCGACCGCTTGAAGGTGCGCCTGCAACTGTCCGGCGGCGCAGGGACGCGGGTGCTGCATGCGCTGATGTTCGAAGGCGGGCTGATTATCGTCGCCGTGCCGCTGATCGCCGCGTGGCTGAATATCAGCCTGATGCAGGCTTTTATGCTCGACATAGGTGTACTGCTGTTTTTCCTGCCGTACACCTATGTGTATCACTGGGGCTATGACGTGCTGCGCGAGAAGCTGCTGCGAGTCAAAGAAACATCCCGCCCGAAGCCTCAATGCGCTGACCAGTGATCCAATTGCTGCCATCGGCCAGCAGGGTGGAAATGGCCCCACCAATGTCATCCGGCAGTCCGGCGCGACCCAGCGCGGTGTTGTTGGCAACCATGGTGTTGAGGGCGGCATTGTCGCGTACGGCGCCGCCGCCGAAGTCGGTTTCGATGGCGCCAGGCGCGAGAATATTCACGGTGATGCCACGCCCGCCCAACTCTTTGGCCTGATAGCGGGTGAGCACTTCCATCGCACCTTTCATCGCCGCATACGCTGCATAACCCGGCAGGCTGAACCGCGCCAAACCGCTGGAAATATTAAGGATGCGGCCGCCGTCGCTGATCAACGGCAACAGCTTCTGGGTCAGGAAAAACGGGCCTTTGAATTGGATCGCCAGCAGTTGATCGAACAGTTCTTCGGTGGTTTCGGCAAAGCTGGCATGCGCGCCAATCCCGGCGTTGTTGATCAGAAAGTTGAAATGATCCTGTGCGAAAACATCCTTGAGAACGTTGCCGACTTCGCCAACGAAATCGTTGAAGGTTGCGCTCTGGCTCACATCCAGCCGCAGCATGGCGGCGCGGCCACCAAGGCCTCGATTTGCTCGACCACCGCTTGGGCTTCGCCCGCAGCGCTGTGGTAGGTGCCGATGATATCGACGCCCTGCGCCGCCAAGTGCAGTGCAGCGCTTTTGCCCAGGCCACGGCTGGCGCCAGTGATGAGTGCGATTTTACGGGTCATGGTGCAGTCCTCTCAGGTGATCGTTGGAGAGAGTGTATTTGTCCGCCTGTAACGTGATAAACAGGGCTATACCGGAATCACTGGCCGGATAGGGCGAACAATCCAATGAACAAATTAGAGTTGCTGCGTACCTTCGTGCGCGTTACCGAACTGTCGAGCTTTACCGGCGCCGGCGAAAGCCTGGGGTTGCCACGCTCCACCGTGTCCGAGCATGTGCAGGCGCTGGAAGAACTGCTCGGCACGCGTCTGCTGCAACGCACCACGCGCAGGTGCAGGCGACCCAGGATGGTCGCGTGCTGTATGAACGCAGCAAGGATTTGCTGTCGCACATGGAAGAACTGGAAGGGCTGTTTCGCCAGGATGAAGCCCAACTCAGCGGGCGAATTCGGGTGGACATGCCCAACGTGATGGCGCGGGAACTGATCCTGCCGCGCCTGCCTGAATTCATGGATGCACACCCGCTGATTGAACTGGAAATCAGCAGCACCGACCGCCAGGTCGACCTGCTCGCCGAGGGGTTCGATTGCGTGCTGCGAGTGGGCGCGCAGCCGGACCAGACGGTGGTGGCGCGGCTGCTGTGCAGCATGCCGATGATCAACTGCGCGAGCGCGGCTTACCTGCAACGTTACGGCGTGCCTACAACGCTGGCCGACCTGGCGCAGCATCAGTTGGTGCATTACGTACGGCCGTTGGGCTCGCGTTCGCCGGGTTTCGAATACGTGCAGGGCAACAAGGTGCACCGCGTGCCGATGGCGGGGCGGGTCACGGTCAATAGCACGGATGCCTACCGAGTCGCGTGCCTGGGAGGCTTTGGCATTACTCAGGTGCCCGCGCTGGGGATTCGCGAATTATTGGCCAGCGGTGAACTGGTGGCGCTGTTGCCCGATTACCCGGCGCCGCCATTGGACGTGTCCTTGTTATACGCCGGCCAACGCCACTTACCCCAGCGGGTGCGGGTGTTCATGGATTGGCTGGCCGGGCTCTTGCAGTCCCAGCTCTAACGCCGTGCCGACAACTGCTGAGGCGTCAGGAATGCGTCGTGGAAGTAATCGCGCACCGCCTGCATGGCCGGGGTGAACGCACGTTCGCGGTGCCAGGCCAGGCCGACGCTCATCGGCGTGACGGGGTCGGTCACCGTCAGGGTCTCGATGCGCTTGCCTTCCAGGGACCATGGCCGGTGCACCAGGTCTGAGAGGATCGCCACGCCACTGCCATTGGCAACCATGCTGCGCACGGCCTCCACCGAACTGGTGCGCAAACGCACCTTGGGGGTTTGCCCGGCTTGCTCCCAATAGCGCATGGCGCTGTGCTCGGCCTCATCGACGGTGAGCAGGATGTAAGGTTTTGCGCCACATCCGCCAGGCTCACGGCACCGCGCTCGCACAGCGGATGATGACTCGGCAGCCACAGGCGGCGCTCCGAGTTGAAGAGAATTTCGGAGACGATATCCGGGTGGGTGAGGTTGGCGGTGAGCACCACGGCCATGTCGAACTGGCCGTCCAGCAAGCCTTGCTCGATGGCCTGGCGTTCCTGCTCGAACACCTCGATGGTCACGTCCGGGTGCCAGTGCTCCATGCGTTGCAGGTGGTGGGGCAGGAAGTAACCCAGCACCGTGTAGCTGGCGGCCAGACGCAGTACGCCGCTGGCGCGATAGTCGGGCAGCGGGCTGTTGAGTGCGTCATCCACGCTGCGCAGGATCACGTAGGCGCGGTTGAGGAAATGCCGCCCGGCGTCAGTGAGGTTCATGCCCTGTGCCGAACGCACAAACAATTGCACGCCGAGCATGGCTTCCAGTTCCTTGATCGCCGTGGTCACCGCTGACTGGGAAATATTCAGGTGAATCGCCGCCTGGGAAATCTGGCCGATTTCAGCGGTGGCGACGAAGTAGCGGACTTGGCGCAAGGTCAGAGACATCTGTTGCTCCCGAACATAGGGTTATCTGATTTTCAGAAGATACCCTATCTGATAATAGATCTTCCCAAGGGGTTAAGCCGCAGCCTACTTTTTGCCCATCACTTAGGCGGAGCGACCCCGATGCAGGCAGTGGATTTCAACTCGGACATGGGCGAAGGCTTCGGCCCCTGGACCATCGGCGATGGCGTTGATTCGGAGCTGATGGCCTACATCAGCTCGGCCAATATCGCCACCGGCTTTCACGCCGGCGACCCCGGCACCATGCGCCGCACCGTGGAGCGCGCCAAGCAATTGGGCGTGGCCATCGGCGCCCATCCGGGCTTTCGCGACCTGGTGGGGTTTGGCCGTCGGCATATCAACGCCCCGGCCCAGGAGCTGGTGGACGACATGCTCTACCAACTCGGCGCCCTGCGGAAAATCGCCCGCGCCCAAGGCGTGAGCCTGCAACACATCAAGCCTCACGGCGCGCTCTACATGCACCTGGCCCGCGACGAAGAAGCCGCACGCCTGCTGGTGCAGAACCTGCAAATCATCGAGCCTACGTTGTTGTTGTACTGCATGCCCAATTCGGTGATCTGGCGTGTGGCCAAGGAACTGGGGCAACCGGTGGTGCGCGAGTTTTATGCCGACCGTGAGTACGATCTCAGCGGCTCCATCGTGTTTACTCGCACTGTGCGGGCGTTGGATCCGGCGACGGTGGCGGCACGCGTCCTACGTGCTTGTCAGACGGGTCTGGTACGCACCGTAGAAGGCGAAGACCTGTACATCGAATTCGATTCCATCTGCCTGCACAGCGACACCCCCGGTGCCCTGGAGTTGGTAGAAGCCACCCGCGAAGCGTTGGACCAAGCGGGCATCGCGGTCAAAACACCACATTAAAAACGCTCCCTTACTTTTTTGCCTGCCTTTCTACAATGATTCCAAGAGGAACAGACATGGCTGAAACGTCCCCCATCCGCTACAGCTTCGGCGGTGATGAACACCTGTTTGCCGAGGTCAGCGACAGCATGTCCCTGGAGGCCTTTTTCAAAGGCATGGCGGTGACCCGTGCGGTGGAACGCCTGGCGCTGGAAGGCGTGCTGGATGTGTGCCTGGCCAATGCGTCGTTCCAGATTCGCTTCGACCCCGACCGCATCGCGCCCCACGTGTTGCTCGATGCGGTGCAGACCGCCGAAGCCCAGGCCGTGGCCGAGCGCACCTTGCACACGCGCATCATCGAAATCCCGGTGCTCTACAACGACCCGTGGACCCATGAGACGTTGATGCGTTTTCGCGACCGTCATCAAGACCCCAGCGGCACCGACCTGGAATACGCTGCACGCATCAATGGACTGGCCGATGTGGATGCGTTTATCGCTGCCCACAGCGGCGCGCCGTGGTTTGTGTCGATGGTCGGGTTTGTCGCGGGCCTGCCGTTCATGTTCCAGATGGTCGAGCGCGAGCGGCAGTTGCAGGTGCCCAAGTACCTGCGCCCGCGCACGGACACGCCCAAATTGACCCTCGGCCATGGCGGCTGTTTCGGCTGCATCTACTCGGTGCGCGGCGCCGGCGGTTACCAGATGTTCGGCGTGACCCCGGCGCCCATCTACGATCCGGCGCAGCAGTTGGCCTACCTCAAGGAGCACATGGTGTTCTTCCGGCCCGGCGATATCGTGCAGTTCAAACCCATGGACCGCGACGCCTACGACCTGGCCGTCGCCGACGTGGACGCAGGACGTTTCGACCTGCGCATCCGCCCTGTGGAGTTTTCCCTCGACGCTTTTCTTGCCGACCCCATCGGCTATCCGAAAACCCTGCAGGAGGCGCTGGCATGATCAAGGTCCTCAAACCCGGCCTCGCTACCTCCGTGCAGGACCTTGGCCGCGAAGGTTATTACCACCTGGGCATTCCCCCCTTCGGGGGCGCTGGACCAATACGCGCTGAGCGCCGCCAACCACCTGGTAGGTAACCCCATCGGCGCAGCGGGCCTTGAGTGCACATTGATCGGCCCCGAATTGGAGTTTCAACAAGACGCACTGGTAGCCCTCAGCGGTGCGTTGATGTCACCGCGCCTGGACGGTGAAGTGGTGCATCAGGACACCGCGTTCCAGGTACGTGCCGGACAAGTACTGCGCTTTGAATTCCCCAAGGCGGGGGCGCGCACTTACCTGGCGGTGGCGGGCGGGATTGATGTGCCGTTGGTGCTGGGCAGTCGCTCGACTTACACCCTGGGTGCGCTCGGTGGCTTTAGCGGGCGACGGTTGCAGGAAGGTGACGAGTTGCCCATCGGCGTGCTAAGCGGGGCAGGGCGCGCGGGCAACAGCTTGCCCATGGCATTGCGCCGATCGGTTGGCGGCGATGTGACCTTGCGCGTGGTACCGGGGCTGTATTACGAACGCCTGAGTGACGCCGCCAAAGGCAGTTTTTTGCCGAACCGTGGACCGTCGGTTCGGAGGCGGACCGCATCGGTTACCGCTTCAAGGGCGGCAGCGCGTTGAGCTTCCAGCCACGGGAGCAGCCGTTTGGTGCAGGGTCGGATCCGTCAAACATCGTCGATAGCTGTTACCCGATTGGCTCGATCCAGGTACCGGCCGGGTTGGAACCGATTGTGTTGCATCGGGATGCGGTGTCGGGTGGCGGCTACGCGATGATCGGCACGGTGATCAGTGCGGATTTGGACTTGATCGGACAAATGCAGCCGAACCAGCGGGCGGGGTTTGTGGCAGTGACGCTGGAGGAGGCGCTGGAGGCGCGGCGGGTGTACAAGAAGCGGCTGAAGGCCATGGCTGGACTCTTCAACAACTGAAGAAATACATAACCAAATGTGGGAGTTGGCTTGCCTGCGATAGCGGATTAACATTCAACAGACTTGTTTAATGATGCACCGCCATCGCAGGCAAGCCAGCTCCCACATTTTGTCCTGTGTTGTGTCAGAACAGTTTGGTGAACAGCCAGTAGAGGCTGCCTGAAAGCAGGATTGCCGCCGGCAACGTCAACACCACGCCATCGCCAGATTACGGATCGTGCGCATCTGCAACCCGCCGCCATTCGCCACCATGGTCCCCGCCACGCCGGACGACAACACGTGGGTGGTCGACACCGGCAACCCATACATATCCGCCGCGCCGATGGTCAGCATCGCCACCATTTCGGCCGAGGCGCCTTGGGCGTAGGTGAGGTGAGTCTTGCCGATCTTCTCGCCGACGGTCACCACGATGCGCTTCCAGCCGACCATAGTGCCCAGGCCGAGGGCGATGGCCACGGCGATCTTGACCCACAGCGGAATAAAGCGTGTTGAGCTGTCGATCTGTTGCTTGAACAGTTGCAGCTTGCCTTGGGTATCCGCGTCGAAGTTGCCAACCTTGCCCTTGTCCATCAAGCGAATGGTTTCGCTGGTCAGGTACATGTCGTTACGCACGTTGCCGACCGCTTCCACTGGCACTTTGGCCAGGGAACCGTAGCCTTTGACTTCCTCACCAATCTGGCCTGCGAGGGCGGCGAGGGCGGGCACCAGTTCCGGGGTGGCTTCCTTGGTGCGCACGTAGGTCGAGAGGATCGGCCGTGGGTCACCGGTCAGTGCTTGCGGCGCACTTTTCACCAAGGCCACTTGGGTGACTTCCGCCACCGCGGCAAACTGCAAGGATTGCTCGGCCGGCATGGTGCGGTTCAACGCGTAGGCCATCGGCAGCGTGCCCACCAGGATCAGCATGATCAGGCCCATGCCTTTTGCCCATCGTTGGAGCCGTGGGCGAAGGACACACCGGTGCAGGTGGCAATCAACATGCCGCGAATCCACCACGGCGGCGGGGTGTCACCTTTGGGGGCCTTGTACAGCGAGCGGTTCTTGACGAAGGCGCGCAGGGCCAGCAACAGCATGGCGGCGAATGCAAAGCCGATCAGCGGTGACAGCAACAAGGCGTAACCGATTTTGATTGCCTGGCTCCAATCCACACCGCTGGTGCCGTCACGTCCGTGCATCAAGGCATTGGCCACGCCGACGCCGATGATCGAACCGATCAAGGTGTGGGACGACGACGCCGGCAAACCCAGCCACCAGGTGCCGAGGTTCCACAGGATTGCGGCGATCAGCAGGGCGAAGATCATCGCAAAACCCGCCGACGAACCGACCTGCAAGATCAGCTCGACCGGCAGCAGGGCAATGATGCCGAACGCCACTGCACCGCTGGAAAGCAGCACGCCGAGGAAGTTGAAGAAACCCGACCACACCACAGCGAAATGCGGCGGCAGCGAATTGGTGTAGATCACCGTGGCCACCGCGTTGGCGGTGTCGTGGAAGCCGTTGACGAACTCGAAACCCAGGGCGATCAACAGCGCCACACCCAGCAGCAGGAACGGTGTCCAGGTGGTGACCACCGTGCCCAGTTCGTGCATGTCGTGCATCAGGCTGTAGGCAGTGAACAGCAGGCCCATGGCAAGCACGGCGAAGAAAATGATCACCGTCACCAGGTTGTTTTTCTTGTCTAGCCGAGGTTTGGGGTCTGCGTGTGAGGGGGCCATGCCGGAGCATCCGTGTGGGGAGGATGCCGTTCATATTCATTGCAGAATGTTACAGAGATGCTGCCGCATGTCAGTGTTTAGGCAATTGGGTCTGCCGCTGATCTACAAAGCACCCCAACACCAATGTGGGAGCTGGCTTGCCTGCGATAGCAGTTTGTCAGTCAACTTTTCAGTGACTGATACACCGCTATCGCAGGCAAGCCCGCTCCCACAGGTTGATTGCATTTCAGATTTAGTAATCTTTGCGCTTTCTGAACGCCCAACGCCCGGCAATCAAGGTAAACGTCGCCACCAACGCCACCAGTATCCAAAACCCTTCCGGGTCCGTAGAGAGCGGCACGCCCCCACGTTCATGCCAAAAAAACCGGCAATGATGTTGATCGGCAACGCCAACACCGTCACCACTGTCAGGGTGAACAGCGTGCGGTTGCTTTGTTCGTTGAGGTTGGCGGCGATCTCTTCCTGCAACAACTTGATGCGTTCGCCCAGGGCCATCAGGTCGTTGATGATCAGCGCAAACTCCTCGGTGGATTTGCGCAGTTCCTTCACGTCTTCCTTCTGCAGCCACTGCGGCGGGCGGTTGAGCAGGCGCAGCAAGGAGCCCGGTTCCAGCGCCAGTAGGCGTTGCAGGCGCACCAGCACCCGGCGTGCGGCGCCGAGTTCGGCACGGTTGGTGGACAGGCGCGAGGACAATAATTGGTCCTCGATATGGTCGACGCTGATGCTGGTCTTGCGCACGATCTGGGTCAGCACTTCGCCCTGGTCGCGCAGCAGGTGCACCAATAATTCCAGAGGGAGCGAAAGCGTTCGCCGGCCTTTACCGACGAGCGCAATTTGTCCACCGAGTGCAGCGGTTGCAGGCGCGCGCTGATCAGCAAGCGGCTGCGGGCGCACACCCACCAGCGTGGAAATATCCGAGGAGACCATGTTGCTGAAGTTGAACACCACGTCGTTGACCACCGCCAGCAGGGCCGAGTCGACGTGTTCGATGCGTGTGGAGCGTGAGCCTTCGTGCAAGGCTTCAAAAAACTCGGCGGGCAAGTCCAGGTGCGACTGCATCCAGCGTTCGCAAGCGGCGTGGGCCAGGTTCAGGTGCAGCCACAAGAACTCTTCGGGGTCGGCGGGTTGCTGCAAGGCTTTGAGCGCGGTGGCCGAATCAATCTGCTCGCCTTTTTCACCGGGGCGAAAACGAAAACCGTAGAGCAAGCCAAACAGATCGGAATCCTGGTGGCTGTGATCAATGCTGTGGTTCATGGAGGCTCGCAGAGAAAGCGCCTGTAGGACGTTTCACAGGTTCGCGTAGGCGAATCATTGCAAGGTGGCGTGACGCTTTTGTGACGATTTGAAATCTGCTCAGAATGTTTTCAGCGTGAAGGTAAACACCGTGCCATTTTGCTCACAGGACGAGACCTGCAGTTCCCCGCCGTGGGCGTCTGCAATCTGCTTCACAATGTATAAGCCCAGGCCAAGGCCGGCTTGGGGCGTGTGTTTGACAGGCCGCGAGTAAGGCTGGAAAAGCCGGGGCAGGGCCAATTCGTCGATCTTGCCTTGGTTTTTTACGCTCAGCGTGAAGTTGCCTTGGTCGATCTGTGCCGAGACTTCCACGGGGCCACCAGGGCTGCCGTGATGGACGGCGTTGGCCACCAGGTTGGACAGCAACTGCGCCAGCCGCGCGCGGTCGCAGCGTACGCCGCGCAGGTCGCCGATGTCGGCGTGGATGACACCCTGTGGATGAACGCTTTGCACTTCGGACACGCTTTGGCGCAAAGTGTCCTGCAAATCCTGGCAGTCATCCAACTGCAGGGGGATGCCACTGCCCATGCGTCCCCGCGCGAAATCCAATACGTCTTCCACCAATTGGGCTGCGCGACGACCGCTGGTGAGGATGTGCCGCACGATGTTGTCAGTGGCAGGATTGGGGTGCTTGCGCAGCAATCGCTCGGCGCCGAAGTTGATGGCAAACAGCGGGTTGCGCAGGTCGTGCCCAAGCACGGCGATGAATTGCTCGCGCAATTCGGCGGTGCCACGTTCTTCGTACAGGTCGGCTTCGGTGCGTTGCTGGCTTTCTTCGGCTTCGATTTGCAGCGATAGCACGCGGGCAAACGACTCCATGGTCGACTGAATCGTACTGCTGCGCAGTTGCGCAGGGTTGGGGTCCAGGGCACAGATGGTGCCGAAAAAGCGCCCATCGGTACGGAACACTGGAACGGAAATGTAGCTTTCGAACCTGTACATCCGGGGGTGTGATGGTCGCGGTAGAGCGGGTCTTCGCTGGCTTTGTCGATCACCACCGACACGTGGGAGCCACGGATTTCGTGGCATATGGTGGTGGTCAGGTCCAGTTCGCCACCCACGCCCAGGCCGAATTCCAGTTGGTCGAGCACCGCGCAGGCGGTCCAGGTGTCCTCCGTCACGCGGGCAACCGCGGCAAACCGCAGGCCAGTCATGTCACTGATGACGTTGAGCATGGCCGGAACCGCGCTGATGCGGCTGATGGTGGCGATGTCGGCGGCTTTCTGCCCCATGTAGCGGTCTCGATGTGGCGGCAATGGCTTAATGCCTTGGCTGATGCCTGGAAGTCTAACGACCTTACGTTAGGTAGGTGTAATTTCATTCGTTTTTGAGGTGTTTTTCCTACAGCTTACCGACGAGCGTCCACAAAAACCGCGCCACCCTGGGGTGGCGCGGTTTTCAAGAATTGAACTCAAGTGTCTTGCTTGTTTTCCAGCACTTCGCCGGTCTTGGCGTCGAGTTTCACATCCCACTTCACGTTGCTGGTATCACGCATCTCGACTTCGTACACCAGGCGACCGGCCTTGTCTTCCAGCTCGGTGTCGGTAATGGTCGCGCCGGCATGGGCGGCCAGGGCTGCCGCGTTGAGCTTCTCGAATGGCATCACGGCACCGGACTTGAGCAGGCTTGGAATCTGGTCTGGGCGAACGTCCGCTTGGGCGAGGCCGGCGGTCAGGGTCAGGGCGGTGGCGGCGAACAATGCGGTCAGGGTTTTCATGGTGTGTGTCCTTCTGAGGTGAACTGTTTAAGTGGCCTCAGGTTAGCCAGCACAACTTAATTCACCCTTAATTATTTCAAGCAGTTGCGCAGTTTATTCAATCCGCCAAGCGCGCCGGATCGCATGCTCAGTCCTCATTTAAAGGGAGACTCGGGATGAAACGGTTAGTGAGTTGGGTCTACGCGCCCGCATTTCTGCTGGGGTTTATTGGGTGGGGTATCTGGCAACCGCACTGGCTGATAGTGGTGTTTGTGGTTGCGGTAGGGGTGTCATTCCTGATGGAGCAATGGCTGCCTTATGAGCGGCAATGGAACCGCAGCCTAGGCGATCGTCGGCGCGACACCCTGCATGCGCTGGTCAACGAAAGCCTGAATGCCGCAGGTTTGCTGATCCTGCCAGGGCTCACCGCACTGCTGGCGGTCGAGGGCGTCTGGCCACGGGGCTGGCCGCTGTGGGAGCAACTGTTACTGGCCATCGTGCTCGCCGACGCCGGCATCACCCTGATGCATTACGCCAGCCACCGCATCGCGCCGCTGTGGCGCTTGCATGCGGTGCATCACAGCGTGCAACGGTTGTATGGGTTCAACGGTTTGATGAAACACCCTTTGCACCAGATGCTCGAAGCCACTGCTGGGCTGCTGCCGTTGATCCTGCTGGGTATTCCGTTGGACGTGGCGCAGTTGCTGGCCTTGGCGATTGCCATTCAGTTGCTGTTGCAGCATTCCAATGTGGACATGCGCATGGGGCCCTTGCGTTGGGTATTCGCGTGGGCGCCGGTGCATCGTTTTCACCACATGAAATACGGCCGCGCGGGGGATGTGAATTTTGGGCTGTTTTTCAACCTGTGGGATTGGCTGCTGGGCACGGCTTATTACCGCGAGGGCTATCGCATGGGGCCAGGGGACCTGGGGATTGGCAGCCGCCCGGATTTTCCGGTGGCGTATGGGGCGCAGATGCTGGACCCGTTCAAGCCTGTGCGCCTGAGCAAGGAGCCCTCACTGCCAGAGCAATTACGCTAACAGTTGCACATCCAGCTGGCGCAATGACGCGGCGGCCGTGACGCCGAACAGCTGCTTCATGGTCCGCGAAAAGTGCGCCGAATCGGCAAAGCCCGCGCCATGGGCCGCCTCGGTCAACGTGCTGCCGGCGAGTGCCAATTGCAGGGCGACGCGCAACCGGCGCCACAGCACCAAGCGGCGCACCGGTAAACCCAGTTGATGGCTGAACAGGCGTTCCAGCTGGCTCAACGACAAATGCGCGGCCTGGGCCAAGGCCTGCGCTGACACTTTACCGCTGAGTTGCTGGTCCAGGGCGGCGAGGGCACGTTCCAGGCGCGGATCACCCAGGCTACGCCGGGGCAGTTGGCGCAATGCCTCCAGGGACAGGTCCTGATGCAGCAAGGGGCGATATCAAACACCGCAGGCTCGGCATACAACACCGTCACTTCACCCTCGGCATCGAGAATGGCGTGGGTCTGCCGCGAAGGGATAAACAGGCGCCGGGCCGTGGTGACCTGGCCATCCAGGCTCACCGTGATCGGTGCACCGGAGCTGCACATCAGTTGGTGTACGTAGTGCGCATGGGGCGCAGTGCGCCCCAGCTCGCCGACGATCAGGCCGTAGTCACGCCCCAACCACAGGCGGCCTGACCATTGGGCCTTCACTCAGTACTTATAGTCGTTCAGCAGGTCCTGCACGCTGGACGACGGCCAGCGCTTGTAGAACTTCAACAGCTCGGCGGCGCGGTTGGTGAAGATGCCATCGACGCCGGCGCTCATCACTTTTTGGAAGTCCACAGGTTCGTCCACGGTGTAGACGTGCACCAGCAGGCCTTTGTCGTGGGTCAGCTTGTTCATCTCAGGCTTGACCAGGTCGGTGTAGCTCTGGTCACCGTGGTTGGTCAGCTCAGCCGACGGGCCGGTACCGATCGCACCGAGGCTCTTGGCTTCGTCGACCCATTTTTCGAACTCGGCGGCGTCTTTTGGCTCTTGCTTGGCGTAGTAGGCGGCCTTGGTCGCTTCACCTGATTCAGCGAAGGTTTGGGTGGACTTCGGTTCGATACTGCCGGCACCCACCCACAACAGCAGGATTTTCGGGGTGTTGGGCATTTCTTTCTGCAGCTCTTTCAGGCTGTCTTTTTCAAACGTCTGCAGCACCACGCGGCCACGGCCCTGACCGACGCCGGTGTTGCTCTTGCCCAGCTTGGAGCCGGCGGAGCTCAGCCAGCCTTTGTCCAGCAGCTTGTTCTTCAGGTCGGCTTCGATGCCCGGGAATTGCTTGGGCTCTTTGGTCTCGATGTACAGGCCGGGTTTGTGCTGCGGGTTGCCTTCGGCGATCTTGATGATGTCGTCCAGGCTCTGGATCTTCAGGCCCACGAAGCCTGGGCGCGCGCGGTCAGGGTAGGCGGCGTTGAACCAGCTGCCGGCGTCGAGTGTTTGCAGTTCTTTCCAGGTGAATTCGTTGGCCGGGGCGTCTTTGCGCTCGGGGAACTTGGTGGCCACGTCGGTGGTGCGCTGCAGGTTGTTGTCGTGCAGGGCGAACAGCACGCCGTCCTTGCTGCGTTGCAGATCCATTTCCAGGTAGTCGGCACCCAGGTCACGAGCAACCTTGTAGGCAGCGGCGGTGGACTCGGGGGCGTCATAGGAGGCGCCACGGTGGGCGATGACCGCCGGGTACGGAATGCCTTCGTTTGTTGCCAATTCAGCCGGGCTGATGGGGTCGGCAGCCTGTGCTTGGCCAAGGCCCAGCATTAGTGCGAGCAGCAGGGCGCTCTTGGTAAACGTGACAGGCATATGCGAAGTCCTTTCGTGGAGGTAACTTTGAGAAGGCGTCCTTTTAACAATTGATTGCGAAAGGCGCTATCACCAAACCGACATTAACGTGCGCGCGGGCCAATTTTCTCGGTTTTTTTGTGATGCATTGCAGTACTCTTGGCCGAAGCTGCCCCGTCAGAGGGCAGTAATTTCTGCCACGCGTGTAAACCATCTTTCCAGTCCCGGTGGGACTTTTCAGTGAGGTTTACCATGCGCATCACTTCCGAGCTTATCTGCCAGGCCGCCGACCAACTCCATGGTTTTGTCGGCCTGAACCGCAAGACCGGCCAGTACATCGTACGTTTCAGCGAAGACTCTTTCGGCATGGACGTGGCCGATGACGGCATCATTCCCACCGCCGAATTCGTCTGGCTGCCGGCCGCCGAGCACGCCATGACCTTGTCGCGCGAGCGTATCCAACTGCTGCTGGACCAGAATATCGACGACCGTATCAACATCACCGAGCCGTTGCGGGTGTACATGCGCCGGGTGGAAATTCCACAGATCAGTGCGTTGCGCAGTCTGGTGAGCTGAGTAAAACGACGCAGGTCGATTGTGGGAGCAGGCAAGCCAGCTCCCACATTCATGTTGCGTTAAAGGTGTAGGCCCGCTCCACCTTGCACACCCGCGTCTGAAACGCTGAATACCAGCTAGCCCGCCCTTGCTCACGCACCGCGCTATGCTCGGCCTGCTGCTTCCACGCCACAATCGCCGCCTCGTTTTCCCAATACGACACGGTAATCCCCAAGCCATCCTCACGCGCCGATTCCACCCCGAGAAACCCTGGCTGTTCACGTGCCAACGCCAGCATGCGGCTGGCAGCCTCGCCGTAACCCTGGTCACCCTCGGTGCGCAGTGAGCTGAATATCACTGCGTAGTAGGGTGGGGCTGGTGTGCGGGCGATCATGCCGACAGCGCCTGGCAAGCCTTGAGCAGGGCAATCGCCAGCGGCGGCGTGATGCCCTTGAGCGCTGCGCGTTCGGGTTGAAACAGGGTGGCGACAAAAAACGGATGGTCGAGCAGTTCCACGGCGCGCAAATCCCCTGATGAATCATGGCCGCTGGGAATCAAATCGCCTTCCAGCAGGGCGTCGAGGAACTCGGGGTTTACGCCGTAGCGGCAGCGATAGCCTTCGCTGAGATCGAGGGTGCCGTAGGCCTCGGCGATGCGGGTGTAGGGCACCAGGCGCACGGTGTCGGTGGCTTCCACCAGGGCGCAACTCAATGGCGTGATGAGTGCGCGTGTGGCCTGCGGTGCCAGCTCGCCATGTTCGGCATCGGCCCAGCCCAGCACATTGCGGGCATATTCCAGTACTGCATGTTGAAACCCGCCACAGGTGCCGAGGAAAGGCCGCCGGTGCTCGCGGGCAAAACGGATGGCGCGCAGTGCGCCGTCGGTGTCGCGGTAGGGGCTGGCGGGTACGCACCAGAAGCCGTCGAAGTCGTGCAGTGAGGGCGGCAGTGTGTCGGTATCGAGCCATTGCACGTGGACCGTCAAACCGAGGCTGTCGGCGGCCTGTTCCAGTGCCAGTGGAATCGCCTGGTGGGCAGTGACGTCGGGGTTGTAGTCGCCGATCAAGGCGAGGTGCAGCGGGGTGTTTTTCATTGCGTGCGACCCATGGCTTGTTGTGTCCTGAGGCGCACTATAGATTGGCGTTCACGCAATCAATATTGGCATTTACCCACATGTTCAATGCAGCAACGCACTATCAAATTGACTACCCTGACCTGTCGCTGATCCTTGCCCTGGTACGCGGTGGCACCCTGGCGCGGGCGGCGGCGTTATTGCGGGTAGATGTGTCCACGGTGTTCCGTGCGGTGCGGCGCCTGGAGGCGGCACTGGGCCAGACCTTGTTCGAAAAAAGCCGCGCCGGCTACCTGCCCACCGGCTTGGCCAGAGACCTTGCGCAGCAAGCCGAGCGTGCCGAGCAAGCATTGGAGGCGGCACGTATCGGCGTGGAGCA
The DNA here is from genome assembly GCA_004000515.1 of Pseudomonas poae. Classification (GTDB taxonomy): domain Bacteria; phylum Pseudomonadota; class Gammaproteobacteria; order Pseudomonadales; family Pseudomonadaceae; genus Aquipseudomonas; species Aquipseudomonas cremoris. Next base: position 3,007,983 of record CP034537.1, read on the forward strand.
GGGCGGCGAAGTGATCAGCGGCACGGTGCGCCTGACGTGCACCGACTCGGTGTTGCAAGGCTTGCTGCTGCCCGCCTTGGCGCAGTTCATGCCGGCGTATCCAGCGCTTGTCCTGGAGCTGAGCACATCGAATGATTTTGCCAACCTCAGCCGGCGCGACGCGGATATCGCCCTACGCCTGACGAAGACGCCGCCGGAGCACCTTGTAGGACGTTGCCTGGGTTCGGTGGTCTATCAGGTCTGCGCAAGCCCAGCCTACGCCCGCCAGCACGAGGGCGGTGCGTTAGCCGATCTAGCCTGGATCGCACCGGATGACTTCCTCCCCGATCACCCCACCGTCGCCTGGCGACGTGAGCACTGCCGGGTGTGAGGCCCAGTTATCGTTGCAACAGCATGTTGTCGGTCACCGAATTGGTGCGGGCGGGGATGGGCGTGGCCGCGCTGCCGGATTTTCTATTGGATGACGGTTTGCAGCCGTTGGGCCCCACGTTGGCGGGGCATGACACGGCGCTGTGGTTACTGACACGGCCTGACTGCCGTGCCTTGCGCTCGGTGGTGGCGTTGTTTGATGAATTGGGCAGGCATGTGCAGATGCGGTCGTAAGGATCACGCAGTCAAAAATGTGGGAGCAGGCAAGCCAGCTCCCACAGAGAATCACTGTGGTGCTTGAGGTTTACGCACAAACTGCTCATGCATCTCGCACGTCAACGTCTCGATGCGCTCGGTCAACTGCTTGGTCATTTCCGTCAGCCGGGTGTTTTGTTCCAGCAACTCGAGCAGCTGTTTGGTGGTCTGCGCAGCCTGGGCCTGGCGCTCGGTATTGGCCACGGCCAGGGCTTCGCGATGTTGTGCGTCGGCGTCCGACTGGGCTTTGTCGCGAGCGGCCTGACGTGTCTGGGCCAGCAGGATCAACGGCGCGGCGTAGGCCGATTGCAGGCTGAACGCCAGGTTGAGCAAGATGAACGGGTACACGTCGAAGTGCGTGACGCCGGTCATGTTCAGCACCACCCACAACACCACGATGGCGGTTTGTGCACCGAGAAAGGTCGGCGTGCCGAAGAAGCGCGCAAAGGCTTCGGCCTTGAGGGCGAACGTATCGTTGCCGAAGGTGGGCGCCAGGTGGGCGTGGCCTCGGTGGAAACGCAAGTGGTCGACGGGGGCGGCTTCGGGCTTGTCGGGGGTCATGGCGGGCTCGGATCCTGTGCTTGAAGACAATCCAGCACTATAGACCGAGCCCCCGTCAGGCGCATGAAGAACGGGTCAGTTGCCGCCACGCTCGTTGGCAAAGGCACTCACGGCCTGTACCGCGTCGCTGGTGCCTTCACGAATTTGCAGAATCACCGTGCCGGCACGGTTGGCCAGGTCAACACCCTGGGCTGCACGGTCGCGGGTACCCTCCATGCTGTCGATGGCTTGGCGGGTCTCATCCTGGATCATCGCGATCATGCTGGAAATCTCGGCGGTGGAGCCGCTGGTACGCGCCGCCAGTTGCCGTACCTCGTCGGCCACCACCGCAAATCCGCGGCCTTGTTCACCGGCGCGCGCCGCTTCGATGGCGGCGTTGAGTGCCAACAGGTTGGTCTGGTCGGCAATCGCGCGAATGGTGTTGACGATGGCGGTAATCTGCTGCGAGCGCTCGCCCAGCTTGGCGATCAGTTGCGAAGATCCGTCGATGTCGGCGGCAATCTCGCGCATGCCGCTGGCCGTTTGCTGAATTACTTCGGCGCCTTTTTCGGCAATGTCCCGGGTGGTCAGCGAGATGTGATAAGCCTGGGCTGCGCTCGCTGCATCGGCGCTGTGTTGTTGCACCATGGCGGTTACGTCGGAGGCGAACTTGACCACTTTGCACAGGCGTCCGCTGGCGTCGTACACCGGGTTGTAGTTGGCTTCGAGCCACACGGTCTGGCCATTTTTATCCACTCGCTCAAACTGGCCGCTGAACATTTCGCCCTGGTTCAGGCGCCGCCAGAAATCGCCGTAGGCCGAGCTGTTGGCGATTGCCGCTGGGCAGAACAGGCGGTGATGCTGGCCTTGGATCTGCGCCAGGCTGTAGCCCATGCGCTGCAGGAAATTGGCGTTGGCCGTGATGATGGTGCCGTCGAGGTTGAACTCGATCACCGCCATGGCCCGGCCGATGGCGTCCAGTTTTGCGTTGGCTTCACTTTCGGCTTGCAGGCGTGGGGTAACGTCCATCGCGTACTTCACCACCTTGATCACCTGGCCTGCCTCATCCCGTACCGGGTTGTAGCTGGCTTCCAGCCAGACCGACTGGCCAGTGCCCGCGACTCGCTCGAAGGTCCCGGACTGGAATTGACCATTGCGCAGGTTTGACCACAACTGGTTGTACTCGGCGCTGCGGGCGAACGCCGGGGTGCAGAACAAGCGGTGAGACTGGCCCGCGAGCTGCTCGGCGCGGTAGCCCATGGTGCTGAGGAAGTTGTCGTTGGCCCGCAGCACATTGCCTTGCAGGTCGAACTCGATCACGGCCATGGAGCGCTCGATGGCGTCCAGCAGGCTGGCCTGTTGGGCCACTGTGTGGTGAAGGGTCGCGATGGTTTTTTGTGGGCGTTGAATAGCGGCATGTTCGTAGGCTCGGGCAAGCAAGCGTCGGGGTTATCCATGCAAGGTCGCCTGCCCCCGTAGGGCGCTGGGCTCTACGGTTGACGTGCTCATTGTCAGCTTCCTGGTGCTGACAGAGGGAGTGGAACAACGGGTTCAGAGTTGCGCGTTGTGTCAGAAGTTCGGCCCCGGAACAGGCACTTTTCACACAAAGCGACCAATGGCGGCATTATGCTATTGCCGTGCGCGCGGGTAGGAAAAATCAGACGAGGTGTCATAGGACAACTTCAGGCGGAATGAGCGACCATTTCTGCGCTGACATTGACTCGGTTGCGGCCGGTGTCCTTGGCTGCGTACAGCGCCCGGTCCGCCGCATTCAGCCACATTGCCGCATCGGTGAACGACGGTTGAAAGCTGGCCAGGCCGATGCTCAGGCTGACCCGCAATTCCGGGATTTGCGGGTTGCGGTAATTACCGAAGTTCTCGCGCATGCGCTCCATGACCTGCGCAGCTTGCTCAAGGGGCATCTGCGGAAGAATCACGCAGAACTCATCGCCTCCGTAGCGCCCGGCCAGGTCGTTTTCCCGCAAGCTGCTCCGCAACTCCAGACTCAACTGGCGCAGCACCGCGTCACCGACGATATGGCCGTGGGTATCATTGATCCGCTTGAAGTGGTCAATGTCGATCAGCGCAATGGTGGCGTGGCCTTGTTGCTGTTGGCATTTGTGGAACTTGAGTTGCAGCAGATCTTTCCATGAGCCGTGGTTGAGCAGGCCGGTGAGGCTGTCGATGCGGCTCAGGGCGCTGAGCGCGCGTTTGTGTTCCGACAGTTTGATCGCCAATTGATAGCAGACCATACCGATGGCCATGGGGTAGAACGTGAGCATGGGCAAGCAAGCGTAGACCTGTGCCAGGCTGACCGAGGGGTTGAAGTGCAGGCCAAACAGCAGGCCTGCCACTCCCACGCCAAACGCTTGCGCCAGCGCACCGCGCAACAACAAACGCTTGCCGCCCGCAGCGACGTTGTTCATGGAGACCATCGACAACAGGGTGACGCTGGTCAATGGGGCGAATTGCAGCGTAGCCACCCAAAATCCGCTGAATAACGCGTCCCACACCAGGTTGCGTTGTTCGGCGTCGTAGGGGAATTTGGAGCGAGTCGCCAGTTGATACGCCAGATGCGGCCAGACAAAACCGTTGATGAACAGCAATGCCCAGACCCAGTCAGGCTTTGCCAGCGGGGACAAGGCGGCAATCACACTGATACAGCACATGGCTGTGCCGATGATTCTTGGCCTGTAGATGCGCCTGGCAAACGAAAGCCCTTTGCCTTGTCTGTTTTCCATAGATTCCTGGGTCAACTCTTTTGCAGATACGACAACACGCGTTCGCGAGGTAACCGTTGATCGGATAACACCTGTGAATATTGTCAGTGATTCGCGTGGGAATAATCAGTGTCCTTTCAGGCCATTTGCGCAAAACAGAGGGCGAATGCGTCAAAAGCGACCTGAAATGTCGTTCATACAACAGGGTTCTACTGCGCAGTAGGGGCAGTAACCTCATAACCGGCTAAAAACAGGTCAATGGCCGACTCGATCACACCGGCCTGGCTGGCGGCGTCGAGGATAGGTTGGCCGAGGGTAATCTGTGGCCAAAACGCGAAGGCCTTGAGCATGCCTTGGATCTGGTGGGCGGCAAATGCCGGATCATTGCCGCTGAGTCGACCGTCTTCCTGGGCGGCGCGTACCCACAGGGTGAAGCCTTCCTCCCGCTTGCTCAGGCGATTGACCATGTCTTGCGCACGTTCCGGCGAATGGATGGTGGCGGCGATGGCAACGCGAGCCAGGTCGAGGAAATTGGCATCCGACATCATCTGCATCTTCGCCTCCAACAGCCCGCGCAATTGATCGCGCAGTGGGCGGTTGCGGTCGTAGCTCACATCCAACTGTGCGACGCTGCTGGCCCAGAGTTGATGGAGAATTTCGGCGAACAACTCTTCCTTGCTGGGGAAGTGGTTGTACACCGTGCGTTTGGACACCCCTGCGGTGGCGGCAATCTTGTCCATGCTGGTGACCTCGAAACCGTTATCGCGAAACTCGGCGATGGCGGCAGCCACAATGGCTTCGCGTTTGCGGTCGGTGAGGCGTCGAGGGGCAGTCATGGGTGGCGCTCGTCTCTTTCAGGAAAATTACACTCGGTAGTTTACTTGTTCCGAATTTTGTTGCAATCTTGAAACTACACTGTGCAGTGTAATTTATGAGCGGACCAACGGAGTCTCCTGATAATGGCCACCATTTCATCGCGTATCGACCCTTCACCTGTGGCGCTCAAGCCTGCCGAACAGGATCAAGGCCACTTCAGTAATGACGCCCCCGTGCAGCATGGCGGCTTTGGCAAAACCCTGCGTATCTTCTGGAACATGCTGTTCAACAAACCGCGCAGTACGCGACCGGTAGGGCAAATTCCGGTGCATCCGCTGACCCGCGAGCAGTTGATGGCGGCACCTGATCACAGCGTATTCCGCCTCGGGCATTCCACCGTGCTGCTGAAAATGCGCGGCAAGTTCTGGGTTACTGACCCCGTATTCGCCGAGCGCGCCTCGCCATTCAGTTGGGCCGGCCCCAAACGTTTCCATCAGCCGCCCATCAGCCTTGAAGACCTGCCGCCGTTGGAAGCGGTGATCCTTTCCCACAACCACTACGATCATCTTGACCACAAAGCCGTCGTCCAGTTGGCTGCGAAGACCCGTTACTTCCTGGCGCCGTTGGGTGTCGGCGACATCCTGGTCAAATGGGGCGTGGATGCCAGCAAAGTGCGGCAACTGGATTGGTGGCAAAGCACCGAGCTCGATGGCATTCGTTTTGTTGCCACGCCCGCACAGCATTTTTCCGGGCGCGGTTTGTTTGATGCCAACCAGACCCTTTGGTGTTCCTGGGTGATGATCGACGGCGCGCGGCGGATTTTTTTCAGCGGCGACACCGGTTATTTCGATGGCTTCAAGCGCATCGGCGAGCAGTACGGCCCGTTTGATCTGACCCTGATGGAAACCGGTGCTTACAACGTCGACTGGCCACACGTGCACATGCAGCCGGAGCAAACCTTACAGGCGCATATCGACCTCAAGGGCCGCTGGCTGCTGCCGATTCACAACGGCACTTTCGACTTGGCGTTCCATGCCTGGCACGAGCCATTTGACCGCATCATGGCCCTGGCCTGGGAGCGCAACGTATCGATTACCACGCCGCAGATGGGGCAGGCGTTCAGCTTGAACCAACCTGAGCGTGGGCATGCGTGGTGGTTGGCGGTGGAGACCCAAGGTGTTGAAGAGCGTGCCGTAGGGTAGAAGGCAGCTGTCCTGGAAAAAGGAATTTTCAGGGTGTTTCCACCTTGCGACAAGCGCCCGATGACGGTGCGATGATCCCGGGAATTTTAATGCTCGGGAGTCGCTCAGGATGGACGAAAAGTGTAGGAAATATTGGCGCCCATGCATGCCTTGCCCCACAGGGCGCGCCCCATCGTCATCCTCAGACTGCATTGCGCCGTCGACGTTTTCCGACAATACAAACGAAAGCCCAGGCAAACGCGGGATTGCGTTCGGGGGTGCGCCCCACGCTTCTGAACATTCGGTAACAAGCACCCCCGTTCCCAGGCTCGATGTGCCTGGGCCGCTGATGAAAACTGTCCGTGATCCGGCGTTGTCACTCAATGCCTTGAGTGGCATCGACCCCTCGGGACCCTTAATGGTGGAAGTCCCCGTAGTACTGAATAACAGCACCTTCACCTCGGTTCAGGCGTTGGCTGGCTGGCGCATAGGGTTTGCCCACCAATATTTGGGCGCTGGAGAGGCTGAGGCCACATGCCACAGTGCGGCGTTCCTCCAAGCCTTGAAAACCCTGCGCTCGGCGGGTGCGCTATTGGTGCCGGTGGAGTCACATCGCAGCGACGCTGCCAATCAATTCACCCTGCAGACTCGAAATGAAATCGATGCATGCGTAAGCGAACATCGTCTTGACGCCGTGGTGTCTGAAAGTAGCAGTGCTGCGTTTCACAGCGCCTGCAAGAGCGGGTACCCAGGGTTGTGTGAGTCTCTAGTGGATGGAACGAAGCTTTGGTTTTACGGCGCCCGCTGGGCAGGTGATCGTTTGATGGCACTGGTGCAGGTTTATCGTCAGCTACTACAACAGGCCGTCTTGATGCCCACGTCAGAGAGAGAGTGATCGGACCGGGCGGCAGGATTTGCCTCAACGGCGCAGCGTGGTTGGCTTCTTAGACTGGTGCCGGGTTATCCATGGATAACCCTAACATTCAGTCAAATAGAGGGGCATTTCATGATTGGACCAATTTCGTCCATGGGGTGGGCAACGGGCCTGCACCATACACTTTCAAATCCTGTGCAAGGCTTCAAGAGTGCCTGCCAGATGTCGGGAGAGATGGCTGGGCAAGGTGGGGTGACGTCAGAGTCCCTGATTAAAGACTCATTGAAGCAAATCGCCAACATTGATCAGGGGTTACAAGGCGGTAATGCGTTTGTCGAAACCAACCCAGATGCCCGGAAGAGGCAAAGGCGCGAGATCATGAACGCGCCAAGGGCCAAGTGCGCGGTTATCTACACGGCGTTCCGATAGCGCTCAAAGATGTGTTTGAAACCCAAGACCGCATGCAGACCAGCGCAGGCTCCAAGGCGTTGGTGGGGACCCCAGCAAATAAAAATGCCAAGGTCGTCGACAATTTGTTGAAGGCTGGTGTGGTGATCGTGGGTAAAACCAACATGAGCGAGCTGTCCAACTTTCGGTCTGAGTCACCGGCTGATGGGTGGAGCTCACGCGGCGGCCAGACGCTCAATCCCCATCGGTTAGGTGGCCAAGTAGCGGGGTCGAGTTCAGGTTCTGCGGTGGCAGTGGCCCAAGGACACGTGCCGGTGGCCCTAGGGGTTGAAACCAATGGTTCGATTATCGCCCCCGCAGCGTATAACGGCGTTTTCGGCCTAAAAACCACAGCAGGCTTGATCAGCACCGAGGGCGTCATGACCAGCTCCCGGCTGGATACAGTCGGTACGTTTACCCGAAATATCTGTGATGCGGCGGAAGCCCTTAACGCCATGACCGAAACCCATACCTACGACGATGGGTTACGTGCTGATGCGTTAAAAGACAAGCGAATCGGCTATACGCCTTTGCCTGAATTGTCTGCAGACGATGCACGTAACCCGGCAATACGAGCGGACAGGAACCACTTTGAGCAGGCGCTTGAAGTATTGAAGGACAAGGGTGCGATTCTGGTGCCGATAGGCCGATTGGATGATGGCGTTTCGCAGGAAACCTATGAGGGCTATAACGATGCCCTCTTTGCAGACGTCAAACATCAGCTCGAAGGGTACTTGGCCGGCCGAAACGGGTTGCCGGTCAAATCGTTGTCGGAACTGATCGCGTTCAACAAGCGCGACCAGCAGCCTGGAGATCCTGACCAGGCGCTGCTGGAAATGATAAATGGCTTGGACGTGCCTCAACAGCAACGCGAAAAGTTGTGGGAAGACATCGTGCCAGTCTTCCAGAAAACCATCGATGAGCCGCTCAAGGAACATAAGCTCGACGCGATGCTCTCGAACTTTCTGTCCCACAGCTACTTCTTTAGCGCTGCGGCGGGCTACCCAGGCATATCGATCCCGTCCGGAATGGATGATGAAGGTATGCCAACCGCGCTTCACCTATACGGTACGGGTAACAGCGAGGCTACGTTGCTGTCGATTGCCTATGGTTATGAACAGGCATCGCAAGCGATCAGGGAACCTGCCTTTCTGCCTGGCGTACCTTTCTCGCCAGAGTCTGTGAATGCAGACGAAGCGGTTGATATGACAGAAAAGAGTGACTGACCGTACTTAAATCTCTACGTGCAGGAATGCAGTGGCGATTGTTTCCAGTGTTTGAGTCGTAAAGCGAAGCGCGGCTTACCCCAGGCCATGGAAGGAGGCCATGGCCTTGGTTGAACGCCAGAACGCTGCCTATGTTGAATGTGATGATCCCGTTGGATGCTAGACACCATTCGGTTGGGGGGCTGTCGAACCCATCAAGCGATCGATGATGCCTTGCGCAGCGGGCTCAGTGGATTCGCTGTCAAACCGGCGCACACTCATCCCCCACCCCGGTGCAAACCCCGGGAAAAACACCAGCCCCTCAGCCTCCAGCCTAAACGCCAGGGTCAAACGGGTTTCATCTTCGACCTCGGCGTGACTTTCAAAGCGTTGCACCTCATCCACCGCTATACCAGCCTGGCGGGCCAGGTCTTCCCGACTCCAGCCCAGCATCGCACGGGCTTGTACACTGTGTTTTGCGGTGAATTGATGCAGGACGATCTGTTGTTCGACGAAAGAGCTCATTGCCAGGGAGGACATGGGGATTTCTCCAGGGTTTGACGGGGAGGGCAAACTATACTGTGTTTTTGTACAGTTGTTTTGACCGCTCATCAACTGGATTTTTCCTCAGCGCCTGCGCTGCTCTATTTTGAGGTATGTCATATCGTGCTTTCTAACTGTACAGCCGCTCGGTCGGCTTGGCCGACTGGAATGCGAAATATTCAAACGCTAACAGACACGCAGGAGGATGTGATGGCTATTTCCGAAGGCGATTGGAATAAATTCAAAGAGCTGAGAAAAATTGCGCTTGAGCGCTTCCACCTTGGCGTACTGAGTAACGCCAAGTCCGTCAGTGAGAATGAGGCCCTCTCCCCGGTCAACCGCTACAGGACGCTGTGCCGCCTGGTTATGGGGCGTGACAAGGACATCGTCAGAATATTCGATGGATTCAGTCGTTCATGGGCTCTCGACAGTCTGGCCCTGATGGTGGCCCATGATCTGTTGACTGATACCGAACTTGAAGTGCTCAGTGAAGGTGCGCGAGACGCAATTAGTTATGCGGTCAGGCAGCCTTATGAAATCAATTGGGTTGATTTACCTGAGTCAGCCCCCTAAGCACTGTCTAAACACCCCGTTTGGTCCTTAAGGAAAAACAGTGGCACTGACGTTCAATTGTTCACACGCAGCCTGTGATTTCTTCAGCCGTATTCACAAGGGCAAAAAAATCACAGCGGTCCAGCAAGCGCCGCCAATGCAAGCGTCAGGAGAGGTGCTGCATACGGATTTCGATCAGTGGCTGGTACACGCAGCGACCGTTCAGCGTAAGCATGTATTGCTAGCGATCCATTTGAAAACCCGCTACTGCATGTTGTTTTTTGACATGAAAAAAGCCGATGCCGAAGGCTTTGTGCAGGCGTTTATCAATCGCTGGACAATCGGCGTTATGGATCTACTCATGAAGTGCGGGGCGCTCGACTTCGTTGACCCGCAGATCCCGCAGCAATTGTTGAAGGAACACTGCCAATCCTTTGTTATGTTCCCGCGCGGCGATCGCAGTGCTCAAACACACATCAATGAAGTGCTTCGTTTTTTCAAATGGGATGCTGAAGATTTTGATTTTGTAAACCAACCCTGGAGCGCTCTTTACTACGACGCTCGTACTAACCACACGCCAAGAACCATCAAGGGGCAGAAGGACTACATCTTTCCCGATGAGGAAATGTTGATTCACTGGTTGATAACGGTAGGTAGCGTACCTGTGCTGAAGGCTGAACAGATACGTGAGATCTATCGGCGATCGTTACGTGCTCAAGTTGATTAAAGGCCTTCCACCCCTGGCGCCTCTCGAATAATCAAGTGGTCCAGGTTTTCGATATTTGCGCTGAACACCCCGAACGTCTGTTCGGGGTGTTTTTGCTCGGTACCTGTCGCAGCTCCGGCGTTACTCCATAGAAAAAGCAATACAACGGCCGCTCGCTCTCTGCCGCTGCCTTTATCTGCTCCAGGAACGCCTTGCGCTTGCGATAGTTCTCGATGAGTTTTTTGCTCAGGTAGACATTGACCGAATAGGGCTTTTTGTCGAGCCACACCTTCTTTCGAAGTCGATGCGAAAGCTGCTGGTGTAGTCTTTGATCGCCTTGATCTTGCCCCAATAGATAAGGCCCTGATTGTCTTGCAGGTATTCGATCTTCTTGAAAAACGTCCAGTAGGTGGCGGTGTGGTCGCCGATTTTCAACGGCATGGACTTGAGCTTGTCCTTGTCGTCGACGTTGGACACGTAGCACTCCACCGGGTGGGCGAATACGCTGGTTTTATCTGGGGTTGTGTCGCTGACGAGCAGGGGAGTGGACGCTCGGCTTGAAGGTGCTTTCGTTGAGTCTAGTGGGACGTTTCCTTCTGAACCTGCAACGAGTGTCCTTCGCTCGTATTGACGTCGCGTCAGTACAAATTCCGATGGGAAATTTTCCTCCCGTTCGTCGTCGTTTTCACGGGTTGCAGCCTTGTGCGTGCTGGCATAGCGGCAACCGTCGATATGCCGGGTGCTGATCTTGTTCTTGAAGTGGGGCGTGCGCAGGTAGTTGACGTTCTTGGCGTTGAAGGTGCTCAGCGTATTGCCTGTATCGAACGCCGCACGGCATTCATCGTTGGGGCACTGGAAGCTGTCCTTGTCGGAATCGAAGGCAGCGGTTTCGTCGAAATTCAGATCTCTTACGTCGTAGATCGACAGTTTTTCATCGAGACTCAGGCTGTAGGCCGTGTCGAATTTCATGGGGCTCGGGTCCGTGAGTAGTTTCGCTATTAATAGCGGGATCCAGCGCAAATATCAGCAAGAACCTGCTACGCGCCGCCCACTCAAGAAACACAGAGAGCCGCCCACCGCAGTCAGTGCCCCCAGCGCATAAAACATACTGGTCGGCGCCGCATTGATCAGCAAATACCCACAAATCACCGGGCTCATCGCCCCGCCAAAGGCCGCCAGGTTTTGCGCACCGTAGTAACTGCCGCGCAGCGCATCCGGGGCGATGGTGTCGATAAATAGAAATTCCGACGGGTAGATGATCATCTCGCCCAGGGTGAACACGAACATTGCCACGCACCAGGTAACCAGGCTGTCCGCCAGGCTGAACCCGATCAACCCGCAGATGAACAGCAGGGTACCCAACACGATCCAATAACGCAGTTGCTCGCGTTTGAGAAAACGGCCGATCTGGTACTGCATCAAGATCACGGTGATGGCATTGCACGCCAGCACCGCAGACAGAATTTTCAGCGCTTCGGCGGGCTTGTAGGCCACCAGCAAAAACTGTGACAGATAAAGCGTATAGCGCCCGTGGACTATGGTGCTCAACAGGCTGCCGCTGGTGAACAGGATCAACGTGCGATCACTGCGCAAGGTGCGCAGGGTAGTCAGGAAGCTCAAGGGTTTGTTGCTGTCATCCCGTTGGGTGGGCGGGATGCCGATCATCAGGAACAGGCTGCCAAACGCGATGGCGCTGGCGATCAGAAATGGCGCCAGTTGCATGTGGCCGGCGATCACCACGCCGATCATTGGGCCGGTCGCGTAGCCAACGTTGGTCAGCGTATAGCGCAACGAAAACACCTTGGCCCGGTCGCCCACCGGCAGGTTCTCACTGATGATGGCTTTGGAACCGATCAGGAACAGGGCCGACGCCGCTTCGGTGATCACCAGGGTCAACGTGGTGAGGTAGAGGTTGCTGGCAAAAGTCAGCAATAGAAAGCCTATGGAGCTGGACAGCATGGCCAGGATCAGCAGCTTGCGCTTTTCCAGGCGGTCGATGATGTAGCCGCCGTACAGGCCAAGCAGTGTGGCGATGAACACGGCGATGCCCATCAGCAGGCCGATGTCCTGTTGGTTGAGGCCTAGGCGGGTGCTCAACAGCAAGGCCAGCAACGGGCTGGTCATGGCGCGGCTGACCACGATGGTCACCGAGCAGATCATCAGGCGGCGGATTACCAGGGAGTAGGTGGCCACGGTGGGGCGAGCGTCCTTGTTATTTCTTGAAAACGATGGAGATCCAATGTGGGAGCTGGCTTGCCTGCGATAGCGGTATGTCAGGCGCCTGATGCTTGGCTGATACACCGCTATCGCAGGCAAGCCAGCTCCCACATTTTCAGAGCATGGTTTTACTGGCCGGAATTGATGGTGATTTTTTCGACCGCACCTTGCTCCAGATCCCACTTCTTGAGGATCTTGCCGTAGGTGCCATCGTCAATCATCGCCTGCATGGCCTCACTGATCGCAGTAACCAGCTCCGTGTTGCTCTTCTCAATCCCAAGCCCGGTGAACTGCTTGGAAAGCGCCAGGCCCACTGGCTTGTACTTACCTTTATCCAGCGACATCAGGTAAGGAATGGTTTCGCTACCCTGCATCGCCGCATCCAGACGGTTCTGCTGCAACTGCGCCCGCGCATCCGCCGAGCCTTCGGTGCCGATCACCACGATGGCCGGCTTACCGGCGGCTTCGCAATTTTCCTTGCTCCACGCGGCGATTTCCGACGGCCAGGTAGTACGACGGCTGGTGCCGACTTTTTTACCGCACAGGTCGGTCAATTCCTTGAGGTCTTCACGCTTGGCCAGGGTGTAGAGCTGCGGGCCGCTGGTGAAGTAGTCGATAAAGGTCACTGCTTTTTGGCGCTCGGCGGTGTCGCTCATGCCCGACAGCACGATGTCCACGCGCTTGGTGGTCAGCCCGCTGAGCATCTGTTCGAAGCCGGTTTCCTGCCACTTGATCTTCACGCCCAGGCGCTCGGCCAGAGCGTTGCCCAGGTCGAAGTCGAGGCCGGTGATTTTGTTGGTGGCGGGGTCCTTGAAATCCATCGGTGGGTAGTTCGGCACGATGGCCGCGCTGATCTCACCCTTGTCCTTGATTGCCGCCGGCAATGCCGCGAAAAACTGCAGTGGAGGCCATCAGGCCTGCGAGCAACGTTGGGATAAACAATTTTTTCATGGGGGCGTTCTCGTTTGTTTTTTAGTTAAGTGCGAACGGCAGAAATAAAGCTTTGGGTACGCGGGTTTTGTGGGCTTATTAGAATTTCTTCGGGGCTGCCGGCTTCCACAATCTGGCCGGCATCCATAAACACCATGCGGTTGGACACTTCACGGGCAAACCCCAATTCATGGGTGACCACGATCATGGTCATGCCGGTGGTGGCCAAATCACGCATCACCGACAGCACTTCGCCTACAAGCTCCGGGTCGAGGGCTGACGTGGGTTCGTCAAACAGCATCAACTTGGGGCGCATCGCCAAGGCACGGGCAATCGCTACACGCTGCTGTTGCCCACCGGACAATTCCACCGGGTAGGCATTGCGCTTGTCCGCCAGGCCGACACGGGCGAGTAGCTCCAGCGCGTCTTCGGTGGCTTCCTTGGGCGAGCGCTTGAGCACTTGGCACGGGCCTTCGATGATGTTCTGCAGCACGGTCATGTGCGGGAACAAATTGAAACGTTGGAACACCATTCCGGTGGCCAGGCGCTGGCGGGCGATCTGCGATTCGTTCATCTCATGCAGCTTGTTGCCGACCACCCGGTAACCCACCAACTCGCCGTCGACCCACAGGCCGCCCTTGTCGATTTTTTCCAGCTGATTGACGCAACGCAGCAGGGTGCTTTTGCCGGAACCCGACGGGCCGATGATGCACATCACCTCGCCTTGCTCGACCTCGATATTGATATCGCGCAGGGCGTGATACTGGTCGTAATACTTGTTCAGGTTGACGGCCTTGACGATGCTTCTCATGGGGCAAATCTCCTCAACCCAAACTTACGAACGCTTGCCGGCGCCGCGGGCAAAACGACGCTCAAGGCGGCTTTGACCAAATGAAAGAACAGTCACCACCGCCAGGTACCAGATGCCGGCCACAATCAGCAGCTCCATGACCCGTGCGTTGGCGTAGTAGATGTTTTGCGCGTTGTGCAGCAGCTCCGAGTATTGGATCACGCTGGCCAGGCTGGTCATTTTCACCATGCTGATGAACTCGTTGCCTACAGGCGGAATGATCACCCGCATCGCCTGCGGCAGAATTACCCTACGCAGCGCTTGCAGGCTCGGCATGCCGATGGACTTGGCGGCTTCGTACTGGCCAGTGTCTACGGACAGCAGACCGGCACGTACCACTTCGGCGGTGTATGCGCCCTGGTTGATACTCAGGCCGAGCAGGGCGGCCACGAATGGCGTCATCAGGTCGACGGTGTCGATGCTGAACACGCCTGGAATCGCGATCACCGGGAAAATCAGCGCCAGGTTAAACCACAGCAGCAGTTGCAGAATCAGCGGTGTACCGCGAAACAGCCATGTGTAGGTGATGGCCACATAACGCAGGATCGGGTTGGCCGACATGCGCATGATCGCCGTGATCACCCCGATCACCACGCCCAGCGCCATCGCCAGGATCGACATGACGATGGTATTCACCAGGCCCCAGAGAATGGCCTCAGACGTGAGGAACTGACCGATGTAGGACCATTCGATCTGGCCATTGGCGAATGCTCGCAACAACGCCGCCAGCGCAATCACGATCAACGTGGCAAAAACATCCGTCCGTAATAACGACGTGGCACGTGCTCGTACTGCGTGATATCGAACTGGTTCTCGGACAACTTGCGCTCGGCTTCCAAGCGCTCTGCCGGGGTTTGGTTCATGGTGCTACTCCAAAAACTAACAACGCTCTAACTGCTGTACGCGGTCCAAATGTGGGAGCTGGCTTACCTGCGAAGGCGCCAGCCCACACACCGCAGATTTAAATCCTGAAACCCTGGTAACTCGCGGCCCACTTTTGCTGCCCAGCCAACGCCACCTTCAACCGCCCAATCTGCTCCCAAACCCGCTCCGGCGCCGTCCCACCCCAACCACTGCGCGCCGCAATCGCCGCTTCCAGGGTCAGGCAGTCGCGCACCTCAGGTGTTAACCGCGCATCCACCTCTGCCAACATCGCCGGCGAGGCTTCCCACAACTCAATCTCATGTTTCTCGCAGGCCTGTACCAGCGCGCCGGTAATCTCGTGGGCTTCCTTGAACGGCACACCACGGGTCGCCAACCAATCCGCAACCTCAGTCGCCAAGGTAAAACCCATCGGCGCCTGACGCCGTAGTTCTTCCACTTGCACCTTCATGGTCGCGACCATACCGGCCATCGCCGGCAGCACCAGCAACAAGGTATCCACGCTGTCCAATACGCTGTGCTTGTCTTCGCTTAAGTCGCGGTTGTAGGAGAGTGGCAACGACTTGAGCGTGGACATCAACCCGGTCAGGTTGCCAATCAAGCGCCCAGCCTTGCCTCGCGCCAATTCGGCGATGTCCGGGTTCTTTTTCTGCGGCATGATCGAGCTGCCGGTGGCGTAGGCATCGTCCAACACCACCCAGCGAAACTGGCGTGAAGACCATAGGCAAAACTCTTCCGACAGGCGCGAAATATTCACCCCGAGCATGCCCGCCACAAACAGGAACTCCGCCACATGGTCGCGGCTGGCCACGGCATCAATGGAGTTTTCGCATGGCCCGGTGTAGCCCATTTCCTTGGCCGAGTGCTCCGGCTGACGGGCAATCGCAGAACCAGCCATCGCTGCCGCACCTAGCGGCGACAGGGCTGTGCGCGCATCCCAATCCACCAGGCGCTGCACATCGCGCAGCATCGACTGCGAGTGAGCCAGCAAGTGATGGGCGAACACAATCGGTTGCGCCTGCTGCAAGTGGGTGAAGCCAGGGCAGATGCTTTCGACGTGCCGCTCAGCCTGCTCCACCAACGCTTGCTGCAAACCCAGCACCTCGGTGGTGATGGTGCGCGCATGGTCCCGTAGGAAAAGGCGCAAGTCGTTGGCCGTCTGGTCGTTGCGCGAACGTCCGGCCCGCAGCTTGCCGCCCAGGGCGCCCAGGCGCTCGGTGAGTACGCGTTCGATGAAGGTGTGCACGTCCTCGTCATCCAGGGTCGGATGCAGGTTGCCGGCGGCGAAGTCAGCGCCGATAGCGTCCAGGGCTTGCAGCGTGCGCAGGGTCTCCGACTCATCCAAGAGGCCTGCGCGCTGCAACTCACGGGCATGGGCACGGGAGCCCGCCAGGTCGTAAGGCGTCAGGCGAAAGTAGCGCTCGGGGCAACGGGACAACGCGGCCAATGCAGCAGACGGACCGGTCTTGAAACGAGCGCCCCAAAGGCGGTCGGTGGGTTGAGACATGGGTATTCCTCACGCTTGTTTTTAGAAGAGTCGGAGGCAGTAAAAATAAGTTTTCAACTAGACTGAACCAGCGTCTGACGCGCCGTATTCAAGGTTGCCAAGGGCGGATGTTTATGTTCATTATCGCCGCCTGGCTATGTTCAAGGACTGGGTTGAAGCCTGTTGAATATGGCACTAGAGGTCAACGCGTATTATGGAAACCCCACTTTCCACTTCTGGAAACATACCGCCAAAACCCGGCACACGACCGCCCCTGCAACTGAGTGGGCTGGACTTCAAATTGCTGCGCGTGTTCATGGCCGTGGTCGAAGCTGGCGGTTTCAGCGCTGCGCAAAACGAGCTGAACGTGGGCCTGGCAGCCATCAGCAAACAGATTTCCGACCTGGAAATCCGTATCGGCATGCGCTTGTGCACGCGGGGAAGGGAAGGCTTTGGGCTGACCGAAGAAGGCAAGCTGGTGTATCAAGCGTCCATCGAGTTATTTACCTCGGTCGACAGTTTTCGCGACAAGCTTAGTTCGGCGCAAAACGAATTGATCGGCGACCTTAGTGTGGGCGTAATAGATAACACCGTGTCCGACGTTAATTCACCACTCATTACCGCGCTGGGAAAATTACACAGCGACTCGCCAAAAATAAGATTGCGCCTACATGCCTCGCAACTCGACGAAGTTGAGCGCGGCGTCGTGGAAGGCCGCCTGATTGTCGGCATTGTGCCGGTGTACCAGCGTCGTGAAGAGTTCGACTACTTCCCGCTGTACGAAGAAAAGGCCCACGCCTACTGCGCTGTAGGACATCCACTGTTCAATGCCAATGACATCACCCCCGATGCCTTGCGCCAATACGAAGTGGTGAACCATCGTTACGCGATCCACCGCGACAAGACCAACTTCGTCAACTACGACAGCCAGTCCGCCTCGGCCTCACAAGTGGAAGCGGTCGCCATCCTGATCCTCACCGGTCGGTTCCTCGGATTTCTACCGGAACACTACGCCGCGCCGTTAGTAAGAGAAGGGCGCCTGCGCGTACTGTGCCCGGAGCATGTCCACTTGAGCACCGCGTTCAACCTCATCCTGCGTCACAACGCCCCCAGAAGCCCAATGGTAAAAGCCTTTGCCGCTGCGCTGGGCGTAGACCTCAAAGCCGCGATATAAGCCACCCCCGAACACAGATCAACGGGCTGATAAAGATCAAATGTGGGAGCTGTCGAGCTTTAGCGAGGCTGCGAAGGATCGCCTCGGTGTCCTTGACGATCCCACCCACTCAAATCACCGCTGCAACCGAGCCCGCTTCTTCTTCGCATGAAAATGCCGAAAATGCGCATCCTGCGCCGCCGCCAACAACTCCCGGTCTCCACGCGTATCACCCCAGGCCCGCAGCCGATACTCCCCCAAGTCCCCGTACACCGCCTCAAGCCTGAGCACCTTGTTCTCGCAACGGCAATTATTCCCGGTGAGCTTACCGGTCAACACCCCATCGACCACCTCAAGCTCAGTGCCGATCAACTTGATCCCCAGCCGATCCGCAAACGGCTGCAACACCAACGCCGGCGACGCCGAACACAGCGTCACCACCGCCCCGGACTTCACTTCATCGGCCACCGACTGCAAACCGCTGGGGCGCATCAACTTGGTCCAGTACCGCTGGCAATACTCCTGCGCCTTTTGCTGAACCCAAGCTTTCTCCACCCCGGTCATAAAGGTGCGGATCAACTGCGCCTTCAACTCATCCCGGCTGATCTGCCGCAACAAAAACCGCAGTCCAGGTACCGCCAGTTTCACCATCCGGCCATAGAACTCGCCGGGGCCAAAGGCAAACTTGAGGAACGGCACGAAACTGTCGTGGTGGGTCAGGGTGCCGTCGAAGTCAAAGACGGAGAGTACTTTGGCGTCAGCGGGGCCGGCTTCGAGCATGTCTGGGTTCACGGGGAGGCCTCGGTCCTATCTAATAATTTTAGTCACGCCTCAGCGATGACAGCGGCCATTTGGACCGGTGACAACGTAGGCGGCAATTGGGGAACAAGGCTACAGCATTGGAGGGCTGATGAAAAAAGCAGTCCGCAAGACTTCGACTTTATAGGTATTCCATGCGCTCCAGTCGGTCGGTGGCTTCACGCAATGCGATTTGCTGGTCGAAAAAACGTTGGCGCAGGTATTGAAGTCTTTTTTCCTGCTGTTCTAACGGAAATCTTCCAGGATCATCGAGTATCTCCTGGGCGCTCAATTGGATGATCCTGATGCTTTCCAAAATAAGCTCTACGAAGGCTTTCGCCCTCAGGTGATCTTTTTTTGCTTGGTGCTGCGCTTTCAAGACAATACCGCTGGCAATGAGGCTACCGCCCGCAGCCGCGATGGTGTAGCTGACAAAGGAAGAGGCCAGTTTTAGGTGGGTGAAAAACGTGGAAACTGTATCGTTTTGAGATCCCAGATCCAGGCCGTAGGCAATGTATCCGCCTCCCAATGCCAAGAGGAATCCAATCAGATATAGGGTAAACGGTTTCCTGTAAAGCCTTCCGCTCAGGATGCCCCAGGCTCCCAGGGAAAGTAGGGCGATGCTGATTAGTGTGAAGACAAGCATTTCCATGCTGTTGATCCGATCCTGAATTTTTGTCAAAAAAAGAGCTGCCCGTAGCAGCTCTTTTTTCATTTTTGTATCAATCCCAGCTCAGCGCGCCACCCGTCTGATACTCGATCACACGCGTCTCAAAGAAGTTCTTCTCTTTCTTCAAGTCCATGATCTCGCTCATCCACGGGAAAGGGTTAGTCGTCCCTGGATACTCTTCCTTCAAGCCGATCTGCGACAGACGACGATTCGCGATGAACTTGAGGTAATCCTCCATCATCGCCGCGTTCATGCCCAATACACCGCGCGGCATGGTATCGCGGGCGTATTCGATCTCCAGTTGAGTCCCTTGCAGGATCATCTGGGTCGCTTCTTCCTTCATCTCGGCATCCCACAAATGTGGGTTTTCGATTTTGATCTGGTTGATCACGTCGATACCGAAGTTCAGGTGCATCGACTCATCGCGCAGGATGTATTGGAACTGCTCGGCCACGCCGGTCATTTTGTTGCGGCGGCCCATGGACAGGATCTGGGTGAAGCCGCAGTAGAAGAAGATGCCTTCCAGCACGCAGTAGTAGGCGACCAGGTTGCGCAGCAGTTCTTTGTCGGTTTCGACGGTGCCGGTTTCGAACTTCGGATCGGAGATCGAACGGGTGTACTTCAGGCCCCAGGCTGCCTTTTTAGCGACCGATGGAATCTCGTGGTACATGTTGAAGATCTCGCCTTCATCCATGGCCAGCGATTCGATGCAGTACTGGTAGGCGTGGGTGTGGATCGCTTCTTCGAAGGCCTGGCGCAGGATGTACTGGCGGCACTCCGGGTTGGTGATCAGGCGGTACACGGCCAGCACCAGGTTGTTCGCTACCAACGAGTCGGCGGTGGAGAAGAAGCCCAGGTTGCGCATGACGATGCGGCGCTCGTCGTCGGTCAGGCCTTCGGGGTTTTTCCACAGGGCGATGTCGGCGGTCATGTTGACCTCTTGCGGCATCCAGTGGTTGGCGCAGCCGTCGAGGTACTTCTGCCAGGCCCAGTCGTACTTGAACGGCACGAGTTGGTTGAGGTCGGCGCGGCAGTTGATCATGCGCTTTTCGTCAACGGCGACGCGGGCGGCGGAGCCTTCCAGCTCGGCGAGGCCTTCGGCGACGTCGAGTTTGTCGAGGGCGGCCTTGGCACGGATGATGGCGGCGGAGTCATTGGCGGTGACGGCGCGGGCTTCGATGGCGGCGGCAGCGCCGGCACCGTCGAGGCGGTCCATGTTGGCTTCGGTGGCGTGGCCGGCGTTGGCGCCTTTGGTGGCTACTTCGCCTTCTTCTTTGTCGAATTCGTCCCAGCTCAGCATGACGTGTCGTCTCCTGCGTGAGGGCTCAAAGGTGCCCGTGTGAAACCGGATGGTTGGTGTTCACACGGCCCTGAGGCCGCGGTGGATCTTAAGGAATCGTTTGTTGCAGCTAGCGCACGCATTAAACGGAATTGGGTGTTCGGGTGCTCTGCGTGAGGCTTGAGGTGCGGAGCGGTAGGTGCTTGCTCCAGCGGGAGGCCTCAGGTCTGGCTCTTCATCCCAGTGTAAAGGGATATTGCAGGCCCGATTTACCCGCGCATTATAGGGGAAAAATCAGCTTTGTGTTGTGACGGATGGTCACGGATCGCAGACAAAAAGCCTGCTTTTCAAAGCCAAGTCACGGGTTTGTTGGGGTTGGCTGGAGGGACGAGCGGCAGGATTTTTTTCGAGGGAGCGCAGCGAGGGCAGGGGAGGGTCGGTTCTTTGCCGCAAGAACGATTTCTTGCGGCGAGTAAGGTCGGGTGTGGTGTTAACTAACGAAGTTGTTATCCGTTAGAGCAACCATTGCCCATCACATGGTAATTAAGAATATGACGCTGACCTTGGGAGTCTTCATATTCCATTTTTACCGGTACCACTTCGCAGACTTCTGGAATGCTGCTCATCGACAATACTTTGGCAACGTCCAAGTGGGTGCTGTAAGTGTAGTCCTCGACAATCGGGGCGTTGCGGCTAGCTACGTCAGTCGGGGCTTCGTCGGCCAGGGCGGCGGTGGCGCACAAGCTGCTGAGGGCCATAACTACTAAAGCTTTCATTTCTCTGTTTACCTTATTTAGGTCGAGTGGGGTCACGGGGCCCTTGTGAGGCCGCGTGTGTAACTTAAGAGTTGGGAAGTTCGGATTAACGTTGCCTTCGTGGGGGCTGTTGCGTTGTTAATCACAGTGTCGTGTTGACGGAGTTGATTTTAGGCGTGCGGGTTATATTCATATACCCGTGCTTTTGATAAACACTATTGGCGGTTTTTGTAACAATCCCGTGGTAAAGCTTTTTTCACAAAGCCGCAAAGCGCCGCAGCCTGCGGGCTAGAGCCGCAAACGCGGATGTCAGGGCAATTTGTAGGGGCTTGTTACTACCATCGTCGAATGGTTCTATGGGGCAGCCCCGGCTACAACAGGGCATACAAAAACAACTATTGTCACCGAGGTAAGAAAGATGAGTGCGGCTTCCCTGTACCCCGTTCGCCCCGAAGTAGCAGCCAACACGCTGACTGACGAGGCGACCTACAAGGCCATGTACCAGCAGTCGGTGGTCAACCCCGATGGCTTCTGGCGTGAGCAAGCCAAGCGCCTTGACTGGGTCAAGCCTTTCACCGCGGTGAAGCAGACCTCGTTCGACGACCACCATGTCGACATCAAGTGGTTTGCCGATGGCACCTTGAACGTTTCCTACAACTGCCTGGACCGTCATCTCGCTGAGCGTGGCGACCAGGCAGCCATCATCTGGGAAGGCGATGACCCTTCCGAAAGCCGCACCATCACCTACCGCGAACTGCACGAAGAAGTCTGCAAGTTCGCCAACGCTTTGCGCGGCCAAGACGTGCATCGCGGCGACGTGGTGACTATCTATATGCCGATGATCCCCGAAGCCGTGGTCGCCATGCTGGCGTGTACCCGCATCGGTGCGATTCACTCCGTGGTGTTTGGCGGTTTTTCGCCGGAAGCCCTGGCCGGTCGCATCATCGACTGTAAGTCGAAGGTAGTGATCACTGCTGATGAAGGCATCCGTGCCGGTAAGAAGATTCCGCTCAAGGCCAACGTCGACGACGCCCTGACCAACCCGGAAACCAGCAGCATCCAGAAAGTCATCGTGTGCAAGCGCACCAATGGCGCGATCAAGTGGAACCAGCATCGCGACATCTGGTACGAAGACCTGATGAAAGTGGCGGGCACCGTGTGTGCGCCCAAAGAAATGGGCGCCGAAGAAGCGCTGTTCATCCTTTATACCTCTGGCTCCACTGGCAAGCCTAAAGGCGTGCAGCACACCACCGGCGGTTACCTGCTCTACGCTGCCCTGACCCACGAGCGCGTGTTCGACTACCGCCCAGGCGAGATCTACTGGTGCACCGCCGACGTCGGCTGGGTCACTGGCCACACCTATATTGTCTACGGCCCGCTGGCCAATGGCGCGACCACGCTGCTGTTCGAAGGCGTGCCGAACTACCCGGACATCACTCGGGTCGGCAAGATCGTCGACAAGCACAAGGTCAACATCCTCTACACCGCCCCGACCGCGATCCGCGCAATGATGGCTTCCGGCACCGCCGCCTGCGAAGGCGTTGATGGCAGCAGCTTGCGTCTACTGGGTTCGGTGGGTGAGCCGATCAACCCGGAAGCGTGGGACTGGTACTACAAGAACGTTGGCCAATCCCGTTGCCCGATCGTCGACACCTGGTGGCAGACCGAAACCGGCGCCACCTTGATGAGCCCGCTGCCGGGCGCCCATGCGCTCAAGCCGGGTTCGGCGGCACGGCCATTCTTCGGTGTGGTGCCGGCGTTGGTGGACAACCTGGGCAACATCATCGAAGGCGCTGCCGAAGGCAACCTGGTGATCCTCGATTCGTGGCCAGGCCAGGCCCGTACCCTGTACGGCGACCATGACCGTTTTGTCGATACCTACTTCAAGACCTTCCGTGGCATGTACTTCACCGGTGACGGCGCTCGTCGCGACGAAGACGGCTACTGGTGGATCACTGGGCGTGTGGATGACGTGTTGAACGTGTCGGGCCACCGCATGGGGACCGCCGAGATTGAAAGCGCCATGGTCGCCCACCCGAAAGTCGCCGAAGCGGCGGTGGTCGGTGTGCCGCATGACATCAAGGGGCAGGGCATCTATGTGTATGTCACCCTCAAGAATGGCGAAGAGCCGAACGAGGCGCTGCGCCTGGAGCTGAAAAAACTGGGTGCGCAAAGAGATCGGGCCGATTGCTTCGCCGGACGTGATCCAGTGGGCACCGGGCTTGCCGAAGACACGCTCGGGGAAAATCATGCGGCGGATTTTGCGCAAGATTGCCACGGCTGAGTATGACGGGCTGGGGATATCTCCACCCTGGCAGACCCGGGTGTAGTGGCGCATTTGATTGAGACGCACAAGACCATGAATGTGGCGTAAGGCGGGTTGGTGATACAGAGCCCCATTCGGTGTGAGCCGGATGGGGCTTTTTGTGGGATCTTGCAAGCAGTGGAGATCCCCTGTGGGAGATTCTATGTTGCAGTGCAAGCAAGCCCGCTCCCACATTTGGACTGCATTTCATAGCGAGGGCGGTGGTGGTATGACGAGCCTGCATAACCTTCAGGCCAATAAATATCGGTTTCTCTCGTAGGGCATTTCTGAATGTTACCGTTGTTGCCAAATGTGTAACCCAGCGCCCAAACATGAGGCGATGTGCTACACCTGTGCCCCGAGAAACCCCATTCCAGACGCTCCCAGAAATAAGATTAAACGCCAGACTTGCCGTGCTAGAAGGGTTTGCGAATAATAGGCCCGCAATTTGCAGCATCAACAGGTTTAATATCTTTTGTCTCTGCATAAAATTCAGGGGCTGTCAATGTGCTGGACCCGCTTTCTCGGTGCTTCTGTAAATTGTTGTCGCATTGAGGAAATATCGGCTTCCGGCCTGTCGTTAGAATGCCGATCACTCGCTCGTCGTCGCAGGTTTAACTTGTGTAGGACGCAGCACCGCAATTCGGTTTCCCTTAAGTCGCATCGTGGGCCATGGCTCATACTGCTGTTTTGCCCTATACCGATGGAGTCCCAAGATGAAGAAACTCGTGCTGTTGGGCGCCCTGGCGCTGTCCGTGCTGTCCATGCAGGCTTTCGCTGATGAGAAGCCCCTGAAGATTGGTATCGAAGCGGCTTACCCTCCGTTTGCCTCGAAGGCGCCGGATGGCAGCATCGTGGGCTTTGACTACGACATCGGCAACGCCCTGTGCGAAGAGATGAAGGTCAAGTGTGTATGGGTCGAGCAAGAGTTCGACGGCCTGATCCCTGCGCTGAAAGTGCGCAAGATCGACGCGATCCTGTCGTCCATGTCCATCACTGACGACCGCAAGAAGTCGGTGGACTTCACCAACCGCTACTACCTGAGCCCAGCACAGCTGGTGATGAAGGAAGGCACCGCCGTCAGCGACAGCCTGGATGAATTGAAAGGCAAGAAAATCGGCGTGCAGCGCGGTTCGATCCACGATCGCTTCGCCAAGGAAGTCCTGGCTCCTAAAGGCGCCACGGTTGTTCCTTACAGCTCGCAGAACGAAATCTACCTGGACGTGGAAGCCGGTCGCCTTGACGGTACCGTGGCTGACGCCACCCTGCTGCAAGACGGTTTCCTGAAAACCCCGGCCGGTAAAGGCTACGCGTTCGTGGGCCCACAGTTCACCGACGCCAAGTACTTCGGTGACGGCATCGGTATCGCGGTACGTAAAGGCGACAAGGCCGAGCTGGACAAGATCAACGCGGCCATCGCAGCGATCCGTGCCAACGGCAAATACAAGCAAATCCAGGACAAATACTTCGACTTCGATATTTACGGCGCTGACCCTAAGTAACTCGTCGCAGCTGTCTGTCCGCAATGGCGCAAGCAACAGAATTCCTGAGGTTTGCGCCATTTTTTCATCCCCCTTTTCGAGGACCTGAATCATGTTGAAAGGCTACGGGGCCGTCATCCTCGATGGCGCATGGTTGACGCTTCAGCTCGCCTTGTCGTCCATGGCCTTGGCCATTGTTCTGGGTCTGATCGGGGTCGCGTTGCGCCTGTCGCCGGTGCGCTGGTTGGCCTGGCTGGGTGACTTGTACTCCACAGTGATCCGCGGGATCCCTGACCTGGTGCTGATCCTGCTGATTTTCTACGGCGGCCAGGACCTGCTTAACCGCGTCGCGCCGATGCTCGGCTATGACGACTATATCGACTTGAACCCCTTGGCCGCCGGTATCGGCACCCTGGGTTTCATCTTTGGCGCCTACCTCTCGGAAACCTTCCGTGGCGCCTTCATGGCCATTCCCAAGGGCCAGGCCGAGGCCGGCCTTGCGTATGGCATGAGCAGTTTCCAGGTGTTTTTCCGGGTGATGGTGCCGCAGATGATTCGTCTGGCGATCCCCGGCTTCACCAACAACTGGCTGGTACTCACCAAGGCCACCGCGCTGATCTCGGTGGTGGGTTTGCAAGACATGATGTTCAAGGCCAAGCAGGCGGCAGATGCCACTCGCGAGCCTTTTACCTTCTTCCTCGCAGTGGCGGCGATGTACCTGGTGATCACCAGCGTGTCGTTGCTGGCCCTGCGTCATCTTGAGAAGCGCTACTCGGTAGGCGTAAGGGCGGCTGATCTATGATCTTCGACTACAACGTCATCTGGGAGGCCATGCCGCTGTACCTTGGCGGCCTGCTGACCACCCTGAAACTGCTCGCCATCTCGTTATTTTTCGGCCTGCTCGCCGCCTTGCCCCTGGGCTTGATGCGTGTGTCCAAGCAGCCGGTCGTCAACGGCGCGGCCTGGCTCTACACCTACGTGATCCGCGGCACGCCGATGCTGGTGCAGTTGTTCTTGATCTACTACGGCCTGGCCCAGTTCGAAGCCGTACGTGAAAGCTTCCTGTGGCCGCTGCTGTCCAGCGCCACGTTCTGTGCGTGCCTGGCGTTTGCGATCAACACCAGTGCCTACACGGCCGAGATCATTGCCGGTAGCCTCAAGGCCACCCCTAATGGCGAGATCGAAGCGGCCAAGGCCATGGGTATGTCGCGCTACAAGCTGTACCGCCGCATCCTGTTGCCATCGGCCTTGCGCCGCGCGCTGCCGCAGTACAGCAACGAAGTGATCATGATGCTGCAGACCACCAGCCTGGCCTCCATCGTCACCTTGATCGACATCACCGGTGCCGCGCGCACGGTGAACGCCCAGTTCTACCTGCCGTTCGAAGCCTATATCACCGCCGGTGTGTTCTACCTGTGCCTGACCTTCATCCTGGTGCGCCTGTTCAAGTTGGCCGAGCGCCGCTGGCTGAGCTACCTGGCTCCACGGAAGCACTGATATGCAACGTATCGATCACCTGTTGCCCTGGGGCCACCTGGGCTGCGAGCGCCAGCTGAGCGTATTCCGTTTTGGCAAGGGCGAGCGCAAGGCCTATATCCAGGCCAGCCTGCACGCCGATGAGTTGCCCGGCATGCGCGCCGCGTGGGAGCTGAAGAAGCGCCTCGCTGAACTTGAAGAGCAAGGCGCCCTCAACGGCGTGATCGAGTTGGTGCCGGTCGCCAACCCGATGGGCCTCGGCCAGTTGCTGCAAGGCAGCCATCAGGGGCGTTTCGAGATCGGCAGCGGCAAGAATTTCAACCGTGACTTCGTTGAGTTGAGCGAGCCGGTTGCAGCGTTGCTCGACGGCAAGCTGGGGGATGATCCCCACGCCAACGTGCGCCTGATTCGCCAGGCCATGAGCGATGCCCTTGACGCGTTGCCCGCGCCAAGCAGCCAGTTGCAAGGCATGCAACGCATCTTGCTGAGCCACGCCTGCACCGCCGACGTGGTCTTGGACCTGCACTGCGACGCCGAAGCTGCGCTGCACATGTACGCGTTGCCGCAGCATTGGCCGCAGTGGCGCTCGCTGTCAGCGCACTTGAATGTGAAAGTCGGGTTGCTGGCGGAAGACTCCGGCGGCAGCTCGTTTGACGAAGCCTGTTCGCTGCCGTGGCTGCGTTTGTCCCGCGCGTTCCCCGAGGCGCAGATCCCGTTGGCGTGCCTGGCGACCACCCTGGAGTTGGGCGGGCAAGCCGATACGGGTCGCGATGAGGCGATCTTCCATGCCGAAGGCATCCTCGCGTTCCTCGCCGAACAAGGCTTGATCAAGGGCGAATGGCCCGCGCCGCAACACGAGCCTTGCGAAGGCGTGCCCTTCGAAGGCACTGAATTGCTGTTTGCACCCCACGCCGGGGTGATCAGTTACCTGCGTAAAGCCGGTGACTGGGTTGAAGCCGGCGAACCGATTTTTGAAGTGATTGATCCCCTGGAAGACCGCGTGAGCACTGTTTGCGCGGGCACGACCGGGTGTTGTTTGCCGTTGAACGGCTACGTTATGCCCAAGCGGGTTTCTGGCTGGCCAAGGTGGCGGGGCGCGAAGCGCTGCGTCACGGGCGCTTGCTCAACGACTGACCACCTGTTTTTGTGAGAACCGACCGCATGTACAAACTTGAAGTCCAAGACCTGCATAAACGCTATGGCAGTCATGAAGTGCTCAAAGGTGTATCTCTGGCCGCCGCTGCCGGTGATGTGATCAGCATCATCGGTTCCAGTGGCTCAGGCAAAGTACCTTTTGCGCTGCATCAACCTGCTGGAGCAACCCCATGCCGGCAAGATTCTGCTCAACAACGAAGAGCTGAAACTGGTGGCCAACAAGGACGGCGCCATGAAGGCAGCCGACCCTAAACAACTGCAACGCATGCGTTCGCGCCTGTCGATGGTGTTCCAGCATTTCAACTTGTGGTCGCACATGACTGCGCTTGAAAACGTGATGGAAGCACCGGTGCACGTGCTGGGCATGTCGAAAAAAGAAGCCCGTGAAAAGGCCGAGCATTACCTGGCCAAAGTGGGCGTGGGCCACCGCAAGGATGCGTTCCCCGGCCACATGTCCGGTGGCGAGCAGCAGCGTGTGGCAATCGCCCGTGCCCTGGCGATGGAGCCGGAGGTGATGCTGTTCGACGAACCTACCTCGGCCCTCGACCCGGAACTGGTCGGCGAAGTGCTCAAGGTCATGCAAGACCTGGCCCAGGAAGGCCGCACCATGGTGGTGGTGACCCACGAAATGGGCTTCGCCCGTGAAGTGTCGAACCAGTTGGTGTTCCTGCACAAAGGCATCGTGGAAGAACGTGGCAACCCGCGTGAAGTGCTGGTGAACCCGCAGTCCGAGCGTTTGCAGCAGTTCTTGTCCGGTAGCTTGAAATAATCAAGCCTGCTTTTGTGCACTGAATTAGTGCATGCTTTGCAGCCTGAAGGCTGGCCTCGATCCCCTGTGGGAGCTGGCTTGCCTGCGATAGCGGTGTATCAGAAACAAATGTGCCAACTGACCCACCGCTATCGCAGGCAAGCCAGCTCCCACATTTGGAAACTCATCAGCTTTTGAGATTTGTGTTGGTTTACGGGCTAGCATTGGCCTTTGTCTTCATTACTGTTACTGGCTTCGGATAGCACTCCATGACCGCCCACAAAATTGGTTTCCTGATTTGGCCCAGCACAAAGCACTCACGCTTGCGCTGGCTGAGGAGGCCTTGCGCGTTGCCCAGCGGGTGCATCCGGACGTGGTCTACGAGTTGTCGTTCCTGCTCGCCGAACCTGCCACCGAGGGCGCCTGGCAACTGCCGGGTGAGCCGTGGGCCGGCAAGCTGGAAGGTTTCCAGAAGCTGTTCCTGCTGGCGGACGAACCACCCACGGCTATTGCCTCCCAGCTCAGTACTGCCCTCAAGCAACTGGTGCGCGCCGGGTGTGTGATCGGCGGTTTGTCGGCGGGTGTGTACCCGCTGGCCCAACTTGGCTTGCTCGACGGCTACCGCGCCGCCGTGCATTGGCGCTGGCAGGACGATTTCGCCGAACGCTTCCCGAAGGTTATCGCCACCAGCCATCTGTTCGACTGGGACCGCGACCGCCTCACCGCCTGCGGTGGCATGTCGGTACTCGACCTGCTGTTGGCGGTGCTGGCCCGTGATCACGGCGCCGAACTGGCCGGTGCGGTCTCCGAAGAACTGGTCGTGGAGCGCATCCGCGAAGGCGGCGAACGCCAGCGTATTCCGTTGCAAAACCGCCTGGGCTCCAGCCATCCGAAGCTGACCCAGGCCGTTCTGCTGATGGAAGCCAATATCGAAGAGCCGCTGACCACCGACGAAATCGCCCAGCATGTTTGCGTGTCACGACGACAACTCGAACGCATCTTCAAGCAATACCTCAACCGTGTCCCCAGCCAGTATTACCTGGAGCTGCGCCTGAACAAGGCCCGCCAGATGCTGATGCAAACCAGCAAGTCGATCATCCAGATCGGCCTGTCGTGCGGCTTCTCCTCAGGGCCGCACTTCTCCAGCGCCTACCGCAACTTCTTCGGCGCCACCCCGCGCGAAGACCGCAACCAGCGCCGCAGCAGCAGCCCGTTCGAGCTGTCGTCGGTACCCGCCGAGCGCGGCTGAGCCGGATTATTCCTCCTCGGGGCGCGGTGAGGGGGGCTGTATCGGTTCGTTCTGTTCATCGAGTGCGACTTCAATCACCTGAAAATCGATGCTTGTGCGCAGGTAGTACTCCCTCAAGCGAGCCAGGCTTTGCGCCGAAAGTGGGTTGCCGCGCAAATCGGAATCATCGTGAAACGTCGGCATCATTTCGAGAATATCGGCGGGTATCTCGCGGATGTCGTTGTGGCTGAGGTCCAGGGTTTGCAGTTCGGTGAGCTGGAACACACCGTGGGGGACGTGCTGGATGCGTGTTTGACGCAAATGCAGGGACGTCAGTTGGCTCATGCCACTCACATCAGGGGTATTTCCCAGTGGGTTATGGCTCAAATCCAGGAACTCTACGGAACCAAGGTCGGATATCGAGCGTGCAGTATCGGCCGTCAGGCTTATGCCGCAGTTCGATAGTTCCAGGCTGTTCAACGTGGGCAGGCTGAATAGAGCGCGTGGCAACTGCCCCAGTGAGCACCGGCTCACGGACAGCGTCTGCAGCTTGGGGAAACACCTGAGGACGCCATCAAGGGTGGTGAGTGCGCCATCTGCTGTCAGGTCAAGCCGCGAGATTTGTTCGAAGCGCGCAGTCAGCTGCGGCAGTGCCCCCATGATTGGGGCATCGAGAATCAAAGCGTGGGTGAGCTCATCATCGAGACTCTCTTCATCTTCGGGGCTTTCCCGCCGCCAGGCCTGCTCCAGCAAGGTTTTGACGTTACGTCGGTGTAACCGTTGTTCGGCCTGGGCTGTTTCGTCAAGCGAGACGTCAAGAACGGGATGCCGCTGCGGCACGTTGTCTATCCAGTTTTCAAGGTCGGTTTCCAACTGGCGGTATTCGGCGTCGAGCCGTATCAGGTGCGGCAGGACCTCACTCATCGTGCCCGGCAGCCTGAAAATGAAGCGATCCGCTTCGCTGGCCAAAAGGCTGGGGTATAGCTGCTGCACCCGTTCACGCAGCGAGGTGGGCAGTTGGGCATTGAAATATTCACCGGTGCGTTGGCAATTCTGCTTGATGCGTTCCAGGGTCGCATCGGACAGTGGGTTGCCGGCAATGTTGAAATCGTACGTAGCGGGCGCCGGTAAGCGGAACGTGGCGTCGGGCAATTCGCGGATTGCATTGTGGCTCAGATTCACGCTCATGCGTCGCGTGAGAGTGAGCAAACCTGCGGCACCTCTCGCAGTCCTGTGTCTTGCAGAGAGACCAATGCAAGGTCGGGGAGCCCGCGCAAGTCCAAGGGTCTTTCCAGCGTATTGTGATCAAGGTTCAAGTACTGCAGGCGCGTCCGGCTCTCTAGCGCACGCTGGCTGGTGACCGACAGCCTGATACCACAACGTGAAAGACCCAAATGGGTCAGCCCCGGTAAGTCGAAGACAGCGAGTGGAATATCGCCCATTACGGTGTTCTGGATGTTGAGAATATTCAGCATCGGGAAGCTTTTGAGGAAAAGGCCAAGATCAAATGGGCCGCCATTGCCCTCAATGTTGATGTAGCCGATGTGTGCAAACCTGGCGCTTAGCGTCGGCAATTCCCCGACCAGCATTTGTGGCACTGTCAGTGCGTGAATGAAGGGCGTATCTGGCGCAATCTCGCGCCGCCACGTGCGCTCCAATAACTGTTGCAGGGCGTTGCGCCTGGCCTGTTCCAGCGGCGACAGTCGCTCCTCCAGTGACCAATGGGCAAGCTCCTGCTGTAGTGTCTCCAGCTCGTCGGTCAGGCGCGCCAGTTCGCGTTTGCCGGCTTCGATGTCGCCGGGCAGCGAAAAAACTACCCGATTCAGTTCATCGTGGCTCAGTGATGGGTACAGTCTTCGTGCGTCTTGTTGATCTACCGCCAGGGCTTCGATTTCCCAACTGCTGCCATGGACCTGAAAGTAGCGTTTTACTTGTTCCAGGCTCGCTCGAGAGAGCGGGTTGCCGGATAGATCAAAGCGTTGGCTGGCCGTTGATGACATCTCGAACATGGCCTCAGGCAGCTCTTGGATACGGTTATCACTCAAGAAAGCGGTCTCAAGTTCCGGGAGGGTCAGCAGGCCTGGCGGCAGGCGGTCGATGCCGGTATTGGACAGGTCCAGGTCCAGCAAGTCGGTCATTGAGGCGATATCGGGTACCAGCCCCAGTGGGTTGCGATGCAGGTTCAGGCCGCGCAGGCGATGCATCGATGCCAGTCGCGCACGACTCGCGGGGTTCAGGGTGATGTGGCAATTGTCCAGGTTCAGTATGTTCAGGTCCGGTAAGGTATGGAGGTCATCAGGTAACTGGCCAAGGTGAATATCTCTGATCTCCAGGTGGCGCACGCGGCGGAATAAAGGCAGCAACGCCTCGACGCCCTGGGTGCCATCGGTGCCGACCACTGCCAGCAGACTCACGTGGTCGAAGTTGGCGTTCAGACGCGGTAATTCCCCGAGGATCGGAAGGTCAATCCGCAACGTATAACCGTCGCGGTCAGGGTCTTCAAAGTAGTCATCAACGTCCGTTTCGCGACGCCAGCACTGTTGAATTCGATCTGCAATCAGTGCGCGATTCTGCCGGTCATATTGGCGTCTTCGGGCGCGTAGCGGCGTTTGCGTGGTTGGATGATGTGTAGGCGTATCCCGTTGCCAGCCGTACAGGTCAAGTGCCAGTTGTCGATATTCGTCGTCCAGCGCCGTGAGTCGAGCGTCGGCACCTCCAGGTTGATGGGCCAGACCGTCAACAAAAGCCTGAACCTCTGGGTCGGAAAAGCGCGGGTAGAGCGCTCGCGTGCGCTGTTGCAGGGTCAGCGGTGGGCCGGCGTTGACCTGTTCGGCGGGGTAGCCGTTGTCATTGCCGAGCAGGCGCTGGGTCTCGAAAGGTAGTGGGTCGCTATGGTCGGGCTTGAGCAGGGTGCGCAGTTCATCACGTGGCAGTGGGCGCTGACGTAAGCGGTGACGCAATTCGGCAGCCTGGTGAATCTCAATGCGCAATGCCTCGCGCTGGGCACCGGGAAGGGCGTGCAGCACCGCAGTGTACAGATCGGTTTCACCGTGCAGCGGGCCGTTGGCGTCGTGGGGCACATAGCGGCCTTGTTCGGTGCGTACCAGCAGGCGCCGAATCGGCGCAGTGTCAGGGCCGATGGTGTTCCAGAGGTCGCCCTCTTTATTAAAGTGGCGCGCCTCAAGGTATATCTGGTCCGACCAGCCTGGTTGCAACCTCAGCGAGTTGAGGGCCAAGCGGTCGGTGTCAAGGCTGCGCATCGCTTCAAGATGCTGGCCCTCATAGGCACGGTTGATGCGCAATTCGTCCATGATGCTGTGGGCCAGTTGGTCCAGGTGCTCGGGTGTCTGGCGCAGGTCCAGCTCTTGTAGGTCGGCGCCGCTGGCTCGCCGCAAAAGACTGTCGGCGATGCTCGCTGGCAGGCCCGGCGCGATGTGTTGCATTTGTTGGGTGAGTGGCTCGCGCGTGTATTGCAATGGAGCGTAGCGCGAATCGAACAGCGCGCCCCGTTGGCTTTCAGCGATATCGGCGAGTTTTTTACGCAGGTTACGTGTGCGAGCTTCCAGGCTCAGCTGCGGGTCGCTGGCGCGCTCGCCAAACTGTGCGGTGATTTCATCAGGGCTCAAGGCACTGAGGACGGTTTTGAGCAGGTCGCCATTTTTCAGTTGTTCTTCGTGGATGCGCACACTGGGCTTTTCGGGGTCACCAAAGTTCCAGGTGACCTCGCCGCGTTCGTTGAAAAACGCTAAGCCTTTTGACTTGGGCCAGTAACCGTAACTGGTCAACAGTTGCAACTGGTCCTGCGGGTCGACGGCGTGATACACGGCAGGGTCGTCGCTGCGCAGGTTGTCGATCAGTTGCTGAAGTTCACGGTCGATTTTCAGGCGTGCCAAGGTGTCGCTGAGCAGCGGCGGGGTTGGTTCGCTGTTGACGTGGATTCTGCGCAGCGCGCCCTCTGTTACGCCGCTGATGTCCTGGGCCAGCTCGCGGTCGGCGGCGACTAGCGCTTGCGCCGTGTGGCCCAGTCTTTCCAGCAATGTTGAGCGATCCCACTGTTGGGGGTACTCGAGCTCCGTGTGCCAGGCGCCCGTGCCGTTATGGCGCACGTCGGGCTTGAAGGCGTCGGGGCGAGAGGGGTGTTTGATGCGGTAGTAGCGACTGTCGAGGGGTTTTTCCACAGCGTACAGTTTGCCGTCCAGTGTCAACATCGACTCGCCGTTGATCACGTGCAAGCCCTGTTCGTTGAAGCCCAGGCGCGCGTACGCGTCATAGGGTTGTTGGTAGGGCTTGAGATCAGGTTTCCAATAGCGGTGGCTTCCGTTCGCCAATTTCACAGGCTTGAAACGGTCGATAAAGGCCAGTACGTCCTTGGGCAATACTTTGCGCAGCTCGGTCACACCGATGGTGGTGCCAGCAACAAAGGTGCCCAACTGTACGCCCGCCTCGACCACCCCGACAAAGTGGCCGATCGCTTCTTGGCCTTCGCCTTCGGCCCAGTCGATGATGCCTTCGAAGACTTCATCCAGCAGTTGATACGCCATATAACCCAACATCAACTCGCCAAGGCCAGGCACAAACGGGGCCACCACCTGCACGACGGCATTGAGGATCGCCGAGGCCACGTTGGCGAAGGAGTCCCACAGCGCCCAACGTGCCGCGCGGTCGGCATTTGCTGTGGATACCGCGAGAGTTCGGGCGTCGTTCAGCAGTTTGTCGAGTTTTTGCTGATAGAGGTACTGCCATGGGTTGCCAGCAATCGGGGTGGCAACGAACTGCAGCTTGGGATCACTCGTAGGTTCCTTGCGCCAGGGCGCCAGCCCACTTCCCGGTTCAGGCGGATGGAAGGTGATTTTCGCCAGGCGCTGGCTCAAACCGGCGAAGAACGCGCCACGCCGGTCGTGGTCGACAAAGCGGCTGAAAAAACCTGGTAGTCCTCGTCGCGCAATTGGCGTACCAGCTTTTGTTTAAATGCCAGGGGCGAGGTGTATTGCTTGATCGGGTGGGCTGGGTCATCCGGTATATAGGCCACCAGGCGTTGGGCGTTGCGTGAGGTTTCCAGGTTGGGCGCAAACAGCAGGATGCCGGTAAGCGGGGCATCCATCACGCTCAACCTGTGACACAACAAGGGGGCGCCGTCGAGCGTCACGTTGTGCTCGTCTTTTATCAAGGCTTCAATCAGCGGGCGCACCTCATTGTCGATATCGCCGCTGATCGTCGCTAACTGCAATGAGGCTCGCAGCTGGGCTTTCTGGCTGGCATCGATCTTGTGTTGCAGCACTGCGGCAGACACCGGTTCGTCCATGCCCAATTGCGTGCGCAGGTACTTGGTATAGCGGGCGCCGATGTCCAGCTCACGGCAGAGGCGGGTGAAGGCGGTGATGGAGATTACCTGGCGAATGGCTGGCAACGTGTCGAACTGGCCAGCGCTATAAGGTTGGCTAATGTAGGTGGAGGCTGGCTCGTAGGCGTTGTCTTGGGTTTCGTTGTAGTCGAAGTTATGCAGGGCTGCGTCGAGCAGGGAGACGGTCCAGGTGCGTGCGCCACCGGTTCGAATTGAAAACCACGGTACGGTCTGCGGGATATATAGACGCAGGTAGACGGATTCGCTGTTCAGGTCGAGGCTGAAGCGGTTGAGTAGTGCGTCCTCGAGGATCGGTTTGGCAAAGGTCTTGGCGTCTTGCAGCTTTTCCAGGGCACTATCGACGCGGTTCTGCGCTTGCCAATGGGCGGCGTTCAGTTGATGCAGTTCGGTGCGTTGGGCTGCGGTGCCTGCCAGCACCCGTGGCGCCGTGTGTTTCAGTGCTTCACGCTTGCCGGGGCTGGCCTGGCCCAACCAGTGCGGTACGGCGGTCGTGAGGGGCTGGTAATGGTGGTCGGGGCGTGTGGTCATTGAACTCGTCTCTGAATACTCGGAAAGAGCCTCAGTAGATCAAGCGGTGCACAGTTGAAGTGGCTAGATAGTTAAGGCGTTTGACCCTGCCGCAAACCCCCTGCGCAGTTTAAACTGCGCCATTGCGACGGTAATTGTCGCATTGGCGTAAACCCGCCAAAAACGTGGGTTTGCGCTATAAGAAGTTGTCGCTTGGCGACAAGGCCGCACTGAAAACTGTCCTTACAATCCCTGCATCGCCCGCCAGTTCCAGGCAGGCGTTCCTCTTCAGGAGACTCCGATGTCCGTTGAGCAAGCCCCGGTGCAACGTGCCGATTTCGACCAGGTCATGGTTCCCAACTACGCACCTGCCGCATTCATCCCCGTGCGTGGCGAAGGTTCGCGCGTGTGGGACCAGGCGGGTCGCGAGCTGATCGACTTTGCCGGCGGCATCGCGGTCAACGTATTGGGCCATGCCCACCCGGCTTTGGTCGGTGCGCTGACCGAACAGGCCAACAAGCTGTGGCACGTCTCCAACGTTTTTACCAATGAGCCGGCCCTGCGCCTGGCCCACAAGTTGATCGACGCCACTTTTGCCGAGCGCGTGTTCTTCTGCAACTCCGGCGCCGAGGCCAACGAGGCCGCGTTCAAGCTGGCCCGTCGCGTTGCGTTCGACCGTTTCGGCACTGAGAAGTACGAGATCATCGCAGCGCTGAACAGCTTCCACGGCCGTACCCTGTTCACCGTCAACGTCGGTGGCCAGTCCAAGTACTCCGATGGCTTCGGTCCTAAAATCACCGGCATCACCCACGTGCCTTATAACGACCTGGCTGCGCTGAAAGCCGCCGTGTCGGACAAGACCTGCGCCGTAGTACTGGAGCCGATCCAGGGCGAAGGCGGCGTACTGCCGGCTGAACTGGCTTACCTGCAAGGTGCACGCGAACTGTGCGACGCGAACAACGCGCTGCTGGTGTTCGACGAAGTACAAACCGGCATGGGCCGCAGCGGCCACCTGTTCGCCTACCAGCATTACGGCGTCACGCCAGACATCCTCACCAGCGCCAAAAGCCTGGGCGGCGGTTTCCCGATTGCAGCGATGCTCACCACCGAAGCGTTGGCCAAGCACCTGGTGGTCGGCACCCACGGCACCACCTACGGCGGCAACCCGCTGGCGTGTGCAGTGGCCGAGGCGGTGATCGACGTGATCAACACGCCAGAAGTACTGGCCGGTGTGAACGCCAAGCACGACCTGTTCAAGGCGCGCCTGGAACAGATCGGCAAGCAATACGGCATCTTCACCGAAGTGCGCGGCATGGGCCTGTTGATTGGTTGCGTATTGAGCGACGCGTTCAAAGGCAAGGCCAAGGACGTGTTCAACGCGGCCGAGAAAGAAAACCTGATGATCCTGCAAGCCGGTCCGGACGTGGTGCGTTTTGCGCCGAGTTTGGTGGTGGAGGATGCGGACATCAAGGAAGGCCTGGATCGTTTTGAGCGTGCTGTGAAGGCGTTGACGCAAGCCTGATGGACCGCTCGGCGCCGGATGATCGGCGCCGAGCACAAATTTTGTATGCCGGACTCCTCGGTTGGAGCTGTGAAGATCAAATGTGGGAGCGTCGAACCGCCGCTCCCACACTTGATCTCACTGGTTTCAAGTTTATGTCCGGCATTTTTTCCTCTATGAGTTTTTCGAGTTAAGGAGTGACACCATGCTGGTGATGCGCCCCGCGCAAATGGCTGATCTGGGCGAGGTACAGCGTCTGGCTGCGGACAGCCCGATTGGTGTCACCTCCTTGCCGGATGATGTGGAGCGCCTCAGCGACAAGATCGCCGCCAGCGAAGCTTCCTTCGCCGCCGAGGTGAGTTTCAATGGTGAAGAAAGCTATTTCTTCGTGCTCGAAGACACCGAGACCGGCAAGCTCGCCGGCTGCTCGGCCATCGTCGCGTCCGCGGGCTATTCCGAGCCTTTCTACAGCTTTCGTAACGAGACCTTCGTGCACGCCTCCCGCGAGCTGAAGATCCACAACAAGATCCACGTGCTTTCCCAGTGCCACGACCTCACCGGCAACAGCCTGCTCACCAGTTTCTACGTGGTGCCGGAGCTGGTCGGTTCGCCGTGGTCGGAACTCAATTCTCGTGGCCGCCTGCTGTTTGTCGCCAGCCACCCTGAGCGCTTTGCCGACTCGGTGGTGACCGAGATCGTCGGCTACAGCGACGAGAACGGTGACTCGCCGTTCTGGGACGCCATCGGCCGCAACTTCTTCGACCTCAACTACGCCGCCGCCGAGCGCCTGTGCGGGCTCAAAAGCCGCACCTTCCTTGCCGAGCTGATGCCGCATTACCCGATTTACGTGCCATTGCTGCCGGACGAAGCCCAAGAGGCGATGGGCCAGGTGCACCCTCGGGCGCAGATCACCTTCGACATCCTGATGCGCGAAGGCTTCGAGACCGACCATTACATCGACATCTTCGACGGTGGCCCGACGTTGCACGCACGGGTCTCGGGCATTCGCTCGATTGCCCAGAGCCGCGTGGTGCCGGTGAAGATCGGCGAGATGGCCAAGGGTGTTGGCCGCCAGTACCTGGTGAGCAACGCGCAGTTGCAGGATTACCGCGCGGTGATGCTGGAACTGGACTACGCGCCCGGCAAACCGGTGACTCTGGACCTGGCGGCCGCCGAAGCCCTGGGCGTTGGCGAAGGCGCAAGTGTGCGTTTGGTCGCGGTTTAAAGAATTGAGTGTCGCGGGTGGCTGCCAAACAGCGGCCCGTCTGAGGAGATAGCATGATCGTTCGTCCCGTACGCAGCAGCGATTTACCGGCCCTGATTGATCTGGCGCGCAGCACCGGCACCGGCCTCACTACGTTGCCGGCCAACGAAGAGCGCTTGACGCACCGGGTTGGCTGGGCCGAAAAAACCTTCCGCGGCGACGCCGGGCGTGGCGATGCCGACTACCTGTTCGTGCTGGAAAACGACGAAGGCCGTGTGGTGGGGATTTCCGCTATTGCCGGTGCCGTTGGCCTGCGTGAGCCTTGGTACAACTTCCGGGTGGGGCTGACGGTCAGCGCCTCCCAGGAACTGAATATCTACCGTGAGATTCCGACGCTGTTCCTGGCCAACGACCTCACCGGCAATTCCGAGCTGTGCTCGTTGTTCCTGCACGCCGATTACCGCACCGGCCTCAATGGCCGCATGCTGGCCAAGGCACGCATGTTGTTTATCGCAGAGTTCCCGCAACTGTTCGGTAACAAGATCATTGCCGAGATGCGCGGTGTATCCAACGAAGCCGGGCGCTCGCCCTTCTGGGAAAGCCTGGGCCGCCATTTTTTCAAGATGGAGTTCAGCCAGGCTGATTACCTCACGGGCGTTGGCAACAAGGCATTTATTGCCGAGTTGATGCCGAAGTTTCCGCTGTATAGCTGCTTCCTCTCCGAAGACGCACGCAACGTGATCGGCAAGGTCCACCCAGACACCGAGCCTGCGCTGAGCATGCTCAAGAGCGAGGGGTTCAGCTACCAGGGCTATGTCGACATCTTCGACGCGGGCCCAGCAGTGGAGTGTGAGACCAGCAAGATTCGCGCGGTGCGTGACAGCCAGTCGCTGGTACTGGCCATCGGCACGCCGGGGGACGACGCCACGCCGTTCCTGATCCATAACCGCAAGCGCGAGGAGTGCCGCATCACGGCCGCTCCGGCCCGCCTGGCGGCAGGCACGCTGGTGGTCGATCCTCAAACTGCCAAGCGCCTGCAACTGGTCGTAGGTGATCAAGTGCGTGCCGTACCGTTGTCCGCTGCTCGGGAGTCGAAGTAATGAATTCGTTGTACATCGCAGGTAGCTGGCTGGAAGGTCAGGGTGAGCTGTTCGAATCGCGCAATCCGGTGACTCAGCAGGTGCTGTGGGCGGGCAATGGCGCCACTGCCGAACAAGTCGAGTCTGCCGTGCAGGCTGCGCGTCAAGCGTTCCCGGCCTGGGCCCGCCGCTCGTTGGAAGAACGTATCAGCGTGCTGGAAACCTTCGCCACTACCCTGAAAAAAGCGTGCTGACGAAATCGCCCGCTGCATCGGCGAAGAAACCGGCAAGCCACTGTGGGAGTCGGCAACCGAAGTCACCAGCATGGCCAACAAGATCGCGATCTCGGTGCAAAGCTACCGTGAACGTACTGGCGAGAAGAGCGGCCCCCTGGGCGACGCCACTGCCGTGTTGCGTCACAAGCCCCACGGTGTGGTGGCAGTGTTTGGCCCGTACAACTTCCCGGGTCACTTGCCCAACGGGCATATCGTCCCTGCGTTGCTGGCGGGTAATACCGTGCTATTCAAACCGAGCGAGCTGACGCCGAAAGTCGCCGAGCTGACTGTGCAATGCTGGATCGAAGCCGGTTTGCCGGCGGGTGTGCTGAACCTGCTGCAAGGCGCGCGGGAAACCGGCATCGCCCTGGCGGCCAACCCAGGTATCGACGGCTTGTTTTTCACTGGCTCCAGCCGCACGGGTAATCATCTGCACCAGCAATTCTCCGGGCGTCCGGACAAGATCCTGGCGCTGGAAATGGGCGGCAATAACCCGCTGGTGGTTGATGAAGTGGCCGATGTGGATGCGGCGGTCTACACCATTATCCAATCGGCGTTTATCTCCGCTGGCCAGCGTTGCACCTGTGCTCGTCGTCTTCTGGTGCCGGAAGGGGCATGGGGCGATGCGTTGCTCGCAAGATTGGTCGCGGTCAGTTCGACGATTGAAGTGGGCGCGTTCGACCAGCAACCGGCACCGTTCATGGGCTCGGTGATTTCCCTGGCGGCTGCCAAAGCCTTGATGGACGCCCAGGAATTGATGCTGGCCAACGGCGCCGTGGCGCTGCTGGAAATGACCCAGCCGCAGGATCAGGCCGCGCTACTGACGCCAGGCATCATCGATGTGAGCGGCGTGACCGAGCGCGAAGATGAAGAGCTGTTCGGCCCGTTGTTGCAGGTGATTCGCTACGCTGATTTCGAGGCCGCGATTGTCGAGGCCAACAACACCCAGTACGGGTTGGCTGCAGGTTTGCTGTCGGACTCCGAGGCGCGTTACCAACAGTTTTGGCTGGAAAGCCGTGCCGGTATCGTCAACTGGAATAAACAGCTGACTGGTGCGGCGAGTACTGCGCCGTTTGGTGGGGTAGGGGCCTCGGGCAACCACCGCGCCAGTGCCTATTACGCGGCGGATTATTGTGCGTACCCGGTGGCGTCGCTTGAGACTCCACAATTGGTGGTCCCAGCAACTCTGACCCCTGGGATAACACTGATCTAAAAATGTCGGAGCGGGCTTG
This sequence comes from Pseudomonas poae, assembly GCA_004000515.1. Taxonomy (GTDB): domain Bacteria; phylum Pseudomonadota; class Gammaproteobacteria; order Pseudomonadales; family Pseudomonadaceae; genus Aquipseudomonas; species Aquipseudomonas cremoris. The sequence goes on from CP034537.1 coordinate 3,048,764, forward strand.
CTCGCGAATGCGGTCTGTCAGTTGATGCATTAGGTGACTGGTCCACCGCTTTCGCGAGCAAGCCCGCTCCCACACTGGATCTCTGTTGTGTTGAAAATTGCCTATAAAAACAGATGTTCGTGGAGCCTCGCCGATGAAATCCTATGAAGTCAATTTTGACGGTCTAGTGGGGCCGACCCATAACTACGGCGGTTTGTCCTTCGGCAACGTCGCGTCCCAGAGCAACAGCCAGCAGCATTCCAACCCCAAGGAAGCGGCGTTGCAGGGCCTGCAAAGATGAAGGCCCTGACGGACATGGGCTTTGTGCAAGGTGTGCTGGCGCCCCAGGAACGCCCGGACGTGGCGGCCTTGCGCAGCCTCGGTTTCAGCGGCACCGACGCGCAGGTCATTCAGCAGGCAGCGAAGGAAGCCATGCCGCTGCTGGTCGCCAGTTGCTCCGCGTCGAGCATGTGGGTGGCCAACGCCGCTACCGTGAGCCCGAGCGCCGACACCTTTGACGGCCGCGTGCATTTCACCGCCGCCAACCTCAACTGCAAATACCACCGCAGCATCGAGCATCCGACCACCAGCCGTGTGCTAGGGGCGATGTTTGCTGACGCGAAGCACTTCGCCCATCACGCCGCGTTGCCGGCAGTGGCGCAGTTCGGCGACGAAGGTGCAGCCAACCACACGCGTTTCTGCCGTGAATACGGCGAAGCGGGCGTCGAGTTCTTCGTGTTTGGCCGCAGTGCGTTCGACCCCCGTTACCCAGCGCCGCAGAAGTACCCGGCACGCCAGACCCTCGAAGCTTCCCAGGCCGTTGCCCGCCTGCATGGCTTGAAGGAGTCCGGTGTGGTCTACGCCCAGCAGAACCCCGCGGTGATCGATGCCGGCGTGTTCCACAATGACGTAATCGCCGTGGGCAATGGCGAAGTGTTGTTCTACCACGAGGACGCGTTCCTCAATACCGAGCAGATGCTTGCTGAATTGCACGGCAAGTTGGGCAAATTGGGCGGTAACTTCCAATCCGTCTGCGTGCCCCGTGCCCAGGTCAGCGTTGAAGACGCAGTGCGGTCCTACCTGTTCAACAGCCAATTGCTAAGCCGCGCCGACGGCTCGATGCTGCTGATCGTGCCGGAAGAATGCCGTGCCAACGAACGCGTCTGGCAGTACCTGCAAGGCTTGACCGCCTCCGGTGGGCTCATCCGCGAAGTTAAGGTGTTCGACCTCAAGCAAAGCATGCAGAACGGTGGCGGCCCGGCGTGCCTGCGTTTGCGCGTTGCGTTGAACGAAACGGAACTGGCGGCGGTGAATCCAGGCGTTATCATGACCGCGCCGTTGTACGAAACACTGACCCAGTGGGTCGGCAAGCACTACCGCGACAGCCTGCGTGAAAGCGACCTGGCTGACCCGCAATTGCTGCTTGAGTGCCGGACGGCATTGGATGAACTGACGCAAATCCTTAAACTGGGCTCGGTTTATCCTTTCCAGATCAATTAACCAACGCCGCACGGCTGAGAACTATTTATGACCACCGACACCCTCAAACTGATTCTTGAAGACACCGACGGCACTCAGCTGGAAACCTCCTGCACCCGCGTCGCCGTGGTCTGGCAGGGCAAGGAAATCTGGATCCAGCACGACGGCCGTGGCCAACTGCTGATCGGTGTGGACGTGGAAGAAGGCGACGCCGAGTACGCCAACCTGCTGATGCGCCCACTGGCCACCAACCTGATGAGCCTGCAATTGGAAATGGAACCGGCCGACGTTGAAGGTGACGACGACGATCACGTTCACGGCCCAGGCTGCAACCACTAAGGAAGCTGCTTATGCTCGCCCTCGGCAAACTGCTTGAACTGACCCTCGCCGGTCGCGAACCGGCGCAAAAAATTCAACTGACTGTCGACGGCGTGCAGATGCGCTGGCTCAGCGAGGGCGCACTTGAAGTGCGCCCGCCGCAGGGCCGCGACAATGGCGGCGACTTGCTGCTGTCGTCCGGCATCCATGGCAACGAAACCGCGCCGATCGAACTGCTCGACCGCCTGTTGCATGGTATTGCCCGTGGGGAGATCAAACCCCGCAACCGTATTCTGTTCCTGTTCGGCAACCCCGAGGCGATGCGCCGCGGCGAGCGTTACCTCGAGCTGGATGTCAACCGGCTGTTCAATGGCCGTCACGAACAAAACATCGGCCCGGAGGCCATGCGCGCCGCCGAGCTTGAGCAACTGGCTCGTAGCTTTTTCAGCCTGCCCGACCGTTCGCGCCTGCATTACGACCTGCATACGGCCATTCGTGGCTCGAAGATCGAGCAGTTCGCCCTGTACCCGTGGAAGGCCGGTCGCCAGCATTCGCGTCGCGAACTGGAGCGCTTGCGCGCCGCTGGCATGGAAGCCGTGCTGCTGCAGAACAAGACCTCCATCACCTTCACCGCGTTTACCTACGAGCAACTGGACGCCGAGGCCTTCACCCTGGAGTTGGGCAAGGCGCGGCCGTTCGGGCAGAACCAGGGTGTAGACGTATCGCGCCTGGAAAACCGCCTGAAGCAGATCATCGAAGGCGGCGAGCCTGAGACCGACACACTCGACGGTCTGAAGTTGTTCGCGGTTGCACGGGAAGTCATCAAGCACAGCGATGCCTTCCTCTTGCACTTGCCGGCGGACGTGGAAAACTTTTCTGAACTGGAAAAGGGCTATCTGCTGGCCGAAGACGTGGCCAAGACCCGTTGGGTGATCGAGGAGGAGGGTGCGCGCATCATCTTCCCCAACCCGAAGGTCAAGAATGGTTTGCGTGCGGGCATATTGATTGTGCCGACCACAGATGCTGGCCTGGCGTAGATCTCAACGTTTTACGCTATCCAATGTGGGAGCGGGCTTGCTCGCGAAGGCGGTGTATCAGTCAACCTTTTCAGTGACTGACACTCCGTAATCGCGGGCAAGCCCGCTCCCATATTTGTTTCGCGGTGTTATTTAGACGGCTACAGCGCGCGGCTCGCTACGGCGGATCGCGCGGACTTTGTGCAGGGTATCTGCGCAAGTCTTGGCAGCTTCCTGACCCTTGTGCACAAAGTGATCGTGGAAGAACGCATGATGCTCGCTGCCCGCATGGAAGTGATGCGGCGTCAGCGACACCGAGAACACCGGCACTTCAGTTTCCAGCTGCACTTGCATCAGGCCGCTGACCACCGATTGGGCCACGAACTCGTGGCGGTAGATACCACCGTCCACCACCAGCGCGGCGGCAACGATACCGGCGTAACGACCGGTCTTGGCCAGCAGTTTGGCGTGCAGGGGCATTTCAAAGGCACCGCCGACTTCGAAGAAATCGATGTCCGATTCCTGGTAGCCCTGGGCGATCATTTCGGCGAGGAAGCCTTTACGGGATTGGTCGACAATATCCTTGTGCCAGCAGGCCTGGATAAACGCGACACGCTCGCCGTGATGGTTTTTGCTTTTGCTGTCGATTGCGGTGGGTTGCATGTTCTGACTCCTGTTTAAGAAAAAACAGGGCGTTATGAATCGAATGGGATTTAAGGGTACGCCTGCCCGAATCGGCGCGCGGCCCTTAGGTGCCAATCCCGTTCTCTCTTCATCCGGACTATGACCGTCGGCCCCGGGATCACACCGGGTCTGCTGACCTTGTCGCCGTCCTGCGTGAGCAGTTCGAGGCGCCAAGCGCTCGCGGGCTATACACGTTGCGTGTAATTACCGCCGGTGGGGAATTGCACCCCGCCCTGAGAACGTTGCCGCCAGAACCCTGGCGGCGGAGAGTTTTAACACGGTTTTTCCAAAACTGCACGATCGTCGTATCGATAAGCTATATCGGTTTGTTTGGTTGGTATTCGATTGAATGCGCAGGGGCTTGATATTCCGTGGCTTTGCCCGCAGTAATCACTCTGAAAAGGAACTTACTGACCCCCAAGAGGCTTGTTTCATGTCTGTGATCGACCTGCGCAGCGACACCGTGACCCAACCCACCCCCGGCATGCGTGACGCCATGGCCGCTGCCGCCAGCGGCGATGACGTGTATGGCGAAGACCCTAGCGTCAACCATCTGGAGGCTGAACTGGCCAAGCGCCTGGGGTTTGCCGCTGCGTTGTTCGTGCCCACCGGCACCATGAGCAACCTGCTGGCGTTGATGGCCCACTGTGAGCGCGGCGAGGAATACATCGTCGGCCAACAGGCCCACACCTACAAATACGAAGGCGGTGGTGCGGCGGTGCTCGGTTCGATCCAGCCGCAGCCGCTGGAGGTGCAGGCCGACGGCTCGCTGGACCTGGACCACGTGCTCGCTGCTATCAAACCCGACGATTTCCACTTCGCTCGCACTCGCCTGCTGGCACTGGAAAACACCATGCAGGGCAAGGTGTTGCCACTGGAATACCTGGCCAAGGCGCGAGCGTTTACCCGTGAACACGGCCTGGCATTGCACCTGGACGGCGCGCGGATCTACAACGCGGCGGTCAAGCTGGGGGTGGATGCGCGGGAAATCGCCCAGCATTTCGACTCGGTGTCGGTGTGCTTGTCCAAGGGCTTGGGCGCGCCGATTGGCTCGGTGCTGTGCGGCTCAACGGCGCTGATCGCCAAGGCGCGCCGCCTGCGCAAAATGGTCGGCGGCGGTATGCGTCAGGCCGGCTCCCTGGCGGCGGCCGGGTTGTACGCCCTGGACCACCAGGTGCAGCGCCTGGCAGACGACCACGCCAACGCCCAATGGCTGGGGGATGAATTGCGCAAAGCTGGTTTCGAGGTGGAGCCGGTGCAGACCAACATGGTCTACGTGCAGATCGGCGATCAGGCCCAGGCGCTGAAAGCCTTCGCCGCCGAACGCGGGATCAAGTTGAGCGCCGCGCCACGCCTGCGCATGGTCACGCATTTGGATGTCAACCGGGCACAGATCGAGCAGGTGCTGGCGACATTCGTCGAATTTTCACGCAAATGACCGTACAGACCGTCTAATTGAACCGCTCTATCGCATAAACACGCTGTACCACCGACAAAGGGCCGATATAATGCGGCCCTTTGCCGTCGCTCCGTCTGATGATGTTGCGCACTGGCCTTTGGCCGCAGCCTCCGTGGAAGAACCTAATGAAAAGCGCAGAAATCCGTGAAGCCTTCCTTCGCTTCTTCGAAGAGCAAGGTCACACCCGTGTAGCCTCCAGCTCCTTGATCCCAGGCAATGACCCAACCCTGCTGTTCACTAACGCGGGGATGAACCAGTTCAAGGACTGCTTCCTGGGCCAGGAAAAACGCGCGTACACCCGTGCTACCAGCAGCCAGAAGTGCGTGCGTGCAGGCGGCAAAAACAGCGACCTGGAAAACGTCGGTTACACCGCCCGCCACCACACCTTCTTCGAAATGCTGGGTAACTTCAGCTTTGGCGACTATTTCAAGAAAGATGCGATCACCTTCGCCTGGACCTTCTTGACCGGCGTGTTGAAGCTGCCCAAGGAAAAGCTCTGGGTCACCGTCTACGCGACGGACGACGAAGCGTATGACATCTGGACCAAAGAAATCGGCGTACCCGTCGAGCGTATGATCCGCATCGGCGACAACAAAGGCGCTCCGTACGCGTCCGATAACTTTTGGACCATGGGCGATACCGGCCCGTGCGGCCCTTGCACCGAGATCTTCTACGACCACGGCGCCGACATCTGGGGTGGCCCACCGGGCTCGCCGGAAGAAGACGGCGACCGTTACATCGAGATCTGGAACAACGTCTTCATGCAGTTCAACCGCACCGCCGATGGCGTGTTGCATCCGCTGCCAGCGCCGTCGGTCGACACCGGCATGGGCCTGGAGCGGATCAGTGCGGTGATGCAGCACGTTCACTCCAACTACGAAATCGACCTGTTCACCAACCTGCTGAGCGCGTCGGCTGCCGCCATTGGCTGCGCCAATGAAAACCAGTCCTCGCTCAAAGTAGTGTCCGACCACATTCGTTCTTGCGGCTTCTTGATCGCCGACGGCGTGCTGCCATCGAACGAAGGCCGTGGTTACGTGCTGCGCCGTATCATCCGTCGCGCCTGCCGCCACGGTAACAAACTGGGCGCCACTGGCAGCTTCTTCTACAAGATCGTTGCTGCGCTGGTTGCCGAGATGGGCGAAGCCTTCCCGGAACTCAAGCAGCAGCAAGGCAACATTGAGCGCGTGCTCAAAGCCGAAGAAGAACAATTCTCCAAGACCCTGGAACACGGCCTGAAAATCCTCGAGCAGGACCTGGCTGAGCTCAAAGGCACCGTGGTGCCTGGCGACGTGGTGTTCAAGCTGTACGACACCTACGGTTTCCCGATGGACCTGACTGCCGACATCGCCCGTGAGCGCGAGCTGACCATCGACGAAGCCGGTTTTGAGCGTGAGATGGAAGCCCAGCGCGTGCGCGCCCGCTCCGCCAGCTCCTTTGGCCTGGACTACAACACCCTGGTCAAGGTTGATGTGCCGACCGAGTTCACTGGCTACAACGCCACCGTGGGTTCGGCCAAGATCGTTGCTATCTATAAAGACGGCAAGTCGGTCGACGTTTTGAATGAAGGCGAAGAGGCGGTTGTGGTCCTGGACCAGACGCCGTTCTACGCCGAGTCCGGCGGCCAGGTTGGCGACTGTGGTTTCTTGAGCTCGACGTCCGGTCGTTTTGAAGTTCGCGATACCACCAAGACCGGCGGTGCGTTCCTGCATCACGGTGTCTTGGTGCTGGGTAATCTGACCATCGGTGCGCCGGTAGACACTCAGGTGGATGCTGACGTACGCCACGCCACTGCGTTGAATCACTCGGCCACCCACTTGCTGCATGCTGCATTGCGCCAAGTACTCGGTGAGCACGTCCAGCAGAAAGGCTCGTTGGTCGACAGCCAACGCCTGCGTTTCGACTTCAGCCACTTTGAAGCGATCAAGCCGGAGCAGATCAAGGCCCTGGAAGACATCGTCAACGCCGAGATTCGCAAGAACACGGCGGTACAAACCGAAGAAACCGATATCGAGACCGCCAAGGCCAAGGGCGCCATGGCGCTGTTCGGCGAGAAGTACGGCGACAGCGTGCGCGTGCTGAGCATGGGCGGCGATTTCTCGGTGGAACTGTGTGGCGGTATCCACGCCAACCGTACCGGCGACATCGCTTTGCTGAAGATCATCAGTGAAGGCGGCGTGGCCTCCGGTGTGCGTCGTATCGAGGCAGTGACAGGTGCTGCGGCCCTGGCCTACCTCAATGCAGCCGAAGAACAACTCAAGGAAGCGGCCAGCCTGGTCAAGGGCAGCCGCGACAACCTGATCGACAAGCTGTCGGCTGTGCTGGAGCGCAACCGTGCGCTGGAGAAGCAGCTGGAGCAGTTGCAGGCCAAGGCTGCCAGCGCGGCAGGCGACGATCTGTCCGCCTCTGCGGTGGACGTCAAGGACGTGAAAGTCCTGGCGGCACGCCTGGATGGTCAGGACGGCAAGGCGCTGTTGGCGCTGGTCGATCAGTTGAAGAACAAGCTCGGCCGCGCAGTGATCCTGCTCGGCAGTGTCCATGAGGATAAGGTCGTTCTGGTTGCCGGTGTAACCAAGGACCTGACTGGCCAACTCAAAGCCGGTGATTTGATGAAGCAAGCCGCTGCGGCAGTGGGCGGCAAGGGTGGTGGTCGTCCGGACATGGCGCAAGGCGGTGGTGTAGACGCTGGTGCCCTGGACGCGGCCCTGGCCCTGACCGTGCCATTTGTCGAGGCAGGTATTTAAGGCACCGTTAACCGGCCCGTGGTCTAGTCGCGGGCCGGTGTGGTGTTGTTTGATTGGATAATAGGCGCCCCTTTACGGGCTGAGGCGGCTTAGAAATGGCTTTGATCGTACAGAAATTTGGAGGCACCTCGGTTGGTTCTGTCGAAAGAATCGAACAGGTAGCCGACAAGGTTAAGAAATTCCGCGATGCTGGCGACGACCTGGTGGTGGTGCTGTCGGCCATGAGCGGCGAGACCAATCGCCTGATCGATCTGGCCAAGGCAATCAGCGGTGATCAACAGCCGCTGCCGCGTGAGCTGGATGTGATTGTGTCCACGGGTGAGCAGGTGACCATCGCCTTGCTGGCCATGGCGCTGAACAAACGTGGCGTGCCGGCGGTGTCCTACACTGGCAGCCAGGTGCGCATCCTTACCGACAGCTCGCATACCAAGGCGCGCATTCTGCAGATTGACGATCAGAAAATTCGTACTGATCTGCAAGCAGGCCGCGTGGTAGTTGTAGCGGGCTTCCAGGGTGTGGACGAGCACGGCAACATCACGACCCTGGGACGTGGCGGTTCGGACACCACCGGCGTGGCACTGGCAGCGGCTCTCAAGGCTGATGAATGCCAGATCTACACCGATGTGGACGGCGTCTACACCACCGACCCGCGTGTTGTGTCCGTGGCTCAGCGCCTGGACAAGATCACCTTCGAAGAGATGCTGGAAATGGCCAGCCTCGGTTCCAAGGTGCTGCAGATCCGTGCGGTGGAATTCGCCGGCAAGTACAACGTTCCGCTGCGCGTATTGCACAGCTTCAAAGAGGGTCCGGGCACCCTCATTACTATTGATGAAGAGGAATCCATGGAACAGCCGATCATTTCCGGTATCGCATTCAACCGTGATGAAGCCAAGCTGACTATCCGTGGCGTGCCAGACACCCCGGGCGTGGCTTTCAAGATTCTGGGCCCTATCAGCGACGCGAACGTTGAAGTCGACATGATCGTGCAGAACGTTTCGCACGATAACACCACCGATTTCACCTTCACCGTGCACCGCAACGAGTACGATGCGGCTCTCAAGATCCTGGAGAACACCGCCAGCGAGATTGGTGCCCGTGAAGTGGTCGGCGATACCAAGATTGCCAAGGTGTCGATCGTAGGCGTTGGCATGCGTTCCCACGCCGGCGTTGCGAGCCGCATGTTCGGCGCGCTGGCCAAGGAAAGCATCAACATCCAGATGATCTCCACCTCGGAAATCAAAGTCTCGGTGGTGATTGAAGAGAAGTACCTGGAGCTGGCTGTACGGGCGTTGCATACGGCTTTTGAGCTGGACGCTCCGGCTCGACAGGGCGAGTGATGTAATGCCAGGAAGGCGCGGTTTACCGCGCCTTTCCTTTTTGTAGGGCGCATGTTCTTTTGCGTGGGCTCGACAATACTTAGGCGTGTAGGGCTATGGCCATTGGCTTGTAGGTCGAACGCCTTTTTTTGCAGACTGTTGTTCCTGAAATGAAATGCGTGAGGAGAAAGGTATGCTGATTCTGACTCGTCGTTGCGCAGAAAGCCTGATTATCGGTGATGGCGAAATCACCGTGACCGTGCTCGGCGTCAAAGGCAATCAAGTGCGTATTGGGGTTAACGCTCCGAAAGAGGTGGCGGTCCACCGCGAGGAAATCTACCTGCGGATCAAGAAAGAGAAGGACGAAGAACCAACCCTTTAATTTTTATCGTTTTTTATGTTTGCAAACGGGGATGAACGTGGTTAATATACGCCCCGTGTTGCGGAGAGCTGGCCGAGTGGCCGAAGGCGCTCCCCTGCTAAGGGAGTACACCTCAAAAGGGTGTCGGGGGTTCGAATCCCCGTTCTCCGCCATTATTTGCCTAGTACGTTGCAATCTGGTTTTTTCGTTAAGTGGTTGAAATTAAACGAAAAAATAGCTTTACATAGAGATTGAACGGCCTATAATGCGCGGCAACAAATGCACTCGTAGCTCAGCTGGATAGAGTACTCGGCTACGAACCGAGCGGTCACAGGTTCGAATCCTGTCGAGTGCACCATTTAAGAGTCGGTTGCAGCAATGCAGGTGACTTGGCTTCAACCAGTTGTGATCTGGTCTAAAAACACAATCTGCACTCGTAGCTCAGCTGGATAGAGTACTCGGCTACGAACCGAGCGGTCACAGGTTCGAATCCTGTCGAGTGCACCATACAAACAAAAAGCCCGCCTAGTGCGGGCTTTTTGCCGTCTGGGTTTTATGTTTTTCTCCTACCTATGTGTTTTCCTTCCGGGCTGTGTCGTCGCAGTTCATAGATGCAGCCAATGCTCAGCTTTGTCTCGCAAGCGCTTGTTCTTTCCAGTTTTTTAACGTTTAAAGCGCGCGCAGCGTGTATCATTACGCCCGTCAGCCCCGCCGGGGCTTGTGGAATGCCTCCATGGACTTACCCAGTAGTGACTCAGTACCCCGTTTTACCAATCATGAATTGACTGATTGATCCTTCCGGCGTGCCCCGCTGCTGGGAGTGGAGTTCGCCTATGACCGAAGTAGAAGTAAAGAAAACACAAGAAAGCCTGCAGGATCGCCTGGCTCAAGTCATCGAGCTGCTGCAGCGCCAGCGCGTGGTCGAAGACCTTACGCACCGCCAGGATGGCCCGAATAACAACCTGGTCGAAAACCTGGTTCACCGGCAAAACCTCGTCGAGTTGCAACGCAAGCTCGATGACCTGCACTCCGCCGACGTCGCCTATATTCTCGAAGCCTTGCCGCTGGATGATCGACTGACCCTATGGCAGTTGGTCAAGGCTGATCGTGACGGCGACATTCTCCTAGAAGTATCTGACTCAGTCCGTGAAACGCTGATCGCCGACATGGACGATCACGAGCTCTTGGCTGCGGCCAAGGAGATGGACGCCGACGAACTCGCTGACCTGGCTCCTGAGCTGCCGCGCGACGTCGTGCACGAGCTGATGGAAGCCCTCGATGGCCAGCAGCGTGAGCGCGTACGCTCCGCACTGTCCTATGACGAGGATCAGGTCGGCGCCCTGATGGACTTCGAGATGGTCACCATCCGAGAAGACGTCAGCCTGGAAGTCGTCTTGCGTTACCTGCGTCGACTTAAAGAGTTGCCAGGTCATACCGACAAGCTGTTTGTGGTCGATTACGAGGGCATCCTCAAGGGTGTGCTGCCGATCAAGCGTTTGCTGGTCAATGATCCGGATAAAAAAGTTGCTGACTTGATGGCCAGCGACACTGTGAGCTTTCACCCGGATGAAGATGCCTACGAGGCCGCCCAGGCGTTCGAGCGTTATGACTTGATTTCGGCGCCCGTGGTCGACAAGAACGGCAAGTTGATCGGCCGTCTGACCATCGATGAAATGGTCGACCTGATTCGTGAAGAGAGCGAGACCGAAGTTCTCAACATGGCGGGTCTGCGTGAAGAAGAAGATATTTTCGCATCGGTCTGGCGCTCGCTGCATAACCGTTGGGCGTGGCTGGCCGTTAACCTGATTACTGCGTTTATTGCTTCGCGGGTGATCGGGTTGTTTGAAGGTTCGATCGAGAAGCTGGTGGCCCTCGCGGCGCTGATGCCGATTGTGGCCGGTATCGGCGGTAACTCGGGTAACCAGACTATTACCATGATCGTGCGTGCCATGGCGCTGGATCAGGTAAGCACCGCCAATTCATCGCGCTTGCTGCGCAAGGAGCTTGCGGTAGGCCTGATCAACGGTCTTGTGTGGGGTGGGGTGATTGGTGTTGTGGCCTATTTGCTGTACGGCAGTTGGTCCCTTGGCGTCGTGATGACGGCTGCCATGACCCTCAACCTGCTCTTGGCGGCGTTGATGGGGGTGTTGATCCCTATGACCCTGGCCCGCCTGGGCCGTGATCCGGCAATGGGCGCCAGTGTGATGATTACCGCCATGACCGACAGCGGTGGCTTCTTTATCTTCTTGGGCCTGGCGACGATCTTCCTGCTCTGATTCACTCCGGCGGGGGCAGATCTGTCCCCGCATCTCCCTGCATTCCCTTCCCAAATTCCATGCAAAAAAAAGCCAGCACGTGGCTGGCTTCGGCTTTCAGTTGCAGATCAATTGGCTTCTGCGGCCGCCTCAACGTCGTGCGCGATAAGCGAGACGAGAGCATTTTGCTGGCGGTGGAGAGCTGACGAAAACGCTGCAGCAGTTCGCGTTCGTGCAGTGACAGCTCGGGGCTGTCCAGGCGCATGCTCAACTCTTCGCCCAGCGCACCTTCCTGAATAAGGCTCTGTTCCAGGCGCGCGATGATTTCGGAGTTCATGCTTCGGTGATGATTGCGAGCCACCTCGGCAATGCGTTCCCGCATTCCGTCTGGCAGACGTACGACGAACTTGTCAGCCGTACGGCTGGAATAAATTGCCTGTTTCAATGGGCGCATATATTTAACCGGTTAGTTCAGGGGAGCGGTTTTTGGAATTGGCCGCAAGATGTGTGTTAGGACAAGGTTCGCAGCCAAATGTTCAACCTGAATTGCAAAGAGGCCGCATCATGCCTCAGATTTGCCATTTCCTTGGCGTCAATTCTGTGACAAATATTGAACTGCCTAAAGGCTTTATGCCAGCACTCATTTGCATTTTTGCGGACTGGTTGGAAAACTTTTCTACGAGTGATTCCGTAGGGGAACTTCCAGCAAGTCCTGGCCACCACAGGGGTTTAGGCCCGCTATCCTATAGCAAAGTGGCCTTTTGCCCGCAGCTTTAAGACTAGTGGCATTTTGCCGATTTGCGAGGGCGAGGCGACATAAGGTCGGGAGGGAGGGGTTAACGCAAAACCGGATCAAATTTGATTCGGCGACCCACGATTAGCGTGAGCAACAACAGGCTGGCGGATACGCCGGCTGCAATGAGTGCGGTGGTTTGCTCGCCTTCAGAGCTAGCGCTCAGGCCGAAAATGCCGGTGGCGAGGGTCAGGCATAGAAACAGCCAGGCAGATTTGGTCATGAGTGGTTTCCTCAAAAACCCAGTGTTCAGAGACGGGCGCAGCTTGATCGCCTTGAGTCAGGCGTACCTGCGATTGCACGTTTGGGGTCATCACTGCCAGCTGCGGGCGCTGTTGCAGGTGGTGTGGCACGGCCTGGCTGATCTGTGCGGGGTCATTCGTACCAGTCGTTTGAAAGTGAAACGTCACCAATGCAGCCAGGGCTACGGCATTGAGGCTCAACAGAAGGGCACTGTTCATGGTCATGTTCTCCGCTTGACGCCGTGGCTGAATGGGTCTTGTAGGAGAGGTATTGCAGGTCTTGTGCCAATCTATATATTCAATAAAATCAATGTCTTGAGTCTACTTTAAACGCTCTTTAGGTTGCAATTTGCAATGCTGGCATTTTAGGGGAGTGCATTTTGCACGATAGCGCCATGTGCCTGTGTTTACTGGGCAAAACCCTGATCGTCACAGGAGGGGTCGACCTACACTCAAAAAAGCCAACGGACGACATGACAAAACCCACCTTGGCCGTTAACATGCACGCCGTCCGTCGCAGCGCCCTTGGCTCGGTGGCTGTCATTTGTCCCAGTAGCTCAATTGGATAGAGCATCCCCCTCCTAAGGGGGAAGGTTGGCCGTTCGAACCGGCCCTGGGACACCATATAAACCGGGCCTCTCCCGCCGATTCACTGCCAGATCACTTTTCCCGTGACAGCAGGGTGGCAGCAGCAGGCCAACAAAAAGCCCCGCCGGGCGATGCTCAGGCGGGGCTTTTTTGTGGGCGGCTCAGGCTGTGGCCAGGTCTCTGATCCTAAGTACGGTGGTGGTGGAGCAGTTGGCGTGCCGGGCCGTCGCGCGAATGCCCAGGCCGGCGCCGAGCAGCTCGGTCACGCGCTTGTGCAGATCAGCGTCCACTGGCCGCCCCTGGTACTTGCCGGCGGCCTTGGCCTTCTCGATGCCCTGGGCCTGCCGGTCGCGGCGCTGCTCGTAATCCTTGCGCGCGATCGCCGCCATCATTTCCACCAGCATGGAGTTGATGGCCCCAAGCATCCGCCCGGTGAACTCGTCGCCCTTGGTGTCCTGCATTCCCTGGTGGCTGGTCGGCAGATCGAGCGCGACGATGCGCAGGCCCTTGGAGTCGATCGCGGCCTTGAGCTTTGCCAGTCCTCCACCGGGAGACGGGATAGCCGGTCGATGGATTCCACCAGCAGCACGTCACCCTTGCGCGCATCTTTCAGCAGGCGCAGCAGCTCCGGCCGGTCGGCGGTGGCGCCGCTGGCGTTCTCCAGGTACACGCTGGCGATGACCTTGTTATGGTCGCTGGCGAACTGCTCGAGCGAGGCGCGGGCGCGGCCGGCGTCTTGCTCTTCAGTGGAGGCTCGGAGATATGCGCGGATGAACATGATGGGTGCCTGTATCAGTTAGGGCGTTCTACTAATACTGTTTCACTTTGGGTGTTACTTATCAAGCGAAAAGCCCGAGAAAGGCAAAATAAGCCTGTATCTGGATAGGCATACTCAAAAAGGCGGGGAGATGTGAGCAGCTTTGCGCGCATTAGATGTGCTCAAAACTGAGCGCATCTCGGATGGCTCAAATCTGAGCCATCGCCGGGCGGGTGGTGAAAACGCCACAGTGTGTAGGTTTCAACACACTGTGTTGCTTTCGACACGGTGGCAGGTCAAAGGGAGCTTGGGCGGATGTCCGTGCCGTTCTGGGTGCCAGAGATTCGGTACTTCTGAACCTCGCCCGCTGCCACCTCTGATGCCGTCTCCTTGACTGGCTGGCCGATCTGCATCGCGCAAAGGCCGTTGCCCTCATCATCACCAGCGATGCCGACAATATGACGGCCCGGCTTGACCTGGAATTTCACCACTTCGCCAGTGTTGATGCGTGCGACCTTTTTCCCGTCAATGAGCACGGTCGCCATACAGCCACCCGAAGCCCAGAACCCGTTATCCCGGCTTACCACCAACGTAGCACCACCTGGAACGGCGGCCTGGTAGGCGTAAACCCGATCGGCAGGCACGCGCTTGGCCGAACCGGGCTCTACCGGTGTGCTTGAACAGCCGGCCAGCAAAACGACAGCGGCGGTGAGCAGAATCCTGTGCATATTTCGTCCTCTTGAGGTGGTGCGTGACTTTATACCAGTCTGGCTACATCTGGTCTTCGGCGTAAATGGCCGCGCTGATAATCGCCCCGCCTACGCGCCGCTTGCCGTAGCAGAGTGGTACCTTGTATCCCGAAGCGGTCGTGTTCTTCGCGCTGCCGAAAGCATAACCGGGCGTATTCTCTGGCGCTGAACTGGTCTTGAGGCCCTTGGCCTGAGGGCTGAGCATTTGAATCACCCCGCCCGCCGCCAGCGCCAGCCCTGGGGCGAGCGTCGCACCATTGGTAAACGGACTGGCAACGATCAGCACGATACCAACGATGGTTTGGAGTAGCCCGGCGCGTTTGCTGCCCGTGATCACCGGCACCACCCGTATCTCCCTGGCGCCACCGAGCGCCAGCTCAGATTCGCCTACGTTCTTCCCGTTGCGGAAAACTGCGAACTCCAGGCCGATAGACCTTGCTCGCGCTATGTCGCCCAGGAAGCCGGGGTGGTTCACGTCGATTGCCCTCAATGCCTCCCCTGGTATCGCCGTGAGCCGATAGTGCATATGTGTGGCGCCTGCCGTACTTCCTTGCCAGCGAGCCACTGAGCAGAATGGTGGTCATTGGCGAATAGTCGATCGCGGTCATACCCGGTCCTCCGCATATATAGCGGCGCTTATAATTGCACCACCCCACCGACGATGCCCGCAGCACAGTGGCACCGGCAGGCCGGCCGCCGTGGTGTTTTTAGCGCTCCCAAATGCGTATCCCGGAGTGTTTTCCGGGGCTGAACTGGTCTTCAAGCCTTTCGCTTGGGGGCTTAGCATTTGGATGACGCCACCGGCCGCCAAGGCTATACCCGGGGCGAGGGTGGCGCCGTTTGTGAACGGGCTCATTATGATGAGTACCGCTCCCACAATGGTCTGCAAGATTCCCGCGCGCTTACTGCCGACGATTACCGGCGCAATGATGATGTCGCCCTGGCCCTGATAGTTCAGCTCGCTCTCGCCAATGTTCTTCTTGCCTCTGAAGACGGCGAACACAAGCCCGCGCGATCGTGCATTTGAGATGAATCGCTCAAGACCTGGGATCTGCACACACAGGGCCTTCAAGGCTTCCGCCGGCGTACGCACTGCAAGGTCGTAGGATCTGCCGAACTGCCGGAGCTGACCATAGAGCTTGATCGTGGTCATCGGGGCGTTATTGAATGCTGTATCGGCCATGGGGCCTCCTATGGATTGGTGGAAGGGGCGGGAAGCCCAAGGCGAATGGCGAGCACTGCGCGCGACATATGCGCCTGATCGATGGTCAATTGCTCCTGGCGTGGATCGTAGTTCCACACCCGGTTGTATATCGCCTCACTGGCCCGGGCGCCGCGGAATGTGCCCCTCAGCAGATCGGCCGAAACCCTGGCCTCATCCTCGGTGAAGAATGGCCCGTCCACGGTCACCTGCTGGCCGCCGCTGACGTGCTGGACCTCCCACACCGTGTATCCCGCGTCTGGCCCCTGGATCAGTTCGTAGGGTTTGAATTTCTGAGTTTTGCACGCCTCGGTGAATCGCTCTTGAAAGGCGTTCAAATCGCGTTCCTCCGCGCTGCGTCTTCGACGATCTGCTGGAAGCTGGCCAGGGTGACCCTAACCATTCCATGCGGTGATTGTTTGGAGTGTCCGTACTCAAGGGGAATCGCATACGGGAGGTTGTTGACAATGTAGGCGACCTGCCCGACTGTCATTGCATTTGCACGACTTACCAACTCTTCCAGGGCAGCGCTTCCAGTTGGATCTATACGCTCCATGACTTCAGTCGAAGGAGCATCCAAGGAAAACTGCCAATTCCCTCTGAATCTACCGCCGACGTAGCCTTCGGGCGCCTTGATGTCCATGCCGTCGTTGAGCTTGCGGCCTTTCTTGAGCCTTCCGGCCTTCGTGAGGTTGGCCGGATCACTGCGCAGTGCGCTGTTGTGATCGTCGACGGCTTTGTTGTATTGGGTCGCAACGGCGTTCTGTGCCCATATTTCAGGGTTACCTACTGGCGACATCTTGATCACTCGATTTCCAATCTCGATGACAACATCTCGCACCGTTGCATCAATGGCTTCCTTGGCCTGCTCGGCAAACTCTCTAATCTGCGCTGCAAAGCCGCCCTGCATTCCTGAGTATTTCGATGTCATAAGTGTTCCTTTCATTCAAGCCGGCCAAGACGTGGCCTGTGCGGTTGACTGGCGCCATCGAGCAGTGACAGGAGCTCAGCCGTGTCCAAGCTGGCCGCCTCAAGCTCTTCCTGCGTCATGTGCGTTTCCGGCCCCCATGCGTTTGCCTCGCATTCGTCCATGACTTTCCCGATCGCGTTTGCGATAGGGTCGCCGTGGAGGCCCTCAAGCTGTTTGCGAATTTTGCGGAGCTGTTCGCGCCAGCTCATCGCTGCATTCCTTCCATCTGCTGGCGTAGGTCCTCAATGGCCCGCTGCAGCTCTGCTACCTCGATCACTCGCGCGACGGCGCCCAGGCCCTCAATGAGAGAGCGGCCTTGGTCGGGAGGAAGGTTGCCTGCCGCCACTGCGCGCAAGATCGACTTGGCGGCGCTGGGCAGGTCGGTGTCGTCAAGGTCGAAGCTGACCACCTCGGCGGTGGCCTTCACTGGCGGTACCAGTCGCTCAAGGATCAGGCGGCAAGCCTGCATATCGCCCTTCTTGGCGGCTGCCAGGATCTTTTGGTTACCGCTTCGGCACCCGCCGCGAGTTTCTCCCGGATGGCCTGGGTTTGGCCTGAGCGCCCCCAGGGTTGCCGGAATGGCCGGGAGCGAATCGCCCCCGGAAACTCGGCCCGGCGCCGCCTCTGCTGGTGGCAACGGCTTGGCCAATGCTTAAGCCCCTTCGCCTTGGATTTGCTTCTTGAGCGCCTCGTCGGCCTCTTCCTCTTCTTGCTTGACCCGCTCCAGGCGCTCCTGGATGCGCTCAATGGTGGATTCTGCCGGACCTTGCACCAGCTCTTTTGCAGCCTCGCCGGCCGCGTCAACACGCTCGTCGAGACTGATGCCCGCGTCGGCACCGATCAGGCCGAAGGCTGTCCGAAGCGCGTCCTGTGCGGCGTCTGCCGCTTCGGTCAGGTCGGCGATCTCTTGCGCTTCCCGAGGATTCGCGCGCACCAGGGCCTCCTTGGTGATTCGGGCATACCACTCGCTGCTGACACCGCTAAGCTCGCGAGGGAGGCGAAGTGCGGCGTCAACGTAGGCTTTGTCAGTGCCCGCCAGAAGCGTTGCGTTGCGCTCTGCTGGCTTCATGGCGCGCAACTGGGAAGCAAGGGCCAGGTCGATCTGGACGGCGATAGGGTCGTTATCCCGATACGGTTTAACAGCGGTCACCTTGTCGGCGCGCTCCTTCACCTTTTCTTTGTATTTTTCAAAATCACGCTGCAGTTGGCCCAGGAAGTAAAGCCGATCTTTCGCGGTTGCGCGGATGTCTTCCTGTTTCGCACTATCCGAGCGGCGGGCGTCATTGATGATGCCCATTGCCGCGATCTGCAGGCCCTCGACGTGATTCCGAGCCTCGCGGGCGACGGCGTAGAGGTCTGCAAACGGACCGGTTTCGGGGAATTTCCACATCCCTACCAGGCGGCTTTTACCGCCAGATTCAGCGCGTAGTGTTTTCATCTGAGTTCGTTTCTCCAATTTTGTGAGGGTCAGTCCCAGCGCTTCGGCGCAAGGTCTTTAACGTCTACGTCCGCCAGGTCAATTACGCGGAAGTCGACGTAGCCATTACGGCCATGGATGCGATACCCACCTGTAGGGACGGGATCAATGCTGATGCCGAGAGACTGGGCACGCCGGCGGACGATTTGGCGGATCTCTTCGACGCTACTTTTCATTTGGTCTGGTTCCGCTATGCCGAAAGGGTGTCTGTGGTGGCGATCAGCGGGCGGTTTTCAACGAGCGCGATCAGAAGGGCGCTTGCCTGGACGCTGCCTTGGTCCGCTGCTGTGCGCAGGCGCCCCCAAGCGGCTTTAACTTCGGCGCGGGTTGGTTTGGCCTGGTGGCCGCGGGGCTTGGTGGTAGTCGACATGATCTGTCCTCGATGAGCTGCTGGAAGCCTTACGGGAACCAAATTACGTCTGATCTGAACATATATCCAGTGCTTTTAGGGTGCACCTCAGGTGCTACACGGAACGGGACTGTATGGGACTGAAATAGTTGGTTTGCAGCGGGTGTAGAAGGGAATTTTTGTTGCAGTAAGTCGATGTTATGCAAAGTGATACACGGCCGGATTTTCGGCTCAGTCCGGCCTCAGGTTGAGGATGGAGCGGGAGGGCTGACCTACCGTTTTGGGATGTCAGGTTTCCGCGCCACGTTTTGCGAGATATGAAAACGTGGCGCGGTTTTGATGCGTCCAGTTTTGGACGGATCTCGGTATTCGCTGATCGGGCGTCGATCAGTCGTCGAGTGGTCGTCGAGTGGTCGTCGATATGTTTCCCACCAGTGGTGGAATACCTGCTCCGACCTGCTGTCAGGCATCTAGCCGCGTTAGGTAACGGCAAAGTAACGTTAGAAGCGTTACCGGCCAGCCAGACCCTACGGTCCGATTCGGCTCATATGGTCTGTCTCGCAACGCCCGGGCTGAGTACCGAGAAAATCTGAACCACTCCCGATCTGCCAGATAGACCAAACCGTCTCAGTGAGACCAAACCGTCACACAGCACGATAATTCCCTGCCTCTTCGCTTGTACGCAGAGTTTTCACCTGGCATCGCGTCGAGATACCCTGAGAAGTCAGGACATCTCAGGAGCCCCTATGTCAGTCATCGATTGCGATTACCTGCCCGACCCATCCAAGACCACATTCCCGCCCGAACTGGCGCTGCTGATCGTGCGCAAGGCTGCATCCATGGCCGAGGCTTTCGAACAGCAGGCCCTGGACCAGTTGACCAAGGACGCAATCTCAGCGATATCCGCCGGCGCCGATCCGCGCCAGGTCATCCGGCAGATGCGGTTGTAACTTCCTCCGGTGCAGGGGAGTTGAGGTATTCCACCGGCGGTGGTGGACCAAATCCTTTACGACCTTCTCGCGAAACTACCGAGAAATCCTCGGTAGTTGCCACGCAATCCCGTGTTATCTCGGCCGTGCAGATCCCTCAGATTGGGGGCTGCAATTATTTTGCATCCTTCTGTTGCGTTAGTACTAACACTGTGCAAATATCCTATCCACGTTAGTACAAACGAGGTGCCAGATGACCGAAGACAAAAGCCGACACCCAAGACCAGCAATGAGCGCCAGAGAGATCTAAAGGCGCGCAGGATCGCCGAAGGGTACAAGCACACCACCGTGTGGATTCACGAAGAGACGGCAAAGGAAGGGATCAGGGCAGCACGGGCAGGAAAGCCACTTGAGCCGATGGAGTCGAAAGACCCCTTGAGCTGGGCGGCGGGCTGGATCAGCGAGAAGGGCAAGCAGTAATCGGCTGAAACCTTAGCCGATTGAATCGATGATCCAGATTTGGGTCATCTCAGAAGAGGTGCCAACCCGGTGTGCAACCACCGGGCCGGCTATCACACGACGAAACTTAGAGGTACACGTCATGCAACCATACCAAAATACCAGTAACGCTCTGATCATCCAAGGAAAGCCTGAGGGCCAGACCTCACGCGAACAGCTGTTTCGCGACCTGATGGGTCTTGCCGTTCAACTGGAAAGCATCCTGGTGGATGAAGTTGTTCCAATGATGCAGGCCGCCGGCCACCCCCTTGCAGGCCGGGTGCACTCCCTGCGTTCAGAAATCAAGCTGCGCGCGCTGTTGCTTGGAGGTGCCGTATGAGCGCCCAGGCCCGCACCATCCAAGAAGTCGCCCATGACGCGCTTGAGGATCTCGAAAGCGCCCAGATCGTCCTGCGCAAGCTTGAGGCAGTGCTCTATGCCGCACTGGCTGCCGAGGGCACCAGTCAGCACGTCCGCAACCTGGTAGACGTCGCTTGGAACTTGGCCGCTGACGGCGCCGACACCGCCGACTGCAATCGCGAGGAAATTGCCGCTGCCCTGTCCGCGCGTGTTGCGCTGGGCGCCGGGGGTGACCAATGAGCATATCATTTGCGAATCACCAAGCGCTGCAAGGGCTGGACAGTGAGCAAGTCGCCGAGCTGGCCCTGCTTGGACTTCGGTACCGCGCCCTGGGTGCAGGCCTGATCGACTTCACTGACGCTTCAAAGCTTGATGTGTACTGGACTGGGAAGCGGCTGGTGGAGAAGGCGGTGGATGATGCGATCAAGGCCGCCAAAGCGCGAGGCCCACTCGCCGATTCTAAGTACGGGATCGCACAGGGGAACTTGTCGGCGCTACTCAACTGCGGCTTGATTGACGACGAGACCTACATGACGCAATACAGGCTGCTGTCCGACCAAGCCTGAAACAACGAAACTTTCGCAGTATCAAGGGCACTACCCCGTCACCGGGTGGTGCCCTTTTTCATTTGTTGGCGGTGGGTGCCTTCTCAGCGAGGTAGATAAGGTCCTTCCTCACTTCCTCGGCACACGGTCTGCACATTCCGATCTTTGTCCAAGGCAACCAGTCGAGAACAAGGAAAGTGAAGCCTCCGATACGCTTACATTTCCCTGCATACCCATGGGTGCATCGGGCCTGTTGGTACGTCTGTGGTCCCATCTTATTAACCCCTGGTGGTGGTAATTTAATAAGGGTGGGATATTTTCCTTCCAGCTACACCGCTGGAGGCCCCGGTTTTATTGAAAGGTAGTGGGAAAAATCCCAGTACCCCGCCAATCAAGAAAACTAACGGGACGCAACGGGACAGTTAAAGGTCGATAACTGGGAAAAATTCCCACTACTCGACGGAAAAATTCCCACCGAAAAACTCGAATTACACGAACTTGAAGCGTGGCGGGCCAGGCCCTATTTCCAGATCCTTCCCCGGGCAGTCGTCTATCGCCGCCCAGGTGATCGCGTACAGCGCGCAACGAGCCATTCCCTGCTCCCTGCCTCCCTTGCGGTTCTCCCTGGTGCGAATGATCAACCCTGCGTCAATCAGCTCGGCCAGGGCAGAGGAAAGCGTCTTGGCGTCCATGGGCTTCCCCTTGGCCATCATTGAGGCTGTGCACGACAGATCGCCGTTGTTGCGGCCGTTGTAGTTCCTGGCCAGCTTGATCAGCACGGTCACGGCTTTTGTCGACAGATTGTCGAAGGCGTCACTGATCAGCAGTCGATAGGGCAAGGCCAGTACTCGACCACCGCCGAAGTCGACCTTGTATTTAGTCTTTCTGGCCATTCGGCAACTCGCAGGCAGGCACGCACCGACGCCCTCGGGAATGAGGGCGTCTACGCGGCTCGTTTACTGGCTTTCCTTGGTAAGGACGTACAGGCCAACCCGGTGCGGGCGCCTGCCTGGTGCGGCGGTCTGGTAGCACCATTCCGTCATGATTGCCCAGCCTTTGCGCCTCAGGTGTCGGATCGTGGAGGGCGGGTGAACAATATCAAGGGAGCGTGCCGCGTCGATGGAGGACACCGGCCCGACTTTGAGGGCCTGAATCATCCTCAGGGCTTGCGCCTCTGTTGAGTGGCTGTCCGGGTCTGGCTGGGCGGGTTCGATTGGCTCTACGCGCATTTGGCGGCCCTCCACAATGCTGCAGCCTTTGGCGGCGGCGTGAAGTCATCAGGCAATTGCATGAGGCTGCGAGTGAGGACGCGGTACCGCTTGCCCTCGACCACCATCAGCCAGTAGTCGCCGTCGGCGTGTAGCAGGAGGCCGGGTCGCCCAATCAGGTTGGCGCGTTCCGGAGTCAGGATCAGCGCGCGTCGGCCGCTGATCAGGTTGTGTGCCTCGCTGGCGCTATTGGCGGCGCTGGCAGTAGAATTGATCAGTCTCATCTGTGGCTTCCCAAAGCATTCCGATGCGATACGTCGGGCCGGTGTTGGTAGCACCGGTTCGACAACCCCTTCTAAGGCCATCCCAGGGCGAGCCTTCACCGAGCACCAGCCTTAGCGGCGCGCTCAACAAAAGCCTTCAGCTCCGACACCAGAATCAGGCGACGACGACCGATCTTGAAAGCCTTCAGGTCGCCGGCGGCGATGGCCTTATAGATGCCGGTCCGAGTGCAATCCGTGATCCGTGCCGCCTCATCAACCCCAATGGAGATTTGAGACGGGTCAAACTGTAGAGCTGCATTCATTTTGTTTCCCCTTGATCGTTCCGTTGGTCTGTATGATACTGAATGGAACGTAAGCATCCTATTTGTAAGTAACATGATCTGCAAGCAAAAAGTTTGTAGACGCTAAGGGGTTGATTCATGGCAAACCGCTCAAAAAAGGTCGTCCTATCGGCCAGGGTCGATCCGTACCTAAAGGCGGCTCTTGAGTTGTTCGCAGGATCGCGCAACGAGAAAATCGTTAAGATTTTGGAAACGTGCGTGGAGAATGGCCTTTCCGACCGGACAATCACGAATCCGTTTAAGCCTCGGCACAAAGATCAGGAGAAGATTGGCTTCATGGTCGCCTTTACTGCGATCTGGTCCGAGAATGAAACGCTTTATAAGCTGAGAGCAGGCAGCCTGGGCCCTGACTTCGCCGGTGATGATCTGGCGATGGTGGCGATGCTCATCAATGGGATGAGCTACTTCAAAGGAAATTTCGACGTATTCGGGGATTTGAATGGATATGTCGAGACCTTTGGTTTCACGCCACGCATGACGCCAAAGGTAAACCTGCAGCTCGTTGAGGATGAGTGGCCCTTGGTCGAGGAATACGTCAGATTTTTGGCCAATAACAAGCCATTCGAACCTGATTATGAGGACTATAAGAGGATGCGAAACAAGTCCGCCTAAATTAGCTCCACCGCCGCCGCCTTTGTTCCCGGCGCCAGGTGAGCGTAGCGCAAAGTCATTTTGATATCGGCGTGCCCAAGCAGATCCCGCACTGTGTTGAGCGGCACGCCGGCCATCACCAGGCGCGATGCGAAGTCATGCCGCATATCGTGCCATCGGAACGCCTCGATCTGCGCCCGCTCCAGTAGCTTGAGCCAAGCGCTTTTCACGTCCTCGAAGCGGCCGCCGTCCTGCCCAGGGAACACATACTGGGAATCCCCACTCTGCTTTTTCCACTCGTCCAGCACTCCGAACGCCTCCTTGTTCATCGGAATGTGCCGCGTGTCGCTCGTCTTCGTGGTGTCGCCGGCGACTGTAACCGTCCTGGTGTCGAAATTCACGGCCGGCCATTTCAGGTCAAACAGCTCGCCGCGCCTCATGCCGGTATTCAGCGATACCAGCACCATAGGCTTCAGGTGGTCAGTGAAGGGCAGCTGC
This sequence comes from Pseudomonas poae, assembly GCA_004000515.1. Taxonomy (GTDB): domain Bacteria; phylum Pseudomonadota; class Gammaproteobacteria; order Pseudomonadales; family Pseudomonadaceae; genus Aquipseudomonas; species Aquipseudomonas cremoris. Next base: position 3,072,755 of record CP034537.1, read on the forward strand.
AGCAAACTTTGCATCTGCTCTTTGCCTCGATCTGCCCGCCACTTGTTCGCCGTCTCGCGTTCGGCGCGCGCCTCATCCTGGCGGGCGTCGAGTGCTTCCCGCAGGCGCTTGGCTTCCTGAGTGCTCAGGTATCGGATAACCCCGTTTGAGTCGACCTTGAGCTGTTTCAGCTTGGCCAAGGGGTGATCCGCGATGTAGTCCCACTCGACCGCCCGGCTGAATACCCCGCTGATTGAGCCCATCTTGCGGTTCACCGTCGAAGGCTTGTTGCCGGCCTGCATCCATCCGGTGCGGATCTGCTCCAGATCGCGACCCGTGATATCGCCCAGGCGCCGAGGGATGATCGCGTCAAAGTTGTTGTTGAGCGTGTGCAGGGTCTTTTCATGGCCTTTGTGGTGGGCCTTGAACCACGGCATATAGGTGTCGTCGATGAATTCACGCAGAGAGGGGATGGCTATGCCCTTTCGGCCCTGGGCAACTGCCAGGGGCTCGCCGTGGGCGTGCGCGTCGGCCAGGTACTGGGCGGCCTCGGTTCTGGCCTGATCGAGCGTGAGGACGCCAACGCGCCCCAGGGTGGCGTTCTTGTTGCGCCCCCAGGTGACCATGTAGGACTTGTGCCCGCTGGGTAGCACGCGGATGAAGAAACCCGGTTGCACGGTGTCATGCACGCGGTATGCTTTCGCCTCGGCGGCCAGGCTGCCGATCAGCTTTTGAGTGATTTTGGTTTTCAAGGGTTCGACCGTGACAGCAGGGTGACAGCAAAAACACTATACCGTTGTGTTCCGCTGTACTCAATGGAACGTAAAGTCCCTGATTCTCTGGTGCCGCCCTGTATTTGCTGGCTGTCTTTTGACCCTCCTAAGGGGGAAGGTTGGCCGTTCGAACCGGCCCTGGGACACCAGATTCAAAGCCCCGCACAGAATATTCTGGCGGGGCTTTTTTGTGGGCGTTCAATGGGACGGGTCGAACCTTGCCGGTGTTCAGGGTTCACAGCAGGTGCGCGGTGTATTTATCGCCATTTGTGTACCTTGCAAGCAGTCGGGTAGCGTCTGAGCTGTTAAGCAAAATAATCCCCGGAAACAGCATTTGCTGCCTGTCCGGACCCTGCCACCCCGGACTATCATGCCGATAGCCCTGTCTCTCACCGCAAGGAGCCGCTCGGAACGCCGATGCGCCAGATCTGGAAATCTTTTCGAGCCCTTTATTTCGCCTCCTTGATGATGCTGATCGGCTCCGGCCTGCTCAGTACTTACCTGGCCTTGCGCCTGGCGGCCGACCATGTCGACAGTCTGTGGGTAGGTGCGCTGATGGCGGCCAACTACTTTGGCCTGGTGCTGGGTGGCAAGATCGGGCACCGCCTGATTGCCCGGGTCGGGCATATTCGTGCCTACGCCACGTGTGCCGGGATTGTCGGTGCGGCAGTGCTGGGCCACGGCCTGATCAACTGGCTGCCGGCCTGGATTGTGCTGCGGATGATCGTCGGCCTGGGGATGATGTGCCAGTACATGGTCATCGAGAGCTGGCTTAACGAGCAGGCGGACGCCAAGCAGCGTGGCGTGGTGTTCAGCGGCTATATGATTGCCTCTTACTTGGGGTTGGTGCTGGGGCAATTGATCCTGGTGATGCATCCCCAACTCGGCCTCGAACTGCTGATGTTGGTGGCACTGTGCTTTGCGTTGTGCCTGGTGCCGGTGGCCATGACGCGGCGTATTCACCCGGCGCCGCTGCATCCTGCGCCAATGGAGCCGCGCTTCTTTATAAAGCGCGTGCCGCAGTCGCTGAGTACGGTGTTGGGTGCGGGGCTGATCGTGGGCTCGTTCTACGGTTTGGCGCCGCTCTATGCTTCACAGCAAGGGCTGACGACGGAGCAGGTAGGTCTGTTCATGGGTAGCTGTATTTTTGCCGGATTGTTGGTGCAGTGGCCGCTGGGTTGGCTGTCGGACCGTTATGACCGCGCGCTGCTGATTCGCTGCTTTGCCCTCTGCCTCGCGGTGGCGGCGTTGCCGTTGGCGGTACTGACACAGGTGCCGCTGGAAGTGCTGTTTGTGGCTGGCTTCGTGTGTTCCCTGGTGCAGTTTTGCCTGTATCCGCTGGCAGTGGCGTTCTCCAACGACCACGTAGAGGGTGACCGCCGGGTGTCGCTCACGGCCATGTTGCTAGTGACCTATGGCGTGGGTGCCAGTGTCGGGCCGTTGCTGGCAGGTGTGGTCATGAAGATGTTTGGCAGCCACATGCTGTATGCGTTTTTCAGTGTGTGCGCGTTGATCCTGGTGTGGCGCATTCGGCCAAAAGCGGTGACCAACCTGCATCAGGTGGACGATGCACCGCTGCATCACGTGGCGATGCCCGACAGTATGTCCAGCTCTCCGTTGGTGGCTGCGCTTGATCCTCGGGTGGATGAGCAGGTGGTGCAAGACCAGATGCAAACCACCGTGCCAGAGGCTGAGGACGAACCGGAGCAATCGCCGGTGGAGTCGCCGGCCGCCGAAACTGAGCCTGAACCCGAGCATCCAGATCCGGACGACCACCCCCACGACTTGAGCAGGGCGCGCCCCTGAATGCAAAAACGGGCAGATCCCATCAGGATCTGCCCGTTTATTTGTCGCGATCTTTAGCTTTAAAAATCGTCGTCTTTGTCGAAGCGTCGTGCTTCACGCTGCAGTTGGTACACGAATCGCTCGACCTGGCGTTGTACCAGGCCACTCATATTGTGGAAGCGAACACCCGCAAATGTGGTGTTGATCTTCTCTTCGAAGTGCAGGTAACGCAGTTCGACAGATGTGGTCATGCTGCCAAAGGGCAGGGCGGCGATAAAGCGGTCGTAGACCTGGCCCAGTTGCAGGCGCTCGGAGATATCCCCTTCAAAGCGCAGTTTGCAGCCGGTGGCGGATATATCCAGCAGCTTGCCAGCAATGGGAGCCTTTAGTTTCTCGCCGCCTATTTCGATATTCACCAGTTGGGCCAGCTTCAGGGCTGCGCGGAAGGCGTTGCGGCGCTGATGGTAGACCACCTCGTCGGGCATGCTGCCGGTATAGATGCGGTGACCGTCTTTTCGCTGACGGTCATGGTGCCGCTGCTTTCCCAGGCAACGCGTACGCCTTCGTGGAAGCCTTCGATGCGGAAGGGTTCGCCGTTCTCAAGGTGGCGTTCGCCGTCGCGGGGGATCATCTCGTCCAGGGCCACGGTACCGCTGTCGCGATCAACGTCCACCAGGTAACTCTGGAAGCGCTGGCTGCGTTCGTGGAAGGTAATGATCAGCGGGTCATGGCTTTCTTGCAGCATCCGCAAGGTGCTGGCGATTTCCAGAGGCGTGGTGAGGACCTTGGGTGGCTGCGGTGCATCTTCCGCATTAAGGGCGTTGAACACGGTTCTTCCATCTCCAGACAAAATACAACTACACGCAAGAGCCAGCATTTTGCCAGCATGTAACACGCCTTGGATAGGCCGCGCTGTAAACGGGTGTCAGGCTTGGCTGCGGGTGCTTGGTTTGACCAGGCGTGAGGTGGAGCCTTGGGCGTTATACAGCGCCGGAGGCTCTCCGCCGTGAAGTATACGCAACTGGTTGGCGGTCGTAGCTTGCTGAATCTGGATCGACTGACCGTTGAGCAGGTTGGCTTCCTGGCACTGGGCGAGCAAAGGTTGAGTTCTTTGCTCTGCGCCAGCAATTGATCGCCGACCGAGGAGTGACTGGCCAATTGCGCCAGACCGTCGTGGTCTGCCGGCAGGCCGAGGCTGATGAGGATCTGGCTGCGTTTTTTGCCGTGCTGTTCAAGCAGCACAATCAGTGACTGCTTGCGCGCCAGAATGTCTTCCAGTAGGGGCATGTCACGGCCGTAAAGCGCCAGGGATTCTTCCTTGAGCAGCTCAAGCAAGTGTTGGGTCGGCGCTAGATCATCAATGATCAGTTGAAGCAGATTTTCGTCGTGATGCATGGCTGGCCTTGGGGTTTAAGCGTCCAAAAGCCCGGCGCAGGCCTTTGCCTAGCGCTCGGCTTCGAAATTAAGCAGCTTGCTGGCTACACGGTTGCTGTCGACTTTATAGCTGCCATCGGCGATAGCCTGTTTCAACTCGGCCACGCGGGCTTTGTTGACAACCGGTTGATCGCGCAGCGAGTCAGTGACCTTCTGCAACTGTTGAGCCTCATTGCTCAGGTGTACGGATTCCCCGCTCTGGCTGGCGCTGGCCTGTTCTGCCTTGACGGGCAGGGCCTGTGGCTTGGCCTCTGCGCTGTCCTTGGCACCCGTGGTGCGCGTACTGCCGGGCAAAGCCTGGGAATTATTTAAACGGCTGAAATCGATGACCATGATAAAAAAACCTCTGGGTATTTGGACGCTTGCCATGTTTTCGGCCATACCCGGACAAACTTTAGGCTCGATTGACAATAAACTGCACAGGCCGACATCCAGTCGACAGTGTAGGAAAAGCTGGCGCCTGATACCAGTAGTCTATAAAGCCACCTCGACTTGGCCAGGTGCTGTCACCCGTGCCTTGATCACGCGATTGGAATTAAGGTTCTTCACGCGGATCTGCTCACTCATGCCGCCGTTGGACAGCGCTTCCCCCGGCATTTTCACGTTCAGCGCACCGCTGCTGGCGGAAATCACCACTTGATCACCCTTGCGAATGACTTCGGCCTGCTCCAGATGCACCAGCGTGATGACTTGGTCGGTGACCACTGGTCGGGTCAATTTTTGCCCGACAGCCTGGTCCAGTGACGTCAAATAGCCCTGGTTGATCATGCTGATGTCTCGCTCACGCAGCACAACATCGTCGAAACCGATGATGCCGGTGCGTTTCAGCGGACGAGCCACAACCACTACATCGCGAAACAGCTTCACCTGCGCCGGCACAAACACGGTCCAGGGGGACGCGCCCTCGCAGCGTACTTTCACCGTCACGCGGCCGATGGGTTGGGCGGGGCTTTCCAGGGACGCTGTCAATTCCTTGTCGCACATTGGCATGCGCAGGCGTGGGTCCAACTGGCTGACCTGGATTTCATAACGCCCAGGCGTCTGGGTGGTCGCCAGATAATCTTCTACAGTGAACTCAAGAAAGCCCTGAGTGACGCCGATAAGTAGATCAGGCAAGGTGACGTTGTCTGCGCGGGCCGTGGTGCCGAGGCTCAACGCGAGCAACGCCAGCGGTGCGCAGAGCAATCTACGGTACCGTGGTAATTGAAGGCGTCGGGAAACTGTCGTTTTAATATCCATAGCCAACAAATAGCAAAGCTCGTGCCGTTTAGTGTTGGGGGCGCGCTGTCCTCTAGGTATGGCTCAAGGTTTTAGCGTAGGAGTAAAGGCATGGCAGGTGTAATGGATTCAGTAAACCAGCGCACACAGCTGGTAGGGCAGAATCGCCTGGAGTTGTTGCTTTTTCGCCTGGACGGCAAGCAGTTATATGGCATCAACGTGTTCAAGGTGCGGGAGGTGCTGCAATGCCCCAAGCTGACGATCATGCCCAAATCCAGCCCGGTGGTGTGCGGCGTGGCCAATATCCGCGGCGCGACCATTCCGATTCTTGATCTGGCGCTGGCCACTGGCTCGCCCGCGTTGCAGGATCGCCAGAATCCCTTCGTGATCATCACTGAATACAACACCAAGACCCAGGGTTTCCTGGTGCGCTCGGTGGAACGTATCGTCAACATGAACTGGGAAGAAATTCATCCACCACCCAAGGGCACTGGCCGCGACCACTACCTCACGGCGGTGACGCGCGTTGATAACCAATTGGTGGAAATCATCGATGTGGAGAAGATCCTCGCCGAAGTCGCTCCCACCTCGGAATCGATTTCCGTGGGCGTGGTGGATGCCGAGACCGCACACAAGGCGATCTCCCTGCGCGTGCTGACGGTGGATGACTCGTCGGTGGCCCGCAAGCAGGTAACCCGTTGCCTGCAAACGGTCGGCGTCGAGGTTGTAGCCCTCAACGATGGTCGCCAGGCGTTGGATTACCTGCGCAAGTTGGCGGACGACGGCAAAAAGCCGGAAGAAGAGTTCTTGATGATGATCTCCGACATCGAAATGCCGGAAATGGACGGTTACACGCTCACGGCCGAGATACGCAACGATCCACGCATGCAAAAATTGCATATCATCCTGCATACTTCGTTGTCGGGTGTATTCAACCAGGCGATGGTCAAGAAGGTCGGCGCTGATGACTTTTTGGCCAAATTCCGGCCGGATGACCTGGCAGCCCGGGTAGTCGACCGGATCAAGGCAGCAGATCACGGCTAGGGGGATTTCCCCTGGCGGTCACACGATTTAAGAGGCGGTATCATTGTCTACGGGTAATTTGGATTTCGAACAATTCCGGGTCTTCCTGGAAAAAGCCTGTGGCATATTGCTCGGTGAAAACAAGCAGTACCTGGTATCCAGCCGTCTCAACAAGCTGATGGAACAGCAGGGCATCAAGTCGTTGGGCGAATTGGTCCAGCGTATCCAGGGCCAGCCGCGCAGCGGGCTCAAGGAAATGGTGGTGGATGCCATGACCACCAACGAAACCCTGTGGTTTCGCGATACCTATCCCTTTGAAGTGCTCAAGAGCAAGGTGCTGCCGGAAGCCATCAAGGCCAGCCCGGGCCAGCGCCTGCGCATCTGGTCGGCGGCCTGTTCTTCGGGGCAGGAACCGTACTCGATCTCGATGTCCATCGATGAGTTCGAACGGACCAACATGGGGCAGTTGAAGGCGGGTGCGCAAATCGTTGCCACCGACTTGTCAGGCACCATGCTTACCAACTGCAAGACCGGCGAGTACGACAGCTTGGCGCTGGGCCGAGGTCTGTCCCAAGAGCGCCTGCAACGTTACTTCGATCCGAAAGGGGCCGGGCGATGGGCGGTCAAGGCGCCGATCAAGAGTCGCGTGGAGTTCCGTTCGTTCAACCTGCTCGACAGCTATGCCAGCTTGGGCAAGTTCGACATGGTGTTCTGCCGCAACGTGCTGATCTATTTCTCGGCCGAGGTGAAGAAAGACATCCTGTTGCGGATCCACGGCACTCTCAAGCGTGGTGGCTATTTGTTCCTCGGCGCTTCTGAAGCGCTGAACGGTCTGCCGGATCATTACCAGATGGTGCAGTGCAGCCCTGGGATCATCTACCAGGCTAAGTAAGTCGAGTTCACTCGGTCAAAATGTGGGAGCTGGCAAACCAGCTCCCACATTTTTTGCGGCAATCCTTCCTCGGGCGGCAATCCCCCATTGCCGCTTTACTGGCGCCACGCGGAAACACGTTGCCGCTTTTCTGGCATTGCCGCCGGCAATCGCCCCTCAAACCCTTTAAATTCGGGCCCTCCATAACCTGGCACACACCTTGCTATAACCCTGTTAATGAAAAGCAGGTCAGCCTAAAGGTTTCCGCCATGAGCATCAGCTTCGATAAAGCGCTCGGTATCCACGAACAAGCCCTGGGCTTCCGCGCCCAGCGTGCCGAAGTCCTGGCCAACAACATTGCCAACGCCGACACCCCGAACTACAAGGCTCGGGACCTGGACTTCTCCGCCGTGCTCGCCGCACAGCAGGACAAGACCAAGAACGGCACCTTCGCCTTGAACATGACCAACAGCCGTCATATCAAAGCGCAAGGCCTGAGCAATGGTGACGAGTCGTTGCTGTACCGCACGCCGATGCAGCCGTCGATCGACCAGAACACCGTCGACGCCCAGTTGGAGCAATCGGCCTACGCCGAGAACTCGGTGAACTTCCAGGCCAGCTTCACCCTGCTCAACAGCAAATTCAAAGGGCTGATGTCAGCCCTGCGTGGAGAGTAAGCCATGTCCCTGTCCAGTGTTTTCAATATTGCCGGTAGTGGCATGAGCGCTCAGACCACCCGTCTGAACACCGTCGCCAGTAACATCGCCAACGCCGAAACCGTGTCTTCGAGCATTGACCAGACTTACCGCGCTCGTCATCCCGTGTTCGCCACCATGTTCCAGGCTGGCCAGAACGGCGGCAGCGATTCGCTGTTCCAGGACCAGGGCAATGCCGGTTCCGGTGTGCAGGTGCTTGGCGTGGTCGAAGACCAGAGCAACCTCGAAGCCCGTTACGAGCCCAACCATCCCGCCGCGAACGAAAAGGGTTATGTCTACTACCCCAACGTCAACGTGGTCGAGGAAATGGCCGACATGATTTCCGCCAGCCGTTCGTTCCAGACCAACGCGGAAATGATGAACACCGCCAAAACCATGATGCAGAAGGTCCTGACCCTGGGTCAGTGATAAGGGGCACCGAATAATGGCCATTGTTGATACCTCATCAACCAACACCGCGGTCCAGGACCTTTTCAACAGCAAGGTCAAGACTGCGACCGACAACGTCGCAAGCGCCTCCAGCGCCGCCACGGGTAACCAGTCGCTGGGCAAGGACGCGTTCCTGCAACTGCTGGTGACTCAGCTGAAAAACCAGAACCCGCTGTCGCCTCAAGACAACGGTGCATTCGTGGCCCAGTTGGCGCAGTTCAGCAGCCTGGAAGGCATCAACACCCTGAACGACTCGGTGAATGCGATTTCCAGCAACTTCAGCTCGTCGCAAGCGCTGCAGGCTTCGTCGTTGGTGGGTCGTTCGATCATCACCCAGACCGACAAGGCCCTGGTGGATACGAGCAAGAGCATGACCGGGTCGGTGGCGGTGACGTCGGCAGTTGGCAACGTCTCCATCAAGATCACCGACAAAGACGGCAACGTGGTGCGCACCATCGACATGGGTGCCCAGAACGCCGGGAATTCGGACTTTATCTGGGACGGCAAAAACGACGCGGGTGAGGTTGCTCCAGCGGGTACCTACACCTTCGCGGCCACCACCAAGAATGACAAGGGCGACGCGGTTGCCCTGGCCACTTCGCTGCCAGCTACGGTCACCAGCGTGACCTTGAGCAAGACCGGCGGCGAAATGTTGCTGAACCTGGCAGGCGGCATGGGCAGCGTCAAGCTGTCGCAAATTCAGACTATCGGTACATAGAGCCGGCTAAATACGGCAGAGGGAGAGAAACATGTCTTTTAACATCGGCCTTAGCGGCCTCTATGCGGCCAACAAACAACTGGACGTGACCGGCAACAACATCGCCAACGTCGCGACCACTGGCTTCAAATCGTCCCGTGCGGAATTCGCCGACATCTACGCGGCGTCCAAACTGGGCACCGGCCAGAACAGCATCGGTAACGGTGTGAACCTGGCGGCAGTGTCCCAGCAGTTCACCCAAGGTGATGTGAACAACAGCGGCGGTATCCTGGACATGGCGATCCAGGGCGGTGGCTTCTTCGTACAGAAGGCCAGCGACGGCTCGCTGGAGTACACCCGTAGCGGTGCTTTCCGTGCCGACAAAGACGGCTACATCACCAACAACACCGGCACTTCGCGCCTGCAAGGTTATGCGGCAGACGAGAACGGTAAAATCGTCAAGGGCGGCCTGGTCGACCTGCAGCTGAACTTGGCGAACCTGCCGCCGAAGGCATCCACCAAGGTGGATTCCACCAGTAACCTGAACTCCTCGGACCTGCCGATCGATCAGACACTGCACCCGTTTGATCCAACCAAGACCGACAGTTTCAACACCCAGTACTCCACCACGCTCTACGACACCCAGGGCAATGCCCACTCGATGGTGCAGTACATGGTCAAGACGGGTTCCAATACTTGGGACTCCTACACGTTGATTGACGGTCGTAACCCGGACGGCTCGGCGATCAGCGGCGCCGATCCTAGCGACCATACGGTGCCTGTGCCGTCCACCTTGACCTTTGATGGTTCCGGCAAGCTCACCAAAATCGTGGGTGCCAACGTCACCGGTACCACGATGACCATTGACGATTGGAAGCCGGGTAGCATGGTCAATGGCACCTGGACGAGCAATGGCGCTGATGCCAACAAAGACGGGATTGCCGTCAACATGGGCAACATCACCCAGTACAACTCGGCCAGCTACCGTAACCCTCCGGTCACCGATGGCTACGCCACCGGCCAGATCACTGGCCTGAAAATCGACGGCAGCGGCGTGCTGTTCGCCACTTTCAGCAACCAGCAGAGCAAGGCCATCGGCCAGATCTCTCTGGCCAGCTTCAACAACGAACAGGGCCTGCAGCCAGCCGGCGGCACCACCTGGAGAGAGACTTTCGCCTCGGGTCAGCCAGGCTTTGACAGCCCGCAAGCGGGTACTTTGGGTTCGATCGTGGCCAACTCCCTGGAGAACTCCAACGTCAACCTGACCAACGAGCTGGTGGACCTGATCAAGGCCCAGAGCAACTATCAGGCGAACGCCAAGACTATCTCTACCCAGAGCACCATCATGCAGACCATCATCCAGATGACCTGATGCGGTAGCGCTCACAAGAAGCCCCTCGCACGAGGGGCTTTTTTGTGGGCGTGTAGTGAGCGGGCTTGCCCCGCGCTGGGTGGCGAAGCCGCCCTAAACCCAGGCAACTCGGTCTTCCTAAAACACTGCGGCGGTCTTATTGGGGTGGCTCCGCCACCCAGCGCGGGGCAAGCCCGCTCACTACAGTGCGGGCAAAGAAAACCCCGGCAAACCCAAAGGGCTTGGCGGGGGTTCGTTTACCAGCTCAGCTTATTGGCAAGCTTCGCAATCCGGCTCGTCAATTGCGCAGGCCTTTGGCACGGGGGCCGGGCCGGCTGGAGCGGCGAGTACCGAGTCATCACCGTGGTTGCCGCCGCTGGAAACAGCGTTCAGCTTGCCGGTGTTGATGGTCGATTTCTCGGTGCTGGTCGCAGCCAGGGCACGGAGGTAGTAAGTGGTTTTCAGGCCACGGTACCAAGCCATGCGGTAGGTCACGTCCAGCTTCTTGCCCGAAGCGCCGGCGATGTACAGGTTCAGCGACTGAGCCTGGTCGATCCACTTCTGACGACGGCTGGCGGCGTCAACGATCCACTTAGTGTCCACTTCGAACGCAGTCGCGTAGAGCTCTTTGAGTTCTTGCGGGATGCGTTCGATCTGCTGCACGGAACCGTCGTAGTACTTCAGGTCGTTGATCATGACCGAGTCCCACAGGCCGCGGGCCTTGAGGTCGCGAACCAGGTACGGGTTGATCACGGTGAATTCGCCCGACAGGTTCGATTTCACATACAGGTTCTGGTAGGTCGGTTCGATCGACTGCGATACGCCGGTGATGTTGGCGATGGTGGCGGTCGGTGCAATGGCCATGATGTTGGAGTTACGAATACCTTTTTGCACACGGGCACGTACCGGTGCCCAGTCCAGGGTTTCGTTCAGGTCAACGTCGATGTACTTCTGGCCACGGGCTTCGATCAGGATCTGTTGCGAATCCAGCGGCAGGATGCCCTTGGACCACAGCGAACCCTGGAACGTCTCGTAGGCGCCGCGCTCGTCGGCCAGGTCGCAGGAAGCCTGGATCGCGTAGTAGCTGACCGCTTCCATGGACTTGTCGGCGAACTCGACCGCAGCATCCGAACCGTAAGGAATGTGCTGCAGGTACAGCGCGTCCTGGAAGCCCATGATGCCCAGTCCCACTGGACGGTGCTTGAAGTTGAGTTCTGCGCCTGTGGCACCGAGTAGTAGTTGATGTCGATAACGTTATCGAGCATGCGAACGGCGGTGTTGACGGTGCGTTCCAGTTTGGCGGTGTCCAGCTTGCCGTTGACGATGTGGTTCGGCAGGTTGATCGAGCCCAGGTTGCAAACGGCGATCTCGTCCTTGTTGGTGTTCAAGGTGATCTCGGTGCACAGGTTCGAGCTGTGGACCACGCCCACGTGCTGCTGCGGGCTGCGCAGGTTGCACGGGTCTTTGAAGGTCAGCCATGGGTGGCCGGTTTCAAACAGCATGGACAGCATTTTGCGCCACAGGTCTTTGGCCTGGATGGTCTTGAACAGCTTGATCTTGCCAGGGTACTGAGCCAGGGCTTCGTAGTACTCGTAGCGCTCTTCGAAGGCCTTGCCGGTCAGGTCGTGCAGGTCCGGAACTTCGGATGGCGAGAACAGGGTCCATTGGCCGTCATCGAAGACACGCTTCATGAACAGGTCAGGGATCCAGTTGGCGGTGTTCATGTCGTGGGTGCGACGACGGTCATCACCGGTGTTCTTGCGCAGCTCGATGAACTCTTCAATGTCCATGTGCCAGGTTTCCAGGTAGGCACACACAGCGCCTTTGCGCTTGCCACCCTGGTTCACGGCTACAGCGGTGTCATTCACCACTTTCAGGAACGGTACAACGCCCTGGGACTTGCCGTTGGTGCCCTTGATGTACGAACCCAGTGCGCGCACCGGGGTCCAGTCGTTACCCAGGCCGCCAGCGAATTTGGACAACATGGCGTTGTCGTGGATCGCGTGGTAGATGCCCGACAGGTCATCCGGCACGGTGGTCAGGTAGCAGCTGGACAGCTGTGGACGCAGGGTGCCAGCGTTGAACAGGGTCGGGGTCGACGACATGTAGTCGAAGGACGACAGCAGGTTGTAGAACTCGATGGCACGGTCTTCTTTGTGCTTCTCTTCAATTGCCAGGCCCATGGCCACGCGCATGAAGAACACTTGCGGCAGTTCGAAGCGGATACCGTCCTTGTGGATGAAGTAACGGTCGTACAGGGTCTGCAGGCCCAGGTAGGTGAACTGCTGGTCACGCTCGTGGTTGATTGCCTTGCCGAGTTTTTCCAGGTCGAAGGTGGCCAGGACCGGGTTCAGCAATTCGAATTCGATACCCTTGGCGATGTAGGCAGGCAGGGCCTTGGCGTACAGGTCGGCCATTTCGTGGTGGGTGGCGCTTTCGGCGACTTTCAGGAAGCCCAGGCCTTCGGCACGCAGGGTGTCCATCAACAGGCGCGCGGTCACGAACGAGTAGTTCGGCTCACGCTCAACCAGGGTACGGGCGGTCATCACCAGGGCGGTGTTGACGTCGGTCAGGGCCACGCCGTCGTACAGGTTCTTCAGGGTTTCGCGCTGGATCAGGTCACCGTCGACTTCTTCCAGGCCTTCGCAGGCTTCGGTGACGATGGTGTTCAGGCGTCCCAGGTCCAGCGGTGCAAAGGTACCGTCGGCCAGGGTGATGCGGATCGATGGGTGAGCTTGTACCGCCGCTTCTTCCGCTGGGGTGCGTACAGCGCGTTCCTTGGAACGGGCGTCACGGTAGATCACGTAGTCGCGGGCTACTTTCTGCTCGCCGGCACGCATCAGGGCCAGTTCGACCTGGTCCTGGATTTCTTCGATGTGGATGGTGCCGCCCGAAGGCATGCGACGCTTGAAAGTTGCGGTGACTTGTTCGGTCAGGCGGGCAACGGTGTCGTGGATGCGCGACGAGGCAGCAGCGGTGCCGCCTTCAACTGCAAGAAACGCTTTGGTGATGGCGACGGTGATTTTGTCATCGGTGTAAGGAACGACAGTGCCGTTACGCTTGATCACACGCAGTTGGCCGGGTGCAGTGGCGGACAGATCCAGGTTCGAATCAGCGGCCTGCGGCACGGAGCCTTGCGGGTTCTCGCGAGTTGTGTCGGTTTGCATGGGGGTTGTCTCCACATTCTATATTTATTTGGGCACCATCACGGTGCCCACCGTTCCGTCCTGAAGCACTTACAGCAGGCCTGGGCCTGGCATAACAACTTCGGGACAGGGAGGAAGGGAGCTGTTCGCGCCGCTTCCATGCCGAAGTCTTCGGTTCGGGGCTGAAAAAGCCCTTGGCCGTATTCCTGATGGGTGACAGTTGCCAGGTTCAAGCACTGCAACACCCGTACCGTTTTGCGCTGTAGGAGCTGGAAAACGGCTGCCATCCGCGTGCGCGGTTTGGGCTTTGAAAAATGCTTTGGTTCAACCAAACGGGAGCAAGAAAGGGCTTGAGTTTCTTGTCTGATCTGTGTTTGGTTTTTCGCTTAAAACCCTACATGTAGGGTTTTTTAGCGCCGAGGTACAAGATAATGCGTTTTGGGGGCTTAGCAACGCACTACCTGTGGATAACGCTGTGGGTAAAATGTGTATGAATCGTGGAACACCCGTGTAGGCCGCATTACTGCTGGATTCGGCCGTTTGTCACCGAATATTCCAAGATAAAAACAGCCGGTTGGATTTTTGAGGGCGCGAACCCTATCACAAAAAAACGCGATCACCGAATGGATTTCCTGGCTTGTGCTAGAGGGGCGGCGCATGGCTACAATCGGCCTCAGTTATGCCCTCAAAACATTACAAATAAGGTATGGCCCGTGGAGCAAGAAGCCTGGCAGGTATTGATTGTCGAAGATGACCAGCGACTCGCTGAGTTGACCCGCGACTATCTGGAGAGCAACGGCCTGCGGGTATCGATAGAAGGCGATGGGGCGCTGGCAGCCGCGCGTATCATCGCCGAGCAACCAGACCTGGTAATCCTCGACCTGATGCTGCCCGGCGAAGACGGCCTGAGCATCTGCCGCAAGGTACGCGAGCGCTATGACGGCGTGATCCTGATGCTCACCGCCCGCACCGACGACATGGACCAAGTGCTTGGCCTGGACATGGGCGCCGACGACTACGTATGCAAACCCGTGCGCCCGCGCCTGTTGCTGGCGCGCATCCAGGCCCTGTTGCGGCGCAGTGAACCGGCGGAACCGGCCACCGTGGAAAGCCAGCGCCGCCTGCAATTCGGCCCGCTGGTGGTGGACAACGCCCTGCGCGAGGCCTGGTTGCACGAGGGCGGCATCGAGCTGACCAGTGCCGAATTCGACCTCTTATGGCTGTTGGTGGCAAACGCCGGGCGCATCCTGTCCCGCGAAGAAATCTTCATCGCCCTGCGCGGCATCGGCTATGACGGCCAGGACCGCTCCATCGATGTGCGCATCTCGCGCATTCGGCCCAAGATCGGCGACGACCCGATCCACCCTCGCCTGATCAAGACCATTCGCAGCAAAGGTTACTTGTTCGTCCCCGAAGCCGCCGCCGACATGCCACTGTGAACTCGATCTTCCTGCGCATCTATGGCGGCATGTGCGCGGCGCTGATCCTGGTGGCGCTGCTCGGCGTGTTGGCCCTGCACCTGCTCAATGAGGTGCGCAGCGGCCAATACCGCGAGCGCCTGGCCCACGGCACGTTCGCCTTGATGGGCGATAACCTGCAGCCCATGAGTCCCATCGAACGCCAACGTGCCTTGGCGGTGTGGGAGCGGTTGCTGGGGATTCCCCTGGAGCTGAGCAGCCTTACCGATGCTCAGCTAGACCTCAGCCAGCGCACCCGCTTGCAACGCGGCCAGGTGCTGGTGGAGCAGACCGGGCCCCACGCGGCGCGGGTGCTGCGTTTGGTCAGCGAGCAAGAGCAACTCGTGCTGACGGGCGAAGTGCAGCAAATCAGTGAGCAGTTGGCACGGGCAACTATTTACCTGCTGGCCGATGAGTTGGTGCGTTTCCCGGTGGCGGAGCAGCCGCAACGCCTGGCGGACCTCAAGGAAGCCAAGGGGTTTGGCTTTGAGATGCACCTGATGACCCTGGATCAGGCTGATATGGATGACGACCAGCGTCGTCGCGTATCGGAGGGTGACACGGTGATGGCCCTGGGCAAGGGCGGCGATTCGATCCGCGTGTTTGCCGGCATGGTCGGCACACCGTGGGTGCTGGAGATCGGTCCGCTGTTTCAAATGAACCCGTACCCGGCGCAATGGCTGATCCTGATCGCCTTGATCGGCCTGACCCTGATCGGCTTGATCGTCTATCTATTGGTGCGCCAACTGGAGCGCCGGCTCAGAGGCTTGGAAGCCGCCGCCACGCGCATCGCCAAGGGCAACCTGGAAGTGCGCGTCCCCGCTCGTGGTGCCGACTCGGTGGGGCGCCTGGCTGCTGCGTTCAATGGCATGGCCGAGCACTTGCAGCAGTTGCTGGCCATCCAGCGCGAATTGGTCCGGGCCGTGTCCCACGAATTGCGCACCCCGGTGGCACGTTTGCGTTTTGGCCTGGAGATGATCGGCGACGCCGCCACTCCCGAGGCCCGGTGTAAATATATGGAAGGCATGGACAACGATATCCAGGACCTGGATGGCCTGGTGGACGAAATGCTTACTTATGCGCGTCTGGAGCAAGGTGCGCCGGAGCTTAATTTCCAGCGGGTCGACCTCAATGCACTGCTCGATCAAGTGATCGATGAGTTATCGCCATTGCGCCCGCAGGTCTCGGTCACCCGAGGCATTTGCTTGTCTTCGGCGCATTGGGACGATGCCTGGGTCGACGCAGAACCGCGCTACCTGCACCGTGCCCTGCAAAACCTGGTGAGCAATGCGATGCGCCACGCCCAGGGCCAGGTGTTGATCAGTTACCAGGTGGGCCAGGTGCGTTGCCGCATCGACGTGGAGGACGACGGCCCCGGCGTGCCGGAAAGCGCTTGGGAACGCATCTTCACGCCCTTCCTGCGTTTGGACGACAGCCGTACCCGCGCTTCGGGCGGGCATGGCCTGGGGTTGTCGATCGTGCGGCGGATAATCTATTGGCATGCTGGGCGGGCGTTGATCAGCAAGAGCAATAACTTGGGTGGGGCGTGCTTCAGCTTGAGTTGGCCTCGGGATCAGGAGAAACCCTGATACCGCTATCGCGAGCAAGCCCGCTCCCACATTTTGATGTGTGAATACAGTTAAATGTGGGGCTGGCTTGCCTGCGATAGCGGTCTATCAGGCGCTGATGGCCACCAAGCTCAACAACTGCCCATCCGCCACCGCAAACTGCCCCACCAACTCCGTGCCATCACGCCACTCGCTGGATAAGTCCGTGAGCAATCGCAATCGCACCACCCCTGACTCAGACCACTCCACCACCTCGGCATGCTCAAAGTAGAAGCGCTTCTGCACGAGGGGGTAGAGGGCCTTGAACAGGCTCTCCTTGGCCGAAAACGTCAGCGTCACCAGCAGCGCCATCTGCTCGCGCGGTATCAAGGCCATGCGCTGCATTTCATCGGCCGTGAGAATTTCACCCGCCAAGCGCTCGGCCCGCTCCAGGCTCAGCACATTCTCCAGGTCCATGCCCAGCCCGCGCCACTGCGCCTTGTGCCCGACAATCGCCGCCGCATGCCCGGTGCTGTGGGTGATGGAACCGCTGATATGCCCAGGCCACACCGGTGCACGGTCTTCGCCGATGGCGGGGATAAGGTCCAGATGATCGAGTTGTTGCAGCGCGGCGCGCGCACATAACCGACCGGCCAGGAACTCCGCCTGACGCTTGGCGACCGAACGCTGGATACTGGCCGGCGGCGGTACGGCGGTGCGCTGGAAATCGCCCTCTGTCAGCAAGGCAGGATCAAAGCGCGTGCTGAGAAACACCGTGCCCGGCAAAGCGGTAGGCAACGGCCAATGGGCGTCAAGTGGGGTGCAGCAGGCGGGTAGGGGAGTCATGGGGGTAGTTTGCCCAGTTGCTGTGCCAGAGGCTAGCCCGCAACGGTTCAGCTGAGGTTCAGAGCCTGTTCAGGGGGGAGTTCAGGGGCGCTGCGTAGTCTGGCCTCAACAGCCAAACGCACCGAGGCAAGCACCATGACTGCGATCAAAAAGCTGATGTTGGCGTTAACCATGCTCAGTGCCACCGCTGGGGTCCAGGCCTCCGATAGCGACTTTGCTGCATTCGGTAGCCAAAAAACCAAGAAATCCAGCACGTTGATCCAGCGTGTCAGCGTTGAAGATGCCGGCAGCCAGCCGACGCCATGGGGCCAGTCGCTGGGCCTCACCGCGCCACAGCCAGCCTATCGCGCCGGTTATGAACACCTGACTGGCCAGTACAATGGCATTAAACTGCGCCCGCAAGACCTGCAGGGCCGCTATGATATCCCTCTGTCGGACAGTTGATTTGCTTTGGAGAGCCTTATGAAATTGCTGGTGGTGGAAGATGAAGCGCTGCTGCGTCATCACCTGTTGACCCGCCTGACCGACAGTGGGCATGTGGTCGAGGCCGTGGCCAATGCCGAGGAAGCCTTGTACCAGACCGGCCAATTCAACCACGACCTGGCGATCATCGACCTGGGCCTGCCCGGCATGGGCGGCCTGGACCTGATCCGCCAACTGCGTACCCAGGCCAAGACGTTCCCGATCCTGATCCTCACCGCACGCGGCAACTGGCAGGACAAGGTCGAAGGCCTGGCTGCCGGCGCCGACGACTACGTGGTCAAGCCCTTCCAGTTCGAAGAGCTCGAAGCGCGGATGAACGCCTTGCTGCGCCGCTCCAGCGGGTTTACCCAATCGACCATCGTTGCCGGGCCCTTGCTGCTGGACCTCAATCGCAAGCAGGCGTCCCTCGACGAACAGCCTTTGGCGCTGACTGCCTACGAATACCGCATCCTCGAATACTTGATGCGCCATCACCAACAAGTGGTCGCCAAGGACCGTTTGATGGAACAACTCTACCCCGATGACGACGAGCGCGATCCGAACGTCATCGAAGTGTTGGTTGGCCGCTTGCGTCGCAAGCTGGAAGGCCCGGCCGGGTTCAAGCCGATCGATACCGTGCGTGGCCTGGGCTACCTGTTCAATGAGCGCTGCCGTTGATTCGCTCGCTACGCGTGCGCCTGATGCTGGCGGCCGCCACCCTGGCCGTACTGTTTATGCTGGGTTTGTTGCCGGCCATGCAGGGTGCGTTCAGCCTGGCGTTGCAGGATTCCATCGAGCAGCGCCTGGCATCGGACGTCACCACGTTGATCTCGCTGCGCGGGTGGAAAACAACCGCCTGTTGATGCCGGCGCAGTTGCCGGACGAACGCTTCAACCTCACCGATAGCCGGCTGCTCGGCTATATCTACGACCGCGAGGGCCACCTGGTATGGCGCTCGCGGGCGACCAAAGAAGAAAACATCAACTACAAGCCGCGCTACGACGGGCGCGGTAATGAATTTGCGCGGATCCGTGAAGCCAACGGCCAGGAGTTCTTCGTTTATGACGTCGAGGTCAAGCTGCTTGGCGGCAAGAGTGCGGCGTTCAGTATCGTTGCCCTGCAACCGGTGCGTGAATACCAACTGACCCTGGAAGGCCTGCGGGAAAACCTCTACCTGGGTTTCGGCGCGGCCTTGCTGGTGCTGCTGACCTTGCTGTGGCTGGGCCTGACGTGGGGCCTGCAAGCCTTGCGGCGCCTGAGCCAGGAGCTTGACCAGATCGAAGGCGGCACCCGTGAAAGCCTCTCTGAAGAACACCCCCGCGAACTGCTGCGCCTCACCGGTTCCCTTAACCGCCTGTTGGCCAGTGAGCGCGAGCAACGGGCGCGCTACCGCGATTCCCTCGACGACTTGGCCCACAGCCTGAAAACCCCGCTCGCCGTGTTGCAGGGCGTCAGCGAGGACATGGCCCAGCGTCCCGAAGACCGCGACCAGGCCTGGGTGCTGCAATCGCAGATCGAGCGCATGAGCCAGCAGATCAGCTACCAGTTGCAGCGCGCCAGCCTGCGCAAAAGTGGCTTGGTGCGCCATCAGGTGCGCCTGGAACCGGTGCTGCAAAGCCTGTGCGATACGCTGGACAAGGTTTATCGCGATAAGCGCGTCACCGTGTCCTTTGACTTGCCGCCAGAGTGTGATGTGCCGATCGAGAAGGGCGCCTTGCTGGAATTACTCGGCAACCTGCTGGAAAACGCCTACCGCCTGTGCCTGAGCGAGGTGCGTATCCGCCTGGTCGAAAGCCTGGAAGGGACTGAGTTGTGTATCGAGGATGACGGCCCCGGTGTGCCGCCGGATCAGCGTGCGCGGATACTGCAACGGGGTGAGCGGTTGGACCGCCAGCATCCGGGGCAGGGGATCGGGCTGGCGGTGGTCAAGGACATTATTGAAAGCTACGGCGCGCGACTGACTTTGGGGGATTCGCCGTTGGTGGTGCTGCCTTCAAGATTCACTTTCCGGCTGTTTGATCTTCATTGGTCATGCTGGCCCTATCGCAGGCAAGCCAGCTCCCACATTTGATTGGGTTCACACACTCTCTCTGGGCTGTGAACCCAATCAAAAGGTAGGAGCTGGCTTGCCTGCGATGAGGCCCTCCCAGGCAACGCACCCCTAACTCTCCTGGGCCCGATACGCCCCCGGCGTCACCCCCGTCCATTTCTTGAACGCCCGATGAAACGCCGACGGTTCGGAAAACCCCAACTGCTCGGCAATCTCCTGCAACGACAAATCCGCCCGCCCCAAATGATAGATGGCGATGTCCCGCCGCAGCTCATCCTTGAGTGCCTGAAAACTGGTGCCTTCCTCGCGTAAATGCCGGCGCAGGGTCTGTGGGCTGATGTGCAGGTGCTGGGCGACGGCGTCCAGGTCGGGCCAGGGCGTGCGGTCACGGCTTAGCAGGCGGCGCAGTTGGCTGCTCAGGCTGTCACCTTCATCCGGCCGGGACAGCAGGTCGGCGGGAGAGCGTTCAAGGAAGTGCTTGAGCGTGCGTTCGTCCTGCAACAGCGGCAGGCCCAGGTAGCGTGCGGGAAATACCAGGCTGCTGTTCGGCGCACCGAACATTTGGGTACAGGGAAACAGCAGGTCATATTCACCGGCGTGCGCTGGCATCGGGTAGCTGAAGGTGGCCTGATGCAGGCGGATACGCTGGCCGATCAACCAACTGCCGAGGCGGTGCCAGATCACCAACAGGCATTCACTGAGGAAGTGATCCGGGTCCCACAGTTGGGAGTCGTCCAGGCTCAAGCGAGCCATTTCGCCTTCTCTTGTCAGCTGCCAGCGCGGGCCTTGTGGGAATAGGCTATAAAATAATAAGCCGCGCTCCAGAGCCTTCTCCAAGGTGCGGCAGTGGATCAGCGCGTGGCACATCATGGCGAAGGTGCCGCGTTTGCTCGGGCCTTCGGCAAACCCCAGGTATTCGTCGTCCAGCGCCAGCCAAAGCATCTGCAACAGCCGGGTAAATTGCTCGGGCGCGATGCGCGCACGCGGTTCTGTCAGTAGCTCTGGGGGGATACCCACCTGTTGCAGCAGACCTGAATAGTCGTAACCCGCCCGGCGCGCACCGCCGAGGGCAGCCCGGGCGTAGTGACTGGCGATGGTGCGTTCACGCATGCGAAGGCCTCTTCCATGGAAAGGCCGATGGTAGTCATCACCGCAGAGAGCGACAAGGCGGATATCCGCCAAATTGTAGGACGGGATTGGAAGGGTGGGCGGAAATCCGCCACCCTATTTGGCGTTTCGCGGGGCGGCCGGAAAGCCTTGGGCCTGATGCCTAAAGGCTTTCAGGGTTTTTCAGCAAAGTGGCACGGCGTTTGCGATACAGATTACAGCGCAGGCTTGGATCCTAGAGGCTTCGCAAACAACAAATCCCTCCAGTGCAGGAGGGTTCGCAATTCAAGTGTCGTGGGCAATGGCGGATCTTTGCCACACGGGACGATTGAGGAATTTTGCAATGACGACTCGTCAGCCAATCTACAAATCCCTGTATTTCCAGGTGATCGTTGCAATCGTTATCGGTATTTTGCTCGGTCACTTCTACCCGCAGACCGGCGTGGCCCTCAAGCCACTGGGTGACGGCTTTATCAAGCTGATCAAAATGGTCATCGCCCCATCATCTTCTGCACCGTTGTCAGCGGCATCGCTGGCATGCAAAGCATGAAATCGGTCGGCAAAACCGGCGGCTACGCGCTGCTGTACTTCGAAATCGTATCGACCATCGCCCTGCTGATCGGCCTGATCGTGGTCAACGTCGTGCAACCGGGCGCCGGCATGCACATTGACGTTGCCACCCTGGACGCCTCTAAAGTCGCTGCCTACGTGACTGCCGGTGCAGACCAGAGCATCGTTGGCTTCCTGCTCAACGTGATCCCGAACACCATCGTCGGCGCTTTCGCCAACGGCGATATCCTGCAAGTGTTGATGTTCTCGGTGATCTTCGGTTTTGCCCTGCACCGCCTGGGTGCCTACGGCAAGCCGGTACTGGACTTCATCGATCGCTTCGCTCACGTGATGTTCAACATCATCAACATGATCATGAAGCTCGCGCCACTCGGTGCCCTGGGCGCCATGGCGTTCACCATCGGCGCCTACGGTGTAGGTTCCCTGGTGCAACTGGGCCAGTTGATGATCTGCTTCTACATCACGTGCCTGCTGTTTGTGCTGGTGGTGTTGGGCGGTATCTGCCGCGCTCACGGTTTCAGCGTGTTGAAGCTGGTTCGCTACATCCGTGAAGAGCTGCTGATCGTCCTGGGTACTTCCTCCTCCGAATCCGCACTGCCACGCATGCTGATCAAGATGGAGCGTCTGGGTGCGAAGAAATCCGTAGTAGGCCTGGTAATCCCGACTGGCTACTCCTTCAACCTCGACGGTACGTCGATCTACCTGACCATGGCTGCCGTGTTCATCGCCCAGGCGACAGACACTCACATGGACATCACCCATCAGATCACCCTGCTGCTGGTGCTGCTGCTGTCCTCCAAAGGCGCTGCGGGTGTGACCGGTTCGGGCTTCATCGTACTGGCTGCTACCCTGTCGGCCGTAGGCCACCTGCCGGTTGCCGGCCTGGCGCTGATCCTGGGTATCGACCGCTTCATGTCCGAAGCCCGCGCACTGACCAACCTGGTGGGTAACGCCGTTGCCACCATCGTTGTGGCCAAGTGGGTCAAGGAACTGGACACCGACAAGCTGCAAAGCGAGCTGGCGTCTGGCGGTACCGGTATCTCCGAGACTCGTCAGGAAGATGACCTGGGCGTAGCCGAAGGCCCGGCGCCTGCCATCAAGTAATACGCTGCTGGCGTGAACTGACGCCCAGCGACTCCACAAACGCCCCGACTTGTTCGGGGCGTTTGCGTTTCTGGCGGCTGACGTTGAATTCTTTTACTTTAAAGCCAGTCGAACTTTCATTCGTTGCAACGCTTGCGAGAGGTGGTATGGACAGTGTGGATCTGAACGTCCTGCGCAGCGTGTTGGAGTGGCGCCGCGCCGGGCAGCAAGTGGTGTTGTACAGCGTGGTCCAGACCTGGGGCAGCGCACCGCGCCCGCCGGGGGCGATGCTGGCCCTGCGTGGCGATGGGGTGGTGATCGGTTCGGTGTCCGGCGGTTGCATTGAGGATGACTTGATCGCCCGCCTGCAGGACGGACGATTGCCCGAAGATGGGCCGCCGGTGCAGTTGGTGACCTATGGCGTTACCCGTGACGAGGCTGCGCGGTTTGGCCTGCCGTGTGGCGGCACCCTGCGACTGACCGAAGAGCGCGTTGTCGAGTGGGAATGGGTGTCCGAGTTGTTGGCACGCTGTGAGGCCCATGAGATTGTCGCTCGAGAGTTGGACCTGGCCAGCGGTAACGTCACCCTCAGCAGCGCGAGCAAGACCGACGTGGTGAGTTTTGACGGAGCGCGTCTGCGAGCGATCTACGGCCCACGCTGGCGCCTGCTGTTGATCGGTGCGGGGCAGCTGTCGCGCTACGTGGCAGAAATGGCGCGCCTGCTGGATTTCGAGGTGTTGATCTGCGACCCGCGTGAAGAGTTTGTCTACGGCTGGGAAGAACAGCACGGCCGTTTTGTGCCGGGTATGCCCGATGAGGCGGTGCTGAACATCCAGACCGACGAACGCACGGCCATCGTCTGCCTGACCCATGATCCAAGGCTGGATGACATGGCGTTGCTCACGGCGTTGAATTCTTCAGCGTTCTACATCGGTGCCCTGGGTTCGCGGGTCAACACCCAGAAACGTCGGGAAACCCTCACGGCGCTGGGGTTGTCCGCCGAGGCGATTGCGCGTCTGCATGGGCCGATTGGCCTGCATATCGGCAGTCATACGCCGGCGGAAATCGCGTTGTCGCTGATGGCGGAAATTGTCGCGATCAAGAACGGCGTGGCACCGATGCAGAAAAAGCCGTTGCCGGTAGTAGCGCAGTGACTGTCACGGCGATTGTGCTGGCGGCGGGGCAGGGCAATCGTTTCCGCGCAGAGGCGGGGGCGGACCAGGACAAGCTGCTGGCTGATTGTGTCGGCCTGGATGGCGTGACGAGGCCGGTGATCGAGCAGGTATTGAGGCATTTGCCTGCAGGCGTTGTCAGGCGCTGGTTGGTGACCTCGCCGGAGCGCTCTGGCGTGATTCGATTGGCTCGAGCGTATGACTGCGAGGTCTTGCTGCTGGACTCGGCCGGAATGGGCGACAGCATCGCGGCGGCGGTTGCGGCCAGTGGTCCGGCGGATGGCTGGCTGGTGGTGCTGGGGGATATGCCGTTTGTTCGGCCGTCGAGCATTGAGCGGGTGATTGAGGAGCTGGAGGAAGGCGGGATCAGCGTGCCGATGTATGGCGGTCAATACGGTCATCCGGTGGGATTTGGCCGGGCGCTGGGGCCTGGGTTGATCGCGCTGAGCGGTGATCGTGGGGCCAAGTCGTTGTTTGCTGGGGTGGCGGTGAATGCAGTGCAGGTCGAAGATCCTGGTGTGCTCTGGGACGTCGACCTGCCGCAATCCTTAAGCTTCAAGCCGATCTAAATGTGGGAGCTGGCTTGCCTGCGATAGCGGTATGTCAGCTAAGAACCTGTCACTGATACACCGTCATCGCAGGCAAGCCAGCTCCCACATTTGAATGTATTTCAGATATTGGAATCAGTATCTGCCCCATAAAAGCCCCGCCTGATCACTCAGGCGGGGCTTTTAGTTACTGCTGGAATCAGACCAGAGGTTTGCTCTCGTGTTCTGCTTCCTGTGCAGCAGCGGCTGCGGCTTCAGCTTCCTTGCGACGGCGACGCACTTCACGTGGGTCGTTCGGCGCACGGCCGTTTTCAGTCAGGGCGCTAGCAGGTGCGGCTTCAACCACTGGAGCGGCCACTTCGGCAACTACCGGTGCTTCAACTACGGGTGCTGGCTCGACGACTGGAGCAGGCTCAACCACTGGGGCAGGTTCGGCAACCACGACTTCGGCAACCGGTGCTGGCGCTTCCTCTACTACTGGGGCTGGCGCTTCAACCGGAGCGGCGGGCTCGGCAGTCCATTGGAAGGCGGTCTGTTCTTCACGAACTTCGCGAACTTCTGGCGCTGCTTCGACAACCGGTGCTTCAACAACCGCTTCAACCACTGGCTCAGGCTCGGCCACCGGTGCTGGCTCAACCACTGCCGCTTCCACTTCCGGCAAAGCTTCTTGATCCGGGGCAACTTCCACTTCCGGAACTACCGGCGCTTCGATCGGGGTGGTGGCTTCTACAGCAGGTGCTTCGACAACCGGTGCTTCGAAGGACGGAGCTTCAACAGCCGGAGCTTCAACAACAGGCGCTTCAACGACTGGCGTCTCGGCAACCGGTGCTTCCACGGCGACGGTTTCTTCTACGGCAGCAGTAGCGCGCTCAGCCTGCTCGTGAGCCTGGGCTTCAGCAGGTGCGCTGATGACCGAGCTGGCAACAGCAGCGGTAACGGCCAGGCCGGCAGCCAGTTCGGCGCCACTTGGTTCGTCGGTTGCGCCTTCTGCGTTCTCGCCGGTCTCTTCCGAGCCTTCGATCACGTTGCCGTTGGCATCACGTTGACGCTCACGACGGTTGCTGCGGCGACGCTGGCCACGGGAGCGACGGCGTGGACGATCGCCTTCGGCGCCTTCCTGACCATCTTCCTGCAGTTGCTCTTCACCGGTCAGTACTTCTTCTTCGCTGGCGGCAGCGGCTTGCTCGGCACGTGGTTGACGTTCTTCACGCGGTGCGCGTGGTTGACGCTCCTCACGTGGCGCACGCTCTTCACGCGGCTGACGAGCCGGGCGCTCTTCGGCAACAACGGCTGCACCGGCAACGGCTGGGGCCGCGTCCAGTGGCTCGCGCAGTTCACGCACGCGCTCTTCGCGTTCGCCGCGTGGCTTGCGATCTTCGCGCGGTGCACGTGGAGTGCGTGGTGCACGCTCTTCACGCGGTGCGCGTTCTTCACGGGCTACGGCTGGAGTTTCTTCACGGGCTTCGCGAGGTGCACGTTCTTCGCGAGGTGCGCGCTCTTCACGTGGGGCACGCTCCTCGCGTGGCTTGCGCTCTTCGTCGCGGCGACCGTTGCGGTTGCGGCTCTGCTGGCGACCGTTGCGACGCTCTTCGTTGCGTGCCGGGCGTTCGGCGGCAGGTTTTTCAACCACAACCGGTGCAGCTGGCTCTTCCTTGGTGGCGAACAGGCTGACCAGCGACTTCACCAGGCCTTTGAACAGGCTTGGCTCAGGCAGGGCGGCCGGTGCGGCAACAGGGGCAGCAACTTCGGTCGGAACCGGTGCGTTGGCACGGGCCGGCGCGGTCTTCACCGCAGCTTCCTGGCGAACCAGGGTGCGGGTCGCAGCAGCTGGCTGGACTTCTTCCACTTCGGCAGCGGCAGCAGCGATTTCGTAGCTGGACTGGCCGCTATGGGCTTCCGGGCTGTCATCACGCAAACGCTGCACTTCAAAGTGCGGCGTTTCGAGGTGATCGTTCGGCAGGATGACGATACGGGCGCGGGTGCGCAGTTCGATCTTGGTGATCGAGTTGCGTTTTTCGTTGAGCAGGAAGGCTGCAACCGGGATCGGCACTTGCGCGCGGACTTCGGCGGTGCGGTCTTTCAGGGCTTCTTCTTCGATCAGGCGCAGGATCGCCAGCGACAGCGATTCAACGTCACGGATGATGCCGGTGCCGTTGCAACGCGGGCAGACAATGCCGCTGCTCTCGCCCAGGGATGGACGCAGGCGTTGACGGGACATTTCCAGCAGGCCGAAGCGCGAGATGCGGCCGACTTGCACGCGGGCGCGGTCAGCTTCCAGGCACTCGCGGACTTTTTCTTCCACGGCGCGCTGGTTCTTGGCAGGGGTCATGTCGATGAAGTCGATCACGATCAAGCCGCCGATATCACGCAGGCGCAACTGGCGGGCGATTTCTTCAGCCGCTTCCAGGTTGGTCTGCAGGGCGGTTTCTTCGATGTCGCTGCCTTTGGTCGCACGCGCCGAGTTGATGTCGATGGACACCAGGGCTTCGGTCGGGTCGATTACGATGGAGCCGCCGGAAGGCAGTTCGACCACGCGCTGGAAAGCGGTCTCGATCTGGCTTTCGATCTGGAAACGGTTGAACAGCGGCACGCTGTCTTCGTACAGCTTAATCTTGCTGGCGTACTGCGGCATCACCTGGCGGATGAAGGTCAGGGCTTCGTCCTGGGCTTCAACGCTGTCGATCAGCACTTCGCCGATGTCCTGGCGCAGGTAGTCGCGGATAGCGCGGATGATCACGTTGCTTTCCTGGTAGATCAGGAACGGCGCGGAACGATCCAGGGACGCTTCTTTGATAGCGGTCCACAGTTGCAGCAGGTAATCGAGGTCCCACTGCATTTCTTCGCTGCTGCGGCCCAGGCCGGCAGTGCGAACGATCAGGCCCATGTCGGCAGGTGCGATCAGGCCGTTCAGCGCTTCGCGCAGTTCGTTGCGCTCTTCGCCTTCGATGCGACGGGAAATGCCGCCGGCACGTGGGTTGTTCGGCATCAGGACTAGGTAGCGGCCAGCCAGGCTGATGAAAGTGGTCAGGGCTGCGCCCTTGTTGCCACGTTCTTCTTTCTCGACCTGAACGATGACTTCCTGGCCTTCGCTCAGGACGTCCTTGATGTTCACGCGGCCTTCGGGGGCTTTCTTGAAGTATTCGCGGGAGATTTCTTTAAGGGGCAGGAAGCCGTGGCGCTCGGAGCCGAAATCGACAAAGGCAGCCTCAAGGCTTGGTTCGATGCGAGTAATACGGCCTTTGTAGATGTTGGCCTTCTTTTGCTCGCGTGCACCGGATTCGATGTCCAGGTCGTAGAGGCGTTGGCCATCTACCAGTGCAACACGCAACTCTTCGGGTTGAGTTGCGTTAATCAGCATTCTTTTCATGTTGTACCGTCGGTTTCCGGGCTGCCGGAAACGGCGTTCGGCACACACGACTTCTCACGGTCGGTGTCAGGTGCGTCAAGAGTGGTTGGCCACTCCAGTGTCCAGCAAACACCGGCCAATTGGGCTGGTATCGCGACGGACGCGTCCTGCTTGTTAGCGGTGGTGACAAAGGCACCACTTCAACAAAAGCTAAGGTCAGGAGGAGGAATCAACCGGCGACTGTGGACGAGATGAAGCGTCTAAATATAAGCCTAGTGCTACACGGTCCGACGGTTGTGCATCTCCACCCTACACGTATCCCTGATAATTCGGGTGCTGCCGCGCGCAGAATCCGCAGCGGGTTGGCATTTACCGTGTTCTCCAATGGGGAGTCCACGCTCATGGCTAAACAAGACTAGGTGTGGGCGACTGCGCTCTCACTCAGCTCTTAACAGGCGTTGTTTCCGAAGCATTCGCCATGGTCTGGCTCAAGACTGACTGCACTTTGTGAACTGGCCGTAAATATCGGCGCAAAACGCGAGTATTCACTCTGCTTTCTGCACTCGCTTCAGGCCTCATGTCACCTGCGCTCGTTACAATCCTGAGCCTTCCAAGGTGGCGAAAGCCCCGTAGGACGGCCTCGCGTCCTGATGAATTGCGATGGTCAGGGCCGGCAGTTTGCCGCATGTCCTCTGGCCAGGCCGCTTTTGGCGGCGTTCGCGACTATAGCAGCAATGATTAAGTGCTTCAATTCCATAAAAATTGTTATCATCGCCGGCATGACGACTACCGCCCCCAGACCCCCAGCGTCCAGCTGCTCGAGGTCTCGCCGGAATATGCCGGCCAACGCATCGACAATTTTCTCCTGGCCAGGCTCAAGGGCGTGCCCAAGACCTTGATTTACCGCATCTTGCGTAAAGGTGAAGTGCGGGTGAACAAGGGCCGGATCAAGCCCGAGTACAAGTTGCAGGCGGGCGATATCGTCCGTGTGCCGCCGGTTCGCGTGCCAGAACGTGACGAGCCTGTGCCATTGGCTCAAGGCTTGTTGCAGCGCCTGGAAGCCTCGATTGTCTTCGAAGACAACAAGCTGATCGTGATCAACAAGCCGTGCGGCATTGCGGTTCACGGCGGCAGTGGCCTGAACTTCGGCGTGATCGAAGCCTTTCGTCAGTTGCGTCCGGATGCCAAGGAGCTGGAGCTGGTCCATCGCCTGGACCGCGACACTTCCGGCCTGCTGATGATCGCCAAAAAGCGCAGCATGTTGCGTCACCTGCACACCGCCCTGCGTGGCGACGGTGTGGACAAGCGCTACATGGCGCTGGTGCGCGGCAACTGGGCCAGTTCCATCAAGAGCGTGCGTGCGCCTCTGCAGAAGAGCAACCTGCGCTCCGGCGAACGCATGGTGGAAGTGGACGAGGAGGGTAAGGAAGCGCTGACCCTGTTCAAAGTGCTGCGCCGCTTCGGCGACTTTGCCACCATGGTCGAGGCCAAGCCGGTGACCGGGCGTACCCATCAGATCCGTGTGCATACCCTGCACGCGGGCCACTGCATTGCCGGTGATACCAAATACGGCGACGAGGATTTCTCCAAGGAGATCCGCGATCTGGGCGGCAAGCGCTTGTTCCTGCACGCCTACATGCTGACCGTGCCGCTGCCCGATGGTGGCGAATTGAAGCTGCAGGCCCCGGTCGATGAGATGTGGGCCAAGACCGTGGAGCGTTTGAGTGTCGCACCTTGATTACAAACTGCTGATTTTCGATTGGGACGGAACGCTGGCCAACTCCATTGGCCGAATTGTCGAGTCGATGCATGCGGCGTCGACCCGTTCGGGTTACGCGCTGTGCACGGATCACGCGGTCAAGGGCATCATCGGCCTGGGCTTGCCTGAGGCGATTCGCACGTTGTACCCAGAGATCAGCGATGCTGATTTGATTGCGTTTCGCGAGCACTACGCCGATCACTACATCGCCCTGGAGGCTGAGCCTTCGCCGCTATTTGAGGGCGTGGTGCAGTCTCTGAATGCCTTTCGTGCCGAGGGTTATCACCTGGCGGTCGCTACCGGTAAGGCCCGTCGCGGCCTGGATCGGGTGCTCAAGGCCCACGGTTGGGAAGATTTTTTCGATATCACCCGTGCTGCCGATGAAACCGCCAGCAAGCCCCATCCTCTGATGCTCGAACAGATCATGGCCCACTGCGGTGTGTCGCCGCGCCAGGCGTTGATGGTGGGCGATGCCTCCTTCGACCTGATGATGGCGCGCAATGCTGGCATGGACAGTGTGGCGGTCAGCTATGGCGCCCAGTCTGCCGAGGCCCTGCAACAATACGAGCCGCGGCTGACGATTGATCATTTTTCCGAATTGCAGGCCTGGCTCAGCCGGGCCCGATAAGTCTTTGCTGGGGTTAATGGCATGAGTGACGAATGGAAGGCGCCCGAAAAGGCTGAAAGCGGCGATGACAAAAGCTGGAAGCTATTGGAGAAGACCCTGCTGGCCAGTGTCCAGGAGCAGCGCCGTGCGCGGCGTTGGGGGATTTTCTTCAAACTGCTGACCTTTGTGTGGCTGATCGCAATGCTGGCGCTGTTCAGTCCGCTGATGGACATGGAAAAGAACGCAACTCGCGGTGCCAGTTATACCGCGCTGATCGAGGTGCGCGGGGTGATCGCCGACAAGGAGTCCGCCAGCGCCGACAATATCGTTAGCAGCCTGCGGACTGCGTTTGAAGATCCCAAGGTCAAAGGCGTGATCCTGCGTATCAACAGTCCGGGCGGTAGCCCGGTGCAGTCGGGATATGTGTATGACGAGATTCGCCGTCTACGCGGCTTGCACCCGGATACCAAGCTTTATGCGGTGATTTCCGATCTTGGTGCCTCCGGAGCTTATTACATTGCCAGCGCGGCTGATCAGATCTATGCCGACAAGGCCAGCCTGGTGGGCTCCATTGGCGTGACGGCCGCCGGTTACGGGTTTGTCGGCACCATGGAGAAGCTCGGCGTAGAGCGCCGCACCTACACTTCGGGCGAGCATAAATCCTTCCTTGATCCGTTCCAGCCGCAAAAGGCTGATGAAACCGAGTTTTGGCAGGGCGTGCTCGACACCACGCATCGTCAGTTCATCGCCAGCGTGAAACAGGGGCGTGGCGATCGCCTGAAGGACAAGGAACATCCGGAGCTGTTCTCCGGGTTGGTGTGGTCGGGCGAGCAGGCGTTGCCGCTAGGCTTGATCGACGGCCTGGGCAGTGCCAGTTCGGTTGCGCGGGATGTGGTTGGCGAGAAAGAGCTGGTGGATTTCACCGTGCAGGAATCGCCGTTTGATCGGTTCTCCAAGAAGCTGGGCGCCAGCGTGGCGGAGAAGTTGGCGCTGTATATGGGCTTCCAAGGCCCGAGCCTGCGCTAAGATTCTGAGCCTGGTGTAGATTCAAATGTGGGAGCGGGCTTGCTCGCGAAGGCGGAGTGTCAGTCATCGATATGCCGACTGATTCACCGCATTCGCGAGCAAGCCCGCTCCCACATTGGTTTTGTGCAGGGTTCAAGGGATTTGCACGCCTTCACTCAGCAACATGTCTACCAGGCGAATCAGCGGCAAACCTACAAGGCTCGTCGCATCCGGCCCCTCCGTGTTCTGGAACAAGCTCACACCCAATCCTTCTGCCTTGAAGCTGCCCGCGCAGTCATAGGGTTGCTCAATCTTCAGATAGCGTTCGATCCGCTCCACATCCAGCTCACGCATGTGTACGGTAAACGGCACGCAATCGACCTGGCAGTGGCCGGTCTCGGTGTTCAGTAATGCCAGCCCAGTCAGGAAGCTGACCCGCTTGCCGCTGGCGGCCAGGAGTTGATCGCGGGCGTTTTCAAAGGTGTGCGGCTTGCCGATGATTTTTCCGCCGAGTGCCGCCACCTGATCGGAGCCAATGATCAAATGCCCTGGATGGCTGGCTGCAAGGGCGCGGGCTTTCTGTTCAGCCAGGCGCTTGACCAGCTCCACGGCGGACTCATTTGCGTGATGGCTTTCGTCGATGTCCGGCGAGCTGCAAGTGAATGGCAGATGCAGGCGGCTCAGCAATTCCCGGCGATAAACCGAGCTGGATGCGAGTAATAAAGGCAGCATGGGCGTCTCCTCAAGGCAGCCGGGGATTCTAGCTGCGTGACCGGCTGACGCACAGGGCTGAATTTCCTTTGACATGGCTGGGTGCATCCCTATAATGCTGCGCCTATGTTGAATGACCCGATTCCACCTCACGTTGACCCGCGCAAATTGGCTGATCGTGGCACTTCCCTTCAAGGTGAGTTGCTGCTGGCCGATTTGGAGAGACTCTGCGACCCGCTTTCCGACACTGTCGGTACGGTGCAGGCCAAATTCGTTTTTGAACGAGATGAACGTAAAACTGTGGTAATCCACAGCTTTATCGACACCGAGGTCAAAATGGTTTGCCAGCGTTGTCTTGAGCTGGTCACCCTGCCGATCCACAGCGAGTGCAGTTATGCTGTGGTGAAGGAGGGTGCGAATACCCAGTCGTTGCCGAAAGGTTATGACGTGCTGGAACTGGGCGAAGATCCTTTGGATCTGCATGCACTGATCGAGGAGGAGCTTCTGCTCGCCTTGCCCATTGTGCCTGCTCATCATCCGGAAGAATGCCAGCAGCCGGCGGGTCTCGATGACGAGCCCGAACCGAGCGAGGACGAGGTAACGCGGTCCAACCCGTTCAGTGTATTGGCGCAGTTAAAGCGTGACCCAAACGTTTAGGAGTTAATCAATTATGGCTGTTCAGCAGAACAAAAAATCCCGCTCTGCCCGTGACATGCGTCGTTCGCACGATGCCCTGACGGCAAGCACTCTGTCTGTAGAAAAAACCACCGGTGAAATTCACCTGCGTCACCACGTATCGCCAGAAGGCGTATACCGTGGCCGTAAAGTGATCGACAAGGGCGCTGACGAGTAATCACTTGTCTGCTCTAGTCATCGCGATAGACGCAATGGGCGGGGACTTCGGTCCCCGCAGCATTGTTCAGGCCTGCATTGCCAGCCTGTCTGCCACACCCTCGCTGCACCTGACCCTTGTCGGTCAACCCTCCTTACTTGAAGAATTGATTGCCAGCCATCCGGCGGTGGATCGCGCGCGCCTGACGATTACGCCAGCCAGCGAAACCATCACCATGGATGAAAAACCGGCGGCTGCCCTGCGTGGCAAGCCTGACTCTTCGATGCGGGTGGCGCTTGAGTTGCTGCGTGATGGCAAGGTGCAAGCCTGTGTCAGTGCTGGCAATACCGGGGCGCTGATGGCTTTGTCGCGGCATGTGCTCAAGACGTTGCCTGGCATTGATCGGCCAGCGATGGTGGCGGCGATTCCGACGCAGCAAGGCTATTGCCAGCTGTTGGACCTGGGGGCAAACGTTGATTGCAGTGCCGAGCACCTGCTGCAGTTTGCCGTGATGGGCTCGGTGGCTGCCGAGGCGTTGGGCGTGGCCCGGCCGCGTGTTGCCTTGCTGAATATCGGCACCGAGGACATCAAGGGCAACCAGCAGGTCAAGCTCGCCGCCACGTTGTTGCAAGGTGCGCGTGGCTTGAACTACATCGGTTTTGTCGAGGGTGACGGTCTGTACCGTGGCGAAGCGGATGTGGTGGTGTGCGATGGGTTTGTCGGAAATATCCTGCTCAAATCCAGTGAAGGCCTGGCGACCATGATCGCTACGCGTATCGAGGCGTTGTTCAAGCGCAACCTGGTTTCACGCATCGTGGGGGCCTTGGCGTTGCCGTTGATGCGCCGCCTGCAGGCTGACCTGGCGCCGGCGCGGCACAATGGTGCGAGTTTTCTCGGCCTGCATGGCATCGTGGTGAAAAGCCATGGTTCGGCGGGTGTGGAAGGCTTTCAAAGCGCGATTGCGCGGGCCCTGATCGAGATTCAGGAAAACCTCCCGCAACGCTTGCACGGCCGTCTAGAGGACCTGTTGCCTTAGGCGAATCGGCCCGGAAATGCTTAAATGTGACCGGCCAGTTCAATTGACCATCCAATCTGTCAGTTTCGGGTGCTCCCACCGTAGGGGTGCCCATATCCGACGACCAGATCATTAGGGGCTTGTTACATGTCTACATCCCTCGCATTCGTCTTTCCAGGGCAGGGTTCGCAGTCCCTCGGCATGCTGGCCGAGCTGGGCGCGCAATACCCGCTGATCCTGGACACCTTCAAGGAAGCTTCCGATGCCTTGGGTTACGACCTGTGGGCGTTGACCCAGCAAGGGCCGGAAGAGCAGCTCAATCAAACCGACAAAACTCAGCCGGCCATCCTGACCGCTTCGATCGCCCTGTGGCGCTTGTGGCTGGCAGAAGGTGGTGCGCGCCCGGCATTCGTGGCCGGTCACAGCCTGGGCGAATACAGTGCCCTGGTTGCAGCGGGTAGCCTGACCCTGGCTGAAGCGGTCAAGCTGGTTGAACGTCGTGGCCAGCTGATGCAAGAAGCCGTTCCGGCTGGTCAGGGCGGCATGGCTGCGATCCTGGGCCTGGACGACGCCGTCGTGATCGAAGCCTGTGCCGAAGCGGCACAAGGTGAAGTGGTCAGCGCAGTGAACTTCAACTCCCCCTGGCCAGGTGGTAATCGCTGGCGCCAAGGCTGCGGTTGAGCGCGCCATCGAAGGCTGCAAGGCCCGTGGCGCCAAGCGCGCGCTGCCGCTGCCGGTAAGCGTGCCGTCTCACTGCGAGCTGATGCGCCCGGCGGCCGAGCGTTTTGCCGAATCCATCGCCGCCATCAACTGGCAGGCGCCGCAGATTCCGCTGGTGCAGAACGTCAGCGCGGCCGTGGCCGCCGACCTCGAAACCCTCAAGCGTGACTTGCTGGAACAGCTCTATAAGCCCGTACGTTGGGTTGAGTCGGTCCAGACCCTGGCCGCCAATGGCGCCACCGAGCTGGTCGAGTGCGGTCCGGGCAAAGTCCTGGCCGGTTTGAACAAGCGCTGCGCCGACGGTGTGTCGACCGCTAACCTCAATACCCCGGATGCCTTCGCTGCCGCTCGCGCAGCATTGGCCTGAAGAATTAGGAGAAGCCTGCATGAGTCTGCAAGGTAAAGTTGCACTGGTTACCGGCGCAAGCCGTGGCATTGGCCAGGCGATCGCCCTGGAGCTGGGCCGTCAGGGCGCCGTTGTCATCGGCACCGCCACTTCTGCCTCGGGCGCCGAGCGTATCGCCGCGACCCTGAAGGAAAACGGCGTGCAAGGCACCGGCCTTGAGCTGAACGTCACCAGCGACGAGTCCGTGGCTGCCGTGCTGGCCGAGATCACTGCACAGTTCGGCGCGCCGGCTATTCTGGTGAACAACGCCGGCATCACCCGCGACAACCTGATGATGCGTATGAAAGACGACGAGTGGTACGACGTGGTCGATACCAACTTGAACAGTCTGTTTCGCCTGTCCAAGGGCGTTTTGCGCGGCATGACCAAGGCGCGTTGGGGCCGAATTATCAATATTGGCTCCGTAGTGGGTGCCATGGGCAACGCAGGCCAAGTAAACTACGCCTCCGCCAAGGCCGGCCTGGAAGGTTTCAGCCGTGCACTGGCGCGTGAAGTCGGCTCGCGGTCGATTACGGTCAACTCGGTGGCCCCAGGGTTCATCGATACCGATATGACCCGCGAACTGCCGGAAGCACAGCGTGAAGCCTTGCTGACGCAGATTCCGCTGGGCCGTCTGGGCCAGGCTCAAGAGATCGCGAATGTGGTCTCTTTCCTGGCATCCGACGGTGCGGCATACGTGACTGGGGCTACAATCCCGGTGAACGGCGGGATGTACATGAGTTAAATTGTGACGGATCGCTTCAAAAAAATGTCATACGAGCTGTCTAAAATCCGTTATAAAGCTGCAACTTAATTTATAGGCGGGTGGTCGACCGGGTACGTGGTGAAGCTTTCAGTTGAAAAGCTGAAAAGGCTTTCTATACACTTACCCACTGGCCAGCTGCCTGAATTTGTCCATTAGGAGTTAAACAAGGTATGAGCACCATCGAAGAGCGCGTCAAGAAAATCGTCGCCGAGCAACTGGGCGTTAAAGAAGAAGAAGTGGTCAACACTGCTTCCTTCGTAGAAGACCTGGGTGCCGATTCCCTTGACACCGTTGAGCTGGTGATGGCTCTGGAAGAGGAATTCGAGACCGAAATCCCGGACGAAGAAGCTGAAAAAATCACTACCGTTCAAGCTGCTATCGACTACGTTACTGCCCACCAGGCGTAATAGTTTTTAGTCGTCGCTTGCTGTTGGGAAAAACCGCACTGCTGTTACAGCGTGCGGTTTTTTCTTTAGCTCTATAGCAAAGTGTCGTCATTAGAAAAAGGAGAGTGCTGTGTCGCGTAGACGCGTCGTAGTCACCGGTATGGGTATGTTGTCGCCACTGGGTACGGATGTGCCGAGCAGTTGGCAGGGCATTCTGGCTGGCCGCAGTGGTATTGGTCTGATCGAACACACGGACCTTTCTGCCTATTCCACCCGTTTTGGCGGCTCGGTAAAGGGTTTCAATGTCGAGGAATACCTCTCGATCAAAGAGTCCCGCAAACTCGACCTGTTCATTCAATACGGCCTGGCAGCCGGTTTTCAGGCAGTGCGTAACGCCGGCCTGGAAGTCACCGACGCCAACCGTGAACGCATCGGCGTGGCCATGGGTTCGGGTATTGGTGGCTTGACCAATATCGAAGAAACCAGCCGCATCCTGCACGATACTGGCCCCCGTCGAATCTCACCGTTCTTCGTGCCGGGCTCGATCATCAATATGATTTCCGGGTTCCTGTCGATCCACCTGGGGGCGCAGGGGCCTAACTACGCCATCGCCACTGCGTGCACCACCGGCACGCATTGCATCGGCATGGCCGCGCGCAACATTGCCTATGACGAAGCCGACGTGATGATCGCCGGCGGCGCCGAGATGGCTGCTTGCGGTCTTGGCATGGGCGGCTTCGGCGCGTCCCGTGCACTGTCCACCCGCAACGACGAGCCGACCCGTGCCAGCCGTCCGTGGGACAAGGGCCGTGACGGTTTCGTGTTGTCCGACGGCGCCGGTGCCCTGGTGCTGGAAGAGTTGGAACACGCCAAGGCGCGTGGTGCCACCATTTACGCCGAGCTGATCGGCTTCGGCATGAGCGGTGACGCTTATCACATGACCTCACCACCGTCCGACGGTGCCGGCGCCGCGCGTTGCATTACCAACGCCCTGCGCGATGCGAAGGTCAATGCGGACCAGGTGCAATACATCAACGCCCATGGCACTTCGACCCCAACTGGCGACCTGGCGGAAGCCGAAGCTATCAAGTCGGTGTTCGGCGAGCACGCTTACAAGTTGGCGGTCAGCTCCACCAAGTCCATGACCGGTCACCTGTTGGGTGCGGCGGGCGCGGTCGAGGCGATCTTCAGCGTGATGGCCATCAAGGATCAGGTCGCTCCGCCGACCATCAACCTGGATGAGCCGGATGAAGGTTGCGACCTGAACTTCGTGCCGCACGAAGCGCAGCAGATGCCGATCGACGTAGTGTTGTCCAACTCGTTCGGTTTTGGCGGCACCAACGGTTCCCTGGTGTTCCGCCGGTTCGCCGAGTGATGGAAAGCTGGGTCGACGGTCAGCCAGCGGACAACGTGCCCCTGAAAGATCGCGGCCTGGCGTATGGCGATGGGCTGTTCGAAACCATCGCCGTCAAGGCCGGGCAGCCTGTGTTGCTCGACCGCCACCTGCAGCGCCTTGATGAGGGTTGCAGGCGCCTCGCCTTGGCTGCCGATCACGGGGTGATCCGCAGCGAAGTGCTGGCCTACGCCTTGGCCCTCGGCGACGGTGTTCTCAAGTTGATCCTCACTCGCGGCGACAGCCTGCGGGGTTATGGCATCAACCCTGGCGCGCCGGTGCGCCGTATCTTGCAGGGCAGCCCGCCCGCAACCTATCCCCACACCCACGGAACCGATGGCATCCGCCTGTTCCCGTGCGCGACCCGTTTGGCCGAGCAGCCCTTGTTGGCGGGCCTCAAGCACCTTAATCGCCTGGAGCAAGTGATCGCCCGCGCCGAGTGGCAGGATGCCGAACATGCCGAAGGCTTGATGCAGGATATATCTGGCCGAGTGATCGAAGGTGTATTCAGCAATCTGTTCCTGGTACGTAATGGCTTGTTACTAACCGCCGATCTGAATCGTTGTGGCGTTGCCGGGGTGAT
This sequence comes from Pseudomonas poae, assembly GCA_004000515.1. GTDB lineage: Bacteria > Pseudomonadota > Gammaproteobacteria > Pseudomonadales > Pseudomonadaceae > Aquipseudomonas > Aquipseudomonas cremoris. The sequence continues at coordinate 3,110,527 of CP034537.1, forward strand.
GCGCGCCGAGATTCTGGCCCAGGCGCAGGCACTGGGCATCCCGGTGGCTGTGGCCGACATCAGTATCGAGCAGTTACAGCAGGCCGACGAAGTGTTTGTCTGCAACAGCGTTTATGGCATTTGGCCGGTGCGCGCTTGCGCTGCGATGAGCTGGTCGGTTGGGCCGCTCACCCGTAAACTGCAGGGCATTGTTCGCGCGCTATTGGATATTTGAGTTGATACGAAAACTGGTTGTACTGCTGCTGATCGGTCTGTTCTCGGCGGCTTTGCTGTTGGGCTATTCGGCCTGGAAGTTCGACTCTGCCTTGAAGCAGCCCTTGAACCTGACCCAGGAGCAATTGCTCGATGTACCGGCAGGGGCGACCCCTACCGGCACCTTCAACCGCCTGGAAGCCGACGGCGTGCTCGATGGCGCCTTCTGGCTGCGCCTGTATTGGCGCTTCAACCTCGACGGCCAACCGCTGCACAGCGGCGAATACCGCATGACGCCCGGCATGACCGCACAAGGTTTGATCGGCCTATGGCAGCGCGGTGAAGTGGTGCAGTACAGCCTGACGTTGGTGGAGGGCTGGAATTTCCGCCAGGTTCGCTCGGCGCTGGCCAAGCATGAAAAGATCGTGCAAACCCTTTCCGGCCTGAGCGACACCGAGGTAATGGACAAGCTCGGCCACCCCGGTGTGTTCCCCGAAGGTCGCTTCTTCCCGGATACCTACCGTTTCGTACGTGGAATGACCGACGTCGAATTCCTGAAAAAAGCCTATAACCGCCTGGACGACGTACTCGCCCAGGAGTGGAGCAAGCGTGCCGCCGATGCGCCGTACACCGACCCTTATCAAGCGCTGATCATGGCGTCCCTGGTGGAGAAGGAGACCGGTGTACCTGAGGAACGCGGGCAAATTGCCGGGGTGTTTGTGCGTCGCTTGAAAGTCGGCATGCTGTTGCAGACCGACCCCACGGTGATCTACGGCCTGGGAGAGCGCTACAACGGCAAGTTGACCCGCGCTCACCTCAAGGAAGCCAACCCCTATAACACCTATATGATTTCCGGCTTGCCGCCGACACCGATTGCCATGGTCGGCCGCGAGGCGATCCACGCGGCGCTCAACCCGGTGCCGGGCAGCAGCCTGTATTTCGTCGCCCGTGGCGATGGCAGCCATATTTTCTCCGATGACCTGGATGCGCATAACGCCGCCGTGCGTGAGTTCCAGCTCAAGCGTCGTGCTGACTACCGCTCCAGTCCCGCTCCGGTGGTAAAACCGGCGGAAGATCCGGCGCCATCGACCGAGGCACCTGCTGAAACGCCGGCCACACCTGCGCCCGACACTGTCGCGCCACAAAGCCCGCAATGACTCTGACTAAGGACTGCCTGTGACTGGCTTGTTTATTACCCTGGAAGGCCCCGAAGGCGCCGGCAAAGCACCAACCGCGATTACCTCGCCGAGCGTTTGCGCGCCGAGGGCATCGAGGTGGTGTTGACCCGTGAGCCCGGTGGTACGCCACTGGCCGAGCGCATTCGTGAAGTGTTGCTGGCTCCGGGTGAAGAACAGATGAACCCCGATACCGAGCTGCTGCTGGTGTTCGCCGCGCGTGCCCAGCACTTGGCCGAAGTGATTCGCCCGGCCCTGGCCCGTGGTGCCGTGGTGATTTGTGACCGTTTCACCGACTCCACCTACGCCTATCAGGGCGGTGGCCGGGGTTTGTCCCTGGAGCGCATTGCCACGCTGGAAACGTTCGTCCAAGGCGATTTGCGCCCCGATCTCACCCTGGTGTTCGACCTGCCGGTAGAGATCGGGCTGGCCCGTGCCAGCGCGCGTGGCCGCCTGGATCGCTTTGAGTTGGAAGGTCAGGCCTTCTTCGATGCGGTACGTACCGCATTTCTCAAGCGTGCTAACGCTGAACCTGCGCGTTACCACTTGCTGGACGCTGCCCAGCCGCTCGCTCAGGTGCAACAGGCTATCGATGCCCTGTTGCCGACACTGCTGGAGCGCGCCCGTGGCTGAAGCCTACCCGTGGCAGGACAGCCTCTGGCAGCAACTGGCCGGCCGTGCCCAGCACGCCCATGCCTACTTGCTGCATGGGCCCATTGGGATCGGTAAGCGTGATCTCGCCGAGCGCCTGATGGCCAGCCTGCTGTGCCAGCGCCCGGTCAATCTGGAAGCCTGCGGCGAGTGCAAATCCTGTCTGCTGCTCAAGGCGGGCAGTCACCCGGATAACTACCTGCTGGAGCCTGAGGAAGCCGACAAGGCGATCAAGGTCGACCAAGTGCGTGATCTGGTCAGCTTCGTGGTGCAGACCGCGCAGATGGGCGGGCGCAAGGTAGTGTTGATCGAGCCGGTAGAGGCAATGAACATCAACGCCGCCAACGCCTTGCTCAAAAGTCTGGAAGAACCTTCCGGCGATACGGTGTTGTTGTTGGTGAGCCACCAGTCCAGCCGTCTGCTGCCCACCATCCGCAGTCGCTGCGTACAGCAGGCATGCCCGTTGCCGAGCGAGGCCATGAGCCTTGCGTGGTTGGGGCAGGCATTACCGGATTGCAGCGCAGAAGAACGGGTTGAGTTATTGACCCTGGCCGCCGGCTCACCCTTGGCTGCGGTAAAGCTGCAAGCCCAGGGCGTGCGCGAGCAACGTGCGCTGGTGGTGGATGGCGTGAAGAAACTGCTCAAGCAAGAACTGTCTGCCACGCAACTGGCCGAAAGCGCCTGGAAGGATATTCCGCTGCTGCTGCTGTTCGACTGGTTCTGTGACTGGTCCAGCCTGATCTTGCGTTACCAGTTGACCCAGGATGAAAGCGGCCTGGGCCTGCCGGACATGCGCAAGGTGGTGCAATACCTTGCGCAGAAAAGCGCCCAGGACAAGGTGCTCAATATTCAGGACTGGATCCTCGCCCAGCGCCAGAAGGTGCTCGGCAAAGCCAACCTCAACCGTGTGCTGCTGCTCGAAGCGCTGCTGGTGCAGTGGGTTGGCCTGCTCGGCCGTCGTTAATTTCCGAGGCCTGCGGGTGTATCGTGGGCCAGACACTTTCCGTGATTTAAGTCGTAGATTCCTATGCTCGTAGATTCCCATTGCCACCTTGATCGCCTCGACCTCTCCCAGCACGGCGGCTCCCTCGACGCGGCCCTCGAAGCCGCTCGCCAGCGTGGGGTAGGGCACTTCCTGTGCATCGGTGTCAGCGCTGAAAACGCCGCCGACGTCAAAGCCCTGGCCGAGCGTTATGCCGATGTGGACTGCTCGGTGGGTATCCACCCGTTGGACCTCAAGCCCGGCGAAGCGCCTGCGCTAGATTGGTTACTGGTGAACTCAACCACCCGCGGGTGGTGGCGATTGGCGAAACTGGCCTGGACTACCACTACGAACCCGAAGCCGCCGAGTTGCAGCAAGCTTCCTTTCGCTTGCACCTGCAAGCCGCCCAGCAAACTGGCAAACCGGTGATCGTCCACACCCGTGGCGCTCGCGCCGATACCCTGGCCCTGCTGCGCGAAGCCGCGCTGCCCCAGGCCGGCGTGCTGCACTGCTTTACCGAAGACTGGGAGATGGCCAAGGCGGCCCTGGACCTGGGTTTCTACATCTCGCTGTCGGGCATCGTCACTTTCCGCAATGCCGACGCTTTGCGCGACGTGGCGCGCCAGGTGCCGGCCGACCGGCTGCTGGTGGAAACCGACTCGCCGTATCTGGCGCCGATCCCGCACCGGGGCAAGCCCAACCTGCCGGAATACGTCCGCGACGTGGCAGATTACCTGGCGATGCTGCGCGGCGAGTCCGTCGAGCGTTTTGCCGAGCAGACGACTGAGAACTTCAAACGCTTGTTCACATTGGCGCACGTCAAATCCTAGGCAAAAAAACCCGGGTTCTGGGGGGTGAATCCGGGCTAAGACCATTAGGAGTAAAACAAGGGCACACAGTCCTTCGGTACCCAGGTCGGCGCGTCACTTGGGGGAGATGTCACGCCGACAGTTCAAGTATTGATCAGTATCCGATTCAGTCCAGTCGCGACTGGTCGTTTTTTAAACAGATTTGGAATACACGCGCTTCGCTTGAGTTCTCATTACGCAGGTGTACGACGGTAGTTGTTGCGTATTATTTCTGACTGATCGGCGTCTATTCGTTGGCGCAGGGTTAGGAGGGTGCGCAGATTGTTCACATAGGCGTTGCTCGGCGACCGTTCAGTCTGGATAATCCCTCGCATCGGGTAAATCGTATCGCCACGTATCCGTGGCCCTGCGCAACCCGCCCCTATTCACCTCTGCAGATCTCTTCCTCATGCACAAAGAACCCCGTAAGGTCCGTGAGTTTCGCCGCCGTGAGCAGGAAATTCTCGACACCGCGCTCAAGCTGTTCCTCGAACAAGGTGAAGACAGCGTCACCGTCGAGATGATCGCGGATGCCGTGGGTATCGGCAAAGGCACCATCTACAAGCACTTCAAGTCCAAGGCCGAGATCTACCTGCGCCTGATGCTCGACTATGAGCGCGATTTGAACGAACTGCTGCATTCGGCCGATGTCGACAAGGACAAGGAAGCGCTGTCGCGCGCCTATTTCGAATTCCGCATGCGTGACCCGCAGCGGTACCGCCTGTTTGACCGCCTGGAAGAAAAAAGTGGTCAAGGGCCATCAGGTGCCGGAAATGGTCGAAGAGCTGCACAAGATCCGTGCCTCGAACTTCGAACGCCTGACCCTGTTGATCAAGGGCCGTATCAGCGAAGGCAAGCTGGAAGACGTACCGCCATATTTCCACTACTGCGCTGCCTGGGCGTTGGTGCACGGCGCGGTGGCGCTGTACCACTCGCCGTTCTGGAGCAACGTGCTGGAAGATCAGGAAGGTTTCTTCCAGTTCCTGATGGACATCGGTGTACGCATGGGCAACAAGCGTAAACACAGCGGCGAGCCACCGGCTGCGGAGATCCCTGCCACCTGAGGATTTACTGCCACGCGCAGTACCCCAGGAATATACTCAGGCAGGACGCTTGCTAAAAGCTGATTTTTCAGTCAGCTTTTAGCGCGCCCGTAACATCTTCTGCCGGAGTGATCCATGATCGTTGATCGTCAAGGCAGGCGTTTTCGCAATTTGCGGATCAGCCTGACCTCAGCCTGCAATTATGCGTGTACCTACTGCGTGCCCAACGGCAAGCGGCTGGTGGCTGCCCAGGACGAACTCTCGGCCGAGGCCATGGCCCGTGGTGTGGCCTATCTGATTGAGGCGGCCGGTATCGAGCGCCTGCGTATCACCGGCGGTGAGCCGCTGGTCAGCCCAAAACTGGAAGCCTTCATGGGCGCCGTTGGTCAGATGGGGCTCAGTGATATCAGCCTGACCACCAACGGCCAACTGCTTGCACGCAAGTTGCCGTTGCTGGTGGATGCCGGGATCAAACGCATCAACGTTTCCCTCGACACCCTGGACGCCGACGCCTTCCGCAGCATCGCCCGTGGCGGCGACTTGGCCACCGTGCTCGGCGGCATGGACCAGGCCCGCGCTGCCGGGATCAAGATCAAGGTCAATATGGTGCCACTGCGCGGCCAGAATCTGGACCAGGTAATGCCGTTGCTGGATTACTGCCTGGAGCGCGGCTACGAATTGCGGTTTATCGAGTTGATGCGCATGGGCCACCTGGCCAAGGACTCCAACGCGTTTCTGCAGCAATTTGTCAGCCTGCAGCAGCTACTCAGCCTGATCGGCGAACACCACGAGTACCTGCAAGCCAACGCTCCTGTGGACGCGACGGCGGTGCGCTACGAAGTGCCGGGCAAAGGCTACTTCGGGGTGATCGCTAACGAGAGCGTACCGTTCTGCCGTACCTGTTCGCGGCTGCGCTTGTCTTCCACGGGTTGGTTGCATGGGTGCTTGTCGTCGAGCAATCGTCATTACGTCGGTGACTTGCTGGACCTGCCGCGACACCAGGCATTGCCTGCCCTGCAAGGTCTGTTGATGAAAGCCTTGGGCGACAAACAGGAAGTCGCGTTTTCGGGTGGCGCTACCATCATGAAGATCATCGGCGGCTAAAACGCCTACATTTGGACAGGTGCCTCTCCTGAATGGCGCGGTTTCTGCATCTCACGCCCATTCGCCGGTTTTCCGTCACCGGCTTCTGGAGGAATAGGATGCGTAGTCTGGTTTTGTTGCTGGCGTCGTTGGCGCTGAGTGGTTGCATGACCGTCAGCGATATGGCCGAAGGCACTCGTTATCAGATGAGTGACGCCGGGCTGCTGGACCACAGCGATACGCGTCGCAGCAACTCGGTTCGCGTGCAGCCGGACTCGTTTATCTTTATCGCTCAAGGCGCATTCGTGCCGCCAGGCAGCGCCTATCCGCGTCCAAACGTGGTGGCTGAAGAGGCTTTCAACGGCTTTGTCGAATACTTTCCCATGGTGCGTCGCGCCCGTCAGGCCGAAGGCCTGGAGCAGGCGATGGCCGAAGCGCGTGGCGCGGGTGCCCACTATTTGCTGTATTGCCGTTTCGCGGCAGCGGATGACCGCATCGGCAACGCCGACGAGTGGTCCGATCAGGAGGCCCTCGACCGACTCGGCCTCGACAGTGGCGTGATCCAGGTCATGTTGATCGAGACCAGCACCCAGTATTTGATCGATACTGTGCGCATTCGCAGCCGTGGCGGTTTACTGACGTTCCACGACAACAAGCCACAAGACCTGATCGCTCGTCCCCTTGCGCAGTACGCGCGCAGCCTGCTGGGCATGAGTGACCAATAAATCCCGAGGAGAACCCCATGACCGATTCCGCCAAGGCCAATGATCTGTTGGCCCAACTGCTTAAGGGCAAGGGGCCGGCGCCGGTGCACATGTGGAACCCGGATTTCTGCGGCAACATCGACATGCGTATCGCCCGTGATGGCACCTGGTTCTACCAGGGCACGCCGATCGGGCGTAAGCCGATGGTCAAGTTGTTCTCCAACATCATCCGCCGCGATGGCGATGAGTACTTTCTGGTCACGCCCGTGGAAAAGGTCGGCATCACCGTCGATGATGCGCCCTTTGTCGCCGTGACCCTTGAGGTGGAAGGGCAGGGCGAAAGCCAATTGCTGCGCTTCACCAGCAACGTCGATGAGCCGATTGAAGCGGGCATGGAACACCCATTGCGCGTAGTGATCGACCCCATTACCCAAGAGCCGTCACCCTACCTGCGGGTGCGCACCAACCTCGAAGCCCTTGTACACCGCAACGTGTTCTACCAATTGGTTGAACTGGCGGTGAGCCGTCCGATCAACGGTCAGAACTGGCTTGGGGTCTGGAGCGGCGGGGAGTTTTTCCGTATTGGCCTGGAGCCCTGAGGCCGGTTTTTTCATTCCTCTGACATAATTCGCTTGCTGCACAGCGGGGCTTTGGGTTATCAATTTGTACATGATTAGACATGTCCGATTTGATAAGAAAAAACGCGTCGTCGACGAGCTTATCCGCCGTATCGAGGGTGGGGTGATGGTCGACGGTTTCCTCTTGCCCGGCGAGCATCAGTTGGCCGAAGAGTTTGCGGTCAGCCGCGGCACCCTGCGCGAAGCCCTGGCTGAGCTCAAACGGCGCAATTACATCGCCACCCAAAGCGGCGTCGGCTCCATTGTCACCTTTGACGGCATGGTGCTCGACCAACGCAGCGGCTGGGCGCAAGCCCTGGCCGATACGGGCGCCTCGGTGAACACCGATATCCTGCGCCTGGAGGCGGTAACCCGCCCGGACCTGCTCAGCCGTTTCGGCAGTGACCAATTTATCGCCCTCGACCGCCGCCGGCGCACTCCCGATGGTACTGCCGTGTCCTTGGAGCGTTCGCTCATGCCCGCTTCGGGTGGCCTGGAAAGCCTGCCTCAGGTCGGCCTGATCGATAATTCCCTGACCATCACCCTGGCAGCCTACGGTTACGTCGGCGCCGAAGGTGACCAGTGGATCGGCGCCGAGCCGCTTACCGATGAGGACGCCGAACTGCTCGGCCGTCCTGCGGGCACGGTATTCCTCAAGGCCTCGCGCACGACCTACGACCGTCGCGAACGGTTCATGGAACACGTCGAAAGCCTGCTCGACCCTCTGCACTTTCGCCTGCACCTCCAGTTTGGAAACTCGAAATGACCTCGCACACTCGCGCCCTCGGCGCCTTCTATGGCCTGGCGTTGGGCGATGCCCTGGGCATGCCCACCCAGTCCCTGAGTCGTGAGCAAGTACGCGCGCGCTTCGGTGCGATCACTGCGTTGGAAGATGCCGATGCGCACCAGCCCATCGCCCCGAACATGCCAGCCGGTTCCATTACCGATGACACCGAGCAGGCGATCCTGGTCGGTGAGTTATTGGTCGAAGGCCAAGGCAGCATCGAACCCACCGTGCTCGCCCAGCGCCTGATTGACTGGGAAGCGGTGATGCGTGCCAAAGGTTCCCAGGACTTGCTGGGCCCGTCGACCAAGCGCGCGATCGACATGATCCTCGCCGGGTACACCCCGGAAGAGTCCGGTCGATACGGCACCACCAACGGCGCGGCCATGCGCATCACGCCCGTGGGGATTGCCGCCGATGTCAGCGACCCAACGCAGTTTATCCAGGCGGTGATCCAGGCGTGCCAGGTGACCCATAACACCACCTTAGGCATCTCCAGCGCGGCGGCGGTTGCGGCGGTGGTCTCGGCGGGCATCAACGGTGCGGACCTCGGTGAAGCGTTGAACATCGGCACCCAGATCGCCCAGCAGGCTGAAGGCCATGGCCATTGGGTCGCGGGCGGGCGTATTTCCACCCGTATCAGTTGGGCGCGCACCTTGAGCGTGGGCAGCGAAGACAAAGCGCTGTTCGCCGACCTGTTATACGAATTGATCGGCACTTCCGTGGCGTCCCAGGAGTCGGTGGTGGTGTCGTTTGCCCTGGCCCAGCAAGTGGCCGTGGGTGACATGAATGCATTCGAGGCCCTGTGCCTGGCCGCCAGCCTGGGTGGCGACACCGACACCATCGCCGCGATTCTCGGCGCGATGTTGGGGGCGTGTCTTGGGATGCACTGTTGGCCGGAGGCGATGATCGAACAGGTCAAGGCCGTCAATGGTTTGGATTTGCAGCCGTTGGTCAACGGTTTGCTCGCGTTGCGCTAAACACCACAGAAAGTTGCCACAACCACAACAATACAGGCATCAGGAGCACCCCCTCATGAGCAGTACCTCTTCCGGCCAAGGCGCCGGGCAATTGGAAAACACGCGGCATCGAGCCGGTCCCGGAAGCCGAGTGCAACGGCCACCCGCTGCAACTGTTCTGGGTATGGTTCGCGGCCAATATCAGCATCCTCGGCTTGCCACTGGGCGCAACGCTTGTCGCGTTTCGTGGCTTGGCCATCTGGCAGGCGGTCATCGTGGCGATCCTTGGCGCCGCCGGTTCTTTCGCGGTGGTGGGCATCATCTCCATTGCCGGCCGTCGTGGCCGCGCGCCGAGCCTGACCCTGTCCCGCGCCATCTTCGGCGTGCGCGGCAATATCGGGCCGACGCTGGTGTCGCTGATGTCCCGCCTGGGCTGGGAAACCGTCAACACCACCACCGCCGCCTTCGTGTTGCTGTCGTTGTGTTCGATCCTGTTCGGTTCGCCAGTCGAGGCGAAAAGTGCACCATCCTCACGCTCATCTTCATCGCGATTTTCGTGCTGTTGACCCTGTCGGTCTCCGGCCTTGGTCATGCGACATTGCTGGTCATTCAGAAGTGGGCCACTTATGTATTTGGCGCCTTGAACATCCTGGTGGGCGGCTTCCTCTGCGCCACCATCGACTGGAGCGCCGTATTCAATGCGACCCCGGCACCGCTGAGCGCAATGATCATCGGCGTCGGTACCATGGCCGCCGGTACCGGTATCGGTTGGGCGAACGCCGGTGCCGACATGTCGCGCTACCAGCACCGCAGCGTCAAGGCCGTGCGCCTGGTGGCCTCTGCCGCGTTCGGTGCTGGCATTCCACTGGTACTGTTGATCACCCTCGGCGGTCTGCTCTCGGTCGGCAACAACGACTTGGCCTCGGCCACTGACCCGATCATCGCGATCCGCGACATGCTGCCGACCTGGATGGCGGTGCCGTACCTGATCACCGCGTTTGGCGGGCTGTTGCTGTCGAACAACCTCTCGGTGTATTCCGCCGGCCTCACCACCTTGACCCTCGGTCTTAAGGTCAAGCGCGTGCATGCGGTGATTGTCGACATCGTGGCGATCTTCGCCGGCTCCATCTATTTCATGCTGATCGCCGACAGCTTCTACGGCCCGTTCATCACCTTCATTTCATTGCTGGCGGTGCCGATCACGGCGTGGGTCGGCATCTTCGTGGTCGACCTGATCCACCGTCACTACTACAGCCCCAAGGACCTGCTGGACGTCAGCCCAAGCAGCGCCTACTGGTATCGCGGCGGTGTGGAATGGCGTGCATTCGGCGCCTGGGCCGTGGCGATTGTGCTGGGCTTCAGCTTCACCACCATCGGCACCACCGCCGAAAACATTTGGTTCGCCGGGCCATTGTCCGACTCTTGGTTGGGCCACAACGGCCTGGGCTGGATCGTCACCTTCTTGGTGGCCGGCGGCATTTATGCAGTACTGGGTGGCGCAGCTGATCGTCGCCCGGCTTTGGTAGAGAGTCACAATGTCTAGATTGCTGCACACCGGCCAAGTCATCGTTGACCTGGTCATGGCCCTCGACACCTTGCCCGCAACCGGCGGTGACGTGCTGGCGCAATCCGCCAGTTTCGAAGCCGGCGGTGGCTTCAACGTCATGGCAGCGGCACGGCGCAATGGCTTGCCGGTGGTGTACCTCGGTCGTCATGGCAACGGCCGCTTCGGCGACCTGGCCCGCGCCGCAATGCAGGCCGAAGGCGTGGAGATGGCCCTGCCGGCCAGCACCGACAAAGACACGGGCTTATGCGTGTCGCTGACTGAGGCCACCACCGAGCGCACGTTCATTTCCCATATCGGTGCCGAAGGTGACTTGAGCGCCGACGACTTGGCGCGCGTGACGCCGCAGCCTGGCGACTACGTGTATGTCAGCGGCTACAGCCTGTTGCTGGAGGGCAAGGCACAGGCATTGCTCGACTGGGTCGTGGCGTTACCGCGTGAGATCAACGTGGTGTTTGACCCGGGGCCGCTGGTCAAGGCGCCGGAATCGGCACTGATGGTGGCGTTGCTGCCGCGTATCGATATCTGGACCAGCAATGGTCCGGAAGCCTTGGCGTTTACCGGTGCACGTACGCTGGCGGATGCGCTGGGCGAGTTGAAACGTCATTTGCCAGAGGGTGCATTGCTGGTGGTGCGTGATGGCCCGAAAGGTTGCTGGGTGAATGCCGACCATGTCCCGGGCTTCAAGGTGAAAGCCGTCGACAGCAATGGGGCGGGCGATGCCCATGCGGGAGTGTTTGTAGCCGGGTTGGCTGCGGGACTTGCGCCGGTTCAAGCAGCGCGCCGCGCGAATGCGGCTGCGGCGTTGGCGGTGACGCGTTGGGGGCCAGCAACATCTCCCGGCAGTGCAGAAGTTGACGCCTTACTCACTGAATAAACTCGGTCAAACTGTGGGAGCTGGCTTGCCTGCGATAGCGGCGCGTCAGTCAATAAACACTGACTGACCCACCGCTATCGCAGGCAAGCCAGCTCCTACATTAGCCCAATGTGAGGGCTACTGGCTGGTTTCAGACTCCAACTTACGCGCCTCATCCACCCCAGACGCCGTCAGCTTGATCGGTAAATTCAGCGAGTACTCACCGTCATCGCCGGTGGTGACATGCCCATCCTTGATAAATCCGCGGTCCTGCAAAAAGCCAGCACACTGGCCACCACTTTTTCGCCGCGGTAGTTATCCAGCACCTCCTTGCCCAAGCCATTCGGATGGGCGTGCAGCAGGCGGGTGAGGACTTCTTTTCAAGGTTTCTATCGACGTTCATGCGTACCTCTTCACTGGGAAATGATCGGGTGTTGGCGGTGCGTTGATTAGATCAAGGTGCAGGCTGTTTTGGCGCGCCTGGCAGGTTCGAGTCGTCGCCTTTATTGATCTTCGGTTCGTTCACCGAAGGGCCCATCTTGCCGTTGCCGACCGCTGGCGGACTCTGGCGACCGGTGTCCTGGCCTTGGGTGTGCGGGTCGGCGCTGTTGCTGTTGTCGACCGCGCCGCCATTGGTTTCCATACCGGTGCCCATGGATTTCTGGGTTTCGCTGGTGGAGGGGTTGGTGGGACCGGTGGACGAGGTGGCCGCTACACTACTCAGGGAAACCGCAGACAGCAGGCCGGTGAGGGCGAGGGCAGCAAACTGGGAATGCTTCATGAGGGTATCTCCATAGGATTAATGTCCTTACCCTCTATTGGTCCGCCCGCACTTTGCGTTCGTGCCTTGATGGCGACGAACGGTCTTAGCTCACCTGTAAGATTTTGTGTGCCGATGCTCGGCGCCAAATCAATCGCGCCACCGTGATCAGCCAGTTAAGCAGCGCCACAGCCACCACACTCAACAGCAACGTCGGCAGGCCGTATTCCACAATGATCTGCCCCGCCAGCAACGGAAACCCGAACACCCCGACAAAGTACGCCAGGCTGAACAACAATAGCGCCTGGGACGTGGTGCCGGCCGGTGCTTCATTGGCCACCAACCCGTTGATCACTGAATACGTCAGGCCATAGCCGACGCCCAGAGTGACTGCCGCCAACAGGTAACTGAAGCTGCCCGACACGCTGAAGCCAAACATCAACACCGACACCAGCATCAGCCCCGACAGCACACACGCGGCGCTGTAGGCATCACGCTTGACGACGAACCCGGCGATCAGCAAACGGCTGGTGATTGCGGCGCTCAGGAACCCCGCGAAGAACAACGAATAGTCCAGGTTGTGCGCCGCCGCATAGCTGGTCTGGAACGACGACAACCCACCGAACACGCAGCCGCCGAGGCCGACCATGATGATCGCGAACACCGCTTTGGACGACAGTACCCGGCGCACGGCAACCCACGAGATTTTCGCCGCCGGTACAGCACCTTGTTGCTTGAGATGGGCGCCCAAGCGCCAGAACATCACTACCCCAATCAGGCTGGCGCACGCGGCGATGTAGAACGCGGTGGTCAGGGGCAATCCCAGCGCATTCGCCGCACGCCCCAGCAAAGGGCCGGCGCCGATGCCACTCATCATGCTCCCCGACAGCAATGCGAAGTACTTGGCCCGATACTGTGGCTCCACCAGCATCGCCACGATGATCGGCCCCAAGGTATAGAACACGCCCCAACCCAGCCCCAAGGCCAGGCCAAACATCATCAAGCCCTGGCCAAAACCTGGCGTCAGCGCAAAGCCCAGGCACGCCACGGCCAGCAAAAGGCCAAGCATTGCAATCGAGCGAGCGGCGCCGAGCCAATCGGCCAGGTGACCGGACACCATCACGGCGACAAAGGTGCTCAGCATCGCCATGGAAATCACACTGCCGGCGTCGTGTTCATTGCCGCCGCGCAGGTGGATCAACAGCGACAGCAAGAACGTCGAGCCATAAGACAAGGACAACAGAAAGCTGGCCAGGCAAAAGAACACGAAGTGTTTTCGGGAAAGCATCGCAGCGGTGGACATGGGCGGACCTAGCCGTTGTTGGATTTATGCCGTCAGCTTTTAGCACGGGTGGGGCGCGGGTTAGTTGTGGTGTTAGTGGTCTCAGCATTAGCCACAGGTGGAGTAATCGCGCGGTGCACTGTGCCGCCGGACGAGCGGTCAAGGCGAGCAAATTTGTTCAACCGCCGTACAGCTGGCCTTTGCGATAGTCCTGATGCGTAGTTGAAGTCGTGGGGTATCTGTCGCGTTTAAGCCAGAACCCAAGGGTCTCGTTCGCCTATCAATGTATCGAGAGCGGTACCGGCGAGATACGCAATATTACAAATCGGCGACTTGGCCGGATTGACCCCACACAGCGAACACTGCCGCCATGACTACTGTGACCTTGCTGAAAGCACCCGTTATCGCCCGACCGACAGAGGTGTTGTACGGTCCAATCCAGCCTGAATTGTTGCGTAACGAGGTGTTGGCCGATTTGCTTGAGGCCACGGTGCGTCGTGACCCGCACCAGGTGGCGCTGATCGATGGCGAACGCCAGCTCAGTTATGGCGAGCTGGATCGACAAGCCAACGTCGTCGCCTCGCGCTTGATCGAGGCGGGCGTGGGGCCCGGCCAGATTGTCGGCTTGTGGATGCCGCGCGGGTTGGAACTGCTGGTCATGCAGGCGGGCATCGCCAAGACCGGCGCCGCCTGGTTGCCGCTGGACCAGGACACACCGCTGGAGCGCCTGCAGATCTGCATGGAGGATGCCCAGGCGGTTGGCGTCTTGAGCAGTGCAAGCAACGCCCCGCTTTGCAGGCTGTGGGGCTTACCGCCTGGGCCGCCGAGGTATTGCTCGCACCGTTGGCGGCGCCGTTGCTGCGCCGCAGCAATGCGCAGCCGAAGACCCGGCCTACGTCATCTACACCTCCGGCTCCACCGGCAAACCCAAGGGCATCCTGATTTCCCAAGGCAGCATCTGCCACTTCCTGCGCAGTGAAAACGCGATCCTCGGCATCCAGGCCAGCGACCGGGTTTACCAAGGTTTCTCGGTGGCCTTCGACATGTCCTTTGAGGAAATCTGGATCGCCTACCTGGTGGGCGCCACCCTGTGGATCGGCCCCAAGGACATCACCGGCGACCCCGAAGCCCTGCCGCGCCTGCTCGCCCAGCAGCACATCAGCGTGTTGCACGCGGTGCCGACGCTGCTGGCATTGTTCAGTGAAGACGTACCCAGCCTGCGCCTGATCAACCTTGGCGGCGAGATGTGCCCGGAGTCGCTGGTGGAACGCTGGAGCCGTCCCGGCCGACAGATTTTCAACACCTATGGCCCCACCGAAGCCACCGTTTCTGCGAGTTTGGCGCGCTTGGTGCCGGGCGCACCGGTGACGATTGGCACGCCGCTGCCCAATTACGGTTTGCTGGTGATCGAGGCCGAACTGGCCGCCGGTGCCACGCCGACCTTGCTGGCGCGCGGGCAGACCGGCGAGCTGTGCATCATCGGTCCCGGCTTGGCCGACGGGTATTTGGGAAGGCCTGACCTGACCCGCGAAAAATTCCTCGAAAACCCCTGGTCTACCGGCTACTACGATGAGCGCCTGTATCGCACCGGTGACTTGGCGCGCATTGATGCCGACGGGCAAGTGGTGTGCCTGGGGCGCGCCGATGACCAGGTGAAGATCCGTGGTTTTCGGGTCGAGTTGGGCGAAATCGAAGCCTTGCTCGCCCAACAGCCTGGGGTCGGCACGATCGCGGTGCTGCTGCGCAACGACAGCGGCATCGATCAATTGATCGCCTATCTGGTGCCCGAGGGCGGCCTGCCGGTGGACGACTTGCCAACACGGTTGCGCAAGGCATTGCAGGCGCGGTTGCCGGCGTACATGGTGCCGGGTCGCTTTGAACTGCTCGACAGCATGCCGCGCCTGACCTCCGGCAAGATCGACCGCAAAGCCCTCAAGGCGCGGCCGTTGGCCATGGACACCCACGGCGCGAACCTGGAATCCGACACCCCGGAAAACCCTGCGGAAAGTGCACTGTTCGTCGCCCTGGAAACACTCTTCCCCGGCCAGCCGATTCGTCGCGATGCCGACTTCTTCGTCGACCTGGGCGGTCACTCATTCTTCGCGGCACGGCTGGCGTCGGCGCTGCGTGCCGATGAGCGTTTCGCCCACATCACCGTGCGCGATATTTATCAGCAGCGGCGGGTAGGTGCTATTGCACAGGTCCTGCAAGCGACGCCGCAACCGACTGTGCAACAGGCGGCGTGGACGCCGCCTTCAGCCCTGGCTCGCTGGCGCTGTGGGTTGGCGCAGGCGGCGGTGATCGCCGTGGGCTACACGGTGATGATGGACCTGATGCCCGTCGCCGAAGCGCAGCGTTGGGGCGCCGTGTTGGGTTACCTGGCGCTGATCGGCTTGGCCTACAGCCTGGGTAATTATCTGTTGGTGGCGGCGTTGAAATGGCTGGCGATTGGGCGCTACCGCAAACGCTCCGAAGCGATGTGGACGCCGTTTGTGTGGTTGTCCGAGGGCATTACCAGCCTGTACGAAGGCATGGCTGCGCCCAATTTCATGAGTTACCTGCGCGGCACACCGTGGTTGCCGTTGGCGTTCCGGGGCTGGGCTGCAAGATCGGCCGGGGCGTGTACATGGACACCACCGACATCACCGAATTCGACTGCGTGACCATCGGCGACCACAGCGAATTGAACGCGGGCGCCTGCCCTCAGACGCATCTGTTTGAGGACCGCGTGATGAAAATCGACCAGGTGCTGATCGGCGAGCGCGTCTACATGGGCCCGCGCAGTGCCGTGCTGTACAGCGCCGAAGTCGGCAACGGCGCGCGGCTTGGCCCGCTGACGTTGGTGATGAAAGGCGAGTGTATTCCGGCCTCCAGCAGTTGGCTCGGTTGCCCGGCCGCGCCGGCGCGGGGCTGACGCCGATGCAGGTGTTCATGTGGCCAGAAACAACCCTGCGCTGGCAGAACGGCGTGTTGCTGATAGGCGTGCGGCATGCGCCGGGGCTCGACCGCGACACGGCTCGCATGCGCGTGCGGCAGGCGTTGAGCGAGGCGTTGGCGCAAGTACTCGATGTGCCCCTGAGTTGCATTACCTTTGCTACGGAGCCCGGCCAGGCGCCACGCATCGGTGTGCCGGGGCACGAGCACGCCGGGCTTTCCATCAGTCACGACGGCGAGTTCTCGGTGGCAGCGGTGCATCTGCATGGCCCGGTGGGCATTGATGTGATGACCGTGCTGGACACCTTCGACTGGCACGGCGTAGCGGGCGACTATTTGGGCCCTCAGGTGTTGGCGCGCTTGTGCGCCGTGGACCAGATGCAGCGTGCCCGTTTGTTCACCCGCGCCTGGTGTGAGCGCGAAGCGCGGCTCAAGTGTGCCGGGCTGACGCTGGGCGAGTGGTCACGCGAGGCGCAACGACCGTATCGCATTGTTGAGCTGGACTTACCGGCAGGGCTGCTCGGGGTGTTGGCACTGCCGGTATAAATTGCGCTGCAATCAGTCATGAAAGCCCCTTAGTATGTGTGCTTTGAAATTGCCAAGGCCCGCCCATGACCATCGAGATTCGCCCCGCCGTGCCCAGCGATGCTGCGCAAATCCTGACGTTTATCACCGAGCTTGCCGAGTACGAGAAAGCCCGGCATGAAGTGATCGCCAGCGTGGTGGACATCGAACGCAGCCTATTCAGCGAAGGCGCTACCGCCCACGGCCTGATCTGCCTGCGCGATGGCTTGCCGATTGGTTTTGCGGTGTTCTTTTCAGCTATTCCACCTGGCTGGGCAGCAATTGCCTGTACCTCGAAGACCTGTACATCAACCCAGAACAACGCGGTGGCGGGGCGGGCAAGAAGTTGCTGCGCCACTTGGCCAAGATCGCCTTCGACAACGGCTGCGGGCGCTTCGAATGGAGCGTGCTGGACTGGAACGAACCGGCAATTGCCTTCTACAAATCCATCGGTGCCCAACCCCAGGAAGAGTGGGTGCGCTACCGCATGGAAGGCGACGCGCTACGCGACTTTGCCTTGGGCTGAGATTGGGTTTTAGAAAACACTGAGTTCAAATGTGGGAGCGGGCTTGCTCGCGAATGCGGTGGATCAGTCGCCCTATCTGGTGACTGACACACCGCATTCGCAGCAACGTGTTGTTCAATATATGGGATGCAAATTTATATATTGAGATATTTCAAAGGATAGGTTTATAGTCCCCTGCATCAGCACTCACTACCAAAAATAAAACAGGTGAAGCGATGCAGGCACAACCGTTGTCACTCCCCGCCGTGCCCGAGCCAACCTATGGCGAGCGGCTCAAAGGCAAAGTGGTGATCATCACCGGCGCCGCCCAAGGCATTGGCGAGGCGATCGTCGCGTGTTTCCAGGCCCAGCAGGCGCGGTTGGTGATTGCCGATATCCAGGGCGAAAAGGTCCAGAACGTTGCCGCCCACTGGCGCGAACGCGGCGCCGAGGTCCATGCGCAAGCCGTGGATATCACCTCCAAGGATCAATGGCAGTCGCTGGTCAACCTGGCCATCGAACGCTTCGGCCGTGTGGATGTGCTGGTCAATTGTGCGGGGGTCAACGTATTCCGCGACCCGCTGGAAATGACCGACGAAGACTGGCGCCGTTGCTTCGCCATCGACCTCGACGGCGCCTGGTTCGGCTGCCGCACGGTGTTGCCGCACATGATCGAGCAGGGCATCGGCAACATCATCAATATCGCCTCCACCCATTCCAGCCACATCATTCCTGGCTGCTTTCCTTACCCTGTCGCCAAGCACGGCCTGCTCGGCCTCACCCGCGCCCTCGGCATCGAATACGCACCCAAGGGCATCCGCGTGAATGCCATTGCGCCGGGCTATATCGAAACCCAGCTCAACGTCGATTACTGGAACGGGTTTCCCGACCCGCATGCCGAGCGCCAGCGTGCCTTTGACCTGCACCCGCCCAAGCGCATCGGCCAGCCCGTGGAGGTGGCGATGACCGCGCTGTTCCTGGCCACCGACGAGGCGCCCTTTATCAATGCCACCTGCCTGATGATCGATGGCGGGCGTTCTGTGATGTACCACGACTAACACTTTTCCAATAACAAGAAGAGGTGGTTCATGTTCAAGAAAACTGTAGGGGCGCTGGCGCTCGCGCTCGCCTTTAGCGGCGTGGTATCTGCCGAAGAAGTGAAGATCGGTTTCCTGGTCAAGCAGGCCGAAGAACCGTGGTTCCAGACCGAATGGGCCTTCGCTGAAAAAAGCCGGCAAGGACCAAGGGTTCACCGTAATCAAGATCGCCGTGCCCGATGGCGAGAAAACCCTTTCAGCCATCGACACCCTGGCCGCCAACGGCGCCAAGGGCTTCGTCATTTGCCCGCCGGATGTGTCCCTGGGCCCGGCCATCATGGCCAAGGCCAAGCTCAATAATTTGAAAGTGCTGGCGGTGGACGACCGTTTCGTCGACGCCAAGGGCAAGCCCATGGAAGACGTGCCTTACGTAGGCCTGGACGCCTACAAGATCGGCCAGAAACAAGGCGAGGCCATGGCCGTCGAGGCAAAAAAACGCGGTTGGGACTGGAATGAAACCTACGCCGTGATCAATACCTTCGACGAGCTGGAAACCGGCAAGAAACGCACCGACGGTTCAGTCGAAGGCCTCAAGGCGGCTGGCTTGCCCGCTGACCACATCCTGTTCAGCGCGCAGAAAACCCTCGACGTGCCCGGCAGCATGGACGCCACCAACTCGGCGTTGGTCAAACTGCCCCGTGCGGCGAAAAACCTGCTTATCGGCGGCATGAATGACAGCACCGTGCTGGGCGGCGTACGCGCCACCGAAAGCGCCGGCTTCAAGGCGGCCAACGTGATTGGCGTGGGCATCAACGGCACCGATGCTATCGAAGAACTGAAGAAGTCCGACACCGGTTTCTACGGCTCCATGCTGCTCAGCCCTGACGCGTCAGGCTACAAGACCGCCAGCGCGATGTTCGAGTGGGTCACCAAAGGCACCGAGCCTGCCAAGTTCACTGCGCTGGATAACGTGACCCTGATTACCCGCGCCAACTTCAAGGAAGAGTTGAGCAAAATCGGGCTGTGGAAATGAGCGGCGCGGCCCTGCGCTTCAACGGCATCGGCAAGGAATTTCCCGGGGTGAAAGCCCTGGCGCAGATCAGCTTTGAAGCGCGGCCGCACGAGGTCCATGCGTTGATGGGCGAGAACGGCGCGGGCAAGTCCACGTTGCTGAAAATCCTTGGCGGCGCCTACATCCCCAGCAGCGGCTCGCTGCAGATCGGTGAGCAGACCATGGCCTTCAAGAGCGCTGCCGACAGCATCGCCAGTGGCGTGGCGGTGATCCATCAAGAGCTGCACCTGGTGCCGGAAATGACCGTTGCCGAGAACTTGTTCCTGGGGCATTTGCCGTCGCGATTTGGCGTGGTGGATCGGCGCCAGCTACGCAAGCAGGCGCTGGCGTGTCTCAAGGGCCTGGCCGATGAAATTGATCCAGAGGAAAAACTCGGGCGTCTGTCTTTGGGCCAACGCCAATTGGTGGAAATCGCTAAGGCGTTGTCGCGTGGTGCCCATGTGATTGCTTTCGATGAGCCCACCAGCAGTCTTTCTGCACGCGAGATCGACCGCTTGATGGCGATCATCACGCGCCTGCGGGACGAGGGCAAAGTGGTGCTCTACGTGTCGCACCGCATGGAGGAAGTGTTCCGCATCTGCAACGCAGTCACCGTCTTCAAGGACGGGCGTTATGTGCGCACCTTTGATGACATGGCGGCACTGACCCACGACCAACTGGTGACCTGCATGGTCGGCCGTGACATCCAGGATATCTACGACTACCGGCCGCGTGAGCAGGGTGAGGTGGCGCTTAAGGTCGAGGGTTTGCTCGGGCCGGGTCTGCGTGAAGCGGTCAGCCTTGAGGTGCACAAAGGCGAGATTCTCGGTCTGTTCGGGTTGGTGGGCGCGGGGCGTACCGAGCTGTTTCGGTTGCTGAGCGGTTTGATCCGCAGCACCGCCGGCAGCCTGGAACTCTGCGGTGAAACCCTGCACTTGCAATCCCCCCGCGACGCCATCGCCGCCGGCGTGCTGCTATGCCCGGAGGACCGCAAGAAGGAGGGCATCATCCCGCTCTCCAGCGTGGCCGAGAACATCAATATCAGTGCCCGTGGCGCTGCATTCCACCTTCGGTTGGCTGCTGCGCGACGGCTGGGAAAAGGGCAACGCCGACCAGCAGATCAAGGCGATGAAGGTCAAGACGCCCAACGCCGAGCAGAAAATCATGTACCTGTCCGGCGGCAACCAGCAGAAGGCCATTCTCGGCCGCTGGCTATCGATGTCGATGAAAGTGTTGCTGCTGGACGAACCCACGCGCGGTATCGATATCGGCGCCAAGTCGGAGATCTACCAGATCATCCACAACCTGGCCGCCAGCGGCATCGCGGTCATCGTAGTGTCCAGCGACCTGATGGAAGTGATGGGCATCAGCGACCGCATCCTGGTGATGAGCGAAGGCGCCCTGACTGGCGAACTCAGCCGCGACCAGGCGGATGAAGCACGGCTGTTGCAACTGGCTCTCCCGCGTTCGCGGGCTTGAAGTATTCGAGGGTGTAGGCATGTCACAGGTAAAAAACTGCAAAGGGCTTCTGGCCGGGTTTCAACCAGCGCAAGTTCCTCGATGATTGGGTGATGCTGCTCGCGGCGCTGAGCATCTTTGTGCTTAGCGCGCTGTTCATCGACAACTTCCTCTCCCCGCTGAACATGCGCGGCCTGGGCCTGGCGATTTCCACCGTGGGCATCGCCGCATGCACCATGTTGTTCTGCCTGGCATCCGGGCATTTCGACCTGTCGGTGGGCTCGGTGATTGCCTGCGCCGGTGTGGTGGCGGGCATCGTGATTCGCGACACCGACAGCGTGGTACTCGGCGTGTCAGCAGCCTTGGCCATGGGCCTGGTGGTGGGGCTGATCAACGGCATCGTCATCGCCAAGCTGCGCATCAACGCGTTGATCGCGACGTTGGCGACCATGCAGATCGTGCGTGGGCTGGCTTACATCTTCTCCAACGGCAAGGCGGTGGGGGTGATGGACGAAAGCTTCTTCGTGTTCGGCAACGGCCAACTGCTGGGCGTGCCAGTGCCGATCATCATCACCGTGCTGTGCTTTGTGTTCTTTGGTTGGTTGTTGAACTACACCACCTATGGGCGCAACACCATGGCCATCGGCGGCAACCAGGAAGCGGCGCTGCTGGCGGGGGTGAACGTTGACCGCACCAAGATCATTATCTTTGCCGTGCATGGGCTGATTGGTGCGTTGGCTGGGGTGATCCTTGCGTCGCGGATGACCTCCGGCCAGCCGATGATCGGGCAGGGGTTTGAGCTGACGGTGATCTCTGCATGCGTGTTGGGCGGGGTGTCGTTGAGTGGTGGCATTGGCATGATCCGGCATGTGATTGCCGGGGTGTTGATTCTGGCGATTATTGAGAATGCGATGAACCTCAAAAACATCGACACGTTCTATCAGTACGTTATCCGCGGCTCCATCCTGCTGCTGGCGGTGATCATCGACCGCCTGAAGCAACGCTAAGCCATGCCATGTGAGGACTAAATGTGGGAGCGGGCTTGCTCGCGAATGCGGTGTATCAGAAACAGATGTGCTGACTGACACTCCGCTTTCGCGAGCAAGCCCTGATCTCCACTGTGCTCAGGTTCAGCATTTGCCATAATGCCGCCAGATTTCGTACCACCACATAGGCCCGATATGCAGGAAAACGCTCCCACCTCCGCCAAAGACGCCGCACCCACCGGCACCCAAACCCTGCTGCGTGGCCTGGGCGTGGTGCAAGCGGTGGCGGCTGGTGCGCGGGATCTGAAAGAGATCGCCAAGCGCATCGGCACTACCCGCAGCACCACCCATCGCCTGGCCAGTTGCCTGGTGGAAGAGCGCTACCTGCGCGTGGTGCCGCAGGTCGGCTACCTGCTGGGGCCCAAGTTGATCGAATTGGGCTTCCAGGCGCGTGAAGAATTGCCGCTGGTGACCCTGGCGATACCGTACCTGGACGAGCTGTCGGCACTGACCGGCGACACCATCCACCTGGCCATTCGCGAATACGACGACGTGCTTTACCTGCACAAGAACCCCGGTCGCAACGGCCCGGAAATGCGCTCGCGGGTCGGCCATCGCATGCCGTTGGCACGTACCGGGATCGGCAAGGCGTTGCTGTTGGATGACACGCTGCAGGAGTGGCAGCGCCTGTACGAAGTGAGCCAGCCGGTCGCGGGCAAAAGCCAGCAATGGCCGCAGCACCCGGAGCAGTCCTGGGCGCAGTTCGAGCAGCGCATGCACGAATACGTGGTGGGGGGCTATGCGTTCGATCTGGAAGACAACGAACCGTCGATCCGTTGTGTGGCGGCACCGGTGCGCGATGCCAGCCGGCGAATCGTCGCCGGCATCAGCATCGCCAGTACCGTGCCCTACATGCCGCTGGAGAAAATGGCCGAGCTGATCCCTGTGGTCAAACAGGTCGCAGCGCGGCTGTCAGCGGAGTTGGGCGCGAAGGCCTGATCAGACCTTCAGGGTCGCCATGTCGATGACAAAGCGGTACTTCACATCGCCGGCGATCATGCGGCTGTAGGCTTCGTTGATGTGGCGGATGTCGAGCATCTCGATGTCGCAACTGATGCCGTGCTCGGCGCAGAAATCCAGGACTTCCTGGGTTTCGGCAATGCCACCGATCAGCGAGCCGGCCAGCACCTTGCGGCCCAGGATCAGCTTGGCGGCGTTTACCGGCGGGTCGACCGGCTCGATCAGGCCCACCAGGATGTGCACGCCGTCAAAGCGCAGCACGTCGAGGTAGGGGTTGAGGTCGTGCTGCACCGGGATGGTGTCCAGCAGGAAATCGAAGTGCCCGGCAGCGGCTTTCATCTGCTCGGCGTCGGTGGACACGATCACATGGTCGGCGCCTTGGCGGCGACCTTCTTCGGCCTTGCTCGCGGAACGGGTGAACAGGGTCACCTCAGCGCCAATCGCCTTGGCCAGCTTGATGCCCATATGGCCCAGGCCACCCATGCCCAATACGCCCACCTTGTCACCGGCCTTGATGCCGTAGTGCTTGATTGGCGAGTACATGGTCACGCCGGCACACAGGATCGGCGCAGCACTGGCCAGGTCAAGCTTGGCCGGGATCTTCACCACGAAGTGTTCGCTGACCACGATGCTGTCGGAGTAGCCGCCCATGGTGTTGCTGCCGTCGATGCGGTCCGGGGTGGCGTAGGTCATGGTCGGACCTTCGAGGCAGTATTGCTCCAGGTCCGATTTGCACGCGTCGCAGTGGCGGCACGAGTCGACCATGCAGCCCACGCCCACCAGGTCACCGACTTTGTGCGCGGTGACGTTGGCGCCGACGGCAGTGACCTTGCCGACGATCTCGTGGCCGGGCATCAGCGGGTACACGGCGATGCCCCATTCGTTGCGCGCTTGGTGAATGTCGGAGTGGCACACACCGCAGTAGAGGATCTCGATGGCCACGTCATCCACGCGTGGGCTGCGGCGCTGGAATGACATGGGGGCGAGGGGGAGTGGTGGCCGACTGGGCGGCATAACCGATGGCGGTGTACATGGGGAGAACCTCGCAAAAGCAATCACAGGAGAGGCGGCGCATTCTCCGCGCCGGGCCTGGAGGCGGCCATGGCGATTGCTCCGAGTCTCATGCCTATTCGTCCGGGAGTGCCCCGTGTTTGGATTTATGTGCCGCCAGACCTGCGATGATGTTCTCATCCCTTTTTCGCGAAGTTTTTTGCCATGTTGTTGACCCGCCATCTCGATGCCAACGCCACGCTGGTCTCCTTGATTGAGGGGCTTACGCCCTGCGATGGTTTCTCCCCGACGAACCTGCCCGGCGTGAAGGTACTGCGCGCCAGTTGCGACGTGGCACGTGGGCCGCAGATCTATGAGCCGAGCCTGATGTTCGTGGCCCAGGGCAGCAAGGTCGCGTACCTGGGCCCGCGCACGCTGGATTACGGCGCCGGGCACTATCTGATCCAGGCGATGCCGGTGCCGTTCGAGTGCGAGACCTTTGCCATGGCGCCGGATGCGCCGTTGTACGGGGTAACGGTGGGCATTGATCGCGTGGTGTTGGGGAGTTGGTGATGGCCATGGGCATTCAGGCGGGACCGCCGCCGACGGCGCAAACACTGGAGTCGATGAGTTCAGTGGTGCTCGATGACGCCATGCGCGGTTGCGTCGAGCGGCTGTTGCAGTGCCTGCACGATCCGCTGGAAAGCCGGATCATGGGCCCGGCGCGGGTGCGCGAATTATTGTTCACTGCGTTGCGCGGGCCGCAGGCGGATGTGTTGCGTGCCTTGGTGGAGCAGCAGGGACAGTTTTCGCGGATTGCCACGTCGTTGAACCATCTGCATGCGCATTTTGACGAGCCGTTGAATATCGAGACCTTGGCCGGGTACGCGCACATGAGTGCATCGACCTTTCATGAGCATTTCAAGCGTTGCACGCTGTTGTCGCCGGTGCAGTATCTCAAGCGTTTGCGCTTGCTCAAGGCCAGCAGTTGCTGCTGGTAGAGGGCATGGGCGTGGCGCAGGCGGCGCATAGGGTGGGGTATCAGAGTACGTCGCAGTTCAGTCGTGAATATAAGCGCTACTTCGAACGCAACCCCGGCGAAGAGCGGGCTGCCTGACCCGAAACCCCCTGAAACAGTGGATTGCCATCGTTTGTGGCAGCTCGGGAACGGTTTTCCCTCCTTGCTGCACATAGGGTCGTACCGGGCATGTCAATGCCTCAATCCAGGAAATGCCCACTGTGAGAGTTCAGTCATTCATCCCCGCTGTTCAGCGTGCAGTACCTAATGACGTCCGTGAGACGTCCACGGCAGGCGCATCGACGGATAGCCAAAAACGCCCCCGCGCGCATCGTCGGCCTACCAGGGCAATCGACAGTTCGTCGCCACTCAACAATACGCGAACGGGCGAGCCCAGCAGTTCAGACGACAAAACGATTGGTCCTGGGCAAAAAATGCCTCGCCGCTATAACCCTGATAATGAGTTCGATGTTGCCAAGGCGGTGATTTACGGATCTGCCGACCCGTCTGCGCCCACAACGGGTTACACGCAACGGGAACGGATGCAGCGAATTGATGCTTATGCCGGTCGTGTCGTTGCACAGGTCCAGAGCATAGAAAGCACTAGCGAGGGCGGGAGCAATGTCAGGTTCCAGAAGGTGCGCCAATTCCTGGAGCCGGCAGGCTATTTCAGCGCTGGGTTACTGGCCGCCGGGCACGATCCACATGAAAAAATCAGCGTAACGTTCCACTCTTATACCGGCTTTGGTAAGCCGGAGCACCTGACCAGCACTGACCGCCGTACCTACTTTGCCTGGGAAATTGCAGCCGGTGCACTTGCGCACGATAAAGTGCAGCGAGGTGGGCCGATCAATTTCCAGTCGATGCAGATTGAGGCAAAGGACAAGGGCCAGGTCGCCGAGCTGGAGTCGCTGGGGGCAAACCTTCAAAGCCACTGGGAAGAGGATATCGCGACACCGATGCGGGATGCCTCCGGCGTATTGGCGCGGCGTTCGGGCAAAGCAGACGCGTATCTCATACGAGGCACATTACAAAGCCTGGTTGATCACAAAGACAGTTTTGGAACGTTAAGCGAGGAAGGTCAAAAGGCGGTCATCGATACGTTGCAGAAGAATGGGCAAGCCATTATTCCAAATATCTACGGCTATCCCCTGGCAGGTTACGCATTTATCCCCTATACGCCCTACGACGGTGACTTCAGGCACCGGCCCAACATGGGCGTCATGATTGACTTGAAGAACGGTGCCGTTCACGAAATTTCAGGTGACAAGGCGTTCGCCAGTTGGGCTAAAAACAATCAGGGCAATCTGTCGCGTAGTTTCAACGCCAGTGACAGGCAAGGGGGCAGAGATGCTCATTGGCCGAAGGCGGGCGATGTGCTTCAAAACTTGATTGCGGGCAATCATGCGACCTATCCAGGGTATCAGAACCTACTCAAGGACAAGGCTGTGCCAGTGTGGGAGACCTTCAACTACACGGGCGCGCGAGGTAGCGATTACAGGTTGAAATGCGGTGATCTGAATGTCGGTATTGCCGCTGAATACCAGGCGGTGAACGCAAAAAATGCGGTCTGGGCCGACCAGACAGAGGTATTTGGTTCCTCGCAGCAAAATTGGAAGTCTGCGAAAGACTTCTGGGGAAACACCTTCGGTTATCTACCCGTTATTGGCAACACGGGAAATATTGTCTTTGGCGTCCACGACGCCGTTTATGGCATGACGGCTGATGATCGCGTGGGCGGTGCATCGGCAGCAGTGATATCTGGCCTGCAACTGGCGCACGAAATTGCATCTGTGGGGGTTGGACTAGAAGGCGGAGCTTTGAACCGTGAACCCTCCATGACTCAACATTACGGCTGGAAATACAACGAGCATACGAGCGATGTCGAATTGGTGCGGGCACCCATGGCCCCATCAATTGATCACGAGGTATCCGTTAATACGCCGAGGGGACCTGCCGTAATCCCTAGTTCTGACGCCTCGACTCCTTTCCCGGGAATGCGGGAAGTGGAGTTCATGGGCAAAAAGTATTTTGTTGTCGAGAAACCTGATGCGGGGGATGGCTTGCATTATGTGTTGCGAGTGCGCGATCCCAAGAATCCGTCTGAATTGGTCAGCAGTGGAAAAATCGCCAAGCCCGATGCAAATGGCGTCTGGATCAGGAGAGGTGTCGCAGGCGGAGGGGTTGATGAATTGGCAGGGCGCTTGAACGATCCCATTGGATTTGGCTCCCGCGCGATGGTTTACACCGACCCGGACGATCCAACCTACGTGATTAAAGAAACGTTTCCTCTGCCCACGGCGGGACGTGTTCCCGAGATGAAAAACGAGGTGCAATTATTCAATCGATTTTATGGAGAAGGGCGTGCGACGTTCCTGGGTAGCAATGCTGCCGACACAGTGTCATATATGCGCATGCCTAAAGTCTCGGGAGAAAGCCTTGAAAGTCTGATGGCCGCAGGCAAGGCGATACCGACGGCGTGCCTGTTGGCTTATTGAACATGCTGGCTGAGTTGGAGAGCGCTGGCATTGCTCACAATGACTTGGCGCTCCGGAATATCCTTTATGACGCCCAGTCACAAAAATGCTTTCCCGTGGATTTTGGCTCGGCAAAGTCGGCTGCAAGTGTTTCGGCGCACTCCAATGACCGCTATAGCATTTGGAACCTGAGGCAGGAAATTGAACCTGACGGACAGTCTTTCGACGAAATGGTTGAGGTATTGGAATCCGTTAAGTCCAACGCTATCGAGTAAACGCGAGCGAATCTTTATGCCTCGGGTGGTTGCGGTCGTCGACTGCGTGACTGACCGAATCACCGACAGCCTTGAAAGCGCTCGGTGATTCGGCTTGTTATCAAGCTGTCGTTTTACATATTCGGGTAAGTCGGCCCACCCGCGCCTTCCGGTGTGACCCACGTGATGTTCTGCGAAGGGTCCTTGATGTCACAGGTCTTGCAGTGTACGCAGTTCTGGGCGTTGATCTGGAAGCGCTTGGCGCCGTCTTCCTGGGTGATCACTTCATACACGCCAGCCGGGCAGTAACGTTGCGCCGGTTCATCGTAGAGCGGCAGGTTGGTGCCGATCGGGATGCTCGGGTCTTTCAACTTCAAGTGGCACGGCTGCTCCTCTTCATGGTTGGTGCTGGAGAGGAACACCGAGCTCAGCTTGTCGAAGCTCAACTTGCCGTCGGGTTTGGGGTAGTCGATCTTCTTGCTGTCCTTGGCGAGCTTCAAGCAGGCGTAGTCCGGCTTGGTGTCGTGCAGGGTGAACGGCATTTTGCCGCCGAGGATGTTCTGGTCGAACCAGTTGAAGCCGGCGCCGATGATCGGGCCGAACTTGTGCATCGCCGGGCCGAAGTTGCGGGTGGCGAACAGTTCTTCGTACAACCAGCTGGCTTTGAAGCTGTCGACGTAGTTGGTCAGTTCATCACCGCCTTCGGACTCGGCAAACAGACGCTCGGCCACCGCGTCGGCGGCGAGCATGCCGGATTTCATCGCGGTGTGGCTGCCTTTGATCTTGGCCACGTTCATGGTGCCCAGGTCGCAGCCGATCAATGCGCCGCCCTTGAATACCATCTTCGGCAGCGAGTTGATGCCGCCTTTGGCCAGGGCGCGTGCGCCGTAGCTGATGCGCTTGCCGCCTTCCAGGTACTGGGCCAGCACCGGGTGATGCTTGAGACGCTGGAACTCATCGAACGGCGACAGGAAGGTGTTGCTGTAGGACAGGTCGACGATCAGGCCGACAACCACCTGGTTGTTTTCCAGGTGATAAAGGAACGAGCCACCGGTGTTCTCGTTGCTCATGATGTCCAGCGGCCAGCCGGCGGTGTGCACCACCAGGCCTGGCTGATGTTTGGCTGGGTCGATTTCCCAGATTTCCTTCAGGCCGATGCCGTAGTGTTGTACGTCCGAGTCACTGTCCAGCTTGAAGCGCTGGATCAGTTGCTTGCCGATGTGGCCACGGCAGCCTTCGGCGAACAGCGTGTACTTGCCCCGCAGTTCCATACCCGGGGTGTAGACGCCTTCTTTAGGATGGCCTTCGCGGTCGACCCCGAGGTCGCCGGTGATAATCCCGCGCACCACGCCGTTTTCGTCGAACAGCGCTTCCTGGGCGGCGAAGCCTGGGTAGACTTCCACGCCCAGGTTCTCGGCCTGCTGGGCCAGCCAGCGGCACAGGTTGCCCAGGGAGATGATGTAGTTGCCTTCGTTGTGCATGGTCTTGGGCACAAAGAAGTCAGGAACCTTGGTGGAAGTTTCGGGGCTGCGCAGTACATAAATGTCATCGCGCACCACGGGGGTGTTGAGCGGAGCGCCGAGTGCTTTCCAGTCCGGGAACAGTTCGTTCAAGGCACGTGGTTCAAACACGGCACCGGAGAGGATGTGGGCGCCGACTTCGGAGCCTTTCTCGACCACGCAGACGCTGATTTCCTTACCGGCTTCGGCGGCCTTCTGCTTCAGTCGGCAGGCGGCAGACAGGCCTGCCGGGCCAGCGCCGACGATGACCACGTCGAATTCCATGTATTCGCGTTCCACAGGTTATCTCCTACTCAAGGCTCAACAGGCTTTTTTTCTAATGGATGGAGGTTCGGTGTCGCCCCGCGCCAAGGCGTGACCCACCTTTCTCTCTAGGTGGCGCATTATATATAGACCACTGTCAGCGTCCAATACAAACGTTTGTTTGAATTGCCCGCAGGCTAGGTAAATCAAAGAGACGCGGCTTATGACTGGCTATTTTGCCGTATTGACCAGAATAGGTGTTCCGGTCAATATACGGTCGGTTTTGCGCTTACCGTAGGCAGACAGCGGGTTTCAAGAGTACGTCCAAAGACAGGCTAAAGGCATGCGTGCCCATAGGGTGGTGCGCAGTTTACACGCCGCGATAAAGAATGACCTCTCAGTCACCACTGACGAACGGTCATCACTTCCCGATCGCTGAGTCACTGCCGAAGGTTTTGGAGGTGCCCTTGTGTGCCGACGAGCATCAACCGCCAGGTTCGCCTAGGCGACTTTCTTTTCACCGGAGAGTAACGAGGAATCCATGAAGGTTCTTGTAGCTGTCAAACGCGTTGTCGATTACAACGTGAAAGTTCGCGTCAAGGCGGACAATTCCGGCGTCGATCTTGCTAACGTCAAGATGTCGATGAACCCTTTCTGTGAAATCGCTGTGGAAGAAGCCGTACGCCTGAAAGAGAAAGGCGTGGCGACTGAAATCGTCGTGGTTTCCATCGGTCCTGCCACTGCTCAAGAGCAGCTGCGTACCGCCCTGGCCCTAGGCGCCGACCGCGCTATCCTGGTCGAGTCCGCTGAAGACCTGACCTCCCTGGCCGTTGCCAAGCTGCTCAAAGCCGTTGTCGACAAGGAACAGCCTCAGCTGGTGATCCTCGGCAAACAAGCCATCGACAGCGACAACAACCAGACTGGCCAGATGCTGGCTGCCCTGACCGGTTACGGCCAAGGCACCTTCGCTTCCAAAGTCGAAGTCAGCGGCGACAGCGTGGCTGTCACCCGTGAAATCGACGGCGGCGCTCAGACAGTTTCGCTGAAACTGCCGGCCATCGTGACCACCGACCTGCGTTTGAACGAGCCGCGCTACGCGTCCCTGCCAAACATCATGAAAGCCAAGAAGAAGCCGCTTGAGTCGGTCACTCCAGACGCTTTGGGCGTGTCCACCGCCTCTACCAACAAGACTGTAAAAGTTGAAGCACCGGCTGCTCGCAGCGCGGGCATCAAGGTCAAGTCGGTGGCTGAACTGGTCGAGAAACTGAAAAACGAAGCGAAGGTAATCTAACAATGACTATCTTGGTAATCGCTGAACACGACAACAAGGTCGTGGCTCCGGCCACCCTGAACACCGTGGCTGCTGCCGCTAAAATCGGTGGCGACATCCACGTGCTGGTAGCCGGCCAAGGCGCAGCTGCTGTGGCTGAAGCCGCTGCGAAAATCGCTGGCGTGAGCAAAGTACTGCTGGCCGACAACGCCGCTTACGCTCACCAGCTGCCGGAAAACGTTGCCCCTATGATCGCTGAGCTGGGCGCTGGCTACAGCCACATCCTGGCTGCCGCTACTTCCAACGGCAAAAACATCCTGCCACGCGTTGCCGCGCAGCTGGACGTCGATCAGATCTCCGAGATCATCTCGGTAGAAAGCGCTGACACCTTCAAGCGCCCGATCTACGCCGGTAACGCCATTGCTACCGTGCAATCTACGGCTGCCATCAAAGTGATCACCGTGCGTGCCACCGGTTTCGACCCGGTAGCCGCTGAAGGTGGTTCGGCTGCCGTTGAGGCCGTTGCTGCAGCCCATAACGCTGGCACTTCCAGCTTTGTCGGCGAAGAGCTGGCCAAGTCGGATCGTCCTGAGCTGACCGCTGCCAAGATCGTCGTTTCCGGCGGTCGTGGCATGCAGAACGGTGACAACTTCAAGCACCTGTACGCCCTGGCCGACAAGCTGGGCGCTGCGGTCGGCGCTTCGCGCGCGGCCGTCGACGCAGGTTTCGTACCCAACGACATGCAGGTCGGCCAGACCGGCAAGATCGTTGCGCCACAGCTGTACATCGCCGTCGGTATCTCCGGCGCGATCCAGCACTTGGCCGGTATGAAAGACTCCAAAGTGATCGTTGCGATCAACAAGGACGAAGAAGCACCGATCTTCCAGGTGGCTGATTACGGCCTGGTGGCGGACTTGTTCGAAGCCGTACCTGAGTTGGAGAAGCTGGTCTAATCCAGTCGCTTCACTTATAAAGAGCCCGGTCCTTGTGACCGGGCTTTTTTTGACTTGCTGGAGAGCTACCTAATGGAACTGCGCCCCTGGACCGTATTGCTGGGCCTTACGCTGCTGCCGAGCCTGGCGTTGGCCGCCGGCAAGTGTGAGCGCCTGGTGATCACCGGCAGCCCGGACGCGCCGCCCTTGCTCTGGCGCGACCCGCAGGACCCCACGCACCTGATCGGCGCCACGGCCGATGTGTTGCAACAAGTGGGCAAGGACCTCGGCTTGAAAGTCGACCTGCTCTACGGCGGCAAGCGTTCCCTGGCCCTGGACGAAGTGCGCAGTGGGCGCATGGACATCCTCGCCGATGCACCGCTGAACCTGGGCGAGCTGGAAACCCTCGATTACATTCACCCGGCGCTGGTGCAACTCGACTACCTGGTTTGGACGCGCAAGGATTCGGCACTGGCCTATGCCACGGCTGCCGACCTGCATGGTCACAAGGGGGCGGTCTCGGAGCGCGCTCGCTTGAGCGCCGATTTTGAGGCGTTCGCCGGCCAGCATCTCACTTTGCAACGCCTGCCGAGCCTGACCCCGGCCTTCCAGAAACTGCTGTTGGGTGAAGTGGACTACGTCCTCGCCGGCCGTTATTCCGGCATGGCCATGGCCCAGACCTTGGGAATGAGCAATGACCTGATCGCCCGCGAAGTGCCCGTCGATCAGCCAGGCCTGTACCTGGCTGTTTCCCACAACTCCGCCTGCAATGATCCGTGGCTGCGCGGACAGTTGGCTAAAAGATGACAGAATTGTCCGCCTCCGGTGTGGCGCAAGCAGCGTTGCAGAGCAATCTGGAACGCTGGAAAGCGCAATTGCAGCAACCCGTCGGCACCCCAGCAAAGTAAGGATTTTCAGTGACTCTTCGACCTCTATTCGCGGCCCTCGCCGTTGTCGCTCTGGCGGGATGTGCAACCGATCCTGCGCCGAATGAACAAATGCGCCTCACCCAGCAAGCCCTGGAACAAGCCAGCGCGGTGGGTGCCAGCGCGGATGAATCGCCTGAGTTGAAAATGGCCGAAGCCAAATTCGCCCGGGCCCAGGGCAGCATGGCCGACGAGTCCTACAAAAACGCGCGCATGCGCGCCGAGCAAGCCGAACTGGATGCACGCCTGGCCGAAGCCAAAGTGCTGACGCGCAAAAGCCAGGAGCAATTGAACGTGCTCAACACCCGCATCACGCGCCTGCGCAAGCAATTGCAGTTGGGAGAAGCCCAATGAGCCCGATGATTCGTGGTGTGAGCTGTGCGCTGCTGTTGGCCTCTGCCGTCCTCGGCGGTTGCGCCAGCCACCCCGACAGCGAACAGGCCTTGCAACAGGCGGGCAGCGACTTCCAGAAGGTCAAGGAAGACGCCAACGTGTTGCGCTTTGCGCCCAAGGACGTGATTCGCGCGGGTGAGTCCCTGGCACGTGCCGACCGTTTGTCCAGCTACTGGGGCAGCGGCGCGGACGTGGCGCATTACGCCTACCTGAGCCAGCGCTACAGCGCCATTGCCCGTGAGCACACTGAGCAGGGGCTCAATGCCGAGCGCGGTACCAAGCTCGAACTGGAGCGTCAGCGCCTGCAATTGGCCCTGCGTGAAAACAAACTCACCAGCGTGCAACAACAAGGCAATGGCTGGAGCAGCAAATCGCCAGCCTGACCACCACCCAGACCGATCGCGGCCTGGTGATGACCCTGGGCGATATGCTGTTCGACACGGGTGAAGCCGAACTGGAAAACTCGGCCAATCGCACAGTGTTGAAGATCGTGCAGTTCCTGCAACTGAACCCCCGGCGCGTGGTGCGCATCGAGGGTTACACCGACAACACCGGCGGTGAGCAGGAAAACCTCAAGCTGTCCCGTGACCGAGCGCAATCGGTGGCCGATGTGCTGATAGACCTGGGCATCGACGAAAAACGCATCCAGGTTGAAGGGTATGGCGACCAATATCCCGTTGAGGCCAATGCCTCCGAGCGGGGCAGGGCGCAGAACCGTCGGGTGGAGATTGTGTTCTCTGACGAAAAAGGCCAACTGGGCGCCGCTCGCTAAAGCTCGACACAAATCAAAATGTGAAAGCCGGCCTGTGTGGGAGCGGGCTTGCTCGCGAATGCGGTATTCCAGTCTCCAGATTTGTTGACTGATACACCGCCTTCGCGAGCAAGCCCGCTCCCACATTTGGTTGGGTGTACCTCAGGAAATCTCTTCACCACCCCTACAGTTTTTACTGTCACTCCCGCCTGCGCTCGACTATTGTGGCAACTGTCCCCGTACACTTCTAAACTGTGCCGGTATGTTTCACACAAAAATAAAATACCCGTGAAATCGAGTGCTGCGTCATGACCAATCTGTTGCTCTACCAACGTATCGCCCAGCAGCTGGCTGAGGATATCCGACGCGGTGTCTATCAACCGGGCGAGCGCGTGCCTTCGGTGCGCAAGATGAGCTCCCAGCTCAATGTGAGCCACGCCACGGTATTGCAAGCCTATGCCAACCTGGAAGACCAGGGCCTGATCCGGGCGCGGCCACAGTCCGGTTACTACGTGCACCAGACCCCCGCGCTCACGGCACCTACGCCGGACATCGCGCGGGTCGAGCGCCCGGGGTTGGTCACCCGCAGCAGCATCATCCAGCAGGTATTGGTCGAATCGCGCCGCGAAGGCGTGTTCCCGTTGGGCGCCGCCGTGCCGAGTGTGGATTACTTGCCGGTACGGGCACTGCACCAGCAATTGGCCAAGGTCACGCGCTTTCAGAGCCCACGGGCGTTCAGCTACATGTTCAGCCCAGGTTTCGAACCGTTGCGGCGCCAAGTGGCGATCCGCATGCGTGATGCGGGCGTGGTGGTAGACCCCTCCGAAGTGGTGATCACCCACGGTTGCGTCGATGCATTACAGATGTCGCTGCGGGTGCTGACCCGTCCCGGCGACCTGATCGCCGCAGAATCACCGACTTACTACGGCTTGCTGCAACTGGCGGATCTGCTTGGCCTCAAGGTCATCGAGATCCCCAGCGACCCCTCCACAGGCATGAGCCTGGAGGCCCTGCAACTGGCGGCCAACCAATGGTCGATCAAGGCCCTGGTGTTGACCACGCGCCTGAGCAACCCCCTGGGCGGCACCATGCCCGAGGAGCGACAAAAACAGTTGCTGCGCCTGGCGTCGGATTTCGATATCCAGATCGTCGAGGACGATATTTACGGCGAGCTGATGTTCGAAGTCGGCCGTACCAAGGCGTTGAAAGCGTATGACCGCCTGGACCGGGTCATCTACTGCTCAAGTTTTTCCAAGACCTTGTCCCCCGGCGTACGCATCGGTTGGATGATCGCCGGCAAATACCAGCAGGAGATCCAGCGCCTGCAGATGTTCAGCACCCATTCGGCATGCAGCGTCACGCAGATGGGGGTTGCGGCGTACCTGGAGAACGGCGGTTACGACCGGCACCTGCGCTACATCCGTCAGGAGTACCGCAAGAACCTCAACGCCTTCCAGTTAGCGGTGCAGCAGTATTTCCCCGAAGGCACTCAGATGACTCGTCCAAGCGGTGGCTTCATCCTGTGGGTCAGTTTGCCGGGCCGGGTCAATACCCAGGAACTGCACGTGCGTGCCCTGCAACAGGGCATCAGCATCGCGCCGGGACTTATTTTCAGTAATACCGAGCAGTTCAACCACTGTATCCGCCTTAACTGCGGCACGCCGTGGAACCGTGAAGCAGAGCGCGCGCTGATGACATTGGGGATGCTGGCCAGCCAGTTATGCCAGGAAACGGCAGCGGGCTTTTGAGCCAAGGAACGGGGACAACTCCGGTAGCAGGCTAATCACCAGGCTTGTCATGCCGCGCACAACAAGCGAGCATATGGCCCTCTGCCGTTAAAGCTGTTGGCGATATGACTCCTATTTTTCGCGCTGTCATGGTGATTGGCCTGTTAAGCCTGTGCAACGTCGGCACCGTGCTGGCGGCATCGCCTGTGACGCCAGACAAACCGGCTGCCAGCAGCCAGCAGAAGCCCCCGCGAAAAACCGGCACCCGCCAAAAAAGCTCCGGAAACGAAGAAAAAAGCCGCCACGGTAAAAAAACGTGCACCGATTGCGATCAAGTCCAAGTCGGCCCATGAAGTCGCGCAGACCAAATTGCCACCGGCACAGTTGGATTTGTCCCTGCCTTCTGACATGGTTCGGCACTTGCAACCCCTCGGCACCGTGCCCAAACCGAAGAGCGTGCCCTTGCTGCCGCCGATGTTTGGCGAAAAGCCTACCGACAACAGTGCCTTCCAGATCAACGGTCGCCTGCTCAGCAATGAGATGAAGCTGCAACTGCGCAACGAAGAACGGCGCGAAGTGGAAGGCGCCGCGTTGGAATTCGAGTTCAAGCAGTAAACTTTTCCCACAAACGTGACGTCGCTCTTCGACCATGTGTCGGAGACTGGTCGGTCATTTTTGTTTTCTGCGAAAAACCACTGTTAGACCATTTTAAAACGGCTGTTTAAGGGCGTACTCTAGCCCGGCCATCCACATTGAGTCGTCGAGGACCTGCTGGTCATGAATTGCCGTGAAGGCTGTGGCGCTTGCTGCATCGCCCCCTCCATCAGTTCGCCCTTACCGGGAATGCCCCATGGCAAACCTGCGGGCGAACGCTGCCTGCACCTGTCGGTCGAACAGCTATGCCAGCTGTTCGGGCAACCGGAGCGACCGGCGGTGTGCAGTGATTTCAAGGCAGATATCGAGGTCTGTGGCACCGACCAAGCCGATGCGATCCGGTTGATCGGCTGGTGGGAGCAGATGACGGCGGCTTGATGGGCTTTACTATCGGAACTTCAACAATAAGGAATACAACAATGGGTTCGCTGAAACGAATGGCTGTGTTGTGCGGTTTTACGGTGTTGTTTGCTACCACTGCCCAGGCTGAGGATTGGCAAGTCGCCAAGGACGAAGACGGTATCAAGGTGTCCCTGAGCGAAATTGCCGGCTCCAAGTACAAAGCGTATCGCGGCGTTACCACGATCAAGGCGCCAGTTGCCAAGATCCAGGCGCTGCAGGAGGACGTGGCCGGTGCCTGCTCCTGGATTCACGAGTGCAAGTCGCAAAAGCTGCTCAAGACCGAGGGTGACAAGAGCTGGACCTACACGCAGTTCAAGGCTCCGTTCCCAGTGACCGACCGTGATTCCATCCTGGAAATCACCACCAGCAAGGCTGCTGACGGCACCGTCACCCGCAAGTTGCTGGAAGTACCTACCTATCAGCCAGAAGTGAAAGGCTATGTGCGCGTGGCGCAGGTGGACGGCTACTGGAAACTGGTACCCAAAGGCGACAACCTCACCGAAGTCACCTACCAGGTGCACACCGAGCCAGGCGGCAGCGTGCCATCGTGGTTGGCCAACAAGTTTGTGGTGGACGCGCCGTTCAACACGTTGAAAGCCCTGAAAGACCACGCTGAAAAATAAGCGCAACTGATCCGGTGCCTCCGGCCTTGAGTGGAACGTTTGGCGAGCCCTCAAGGTCCAGATAGATGTAAGCCCACACACGGGTTTTATCGAGGAGGCACCGATGCAAAAGTGGCAAATTACCTTCGTTGATGATCATGGTCAGAAAACCGTGGAAGAGGTGACCTGCGATCAAAAGCCCAGCCTCGAAGACGCTGCGCACATGATTCGCAGCAAGCTGGTGCCCATCGCCGCCGAACTCGACCTCAATGACCTTGAGGGCCGCAAGCCCGAGCCGACGGTCAAGATCCTCAAAGACCAGAACAGTATCCAGATCCTCGACATCTCCCCTGCCGCCTGAACATTCCCTGTCAGCCCTTAAAGCGCCTCTGGTGGAGGTGATAGCTTCGCGCTACTCTGCAATCGAGATCAGCGAATGAATCGCTAAGGTCTGGTCTTGTCAGCTACATGCTTGTTTTCCAGCGGTGATGTCAGTGCCGTAGCACCCACGCTCGTACGGCGTGGGCTTCGGGAAGCACGGAAAGTCTATCCATCGGTTTGAGGAGGACGTTTCATGAGCACAGCCTATCAAGAAGACATCAGCACCAATGTTCTGCGCCGCATGAAAGAAGGCGGCTTCGACTTCTCACGTTTCCACCCCATCGAGTTCTACGCCATTTTCCCGGATGAGGAACGTGCGCGTAGGGCTGCGGGTCGGTTTCGTGGGGAATCCCTGAATGCCCAGGTCAGTGCGCGCGACGATGGCGCCTGGTACCTGGAACTGAGCAAAATCATGTTCGCTACCTACGACGGCATAGGAGACTTCGAGCAAGACTTTGAGGCGGTGGTCGAGCCGCTGGGCGGGATCATCGAAGGATGGGGCGTCAAGCAGGAGGTGCGTGGTTTACCCATGTAGTTGCATGAAAAACACAGCGTATCGGCTGACCTTTGGGTCGGCCGTTTTTGTTTGCGCGGTGGGAAAACTATTCGGAACTTGCGCGCCACTTTCGCGCACCAAAAAAAGGCCACCCAAGAGGGTGGCTTAAAGGGAAGAGTGGAGGGCTGAAGCTGTAGGACGGGTCCTGTTCAGCAGATGGGACCGATTATCCGCAGGCCAGGTCGGGCAGTGAAATCAACTCTGGCTATGCTGTTGATAGACAAAACCCGCATTACGATGAAGCGCACCACAGGACAGCGGGCATTCTGCGCACCAGGACGGTGCGATTAGATCCCTGTGTTTATTCAACTCACTGATTTTTAAGTGTTTATGCCGCTGGCACGGGCCTTGCGATGGTTCTTGCGCCCGGGTGACAAGGAGTTCGGCATGATCCGCACTTATTACGACGAAATGTACGATGGGGCAGGCCAGGTCCGCCCTCACTACCGCGAGTTCGCCCGCTGGTTGGCTGAAACTCCGCCAGAACTGCTGGCGCAGCGCCGGCGTGAAGCGGATTTGCTGTTTCACCGCGCCGGCATCACCTTCACCCTTTACGGAGACGAGCAGGGCACCGAGCGGCTGATTCCCTTCGACACCATCCCACGCAGCATTCCGGCCAGTGAATGGCGGATTGTCGAGCGCGGCTGCATCCAACGGGTCAAGGCGCTGAACATGTTTCTCGCCGACCTCTATCACGAGCAGCGCATCATCAAGGCCGGGATCATTCCCGCCGAGCAGGTGCTGGCCAACGAGCAATATCAGCTGGCGATGCAGGGCCTGGACCTGCACCGCGACCTGTATTCCCACATATCCGGTGTCGACCTCGTACGTGATGGCGACGGCACCTACTACGTGCTGGAAGACAACCTGCGTACGCCGAGCGGTGTCAGCTACATGCTCGAAGACCGCAAAATGATGATGCGCCTGTTCCCCGAGCTGTTTGCGGCCCAACGCATCGCACCGATCGATCACTACCCCAACCTGCTGCTCGACACCCTTAAAAGCTCCAGCCCCTGGATAACCCCAGCGTGGTTGTGCTGACCCCTGGGCGCTTCAACAGCGCGTTCTTTGAGCATGCGTTCCTCGCCCGGGAAATGGGCGTGGAGTTGGTCGAAGGCGCCGATCTGTTCGTACGCGACGACCGCGTGTTCATGCGCACCACCGACGGCCCCAAAGCCGTGGACGTGATCTACCGTCGGCTTGACGACGCTTTCCTCGACCCGCTGGCTTTCAACCCGGATTCCATGCTCGGCGTGCCTGGCCTGCTCGCGGCCTATCGCTGCGGCAACGTGGTGCTGGCCAATGCCATCGGCACTGGGGTGGCGGATGACAAGTCGGTGTACCCGTTCGTCACCGAGATGATCCGTTTTTACCTGGATGAAGAGCCGATCCTGAAGAACGTTCCGACGTTCCAATGCCGTAAGCCCGATGAACTGTCCCACGTACTGGCCAACCTGCCGGACCTGGTGGTGAAGGAAACCCAAGGCTCCGGCGGCTACGGCATGCTGGTGGGGCCGGCGTCTACGGCGGCGGAAATCGAAGCCTTCCGCGCGCGTATCAAAGCCAAGCCCCATGCGTATATCGCCCAGCCGACCCTGTGTTTATCCACGTGCCCGACGTTTGTCGAAAACGGCATCGCACCACGCCATATCGACCTGCGCCCGTTCGTGTTGTCTGGCAAGGAAACCCGCGTGGTGCCTGGCGGCTTGACCCGCGTAGCGCTGCGAGAAGGCTCGCTGGTGGTGAACTCGTCCCAGGGCGGCGGCACCAAAGACACCTGGGTGGTAGAGGACTGAATGCCATGCTGAGTAGAACTGCCTCGGATTTGTACTGGATGTCGCGCTACCTGGAGCGTGCGGAAAACCTCGCGCGCATGCTCGATGTCAGCTATTCGCTGTCGCTGATGCCCCAAGACGGGCATGGCGATGGCCTGCACGAACTGGCGATGCCGCTGCTGATCACCGGCACCCTGGAGGATTACCACGAGCGCCACGGCGAACTGCACGCCGAACGCTTGTTGCACTTCTTTGCCCTGGACGCGGCCAACCCGGCGAGCATCTACAGCTGCCTCGGCGCCGCGCGGGCCAGCGCCCATGCGGTGCGTGGGCGAATTACGGCGGACATGTGGGAAAACATCAACGCCACCTGGCTGGATATTCGCGATATCGCCCAGCAAGGCTTGAGCCGCTACGGCATGAGCCGGTTCTGTGAGTGGGTCAAGGAGCGCTCCCATCTGTTTCGCGGTGCGACTTACGGCACGATCATGCGCAACGATGCCTTTCGTTTCATTCGCCTGGGCACCTTTATCGAACGAGCCGACAACACCCTGCGCCTGCTCGACGCCCGCTACGAGATGGCCGGCGACCGCGCCGAAGCCGTCACCGATGGCACGGCGCACGCCTACTATCAGTGGAGCGCCTTGTTGCGAGCGCTGTCGTCGTTCGAGGCTTACACCGAGATCTATCGTGATGCGCCGGGCGCCCGCCAAGTAGCCGAATTGTTGCTGTTGCGCGCCGATGTGCCGCGTTCGTTGCGGGCCTGCAGCGAAGAGATCGATCAGATCCTCGCCAGCCTGCCCGGCCATAACGGCCGCCCGGCCCAGCGCCTGGCCGCTGAGATGGATGCGCGCCTGCGCTTTACCGCGATCGACGAAATTCTGGAGGAAGGCCTGCACGCCTGGCTGACCGATTTCATTCCTTTGGTCCGCCAGTTGGGCGACGCCATCTACAGTTCCTACCTGGAGGCCGCATGAGACTCTCCATCAGCCACGAAACCACCTACCACTATGACGACCAAGTGCGCGCCAGCATCCAGTACTTGCGCCTCACGCCCCACGACAGCGAGCGCCAGCACGTCCTTAGCTGGCAGCTCGACTTGCCGCGCCCGGTGCGTGCGCAGGTGGACCCATTCGGCAACATCCTGCATGTACTGACCCTGGACGAACCCCACGACGCCATCATCATCGGCGCCCGTGGCCAGGTGGATATCGACGAGTTGCGCGAGGCCGAACATGAAAGCCAGTCGGCGTTCCCGTTTCTGCGCAGCACACGCTTGACCGAGCCGGACGACGCCCTGCGCCGTTTTGCCGAGCAGCACTGCCATCAACGACGCGACCGCACGGCGTTGATCGACCTGATGCAGGCGCTCAACCAGGCGATGGTCTACACCCCTGGTGCCACCGAAGTCGACACCAGTGCCGCCCAAGCCTTCGCCGGGCGTGCAGGCGTGTGCCAGGACCACACCCACGCGTTCCTGGCCTGCGCGCGCAGCCTCGGGATTCCAGCGCGGTATGTGTCAGGGTATTTGTACACCGAAGACAGCGCACACCTGGCCAGCCACGCCTGGGCCGAAGCCTGGCTGGACGACGCGTGGTATAGCTTTG
Organism: Pseudomonas poae; assembly: GCA_004000515.1. Lineage (GTDB taxonomy): Bacteria > Pseudomonadota > Gammaproteobacteria > Pseudomonadales > Pseudomonadaceae > Aquipseudomonas > Aquipseudomonas cremoris. The sequence goes on from CP034537.1 coordinate 3,152,060, forward strand.
ATGTGACCAACCAGCTGGCACGGCCGGAGCGGCATCTGAAGCTGGCCGTCGGCCTCGACTACCTCGACGCCTGCCCGGTACGCGGCATGCGCCGTGGCGGTGGGCATGAGCAGATGCATGCCAAGGTGTTTGTGGCGCCGACGCCGGTTATTTCCGTGCAGCAGCAATAACGGGTTGTAGTGAGCGGGCTTGCCCCGCGCTGGGGTGCGAAGCAGCCCTAACGCAGTCACCGCATTCTTCCAGGCAAAATTGAGTTGCCTGGATTTGGGCTGCTACGCACCCCGGCGCGGGGCAAGCCCGCTCACTACAATGGCTGCTTACGCCCCGCCATATGCTTCAAATACCCCACCAGCAACTCCAGCTCATTGTCCGGCAACACACTGGTCGCAAACGCCGGCATCTTCGCCTGCGGCCAGTGCCGCAAGCTCTGCGGGTCACGGATGTAGCGCTTGAGGAAATCGCCGCCGAAATATTCGGTAGGGTTGTAGGGAATATTCAAGTCCGGGCCCACCTGCGCGTCACCCGCACCATTGAGGCGGTGGCAGGCCAGGCAGTTCTTCTGGAACAACGCAAAGCCCTGGTTGATCGGGTCATTGGCCGCCAGTTTCGGGTCTGGCAACAGTGCGGGGAAACGTTCGGCCACGGTCTTCAGTTGCTTGATGCCCGAGATCTGGAACGGCCACTGCTCCGGGCTGATATGCCCTGCTTGAGGGTTGGTCCACACCAGGTAAAACGGCCCAGCACTCGGCTTGCCCTCTGCCAGCGCAGGCCACGGCTGCGCCGGGTCTTCCACCGCCAGCCACGCACGAGCGCCTTTTTGTTCCAGCAGCGGCGCGGCGGTGAGTTCGGCGGCGAATCCATCCAGGGCAACGGCCTGCAGATGACTCTTCGGCTCAAGCCCCGGTAGGAGCACTGCCAGCGGTACTGCGCGATAAGTCATGGTGCGCTTGTAGGACACGTCATCGATGATCTGTACGGTTTGCACATCCGGGTGCTTGAGCAGGTCGGCGGTCTGCCAGGTCTTGCTGGCGTGGTCCAGTTCGAGGGTCAGTTGCGCCGCCGAAACCGGCAGGGCGATTAACAAGGCGAGGAGGGCGAGGATCGATTTCAAGAGGAAGGCCCGATGCAAGGTGGCGATGGGGCTCACGATACCGGAAATCTGCATGCAAAAGGCAGCCCCTGCAGGACCGCTATGCGCAATGTCCCGGCAGGTGCTGCCAAAAACTGCAGTCCTGATGCTGTGTATGCATGGAATGTGGCGGTTGAGGGGTCACCCAATAACCTTGGTTAAATTGGGCAGGATCAGAATCAGTGTGGTGGCGAAGAGAATAAGTCCCGCCTGGCGTACTTTCGTATGTTTGAACATGGCTGACTGCCTTTTGTTGTTATTCCTGAGCGTCAAATGCGTGCCGGTCAATTTCAGTATCGCGGTGTGACGTGACACTTTTCTTACAGCTGCTCCAGCAAAACCCGGCAGCAACCTCCTACTGATTCAACCTTAGAGCCCTCGTTCTGCGTGGCTTAGATCCATTTCATATCAGCTAAGCCGAATTTGCGCTTAAAACGGCATGAGGCCTAACGCCATCTTGGCGCCAGACCCTTGGCTAGACAGCTAAAACGATTAATCACCCAACGGCGTCGGGTGCCTACCGTTCGTCCGAGCGAGAGGGTCAAAAGCAATGAGCGCATCCGTCATTGAAACCGTGTCAATCGGGCCTAAGGTAGGGGCACACACGCACAGCGGTTCGAGGACGTCATGACCCAAGCTTTGATCTTTGATGCGATACGCACGCCCCGTGGCAAAGGCAAGGCCGACGGCGCCTTGCACAGTGTCAAACCGGTAAACCTGGTGGCCGGCTTGCTCACCGCGCTGGCCCAACGCAGCGACCTCGATACCCATCAAGTCGATGACATCGTCCTCGGCTGCGTCACCCCGATAGGCGACCAGGGCGCCGACATCGCCAAGACCGCCGCCTTAGTGGCGGACTGGGACATCAGCGTCGCCGGCGTGCAAATCAACCGCTTCTGCGCCTCGGGCCTGGAAGCGGTGAACCTTGGCGCGATGAAAGTGCGTTCCGGGTTCGAAGACCTGGTGGTGGTCGGTGGCGTCGAGTCCATGTCCCGCGTGCCCATGGGCAGTGATGGCGGGGCCTGGGTGCTCGACCCACAGACCAATATGCACAGCCACTTCACCCCTCAAGGCATCGGTGCGGATTTGATCGCCACTCTCGAAGGCTTCACCCGCCAGGACGTCGACGCCTTCGCCTTACATTCCCAGCAGAAAGCCGCCAGGGCCCGCGCAGACGGTTCCTTCAACAAATCGCTGATCGCGGTGCAGGACCAGAACGGCATTGTGCTGCTGGACCACGATGAATTTATCCGCGCCGACTCCACCCTCGACGGCTTGGGCAAGCTCAAGCCGAGCTTTGAGATGATGGGGCAAATGGGCTTCGACGCCACCGCATTGCGGGTCTACAGCCATGTGGAGCGCATCAACCATGTGCACACGCCGGGCAACAGTTCCGGCATTGTCGACGGCGCGGCGCTAATGTTGATCGGCTCAGAGGCGAAGGGCCGCGAGTTGGGCTTGCAGCCCAGGGCGCGCATCGTCGCGACAGCGGTGACCAGCACCGACCCGACCATCATGCTCACCGGCCCCGCGCCCGCTACGCGCAAGGCCTTGGCCAAGGCCGGCCTGCGGGTCGAGGACATCGACCTGTTTGAAGTGAATGAAGCGTTCGCGTCGGTGGTGCTCAAGTTCATCAAGGACCTGGGCATCGATGCCGGGCGGGTCAACGTCAACGGTGGCTCCATCGCCATGGGCCACCCGCTGGGCGCTACGGGTTGCGCGATTCTGGGCACCTTGCTCGATGAATTGGAGGCGCGCCAACAGCGCTACGGCCTGGCCACCCTGTGTGTCGGAGGTGGGATGGGCATCGCCACGATTATTGAACGCCTCTGAGCCCAAGGAATTTGTCATGACCCAAGCCATTCGTTACGAAAAAGGCCAGGACCAGATCGTGGTGCTGACCCTCGACATGCCCGGCCAGAGCGCCAACACCATGAACGGTGCGTACCGCGAAGCCATGGCCGCCACCGTTACGCGTCTGGAGGCGGAAAAAGACACGCTGGCCGGGGTAGTCATCACCTCGGCTAAAAAGACGTTCTTTGCCGGCGGCGACCTCAATGAGTTGATCAAGGTCGACAAGGCCCATGCCAAGGATTTCTACGACGGCGTGCTGGTATTGAAAGCGCAGCTGCGCCGCCTGGAAACCCTCGGCAAACCGGTGGTGGCCGCAATCAACGGTGCGGCCTTGGGCGGCGGTTGGGAGATTTGCCTGGCGTGCCATTACCGGGTCGCGCTGGACGACAAGTCGGTGCAACTTGGCCTGCCGGAAGTGACCTTGGGCTTGCTGCCGGGCGGCGGCAGGGTGGTGCGCATGGTGCGCATGCTGGGGTTGGAAAAGGCCTTGCCGTATTTGCTGGAAGGCAAAAGGTGCGACCACAGCAGGCGCTGCAAGCCGGATTGATTCATGCGCTTGCAGCAGACCGCGACGAGCTGCTGGCCAAGTCCCGCGCGTGGATTCTGGCCAACCCTGAGGCCAAGCAGCCTTGGGACAACAAGGCTTATCAGATCCCCGGCGGCACGCCATCGAGCCCGAAGGTGGCGCAGATGCTTGCCATTGCACCGTCGATCTTGCGCAGCAAAACCAACGGTTGTTTCCCCGCCCCGGAGAAAATCCTCTGTGCTGCCGTTGAAGGCGCGCAGGTGGATTTCGACACCGCACACCTGATCGAAACCCGTTATTTCACCGAACTGGTGACGGGCCAAGTGGCGAAAAACATGATTGGCACCTTCTGGTTCCAGCTCAATGAGATCAACGCAGGCAGTTCGCGCCCGCAAGGTTTTGCGCCCTATGTGACGCGTAAGGTCGGTGTGTTGGGCGCCGGGATGATGGGGGCAGGCATTGCTTATGTCAGCGCCAGTGCGGGCATCGAAGTGGTGCTCAAGGACATCAACCTGGCGGCGGCCGAGAAGGGCAGGGCGCATTCGGCAGCGCTGCTGGACAAGAAGGTCAGCCGTGGGCAATTGGCCGCCGAGCAGCGCGAAACCATCCTGTCGCGGATTCTTCCCACGGCGTCCGATACCGATCTGGCCGGTTGCGACCTGATCATCGAGGCGGTGTTTGAAGAACGCGAGCTCAAAGCCAAAGTCTCCGCTGCTGCCCAAGGCGTGGTCGGCGCCGATGCAGTCATCGCCTCCAACACTTCAACCTTGCCCATCAGCGGATTGGCCAAGGCGGTGCCGGACCAGAGCAAATTCATCGGCCTGCATTTTTTCAGCCCAGTGGACAAAATGCCCTTGGTGGAGATCATCAAGGGAGCCCAAACGTCAGATGAAACCCTGGCCCGGGGTTTCGATTTCGTACTGCAAATCAAGAAAACCCCGATTGTGGTCAACGACAGTCGCGGCTTCTTCACCTCGCGCGTCTTCGGCACCTTTACCAACGAAGGCATCGCCATGCTCGGTGAAGGCGTGGCCGCGCCGATGATCGAGACCGAAGCACGCAAGGCCGGCATGCCGGTGGGGCCGTTGGCGGTGTCGGATGAAGTATCCCTCAGCCTCATGAGCCATATCCGACAGCAGGCGACCAAGGATCTGCAGGCGGAAGGCAAGGCCGTGCCGAGCCATCCTGCGACGGCGGTGATCGACTTGTTGGTGAACGAGTACAAGCGCACGGGCAAGGCGGCGGGCGGCGGTTTTACGACTATCCGCCGGTGGCCCAAAGCACCTGTGGCCCGAGCTTAAACACCGTTTTGAACGGCCCGATCAACGCATCTCGCCGCAGGATGTGCGCGACCGTCTGCTGTTTATCCAGGCCATCGAGACCGTGCGGTGTGTGGAGGAGGGCGTGTTGATGTCCACGGCGGATGCCAACGTTGGTTCCATCTTCGGCATCGGCTTTGCCGCGTGGAGCGGTGGCGCGTTGCAGTTCATCAACCAGTACGGTTTGGACGACTTCATCGCCCGGGCGCGTTATTTGGCGGAGCAGTATGGCGAGCGTTTTGCGCCTCCTGCGTTGTTGCTGGAGAAAGCCGCACGAGGCGAAGTCTTCCGGTGATATCTCTGTAGGAGCGAGCACGCTCGCTCCCATGGGGACTTGCTTTACCGACAGGTTTCAAGGCAGGCTTGGGTGTGCATTATTCCCATCACCGTGTCAGGTATTTTTTATGTCGCTACGCGTCTGCATTCTGGAAACCGATGTCCTGCGCCCGGAGTTGGTGGATCAATATCAGGGCTACGGGCATATGTTCCAGCGTCTGTTCTCCCAGCAGCCGATTGCGGCCGAGTTCACCGTGTACAACGTGATGGACGGCGACTATCCCGCTGACGACCAAGTGTTCGACGCTTATCTGGTCACCGGCAGCAAGGCCGACTCATTCGGCACCGACCCGTGGATCCAGACCCTCAAGACCTACCTGCTAAACCGCTACGAGCGTGGCGACAAGTTGCTGGGCATCTGCTTCGGTCACCAACTGCTGGCGCTGCTGCTGGGCGGTAAGAGCGAGCGTGCCAGCCAGGGCTGGGGCGTGGGCATCCACAACTATCAAATGGCCGCCAAGGCGCCGTGGATCAGCCCGGTGGTGGAGGAGCTGACGCTGCTGATCAGCCACCAGGACCAAGTCACCGCGCTGCCGGAAAACGCTACCGTTATCGCCTCCAGCGATTTCTGCCCGTTCGCCGCCTACCACATCAATGACCAAGTGCTGTGCTTCCAGGGCCATCCGGAATTCATCCACGATTACTCCCGCGCCCTGCTGGATATTCGCCAGCAGAACCTCGGTGAGCAGATCTACACACGCGGCGTGGCCAGCCTGAACATGACCACCACGGCGTCACCGTGGCGGAATGGATGATGCGCTTTGTGGCACACAAGCCGGACGCGGCGGCTTAAAGCCAGCCCGACCGCTTGAAGCTGGCCCACAGGCCGGTGCAACCCACCGCAATAAACCCGAGCACCGCAAAGTAGCCGTAGTGCCATTGCAGCTCGGGCATGTTCTGGAAGTTCATCCCATAAATCCCTGCCACCGCCGTGGGGAGGCGAGTATCGCCGCCCAGGCGGCGAACTTACGCTGCACCACGCTCTGGCGCGAGGCTTCCAACAGCACACCGATCTCGATGGTCTGGCTGGCAATGTCGCGCAAGGTGGTGAGGTCTTCCATCTGCCGCGTCACGTGGATCTGCACGTCACGAAAATACGGGCGCATGTTCTTGTCGATAAACGGGAAGCTCAGCTTCTGCAGCTCTTGGCTGATCTCCACCATCGGCGCCACATAGCGCTTGAGCCGCAGCACGTCACGGCGCAGGCCGTGGAGGTTCTGTATGTCGCGTTCGCTCAGCGAGCTGCACAGCACGTTGCGCTCCAGCTCATCGATCTCGGCGTGGATGGCTTCGCTGACCGGCTGGTAGTTTTCGGTGACGAAATCCAGCAGCGCATACAGTACGAAATCTTCCCCGTGCTCCAGCAGCAATGGCCGCGCCTCACAACGCTGGCGCACAAAACCGTAGGACGCCGAGTGGCCGTTGCGCGCCGTGATGATGTAGCCGTTGCCGGCAAAAATATGGGTCTCGATAAACTCCAGCTTGCCGTTCTCGCGCACTGGGGAATAGGTGACGATAAACAGCGCATCGCCGAAGGTTTCAAGCTTGGGGCGGCTGTGTTTTTCCAGGGCGTCTTCGATGGCCAGCTCATGCAGGTTGAACTGGCGTTGCAGGTTGGCCAGCTCCTGGGCGCTGGGTTCTTCCAGGCCGATCCACACAAAGTGATCGGGTTTGGCGGCCCAGGCCGCGCCTTCATCCAGGGTGATATCCCTGACTTTCTTACCGGCGCTGTAGACAGCGGCCGCAACAACTCTACCCATGGTGCTGATCACTTCTTATTGGGAGGACAGGTGTTGGGCAGCTTAGCCTGAATGACGTTCCCTTGCGGATGGGCTTTTGTAGTGAGCGAGCTTGCTCGCGCTGGGGTGCAACGCGCGCCCAATCAGACCGCCCCAACTCCCGATCCATCTGAGCAATACACGCCTCCATCTGCGCCTGACACGCCTGCATCAACCCCGGAACGTCATCCGCCGTCATACCAGCCGTGGGAATTGGCGGCAACGAGCGTATGAGCACATCCCCACTGTTCCAACGATTGAGCTGCATCTGCGTAACGTAATTGCTCACGCATACCTGCACGATCGGCACCCCGGCGGCAATCGCCATGTGAAACGCGCCTTTCTTGAACGGCAGCAAACCCTTGCCCAAATTACGCGTACCTTCCGGGAACACCCAGATCGACGTGTCCTCATGTTGCAAGGTGTGGGTGGTGGTGAGCATCGCCCGGCGCGCCTTGTGCGCATTGCCACGGTCGATCAACACATTGCCCGCCAGCCAGAACAACTGGCCGAACAGCGGCACCCATTTCAAGCTCTTCTTGGCGATACACACCGTGCGATGGGGCACCACATTGCCAAACACAAACAGGTCATAGTTGGACTGATGGTTGGCGACAACCACACAGGTGCCAGGCTTATTGCGCAGCGAGTCCACATCGGTCTTTACATTCAACCCCAGGATCCGCATGGCCGGCACGGCATAGAGACGCGCGCAAACGCGGCTGTTGTCCGGGTTGAACGGCCGGCAGATACCAACCAGCACGCCAAGCACGCCGGCAATCATAAAATGTAGGCCCATCAACAACATACGGAACAGGAAAAGCATCGACACGGCCTATCGAGACAAAGGTGGCGCAGTGTACGGATGTGCACTGTATTCGGCAATTAGCCCGGTAGAGGTAGGAGATAGGCGATGTTTAAGTACATGTTTCAACATCTACTGACACCGCCCGGCTAGAGCGGCTAAGGACATTTCTGGTTTGTTTGTAAGAAAAAGCCCGACACTAGGTCGGGCTTTAGCGTTGAAGCTGTAAGGGCTTAGCTCAGAATGTGGCCCTGGTCTTGGATGATCGCGTCATCCAACGCCTCCAGCAGCGCCTTGCGCACTTTCAGTTTGGTGTGCTTGTGGGCGTTCATATTGATCTTCTTCAACTGACGCGCCGCTTCCAGTGCCGCCGCGTGCAACTCCTCCGGTGCCACCACTTTATCGAGGAAACCGGCCACTACGGCGCCCTGCGGGTCGAACATCTCGGCGTTGATCACCGAGCGCTGGAACGCCGCCTTGCTCAGGCGATCCTGCGCCAGCTCAATCCCGGCGTGGTGCATGGTCATGCCGATGGCCACTTCATTCAGGCCGATGCTGAACGGGCCTTCCACACCAATCCGATAATCTGCCGACAGCAACAAGAAGGCACCCTTGGCCACCGCATGCCCAGGGCACGCCACAATCACCGGGAACGGATGCGACAACAAGCGACGCGCCAGCGTCGAGCCGGAAGTCACCAGGCCGATCGCCTCTTTGGGGCCAGCAGTCATCACCTTCAAATCATAACCACCGGACAAAATCCCCGGCGTGCCGGTGATCACTACCACCGCGCGATCTTTCTCCGCCTGGTCCAACGCTTCATTAAACGCACTGACCACCGCCGGAGAAATGGCATTCACCTTGCCGTTGCTCAAGGTCAGGGTCGCGATACCGTCTTCGAGGTGGTAGGCAATCAACTCACTCATGACGCGGTTCCTTGTAGGACTTGTTATAGAAGGGCATGCACAGACGTTACCCACCACGCCCGCCCCGGTAAAGCGCCGTGACTGACTACCCAGTCAGACATTTCCCGCACGCAGGCTGCTACACAGCCCACGGCAGGGCCCAACAACCGCCCCAGAGGCATGCAGCACATGCCCGAGAATGGCAGAAACACCGCCCCTTGCCGGGCGCGTAACGGCATAACCCGCTAACCGCATGAAAATTCTGAAAAAACCTTTGCCATCGGAAAGGCTTTCGACTACATTAGCGCGCCTCGACAGACTGAACTGGTTTGACGAGATACGGTGAAGTGTCCGAGTGGCTTAAGGAGCACGCCTGGAAAGTGTGTATACAAGAAATTGTATCGAGAGTTCGAATCTCTCCTTCACCGCCAAATTCGATAACAAAACCCCTGGTTTCGAAAGAAACCAGGGGTTTTGTGGGGGGCAAAAAGTATCCCCGCCCCTCAATGCCGATGCCGATGATGCACATCCGGAAAATGCGCATGACTATGCCGCACCGGGCTGTGCACATGCACATGACTGTGGCTGCGCCGGGTCCCATTCAAACCCATGCTCATGCTGGTGATGCTCATCGTGCACATGTCGATGCCCGTGTTCCGTCGCTTCATGTTGATGTTCATGGGCATGGCGTTCCGTCAGGTGCAGCCACACGCCCACGGCCATCAGCGCCGAGGCAATCCAGAAGGCCAACGTCACCGACTCCCCTAGCACCAACAACGCAATCGCGGCCCCTAGGAACGGTGCTGTCGAGAAGTAAGCCCCCGTGCGTGCGCTGCCTAGCCCGCGCAGTGCCAGCACGAACATGACCAGGCTGATGCCGTATCCCAGGAAGCCCACCAGCAAGATCGGCACGAGTTGCGCTGGCGCAGGAGTCTGTGCGCCGAGGTACAGCGCCAGGCCGCAGTTCACCAGGCCCGCGATCAGGCCTTTGGCGCCTGCGATAAACACTGCGTCAGATGCGGACACTTTGCGCGTCAGGTTGTTATCAATGCTCCAGCACAGGCAGGCCAGTGCAACCGCGAAGGGGCCTGTCCAATCGTGGCTGGCTCCGCTGCCGTCAGACCAGGACAGCGCCAAACCTCCCAGCACGATGGTGATCATCCCGAGGACGATGCGGCGGTCGGCGTTTTCCTTGAATACCAGCCAGGCGATCAGTGCGGTAAGCACCGATTCGAGGTTGAGCATCAGGGAGGCGGTTGCGCCTGCGGTGCGCGTCAGGCCGAACATCAGCGCCACTGGCCCGAGGATGCCGCCGAATGCGATGGCGCCGAGCAGCCAGGGCCATTCCGATGGGCTGAGCCCGGTGGGTTTCCAGCCGCGATCACGCACCAGGCGAACGCCAGCGAGGCCGACGCCGCTGCCGAGGTAGAGCAGGCCGGCGAGCAGGATGGGCGACAGGCCTAGCCCGAGGCTTTTGGCTAGCGGCGTGCTGGCGCCGAAGAGCGCGGCGGCGGCGAGGGCGTAGACGATGCTGAGGTTCATGGGCGGTCCTCGGAAGTTACTCCGATCATACGACTTATGCGGTGTTATTCATGCCTGTACATACACCCAAGCCGTCAGCCCGGACGACAGGCTTACTGCCACTCGTTTGTAGTCCGACACCTCATACGCGTCTGCTGCTGCCAACTCCGCGTCGGTGATCTGGAACACCGACCCCTCAACTTTGGCGCCTCGCTCGGTGGTCGGTGCAACGATGGGGTGATGGGTCTTGCCGCTGCTCGCCAGCACCTGCGGGTCGGTGATCTCTACCCAGCTTTGCGAATAGCCCAGCATGGCGTCGTGTTGGCCGACCAGTTCCCTGCCGAAGTTGGCCAGTTGCACGGCCTTGTCCTGCAACGTGCCGTAGGAAAACAACAGCACGGGGTATTCGGTGGAGCGTTCCATTGGGGTTCCTTATGCCAGCAGGTCTTCGTAGAAGGCGCCGTAGGGCTTGGTCGGGTGGGCGATCTGGATTTCGAGAATCCACAGGCCGGCGTTTGGGTAGTGCTCGAAGTCGCCGAGATCGCCGCCACGGTGGATCGCGTGGGGAAGTCGCTGACGCGATGGCCCTTGATGTCCAGGTTCAGCTGCCAGCCCATGGCCTGGGCCTGTTCTTCGGCGTAGCGGTAAAGCTCGAGGCCCACGACCTGGTCGTTTTTCCAGCGGGCTTGCACGCGGTCGAAGAGCTTCTTTGGCGGCGTTGGCGCAGGCGATCATTTCCGGGTCGTTGCCGGTGCTGAACGTGGCGCCGGCGTCACCTTCGTGGCCCTTCCACACGGCACCCATGTCGATGAAGAAAATGTCGTTTTCGCCCAGCACCGGGTCACCTTCGGAGCGTTGCTTGAAGGTCTTGAGGGTGTTGGCGCCGAAACGCACCAGCAGCGGGTGCCAGATGCGTTGCATGTCGAGGTCGGCGAGGACCTGCTTGCCCAGCTCGCGGGCTTCGGATTCGAGCATGCCAGGGCGGATACGCTGGGAGAGGTTTTCGATGGCTTTCCAGGTCATGGCCTGGGCGTAGCGCATGGATTCAATACTGTAGGCGGCGCCTACGGCTTCTTTGGGTTGTGCACTCACCAGCGTGTCCTCGGCCTAAATGATGTGGGTCGTTATGCGTTTTACTATATAGCGCGGTGGTGGCGCGGCAAAACGCAAATTGCGCCTCAGATATGCAGCCACGCCAGGCTACCCAACACTACGGCCACACCCGCTGCCGTATACGACATGCGCTTTAACCATTCCCGCCGGGTCAACAAAGTAATCGCCGCCAACGAAATCGCGATCTGAATCGCCGTCATCGCCTGGGCCCAACGATGATGCTGGTGCAGCGCCTGCTCCGATTTTTCATCCCATTCCCTGGAGGTGGCCTCAAGCTTTTCGGCCTGCTTGCGCACGTCTTCCTTCTGGCTCTTGTAGCGTTCGATTTCGTCCTTGTAATGCGCCGTGTCGATACCGGGAATATGGGTGGCCAGTTCCGCGAGGTTTTGCCGGCTGGATTTGGCCTGGTAGTAGTTCCACTGGTTGGCGGCTTCGGTCTTGATGATGGCGGCGTTGTTCTTGTCCATTGCCGCTTCACTTTCGGTGGAGCCGGCCTGGTAGCTGAGCATGGCGCCGAGGGTGGCCATCAGCGCGGTCATCACGGCAATGCGGCTGGCGAAATTGTCGCCGCGGCCGTGGGCATGTTCGGTGGTGTGTTCGACGTGTTTTTCGTGGGGGCTGGGGACTTCGAAGGCTTCGGACATGGCGGCGACTGCGAACGGAATGAGGGAGTCTGATTCTTCACCAGCGAAGCTGTCTCAAGCCTGTACGTAACGCTGCAAACCTTCCACCAGAGCATCAAACATCACGCGGCAGCGCGGGCTGTTGCGCAGGTCTTCGTGCATGGTGACCCAGGTGTCCAGCTTGAGCGCGAAGGCTTCGGGCAAAACCCGATGCAGATGGGGATCGCGTTTGGCCAGTTGCACCTGGCAGCCGCCGATGCCCGCGCCGGCCCGGATCAGGGCCAATTGCGCCAGGTCACTGTCGCTGCTGAGGGCGAAGGTGCTGCGTTCGAAGCCCTTGATGGCGAGGCTGCGGATAAAGGCGTTTTCCTGGTCGAAGCCAATCACTGCGTGCGCCGCCAGGTCTTGCATGTGTTGGGGAATACCGTGTTGTTGCAGGTAGTCGTCGCGGGCATGCAGGCCCACTTCGATCAGGCCGACACGCCGCGCCAGCAATTGCTCCTGACGGGGCGGACCATGCGCACGGCGATGTCGGCTTCCAGCCGCAGCAGGTCACTGAGGCGGTTGGTCAGGATCAATTCGACCTTGAGATGCGGATGTTGCTGGCGCAATTGCGTGAGGATCGGCGGCAGTATCTCCACACCCACCACTTCGCTGGCGGACACCCGCACCACGCCGCGCACTTCGTCCCCTGGGCCGATGCCGCACGCTCAAGGGCGGCGGCTGTACGTGCCATGGTTTCGGCGTGGTCACGCAGCGTATGGGCGACTGCCGTCGGCAGCAGCCCGGTAGGTGAGCGGGTAAACAACACCACGCCCAGCGCCGTTTCCAGCGCGGCAATGTGCCGGCCAACTGTAGGCTGTGTAATGCCAAGCTGCCGCGCGGCCCCCGACAACGATCCTTCCTTGAGTACGCCGAGGAACGACCGGTAAAGCTCCCAACCAATATTTGATGCCATGCATAAATGTATAGCGCCTGGATGGTCTTCGACAATTCCTCTATAGCGCGGCCACCAACACAATGAGTTCATCAACAGGTAGGGGAGACGGTGATGAGCAAGGTTTTGGTCTTGGGTGCAACGGGTGGTATCGGCGGTGAAGTGGCGCGACAACTGAAGGCGGCAGGTTGGGAGGTGTGTGCATTGACCCGGGATGTCGACAAGGCACGCAGCCAGCAGCCCGGGTTTGCCTGGCTCAAGGGGGATGCGCTCAAGCGTGATGAGGTGATTGCAGCCGCCCGAGGTTGTGCGGTGATCGTGCACGCGGTGAACCCACCGGGCTACCGCAATTGGGCCGAGCAGGTGCTGCCGATGATCGACAACACCATCGCGGCAGCCATTGTTGAGGGGGCAACAGTCGTGCTGCCCGGCACGGTCTACAACTTTGGGCCAGATGCGTTTCCCGTGTTGCGTGAAGACTCGCCACAACATCCGCAAACACGCAAAGGCGCTATCCGGGTGCAGCTGGAGCAGCGGTTACTCCACGCTTCCCGCCAGGGTGCGCGGGTGCTGATCGTACGTGCCGGGGATTTTTTGGCGCTCAGGCTGCCAACAGTTGGTTTTCCCAAGGGTTGGTCAAGCCAGGTAAACCTGTTTCGACCGTGAGTTATCCGGGCGCACGCGGCGTGGCGCATCAGTGGGCCTACCTGCCGGATGTGGCCCGCACTATGGTTGCGTTGCTGGAGCGCCGCGCAAGCCTCGACGCTTTTGCCTGTTTTCATATGGCCGGGCATATCGACAGGGATGGCATGCAGATGGTCCAGGCCATCCAGCGTGTGGTACTGCGTAGGACAGGCCAACAACCAAGCGTCGGCAGCTTCCCTTGGTGGTTGCTGAAACTGGCCGCGCCCTTTGTAGTGACCTTCCGCGAATTGCAGGAAATGCGTTACCTGTGGCAAACCCCGCTGTGCATGGATAACCAGCGTCTGGTCGAGGTGCTTGGCAGCGAACCTCACACGCCCTTGGAACACGCGGTGGAAGCCACGTTGATTGGCCTCGGCTGCTTGCCTAAGAACGCCTGATCAAGCGCACATACACCGCGATATTGATCAGCAATACCAACGCGCCCAAGGCCAATTGAATGTTCGGGGTCAGCCCGGCAGGATAGATCAGCGCCAGGATGTAGTGCTCGATAAACCCACCGCCGTAGCCGTCCTGCCCGGCGAGATGGCGGAACAGGTTTTCCCAACGGGTCAACGGGCAGGGCAGGTGAAACACTTCAACGGCCACGCCCCACACGGCGGCGGGCAGGTGCAACCACATGACGGGCCGCCATTTGAGCGCCAGCAGCCCGCCAAACAACACAAACAGGATGAAGCACAGGTGGAACAGTACCAGGCCGTCGGCGGCTAAGCGGTAAAGCATGTTTAGGTTCGCTTTTAAGGTTGGGCTACCCGCGTTGGATTTCACACGCGTGGACCGGGGGGCCGAGAGGGCGGACTTTCCAGAGTGACGCTATAGCTCCAGTTGACTGGCTTTGATGCCAAGCGCATTGGCTATTTTTTCCCGGGTCGTTCGGCGAGGTTTGCTAACAGCCTCTTGCTGTGCAAAAGCTGATTGGGAAATACCCAGGCGTTTGGCGACCTCTTCCTGCGTCAGGTTCAGATGGTCACGCCAGGCGCGGATAGGTGTTGCGCCATCTACCAAACGGCTGACTACAGCGTGTGGGATTAGGTCTGGATCACTCTGCTGCGCCATATAGTGTTCATATGGGATCACCACAAAGGCTGGCTTGCCCTCCGTATTGTTGATGATCTGTACGGCAATAGGTGCGTTCGTCACGTTTTTTTACCTCTTGAATACTGACTACCTGGATGTCACTGGCCCAGTCGAAAAGGACCCGATAATGACCTACCCGCAATCGATAGCTGTGGGGTGGTTAACCAGCGCCTTGACGTTGACTGTGTCGGGCATGTGCTCAAGCGCAGTCACCGCGTCACGGACTTGTTATTGATGATAGGTATGCAACCGAAGCAATTGCTTGACGGCTTTTCGGGCCCAGTGGATTGAGTTCATTCGAGGGTAATAAGTCTTTTATAAGGTTAGCAAGGGGTTTTTGAGCGGACGCTATTTGCGGATCGCTCTGTCCTTACAAAACCTAGACGGCCTCCTGACACTTCCATTGGCAGAACTGTTGCGCGATATGAATCTCTACTTCGCAAACACCACCGGCACCGTAAACCGCGTCTTGCTGCCCTCCGGCGGACGAGGTACCGGGGAGGCGCGGTTGATCATGTCCAGCGTGGCGCTGTCCAGTTCGGCAAAACCGGCAGACCGCACGATGCTGGCACTGAGCACTGTGCCGTTGCTGTCGATTTCAAAGCGCAAATACGCCACGCCACGGTCGCCCCGGTCGCGGGCGTTTTGTGGGTAGCGTTTGAAGCGTTCCAGGTGGGCCAGCAGTTGGGCCTCCCATTGCACCTTTGCGCGGGGTCGGCGCTGCCGCGTGAGGACTGGTTCGCGGCGGTGCTGTCAGCGACCTGTGTGTCGAGCTTGGGCGGTGCGGTGGTGGCGGAGGGGCGGACGGTTCGGCTGGCGTTTGTGGCGCGCTCGCAAATTCGGCGGCGTGGTCGGGCGCGGAAGAGTAGGTGCCTTGGGCCGAATCCTTGAGTGGTGAGGTGGCTTGCTTGGCGGGGCTCGGTCGGGCTGCGGGCACGACCTTTTCGGCAGCGCCTTCGCGGGTTTTACCGACGGTGCGTTCAACTGCTTCTGCACCACCTTGTCGGGCGCTACTTGCAGGTCCTCTTCCACGGCCTGGGCCACGGGGGCGGCGGCCAGTTCGATCATCATTGCAGCGGGCGCAGCTTCGGCCACGGCCACCACGGGCGTGTGCAGCCACCATGCGATGAGGGCGGCGTAGACGCTCAGGGTGATCAGCGTCGCAATGCTCCACAAAGCCTTGCGCGGTGGGTTGAGGTAGTCGGGAGCAGTCTTGGACATCATGGGCTTATCAATAGAGATCAACGTAAAACGGGATGCCCATCAAGGGCATCCCGTGGTTCACCCGCGGCGTTATCAGAATTTGACGGTTAACCCTGTGCGCAACGTTCGTCCTGGCGCGGGCATGAAGCTTTGGGCCAGCGGGTCCAGGTAATAGACGTTGGTGAGGTTCTGTACCGAGAAGTCCAGTTGGGTGCCTTTGACAATTTCGAAGCTGGCAAACAGGTCGAAGATCGCCGATTTGCGGTAATACATCTGGTTGGTGGTGATGCCGTCGTTCCAGGATTTGTCGAGTTTGGCGGTGGGCGCACTGTTGTAGACCATGCGCCCGCCGAGCACGAGACGGTTGTCAAACCAGCGGCTGCCCAGGGTGGTGTTGACCGAGTATTTAGGCGGGTTCTGGGTATTGGTGTAGGAACCCGGAAAGCCACCGTCGACACAGTTGGGGGTGGCGGGGTTGTCGTCTTCGCGCAGTTTTTTTGCGATGTCCGGCGCGCAGGTCTTGGCATTCAAGTAGTAGGTGGCGGAGATGTCGGTGAACACCCGCCCCATGTCATAGCTGGTTTGCAACTCGATGCCCTTGACCGTGAAGCTGTCGACGTTTTGCAGGTTGCCGGCAAAAATGTCGGTGTAGTCGCGGGTGATGTAGTTTTCGATCTTGTTATTGAAATACGCCAGCTTGGCGGCCGCCGTGTCGCCGTCGGTGAGCACGCTGTTGTGCAGGGTGCTGACACCGAACTCCCAGTTCTTGCTGCGTTCAGGCTTGATGCCGTCGGTCGGCACGGCGGCTGTGAACAACCCGAGGGTGGATTCGAACAGGCTCGGCATGCGTACGCCTTGGTTGTAACTGGCGTAGACGAAGCTGTTGTCGGTGACGTTCAACTTCACACCAAACGATGGCGCAAAGGCGTGATCCTTGCGCTCGATGGGGGGCGCAAAGGTGTAGCTGGTGGGGTTGTCGTCTGCGTCGAACGTGGCCGCAGTGGCTTTGCGGTTGTGGTCCTTGCTGTTGAATGCGCTGTAGCGGCCGCCCGCCGTCAGGGTCAGGCGGTTGATTGGCGCCCATTCAAGCGACGTCACCAGGCTGCTTTCTTCGCGTTCGCCACTGCGGATAAAACGGTTCTTTGCAAGTCCGACAGCAGCACCGGCGAGTTGTCATCGGGGCCCAGGTCTTCGGTCTGATAGGAGCCGCCGTAGGTCAGGGCGAACTTGCCGGCGCGGGTGTCGAAGCGCGAGGTGTTGCTCAGGTCCACACCCCAACGCTTGTCCTTGGTGCGGTTGCGCAACGCGTCCTTGTAGGTATCGCCGAGCGGGTCGGCATCGTCGTCATGACCAAACAGCGGCGTCACGGTGACCAGGCCGTTGAAGGCTTCGCTCTGGGCTTTGGTGGCCCAGACGTTGGCACTCAAATCAATCAGCGGATTGTCTTCAGGCTTGTAGGTGTAGCGTGCGGTGTAGGCGTTGATGCGCATGCTGCCTGGGTCCCACTGCGGCACGCTGCCGCTGGTGTTGCGGATGATTTGCGACGGCATCACTTCGCCATATTTGCCGTCGGTGTAGCGGTAGGTCAGCTCCAGTTTCTGGTCCGTCGCGGGTTTGATGATCGCCTTGAGCAGCACCGATTCAGTGTCGCTCGCGGTGTTGAATACCTCAGAGTCAGGCTTGAAGAACTTGGCCGCGGTGTTGGCCTCTTGGGTGACGTAGATGTACTTCCGGGTTTTCGGGTCGTATCGACGCACCTGTTGAAACACCTGGTAGTTCTTGAAGCCCTTTTACCCGCGTAATAGTTGCCGCTTTGGCGCTGGGAGTAGGCCGCGACAAAGTCCACGGTCTCGCTGGTGCTGGCGAACGCCACGCTGCCGGAATGCGCCGGGGAGCCGAGCAGGCCGTTGCTGCCGTGATGCGGTGTGGCTTTGTAGGTGTCGGGTGCATCGACACTGTTGCTGGACAAGTCACCCTTGAGGCGCACGCCGTAGGTTTCGCCCTCCTTGAGGATGTCCTTGGGTTGCAGGGTTTTCATCTTGACCATGCCACCGATGGCGCCCGCCGCATCGGCGCCGAGGCTGGGGCCCTTGTCCACGCGGATCTCGCTGATCAGGTCGGGGTCGATGTAGCTGCGTTGCTGCATGCCGCTGTAGCCACGGTAGGCATCGATGGCTTGCTGGCTGCCGTCGATGGTCACCGGCACGCGGCTCTGGCCCTGGATACCACGGATGTTCACGTCCAGTGCGCCGCCATTGCGGGCATCGCCGGTTTGCACGCCGGGCACGCCTTTGAGAATGTCGGCCGGGGAAGATCCACGGAAACGGTTGATGGTTTCGCCAGAGATAAACACGCTCGAGCCAGCCTTGGTGTAGACCTCTGCTGCGGTGCCGGTCAAACGGCTGGTTTCGCCGCCCTTGATGGTCACAGGGCCGAGTAATTCGGCGTCGTCGAGATCGTCCAGGCCGGCGTTGGGGGCATCGCGGCGGCTGAGGATCAGGCTGCGCTGGCTGTCGATCTTCCAGTTCACTGGCGCATTACCCAACAGGCGTTGCAGCGCTTGTTCCTGGGTAAAGTTGCCGCGCACGGCCTGGGATTGCAGGCCGTCCACCAGCCCGGCTTGCAGGCCCAATTGCAAGTTGGCCTGGCGGGCGAAGGTGCTCAACGCGGTCGTCAACGGTTGGGCGGGGATGTCGAAGAAACGGGTCGCCTGATCACTCGGCGTGCCTGCGATATCGGCCGCCAATGCCAGGGAGGGCTGGAAAATTGCGCTGTGGATGGCAGCGCACAAGATGGCCAGTGCCAGCGGTGCGGGTGATCGGTGACCCATGTTTCATCGCCTTAGTGTTTTGTATTGCGATTCATTCGCAATACGGAGAGCTACAAAGACGAGCACCTGCCGAATTTTTTTCAGGGAAATGCAATTATTTTTCAGTGGCCGACGTTGTGCTGCTGATGACGATTAGCAGCGGCGAGTACGCGCTGACCTCACCGCCAATCGGCGCGACCAATGCCTGGAGGGCGCGTCGGGTGTCGCGCATGTCGTAGAGCCCGGTGACACGTTTGTTGGCCAGGGCCGGGTCCTTGATCACGATCCAGCCGCGCTGGTAGCGATCGAGTTGCTCGACCACCTGGGCGACGCTGGCGTTTTCAAAAAACTGTGTGCCGTTGATCCAGCCCGCGACTTCCGTGGGCGCCACTGACGACTGAGTGCCCACGCCGCTTTGGCGATCGATCCACAGCCGTTGTCCCGCCGTCAGCCGGTACTGTTTGTTCACGCCCACGGTGCCGTCACGCACTTCTACCGCCAGGCCATTTTCCGCTCGGGCCACGTCGAAGGCGGTGCCGAGGACGCGGATCACCGCGTCGTCGCTGCGCACTTCAAACGGCTTTTGCGCGTCGTGCACCACATCAAAAAAAACCTCGCCGCGTACCAGCGTGACCTGGCGTTGCGCGCCGTCGATGCTCACGTTGATTGCGCTGCGTGGCGCCAGCGTCAAGCGGCTGCCGTCGCTCAGGGTGACTTCGCGGGTTTCTGCGGTGGCGGTGCTGTAGTCGGCACGCCAACCGGGGTTGAACACCAACGCGGCGCACACCGCCAGCGCGCTGATGCACGCGGCGGCCAGCAACGGCAGGCGCAGCCGGGCAGGGCGTGGCCACTGCTGTTGAGTGGTGGGCGGCAGTTGTTCCAGCGCGTGCAAAGCGCGATTGGCTTGGGCCCACGCCTCAAAATGATCATCGCCGGCGTGCAACCAGCGATCGAACTCGTCGAAGCGTTCTGGTGAAGCCTGCAGGTCCAGCAGCCACTGGCCGGCGTCTTCCAGGCTTTTGGCCGAGACGTTCCTGGGCGGGTGGGCGTCATGCATACGGGCGTTCCTTACTGTGCGCGCCATGGGTGGCGACACTTGAGGCCAGGTGAACGATGGCGTCCTTGACCAGGCGATGGGCGGTGGAAAGCGAGATATTGAGATGATCGGCGGTTTGCTGCAACGTGAAACCGCCCAGTCGATTCATCTCGACGGCGATGCGCATTTGTTCCGGCAACCCTGCCAGGGCGGCGGCGATTCGGCTTGCGTCGTCGCCATGCACCACCGTTGCTCGGGCGATAATTGCTGGCCCGGGTGCATCCATTGCGCGGGCATTTTCTGCTGGCGTTTTTCGGTGGCTTGCCGGCGCACGGCGTCCAACGCCAGGTTGCGTACGATCCGGTACAGGTAGGCCACGGGTTGCTCCACGGGGTCTTGCGCGTTGGCGCAAAAGCGCAGGAACGCGTCTTGCACCACGTCTTCGGCGCGTGCGTGTTCGCCCACCACAACCTTGGCGTAGTTGATCAGTGCGGGACGGTGGTCAAGGTAGAGTTGCAGCCTGGCGGCGTTGTCAGTCACAGCGAAACTCGAAAAGAGATCAGACCCTCAAGCGCGGCGACGTTAGTTTAATTGAGAGTAATTATCAATACCGAGCTTCGAAGGTTGCTTGAAGGCAACCTGCGCCGTTATTGTGCTGAATCCTTTTAGTCCTTCCCCCAAGGATCTGTTTTGATGAACGCACCGCGTACCGCCGGCCCGATCAAGGCCGTGATTTTCGATATGGACGGTTTGTTGCTGGATACGGAAGGCATCTACACCGAAGTCACACAGATCATCGCTGAACGCTACGGCCGTACCTATGACTGGGGGATCAAGCAGCACATCATCGGTCGCGGCGCCCAGGACCTGGCCGACTACGTGGTCAAGGCGCTGGACTTGCCGATCACGCCAGCCGAGTTTCTAACCATCCGCGAACCGCTGATGAGCGAACGCTTCCCCAAGGCCCTGGGCATGCCTGGCGCCGAAGCGTTGGTGCGGCACTTGAAGGCGCACCACATTCCGATTGCCGTGGGGACCAGTTCGTCGCGCAATTCGTTTGGCCACAAGACCACGTTGCACCGTGAGTGGTTTGGCCTGTTCGACACCATCGTTACCGCTGACGACCCGGAAGTCGGCGCTGCCAAGCCCGCGCCGGACATCTTCCTTACCGCCGCCCGCCGCCTGGGCGTTGCGCCCGAGGATTGCCTGGTGTTCGAGGATTCGCCCTTTGGAGTAACGGCTGCGAAGGCTGCCCATATGACTGCCATCGCCGTGCCGGACGAGGCCATGGCGGACAGCAAGTACCACCACGCCGACCAGATCATCCGCAAACTCGCGGAGTTTAATCTGGCGGCCTATGGCTTGCCGCCGTTGGATTGACTGAGCGCAGTCAAAAAATGTGGGAGCGGGCTTGCTCGCAAATGCGGTGGATCAGTCGACCTATTCATTGACTGACACTCCGTCTTCGCGAGCAAGCCCGCTCCCACATTTGGTTTTGCAGTGTTCCTGAAGCCTTAGGCGCTGAAGCCACCATCAATGGTCAAACTTGCCCCAGTGATGTACCCGGCTTCGGGGCCCGCGAGATACGCCACAAAGCTGGCAATCTCCTCCACATGCCCATACCGCCCTACCGCCATCAACCCAATCAAGCTCTCTGCAAAATCACTGTTCGCCGGGTTCATATCGGTGTCCACCGGCCCAGGCTGCACGTTGTTGATGGTGATGCCACGCGGCCCCAGATCCCGCGCCAGGCCCTTGGTCAAACCCACCAGCGCCGCCTTGCTCATCGCATACGGGCCACCGCCGCCAAAGGGCATGCGCTCGGCGTTGGTGCTGCCGATATTGATCACCCGGCCGCCTTCACCCATATGCTTGGCCGCTTCCTGGGTCGCGATAAACACGCTGCGCACGTTGATTGCCAGGGTCTGGTCGAAGTCTTCCAGTTTGAAGTCTTCCAGCGGGGCGATGGCCAATACGCCGGCGTTGTTCACCAGGATGTCCAGGCGCCCGAAGGCTTCGACGGTAGCGTTGACGGCGTTGCGGATTGCATCGGCGCTGGCGCTGTCGGCGTGGATCGCCAGGGCCTTGCCGCCTTCGCTGATCACGCTGTTCTGCAATTCTTCGGCCTTGGCGGCCGAGCTGACGTAGGTAAAGGCAACCGCTGCACCTTGTGCCGCGAGGCGCTTGACAATGGCGGCGCCGATGCCGCGGGAACCGCCTTGAATCAAGGCGACTTTGCCGCTGAGGTTGTGTGTGGTCATGTCGATCTCCTAGCTGTTCAAGGCGGGATGCCTTGTTGTTGGAGCCGAGTATCGACCTCACCCGTGTCGCCCGGTAGACCGTGATTGCTATAGTCTGTGTAAACCAAAAGTTTAGAGTGGGGCGATATGGAGAGCTTTGGCAGTATCGAATGCTTTGTGCGCAGTGCCGAAGGCGGCAGCTTCGCCGAGGCCGCGCGGCACCTGAGCCTCACCCCGGCAGCGGTTGGCAAGAGCGTCGCCAAACTGGAAGCCCGGCTTGGCGTGCGTTTGTTCCAGCGCAGTACCCGGCGTCTCACGCTGACCGAAGCCGGCAAGTTGTTCCTGGAAGAAGTCAGCGCCAGCCTCACCACTATCCAGAACGCCGTGGCCAACCTGGCCAGTGCCGAAGGGCGGCCAGTGGGCACGCTCAAGGTCAGCATGGGCACGGTGTTTGGCAATCGTTATGTGGTGCCGCTGCTGGGCGAGTTCATGGGGCGTTTCCCGGACATCAGCCCGGACTGGCATTTCGATAACCGCCAAGTCGACTTGATCGGCCAAGGCTTTGACGCCGCCATCGGGGTGGTTTTGAACTGCCCCAAGGCGTGGTGGCGCGCAAGCTGACGCCAGCCCATCGGGTATTGGTCGCCTCACCGGATTACCTGGCGCAGCGCCCGCCAGTGGTGGTGCCGGAGGATTTGTCGCGCTGCCACGGCATCCTTATCCGTTCACCGCAGACCGGGCGCATACGTTCCTGGCAACTGACCAACCGCGAGCGTGAACAGCGCCCCTTGGTGCTCAAGCCGAGCATGACCATGAGCGACTCCGAGGCCGCCTGCTGCGCCAGCGCCCAGGGTCTGGGGATTGCGCTGGTGAGCATGCCGATGGCCGTACCGTTTATGGACAGTGGTGCAGTGGTGCGGGTGCTGCCGGACTGGTATGTCGATGATGGCAATATTTCCATTTACTACGCCGAACACAAACTGCTGCCCGGCAAGACCCGTGCGTTTGTGGATTTCATCATTGAGCAATTTGCCGAGCAGCAATTGGGGCAGCGCTTTAGCGCGATTTGATCACACCGTCAAACCGAGTCGCGGCCATCGCGGGCGAGCCCGGCTCCCACAGGGCACGGCATTCCAATGTGGGAGCTGGCTTGCCTGCGATGGCCACACCTCGGTCTACCGCCCGAACTGACCCGGCCAGCCGATGACCTTCTTCGGCCGTGGCGTCGCGTACGTCCGAATCTTCGACGTCGATAACCCCAACCGCACCAGCGATTCGGCAATCGTCACCGCCGCCGTCACGCCGTCCACCACCGGTACGCCGGTACGCTGGCGAATCTGTTCATCCAACCCGGCCATGCCGCCGCAGCCCAGGCAGATCACCTCGGCCTTGTCTTCGCTGATCGCCAGTTCCGCCTGACGCACGATGGCTTCCATGGCGGCCAGCGGGTTTTCTTCCAGTTCCAGCACCGCCATGCCGCTGGCCCGCACCGAGGCACAGCGCTGGTACAAGCCTGCCAGTTTCAGGCGGTCTTCGATCAGCGGTACGGTGCGGTCCAGGGTGGTCACCACCGAATAGGCGTGGCCCAGGAACATCGCGGTGCTGGCGGCGGCTTCGGTGATGTCCACCACTGGTACGTTGAGCAACTCCTGCAAGCCTTCGCGGCCATGCTCGCCGTAGCCGGCCTGGATCACCGCGTCGAACGGTTGGTCGTAGGCCATCACCCGGTCCATCACCGCGATGGCCGCCAGGTAGCTTTCAAAGTTGCCCTCAACCGACTCGGCACCAAAGTACGGCGTGAGCCCGACAATCTCAGTGCCCGGCGCTGCTACGGCCCGCGCTTGCTGGGCGATGGTGTCGGTGATGGATTCGGTGGTGTTGACGTTGACCACGAGGATTCGCATGGAATGTCCTTGTTTAATGACTGACGTTATCGACGGCAATGCTTTCGCCACTGACATCGGCGTAGAACGGCTGGCGCTTGGCGATCAGCAGGTACAGCAGCCCTGCAATACCGGCGCCAAACATCCAGGAAAACGGTGAGACGCTGGCGAAACCGGGCAGCAAGGCCAGGAGAATGGCGATCACCGCTGCAGGAATAAACGCCGCCACGGCGCGCAGATTGACGCCACGGCTGTAGTAATAAACGCCGTTCGGGTCTTCGCTATACAGCTGCAGCACGTCCACCTGGCTTTTACGAATCAACCAGTAATCAACCATGATCACCCCGTACAACGGCCCCAGCAGTGCACCCAGCCCAGAGAGGAAATACACGATCACCAGCGGGCTGTTGTAGAGGTTCCACGGCAGGATCAGCACGGCCACGGTGGCGCTGATCAGCCCGGCGCGGCGGAAGTTCAGGTACTTGGGCGCCAGGTTGCTCAGCACAAACGCCGGTGCGACGAAGTTGGCCATGATGTTCACCGCCACGGTGACGATCAGGAACGCCAGGCAGCCCAGCACCAGGAAGAATGTATTGGGGATGGCTGCGATGATTTCGGTGGGGCTTTCGATCACCCGGCCATTGAGCTGGAACTGCCCGCCGCACAGCAGCACGGTAATCGCGGCGAACACCAGGATGTTCACCGGCAGGCCCCAGAAGTTGCCGACCTGGATGGTCTTGCGGCACGGCGAGGAGCGGGCGAAGTCGCAGAAATTGAGAATCAGCGTGCCGTAGATCGCCAACCACAGCGCGCCGCCGGCAAAGATGTTGCGCCACATCTCGCCGCCGCTCAGCGGTTCGCGGATCGACCAGGCGATGTTGCCGCCGGTTTGGAAGTACATCCAACCGGCCAGCGAAGCCACCGTCAGCAAGATCACCGGTCCGGCGAAGCCTTCGTAACGGCGCACCATCTCCATGCCGTACGCCAGGATTACCAGTTGCACCAGCCAGATCGCCACGAAGCACGCCCAGCCCAGGGACGACAGGCCGAGGATCGTGTTGTGGTCGTATTCGGCAAAACCTGGATGAATCGCGGTCAGCAGCACGCGGAAAACTACTGAAGCCAGGTAGGTCTGGATACCAAACCAGGCGATCGCGATGACCGCGCGGATCAACGCCGGAATCTGCGCGCCGTGAATGCCGAAACTGATGCGGCTGATCACCGGGAACGGCACGCCGGTCTTCTGGCCCATGTAACCCGAGAGGTTCATGAAGAAGTACACCAGTGCCGCGCCAATACCCAGGGACAACAGGATCTGCCAACCACCCAGGCCCAAGGCATAGAGGCCAATGGCAAAGGAGTAGTTGGCGATGTTGTGCACGTCATTGGTCCACAACGCAAAGATGCTGTAGCGCCCCCAACGTCGGCCTTCGACCTTGGTGGGGGCCAGGTCCTTGTTGTGCAGGCGCGGGCTCAGCACCAACGGGCCGGGCCCGATGACCTCGGGGTTCAGGGAGGAGGGCAGATCCAGTGCGATGTTATTCGAGAGACTTGTGCGCATTCCGGCAGGCTCCAGCGCATCTGCGAGCAAGCCGCGGATGGCAAAGTGTATGTAGGTTTTGTATTTATTGTATACAAAGCACAATTCACCTTAAGCCACATGCGTGCCAGTTTTTGATCTATGAACACCTAGGGTAATTTCGTTTTTATAGGTGTTTTGAATAACTAACTGAATTGGAAGAAATATAAATTGACCGTTTGAACAGCTATTTATTTTTAAATGGGGAGAGGGCGATTCGACAGAGGGAAATAATGGTGGGGATAGGTGTTACGTAATGGTGCGGCTGAAGATAAATTGCACACATAAATGGCACCGATAGTTACATGTGTGTGTACATCTCTATCGCGCAACACAAAATAGTTGCTCGCGAATGCGGTGTCACAGTGATGAATGCATCAACTGAAATACCGCATTCGCGAGCAAGCCCGCTCCCACATTGATTTGTTTCACCTGAAGGCCTTCAAGCCTTGCTGATGATATTCCCCGCATGCAGCCCGCATTCCTTCTGCGTGGCTTCTTCCCACCACCAGCGGCCTTCACGCTCGTGCTGGTTCGGCAACACCGGACGGGTGCATGGCTCGCAACCAATACTGATAAAACCACGCTCATGCAGGCTGTTATACGGCAGCTCCAGCATGCGGATGTAACCCCAGACTTCCTCGCTGGTCATCTGTGCCAGCGGGTTGAACTTGTACAGGGTGCGCTCCGGCGTGGAGAACGCTGAATCGATCTCCAGCGCCGCCACTTGGCTACGGGTACCGGGGCTTTGGTCGCGGCGCTGGCCGGTGGCCCAGGCACTCACGCCGGAAAGCTTGCGGCGCAACGGCTCGATCTTGCGCACGCCGCAGCATTCGCCATGGCCGTCCTTATAGAAGCTGAACAGGCCCTTTTCCTTGACGAAAGGTTCCAGCTTGGCCTGGTCCGGCGAGATCAGCTCGATGTCGATTTTGTAGAACTCGCGCACCTGCTCGATAAACCGGTAGGTCTCCGGGTGCAGGCGGCCGGTGTCGAGGCTGAATACCTTGACGTTCTTGTTCAGCTTCCAGGCCATGTCCACCAGCACCACGTCCTCGGCACCGCTGAAAGAAATCCACAGGTCATCACCGAACTGGCTGAACGCCAGCTTGAGAATGTCCTGGGCGGATTTGTTGGCATAAGTCGCGGCGAGTTCAGCGACGTCGAAGGCTTGGTTCATCAGGACGGTTCCTACAAGGTCAGTGGCGCTATGCGCTCTATAGGGGGGCGATGGTATCAAAATCCGCCCTGCGTTGCGGCGGCGAGCATGAATCGCTAGAGTTCGGCAGTCCTTTGCTCGCTCAACTAACAACATCTAATGGGAGTGTCTTGTGGAAATTGCCTGTCTCGACCTGGAAGGGGTGCTGGTTCCGGAAATCTGGATCGCGTTCGCCGAAAAAACTGGTATTGAATCCTTGCGGGCCACCACCCGGGACATTCCCGACTACGACGTGTTGATGAAGCAGCGCCTGCGTATTCTCGACGAACACGGGCTCAAGCTCGCCGACATCCAGGAAGTGATCGCCACCCTCAAGCCGCTGGACGGTGCCATCGAATTCGTCAACTGGCTGCGTGAGCGCTTCCAGGTGGTGATCCTGTCGGACACCTTCTACGAGTTCTCCCAGCCGCTGATGCGTCAACTGGGCTTCCCGACCTTGCTGTGCCACCGACTGATCACCGACGAAACCGACCGCGTGGTGAGTTACCAGCTGCGCCAGAAAGACCCCAAGCGCCAGTCGGTACTGGCCTTCAAGAGCCTGTACTACCGCGTCATCGCCGCCGGCGACTCCTACAACGACACCACCATGCTGGGCGAAGCCGACCGTGGGATTCTGTTCCATGCGCCAGAGAATGTGATCCGTGAGTTCCCGCAGTTCCCGGCGGTGCATACGTTTGAGGATTTGAAGCAGGAATTTATCAAGGCGTCGAATCGGCCGTTGAGCCTGTAAGGCTTTCAGCGCGGCTGATAGTCCCTTCGCGAGCGAGCCCGCTCCCACATTTGATCGCATTCCAAAGGATGTACTCGGTCAAATGTGGGAGCGGGCTTGCTCGCGAAGAGGCCGGCTCAGCCGCTGCATATCTTTCTACCAACCCCCCACAAACAAGCGCTCATAAGGAATGCGCAAGCCCTCATGCAGGCGCTTGATCATCGCCAGGCTCAGCTTGCGCTTGTGGTTTAAAACCTCGGAAACCCGCCCGCTGGTGCCTATAAAGGGCTCCAGGTCGCGGGCCGTCATGCCAAGTTGTTCCATTCGAAACTTGATGGCCTCTACCGGATCCAAAGCTGGCATTGGACAGTGTTCGGACTCGTACTTTTCGATAAGTATGGCGAGGATTTCCAGCTCGTCGCCCTCCGGCGAGCCAATGTCTGCTCCCCATAGCTGCTCCACGCGCGCAAGTGCCGCGGTCAGGTCTTCCTGGGAATGTATAGGCTTGATGTTCATCACACGGTCTCCGCGTTGATCTGATCGTATTGCGCGTGAGTCCCTACGAAACGTATGAACCCGAGCTGGCGCAGGTAATCGATCGCCATGATCACTCGATATTTGTTGCCGCCCACGTTGAATACAACCCTGCCGCCTTTAAGAATACTTGCGGTCCTAAGCTCTGCTTTGAGCGCTTGTGGTGTCGCGTATCCAGCCTTTTCCATTATGGCGGTACAGCTCGACAAGCGGCGTTTTGGCATCGGAAAAAGCTGGCTGGCTTTCCCAGAATATCCGCAGGGTAGAGAGCGCAATTATCCGCATCTATGCAATCTCCCAATTTGGGAGATGATAGGTGTGATGGGTTGGAAGTGCAATCTTGGAAATGATTTCTGACGAGTATGCAGACGCTTCATGTGATCCTTCACAAACGGCTGGTGGACGGTCGGAGCTGGACGCTATCGCCCAGCTTATATTTCGTCCACAGCCGTTCTGATTCAGATCTTTTCCTATCGTGCGGCTATCCGTTCGAAAGCCAAAGGCGGCCTGGTTGCTATAGGTTTTCCAAGGTTTGCAACAACACCCGCACCTTCGTCAGCGACTCCTGATACTCCGCCTCCCACTCCGAGTCCGCGACGATCCCGCCGCCGCCCCAGCAGCACACCTGCCCCTCCTTGACCAGCAGACTGCGGATGGCGATGGAGCTGTCCATCTCGCCGCGCACGTCCAGGTACACCAACGAGCCGCAGTACAGCCCGCGTCGAGTGGGCTCCAGTTCATCGATGATCTGCATCGCGCGAATCTTCGGTGCGCCGGTGATGGAACCGCCGGGGAAGCTGCCGGCGATCAGGTCGAGGGCGTCCTTGCCGTCGGCCAATTCGCCGATGACGCTACTCACCAAGTGGTGCACGTTGGGGTAGCTTTCCAGGCTGAACAGTTCCGGCACACTGACTGAACCGATGCGGCAGGTGCGACCAAGGTCGTTGCGCAGCAGGTCGACGATCATCAGGTTTTCGGCGCGGTCCTTGGGGCTGGCCAGCAGTTCGGCGGCGTTGGCAGCGTCTTCTTCCGGTGTTGAACCTCGCGGGCGCGTGCCTTTGATTGGGCGTGTTTCGACCCGGCGTTCGCTGATATGCACGAAGCGCTCAGGCGACAGGCTCAGCACAGCGCCTTCATCCGGCAGGCTCTGGAACCCGGAAAACGGTGTCGGGCAGGCCTCGCGCAAGGCGCAGTAAGCCACCCATGGGTCACCGATACACGGCGCGCGAAAGCGCTGGGCGAAGTTGACCTGGTAGCAGTCGCCGGCCTGGATATAGTCCTGGATGCGCACGATGGCCTGGCGATAAGCCTCGGCCGTGAGGTCAGGGGCCATCGCGCCGCCTAGTTTGAACGTTGCAGCGGCGTCGATGACAGGCTGGCCGAACAACGCGATCAAGCGTAGACGCTCGCTGTCGGCCAGTGCCGGATGAAATACAAGCTGGCTGGTTTGCGCCTGGTGATCGCTGATCAGCGCCCAGGCATACAGTCCAAAGCGCGCATCCGGCAGGTGCAGGTCGTCTGCAGCCAAGTGCGGCATCTGCTCCAGGTGCCGCCCGAAGTCATAACTCAGGTACCCGATCAAGCCGCCAGCAAAGGGCAGTTCGTGACCGGCGGGCAAATTCGCTTCGCCCAACTGCACAAGGTTTTCTCGCAGGCGTTGCAGGAAATCACTGCCGCTTTCATCTGGCGAAACCGTCAACGTTGTTTCGGGCCAGGCGCTCAACAGGTCATAACGCCCGCGCTCGGCAGACGGTCGGCCGCTGTCCAGCAGCACCGAACCCGGCGCGTGGCGAATCGCCGCAAAATACTCGGCGGGGTTGGCCCGGTAGGGCAGCGGGTGTACAGAGCAGGTCAACATGCGGGGTGGATCAGCCAGTCGCGCGGGGGAGGGGATTGTAGTCCCCTGTAGGATTTGCTCCTAGAGGGGATGTCGGGGATAGACAGTTAGAGGGCTGGATCAGCCTTCCACCAGTGGGATATGCCCAAACATTTCCTGGACGAACCTCACCCGTTCCTCCGGGGTTTCGGTCACGCCAGCGGCCTTCAATTCTTCCAGCCGCGCCTCCACGGCATGGGTGCGCAGCGTCAAGCCGCAGTCGTTGGCAATTTGGATATTCAGTCCCGGACGCGCATTCAGCTCCAGGATCAGCGGGCCTTTCTCCTGGTCCAGCACCATGTCCACGCCGATGTAACCCAGCCCGCACAGCTCGTAGCAGCCTGCCGCAAGCTTCATGAAACCGTCCCAGTTGGGCAGTTGCACGCCATCCACCGCGTTGGTGGTGTCGGGGTGTTTGGTGATGATGTTGTTCAGCCAGGTGCCACGCAGGGTCAAGCCGGTGGCCAGGTCCACACCGACGCCAATGGCGCCTTGGTGCAGGTTGGCCTTGCCGCCGGACTGACGTGTTGGCAAGCGCAACATGGCCATGACCGGGTAACCCATCAGCACGATGATGCGAATGTCCGGCACGCCTTCGTAGCTGATGCTTTTGAAGATCTGGTCGGGCACCACACGGTATTCGATCAGTGCGCGGTCGCGGTGACCACCCAAGGAATACAGGCCGGTGAGGATGCTGGAGATCTGATGCTCAATCTCTTCGTGGCTGATGATCTTGCCGGACACTGTGCGATAGCGCCCTTCAAAGCGGTCCGCCACCACCAGGATGCCGTCACCGCCGGCACCTTGTGCCGGCTTGATCACGAAGTCGCTGCGCCCACCGATGATCTCGTCGAGCTTGTCGATTTCCTTCTCGGTGGAGATCACCCCGTACATTTCCGGCACATGGATGCCAGCAGCGATGGCCCGTTCCTTGGTGATGATCTTGTCATCCACGATTGGGTACAGGCTGCGCTTGTTGTACTTGAGCACATAGTCGGCATTACGCCGGTTGATGCCCATGATTCCCCGCGCTTCAAGGGCCTTCCAGGTCTTCCAGAAACCGAACATTACTGATCAGCCTTCTTGAGGAATGCCTTGAAACGCACCAGCTCGGTCAGGCGGTAGCCGCGATAGCGACCCATGGCCAGCATGAAGCCCACCAGGATCAGCAGGATCGCCGGGAAGGTAAACACGAAGTACACCAGCTCTGGCACGCTCATGATCAAGTGCGCCAGGGAGGCGGCGAACAGCGTACCAATCGCCACTTTCAGCGCATGGTTGGCGCCGCGTTCTTCCCAGGTGATCGACAGGCGTTCGATGGTCATGGTCAGAATCACCATCGGGAACAGCGCCACCGACAGCCCGCGCTCCAGCCCAAGCTTATGGCTGAACAGGCTGATAGCCGCGATCAGCACCACCACAAAGGTCAGCACCACCGAGAGCCTCGGCAGCATCTGCAGCTTCAAGTGTTCCAGGTACGACCGGAGTGACAGCCCCAGCGCCGTAATAATGGTGAACAGCGCAATACCAAAGCCCAACTGGGTTTCGCGGAACGCCAGGGCGATCAGCACCGGGGTAAACGTGCCCAATGTCTGCAGGCCGATCAGGTTGCGCAGGATCAGGATCACCAGCACGCCAATCGGGATCATCACCATGATCATGAAGGTCTGCTGGGTTTGCAGCGGCAGGCCGTACAACGAATATTCAAGGAAGTTGGCGTCGGTGTTTTCGTCCGTCAGCTTGGCCAGGCGGATCGCGTTCATCTCGCTGTTGTTCAGGCTGAAAGTCACCATGGCCTTCTTGCCACCGTCGACGGTGATCAGGTTTTCATCACCGGTCCACCACAGCAGCCGGTCGGTGGGCAGGCCCTGTTCGCCGGTTTCCGGGTTGAAGTACAGCCAGTCGTTGCCATTGAAGCTGCGCAACCACAGCTCCGGGGTTTGTGGTTGGTCGGCCACCAGGCGAATGGTATGGACCTTTCCACCGGCACATGGGCAATGGACAGCAGCAACTCGACGATCTTGGCCTTGTGCGGCGTGGAGGGATCCCCCGCCAGCAGCAGCTTCACATTGTCGTCGTTGAGGTTGTTGGTGCGCTTGATAGCTTCGCTGATAAACGTCTCGACGTCGGCCGAGTGCTGGCGGATCGGTGCCAGCAAGGCTTCGGCGGCGATTTTTCAGGGCCTTCCACTGCAATGCTGTCGCGGAAGGTCGGGCCCTTGACCTTGGCTTTTTCGCCGCTGTAGCGCTTGGTCAACACCAGGCGGTAATACAGGGTTTGCTTGCCGTTGGCGCGACGCGCCGACCAGGTGACCTTACGGTTGCCGTCGATACGATTGACGCTGACCCCATAGTTATTCGAGATGAAACTCTCGTTGAGGCTCACGAAATCGCGGCTCAGCGGCGGCACGAACATCTGGATCTTTACCGGGTCTTTCGGGTTGGCGACGAACTCGACCTTGGCGTCGATGTTCCATAAGTCGTCGGTGGCGTCTTCGGTGACGGGGATCCCCAGCACGAAGATCTGATAGGCGGTGACCGAAATACCCAGCACCACCAGGATGGCGATCAGGATTTTCAGGTGCAGGGTCAGAGAGCGCATTCGGTTTACTCGGCGGTATGAGCGTCGGCGGCACAGGCAGGTTTGCCTGCTGCGTATTTAAGACTGGGGTCGACCAGCGCATCAAAGCGTTTCAACGCTTCGGAGCCGATCAGCAGCGGGTATTGGAATGCGCTGCGGTCAGTCAAGTTCACTTCGATGCTGCGTAAAGCAGTGCCCATGCAGATGTCCAGCGCAATGACTGGGCGGGCGGTGTAGTTCTTGTCCTCATCGGGGTCGTAGTCACCGGCGCGGCGCTTGATCTTGCTGACGCGGGCCAGGGGGCGTTCGATGGGGTGGGAATGGGCGGTGTCGATGGCCAGGTAGAAGCGCACCCAGGATTCGCCGTTGCGCTTGAAACGCTTGATATCACGGGCACTGAGGGAGGCGGTCTTGGCACCGGTGTCCAGTTTGGCGGCGACTTCAAGGTCGATGCCGGCCAATTGGGCGTATTCGTTGAGGCCGTACACGGTCTTCTCGCCAGCAATGGCAAGGCCGGGCACCGATAACAGGCAAATCAGTAAAAGGAAGGGCTTGAGTCTCATAAATCCCGAGGCGGTGCAGTGCGATGTTTGGTTCAAGGCGACTGGCATTGCTGCGCAAGCTCCCTCGTGCGCCGTTTCATCTAATGATGTCAGGCAAAAGCGGCGGGCATTCTAACATGATGCTTTTGGCGCCAGCGCTGGCAGGCGGCCATGCCCTGATAGAGTGCGCAAGCGGTTATTAGACGATTGTCGACAATGTGTATTTATTCTTTGACTGCGCGAGGCTAATTGGCTAGTTTTTGCGGCATTGCTTTTAAAGGTGTCGACAATATGCTGGATCAAGCGGAAGCCTCGGTCGCGGTGTCAGACGAATCCCAGACCATGTCTGAAAACGTCTTCCGCCGTATCCAGGCCGCCATCGTCAAGGGTGAGATCGCCCCCGGCAGCAAGATCTCCGAGCCGGAACTGGCGCGTACCTACGGCATCAGCCGTGGCCCGCTGCGCGAGGCGATCCATCGACTGGAAGGCCAGCGCCTATTGGTGCGCGTACCCCATGTCGGCGCGCGGGTAGTGTCGTTGAGCCACGCTGAATTGATCGAACTCTACGAAATCCGCGAATCCCTCGAAGGCATGGCCTGTCGCCTGGCTGCCGAGCGCATGACCGATGCGGAGATCGAAGAATTGCGCCAGGTGTTGCACACCCACGAGCGCGACGAAGCCTTCCAGGCCGGCCTCGGCTACTACCAGCAGGAAGGCGACTTCGATTTTCATTACCGGATAATTCAAGGTGCCGGTAACCGTACCCTCACCCAAATGCTCTGCGGCGAGCTTTACCAATTGGTGCGCATGTACCGCATCCAGTTTTCCGCGACCCCTAATCGTCCACGCCAGGCTTTTGCCGAGCACCACCGAATTCTCGATGCGATTGCCGATCGTGACGGTGAACTGGCCGAACTGCTGATGCGCCGCCATATCGGCGCCTCCAAACGCAACATCGCCCGTCATTTCCCCGACGGTGCCCCCCAATCACGAGGTGAATGATGAGTTCGAATAATAAAAGCACTCCCGGCCAGCGTTTCCGTGACGCCGTCGCCAGCGAGCATCCCTTGCAGGTGGTCGGCGCGATCAACGCCAACCATGCGCTGCTGGCCAAACGTGCCGGTTTCAAGGCGATCTACCTGTCGGGTGGCGGTGTTGCTGCCGGTTCCCTGGGCGTGCCGGACTTAGGGATTACCGGCCTGGATGACGTGCTCACCGACGTGCGCCGCATCACCGACGTCTGCGACCTGCCGTTGCTGGTGGATGTGGACACCGGTTTCGGCTCCTCGGCGTTCAACGTGGCGCGCACCGTCAAGTCGATGATCAAGTTCGGCGCCGCCGCCATCCATATCGAAGACCAGGTCGGCGCCAAGCGCTGTGGCCATCGTCCGAACAAAGAAATTGTGAGCCAGCAGGAAATGGTCGACCGCATCAAGGCTGCCGTGGATGCGCGCACCGATGACAGCTTTGTGATCATGGCGCGTACCGACGCGCTGGCGGTCGAAGGCCTGGAGTCCGCCCTGGAGCGTGCCGCCGCTTGCATCGAAGCCGGCGCCGACATGGTCTTCCCCGAAGCCATTACCGAACTTGAGATGTACAAGCTGTTCGCCTCCCGCGTGAAGGCGCCGATCCTGGCCAACATCACCGAGTTCGGCGCCACACCGCTGTACACCACCGAACAGTTGAAATCTGCCGATGTTTCCATCGTGCTGTACCCGCTCTCAGCCTTTCGCGCCATGAACAAGGCCGCCGAGAACGTCTACACCGCGATCCGTCGCGACGGTACCCAGCAGAACGTGATCGACACCATGCAAACCCGCATGGAGCTTTACGATCGCATCGACTACCACACCTTTGAGCAGAAGCTCGACGCGCTGTTCGCAGCCAAGAAGTAAAGAACAGCCTCCCTAATAAATTCAAGATTGGAGAACCGACATGGCTGAAGCAAAAGTACTCAGTGGCGCTGGCCTGCGTGGCCAAGTAGCCGGCCAGACCGCACTGTCCACCGTGGGCCAGGCGGGTGCCGGCCTGACCTATCGCGGCTATGACGTGCGCGAACTGGCCGCCGATGCGCAATTCGAAGAAGTCGCCTACCTGCTGCTGTACGGCGAGTTGCCGACTAAAACCGAGTTGGCGGCCTACAGCGCCAAGTTGAGCAAACTGCGTGACTTGCCCCAAGCGCTGAAAGAAGTGCTGGAACGCATCCCTGCCGACGCCCACCCGATGGATGTGATGCGCACCGGTTGCTCGTTCCTCGGCAATATCGAGCCCGAGAAAGATTTCAGCGTGCAGCGCGATGTCACCGACCGCTTGCTCGCCGCCTTCCCGGCGATCATGTGCTACTGGTACCGCTTCAGCCACGACGGCAAGCGCATCGACTGCGTGACCGACGAGCCTTCC
Organism: Pseudomonas poae; assembly: GCA_004000515.1. Taxonomy (GTDB): domain Bacteria; phylum Pseudomonadota; class Gammaproteobacteria; order Pseudomonadales; family Pseudomonadaceae; genus Aquipseudomonas; species Aquipseudomonas cremoris. The sequence goes on from CP034537.1 coordinate 3,187,292, forward strand.
ATCGGCGGCCACTTCCTGCACCTGCTGCACGGCAAGAAGCCAAGCGAGTTGCACGTCAAAGTGATGAACGTGTCGCTGATCCTCTATGCAGAGCACGAATTCAACGCCTCGACGTTCACCGCGCGCGTGTGTGCCTCGACCCTGTCCGACCTGTATTCCTGCGTCACCGCGGCCATCGGCTCGCTGCGCGGCCCGTTGCATGGCGGCGCCAACGAAGCAGCAATGGAAATGATCGAGCGCTTCACCTCGGCCGAAGATGCCGTGGAAGGCACCCTCGGCATGCTGGCGCGCAAGGACAAGATCATGGGCTTCGGCCACGCGATCTACAAAGACAGCGACCCGCGTAATGAAGTGATCAAGGGCTGGGCGAAAAAGCTCGCCGATGAAGTAGGCGACAAGGTGCTGTTCCCGGTCTCCGAAGCCATCGACAAGACCATGTGGGAGCAGAAGAAACTGTTCCCCAACGCCGACTTCTACCATGCCTCGGCGTACCACTTCATGGGCATCCCGACCAAGTTGTTCACGCCGATCTTCGTGTGCTCACGCCTGACCGGCTGGGCCGCGCATGTGTTCGAGCAGCGCGCCAACAACCGCATCATCCGCCCAAGCGCCGAGTACATCGGCGTTGAGCAGCGCAAGTTCGTGCCAATCGAACGTCGCTGAGTGGGATGAACTGAACACACTGGCAAATGGGCTTTATTGTGGGAGCTGGGCCAGTGTCGACAGTCCGCCCTTTGAACCTACCGTGACCGAGTCCTGACGATGAACACTGAATTTCGCAAACCGCTCCCCGGCAGCCGCCTGGATTTCTTCGACGCCCGTGCGGCTGTCGAGGCAATCACCCTGGCGCCTACGCCACCTTGCCCTACACCTCACGCGTACTCGCCGAGAACCTGGTGCGTCGCTGCGACCCGGCCACCCTCAATGCGTCCCTGAGCCAACTGATCGAGCGCAAGCGCGACCTCGACTTCCCCTGGTTCCCGGCGCGCGTGGTGTGCCACGACATTCTCGGCCAGACCGCCCTGGTAGACCTCGCCGGCCTGCGCGACGCCATCGCCCAGCAAGGTGGCGACCCGGCGCAGGTCAACCCGGTGGTGCCGACCCAACTGATCGTCGACCACTCCTTGGCCGTCGAAGCCGGTGGTTTCGACCCAGACGCGTTCGAAAAAACCGTGCCATTGAAGACCGTCGCAACGAAGACCGTTTCCACTTTATCGAGTGGACCAAAAGGCCTTCAAGAACGTCGACGTGATCCCGCCGGGCAACGGCATCATGCACCAGATCAACCTGGAGAAAATGTCTCCGGTGATCCAGGTGCGCGACGGCGTAGCGTTCCCCGACACTTGCGTCGGCACCGACAGCCACACCCCGCACGTGGATGCCCTGGGCGTAATCGCCATCGGCGTCGGTGGCTTGGAAGCCGAGAGCGTGATGCTTGGCCGCGCCTCGTGGATGCGTCTGCCGGAAAGCGTCGGCGTGGAACTGACCGGCAAGCTGCAACCGGGCATCACTGCCACCGATATGGTGCTGGCGCTGACGGAGTTTTTGCGTAAGCAGAAAGTGGTCGGCGCGTGGCTGGAGTTCTTCGGCGAGGGCGCTTCGGCGCTGACGCTGGGCGACCGCGCGACCATCTCCAACATGGCCCCGGAATACGGCGCCACCGCAGCGATGTTCTACATCGACCAACAGACTATCGCTTATCTGAAACTCACGGGCCGTGAAGACGAACAAGTCACCCTGGTGGAGCAATACGCACGTCATACCGGCCTGTGGGCGGATGACCTCAAAGGCGCGCAATATGAGCGTGGCCTGACGTTCGATTTGTCCAGCGTCGTGCGCAACATGGCCGGCCCGAGCAACCCGCACGCCCGCGTCGCGACCAGCGACCTCGCATCGAAAGGCATCAGCGGCCAGTGGGAAGAAGTGCCCGGCCAAATGCCAGATGGCGCAGTCATCATTGCCGCCATCACCAGCTGCACCAACACCAGCAACCCGCGCAACGTGATTGCCGCAGGCCTGCTGGCGCGCAATGCCAACAAGCTCGGGCTGGTGCGCAAACCGTGGGTCAATCGTCCCTGGCACCGGGTTCGAAAACCGTTGCCATGTACCTTGAAGACGCCGGCCTGGATCATGAACTGGAAAAACTCGGCTTCGGCGTGGTGGCCTTCGCCTGCACCACGTGCAACGGCATGTCTGGCGCGCTCGATCCGGTGATCCAGCAAGAGATCATCGACCGCGACTTGTACGCCACCGCCGTGTTGTCGGGCAACCGCAACTTTGACGGGCGCATTCACCCGTACGCCAAGCAGGCGTTCCTCGCATCGCCGCCGCTGGTGGTGGCTTACGCGATTGCCGGCACCATCCGTTTCGACATCGAAAAGACGTGCTGGGCCTCGACGCCGACGGCAAGGAAATCCGCCTGCAGGACATCTGGCCAAGCGACGAAGAAATCGACGCGGTGGTGAAGGTCTCGGTCAAGCCGGAGCAGTTCCGCAAGGTCTACATCCCGATGTTCGCCATTCACGAAGACACCGGCCCCAAGGTTGCGCCGCTGTATGACTGGCGCCCGCAAAGCACCTATATTCGACGCCCGCCGTACTGGGAAGGCGCATTGGCCGGTGCGCGTCCGCTCAAGGGCATGCGCCCGCTGGCGGTGCTGCCGGACAACATCACCACTGACCACCTGTCGCCGTCCAACGCGATCATGCTCGACAGTGCCGCCGGTGAATACCTGGCGAAAATGGGCTTGCCGGAAGTCGACTTCAACTCCTACGCGACTCATCGGGGCGACCATTTGACCGCGCAGCGCGCGACGTTCGCCAACCCAAAACTGTTCAACGAAATGGTGGTGGAAAACGGCAAGGTCAAACAGGGTTCCCTGGCACGCATCGAGCCCGAAGGCCAGGTCACGCGGATGTGGGAAGCCATCGAAACCTACATGGAGCGCAAGCAGCCGCTGATCATCATTGCCGGCGCCGACTACGGCCAGGGTTCTTCCCGCGACTGGGCGGCCAAAGGCGTGCGCCTCGCCGGCGTGGAAGCAATTGCTGCCGAAGGTTTCGAGCGCATCCACCGTACCAACCTGGTGGGCATGGGCGTGTTGCCGTTGGAGTTCCTGCCGGGCACCGACCGTCATACCTTGAACATCGACGGCAGCGAAACCTATGACGTGGTCGGCTCGCGCACCCCGCGTGCGCAACTGACCCTGGTGATCCACCGCAAGAATGGCGAACGTGTCGAAGTGCCGGTGACCTGCCGCCTGGACACCGCCGAAGAAGTGTCGATCTACGAGGCGGGCGGCGTGTTGCAACGTTTTGCCCAGGACTTCCTGGAATCGGCAGCGACTGCCTGAGGGGTAACCATGGCACACGTAGCGCAAATCAAGATCCCCGCCACCTATATGCGTGGCGGCACCAGTAAGGGTGTGTTTTTCAGCCTCAAGGACCTGCCCGAGTCGGCGCAGGTCCCGAGCGCTGCGCGCGACGCCCTGTTGCTACGGGTAATCGGCAGCCCCGACCCGTACGACAAGCAGATCGACGGCATGGGCGGCGCCACGTCCAGCACCAGCAAAACCGTGATCCTGGCCAAAAGCACCCGCGCCGATCATGACGTGGATTACCTGTTCGGCCAGGTGTCCATCGACAAACCATTCGTGGACTGGAGCGGCAACTGCGGCAACCTGTCGGCGGCGGTGGGTTCGTTCGCCATCAGCGCGGGGCTGGTCGACCCGGCTCGCGTGCCCCGCAACGGCGTGGCCGTGGTACGTGTGTGGCAGGCCAATATCGGCAAGACCATCATTGCCCACGTGCCAATTACTGACGGCGCGGTGCAGGAAACCGGCGACTTCGAGCTGGATGGCGTGACCTTCCCAGCGGCCGAAGTGCAGTTGGAGTTCATGGACCCGGCAGCAGAAGAAGAGGGGGCGGCGGCTCGATGTTCCCCACCGGCAACCTGGTGGACGACCTGGAGGTGCCCGGCGTCGGCACGTTCAAGGCCACGCTGATCAACGCGGGCATCCCGACCATCTTCATCAACGCCGAAGACCTGGGCTACACCGGCACCGAGTTGCAGAGTGCGATCAACAGCGACCCTAAGGCCCTGGCAATGTTTGAAACGGTACGGGCCTACGGCGCATTGCGCATGGGCCTGATCAAGCACCTGGACGAAGCGGCCCAGCGCCAGCACACACCGAAGGTGGCGTTTGTGGCCAAGCCTGCGGACTACGTGGCATCCAGCGGCAAGGCGATCAAGGCCGGTGATGTCGACCTGCTGGTGCGTGCGCTGTCCATGGGCAAGCTGCACCACGCGATGATGGGCACGGCGGCGGTGGCGATTGGCACGGCGGCGGCGATTTCCGGCACGTTGGTCAACCTCGCAGCCGGTGGTGTGGAACGCAATGCGGTGCGGTTCGGGCATCCGTCCGGCACGTTGCGCGTGGGCGCCGAGGCCAGTGAGGTGAACGGTGAGTGGGTAGTGAAGAAAGCCATCATGAGCCGCAGTGCGCGGGTGCTGATGGAAGGCTTCGTGCGCATCCCCGGCGACGCTTTCAGCGACTTGCACCGAGTGTGGGAGCGGGCTTGCTCGCGAATGCGGTGGATCAGTCAGCACATCTGTGGCTGACCCTCCGCATTCGCGAGCAAGCCCGCTCCCACAGGTGATTTTTATTCCAAGGCAGGCAATCAAGACCTGCTCCCTGACAACCGTGAGCCCGAGGACTACCCCCAACCCACTTTTGGAGTACTGCCATGAGCGCCAACGTCGACCAGAACAACCGCCCCGACTACGACCAGGTCTTGCAGGACATCGCCGACTACGCCCTCAACTACCGGATCGACTCCCAGGCTGCGCTGGACACCGCCCGTAACTGCCTGATGGACACCTTGGGTTGTGGCCTGCTGGCCCTGCGCTTTCCCGAGTGCACCAAGCACCTGGGGCCTATCGTCGAGGGCACGGTGGTGCCGTTTGGCGCGCGTGTACCGGGCACCTCGTTCCGACTGGACCCGGTAAAAGCCGCGTGGGACATCGGCTGCATCGTGCGTTGGCTCGACTACAACGACACCTGGCTCGCCGCCGAATGGGGTCATCCTTCGGATAACCTCGGCGGCATCCTGGCCGTGGCCGATCACCTCTCGCAAAAACGCGTGGCCAATGGCGATGCACCGCTGACCGTACGTGCGGTGTTGGAAGCAATGATCATGGCCCACGAGATTCAAGGCGTGATCGCCCTGGAAAACTCCTTCAACCGCGTCGGCCTCGACCACGTGCTGCTGGTGAAAGTCGCCTCCACGGCGGTCACCGCCAAGCTGATGGGCGCTAACCGCGAGCAACTGTTGGCAGCGTTGTCCCATGCGTTTGTCGATGGGCAAGCGTTGCGCACCTATCGTCACGCACCGAATGCCGGGTCACGTAAATCCTGGGCAGCGGGGGATGCGTCAAGTCGTGGCGTGCGCCTGGCGGATATCGCGTTGCGTGGCGAGATGGGCATTCCCGGCGTATTGAGCGCGCCGCAATGGGGCTTTTACGACGTGCTGTTCAGTCACACCAACAAGGACCTGGCGCTCAAACCCGAGGACAAGCGCCTGTTCAGCCTGTCCCAGCCCTACGGCACTTACGTGATGGAAAACGTGCTGTTCAAGATCAGCTTCCCCGCCGAGTTCCACGCGCAAACGGCCTGCGAAGCAGCGGTGACCTGCACCCGTTGGTGAAAGATCGCCTGGATGACATCGACCGCATCGTGATCACCACCCACGAGTCGGCGATCCGCATCATCTCCAAGGTCGGCCAACTGGCCAACGCCGCTGACCGCGACCATTGCCTGCAATACATGACCGCCGTCCCGCTGGCGTTCGGCAACCTGGTGGCGGAGCAGTACGAAGATGAGTTCCACGCCGCCCATCCGATCATCGACGAACTGCGCGACAAGATGGTCATCGTCGAAGACCCGCGCTACAGCCGCGAATACCTGGAAGCGGACAAACGCTCCATCGCCAACGCGGTGCAGGTGTTCTTCAAGGACGGTTCCAGTACTGAACAAGTGGCGGTGGAATACCCGATTGGCCATCGCCGCCGCCGTGGGGATGGCATTCCGTTGCTGGAAGACAAGTTCAAGGCCAACCTGGCCACGCGGTTCACGGCGCAGCGCAGCGGGGAGATTTTTGCGTTGTGCAAGGATCAAGCGCGGCTTGAGGCCACGCCGGTCAACCGGTTCGTGGACCTGTTCGTGATCTAAATAACAACGCGGTCAATGTGGGAGCAGGCAAGCCAGCTCCCACATTTTGTTCTGTGTTGTTCAAGGCTTACATACTGCCCTCGAAGTCCTCCAGGCTAAACGTCTCGGTATGGTCGTCATACGAGAAAATCTCCGCATACCGTCCCCACGCCACCACGGTTTCGAGGGTTTTCTCCACGAACGCTTCGGTCATCGAGTCTTCCAATTCCTGCTCGAAACGCACCCGTGGTGCCCGGTGCCCACTGCGCTCCAGCAACACCTGATGAATGCGTGCGGCCAACGGCACATGCTGGATCAAATGCTCGGCGAACAAGGTCTTGCGCTCTTGGGTGCCGTAGTCGGCAAACAGCTTGCCCGCATCGGTCAACGTGATGTCGGCACCCTTGAGTTCGGCGAAGCCCAAGTGCTCGAGCATTTCTGCCACCGGAAACAGATCGTCCACTTCCAGCAGGCCCCGTTCGGCGACATTGGGCAAACCGGCGTGACCGTTGTAGGGCTCGGCGGCCAGGGTTTCGATCAAGCCGGCCATCAGGTTGGTGGAGACTTCCGGCAGCAGGCTGCCCATTTTCAGCTCGGGTTTGCCGGCGCTGGCATCGGCGCTGCGCCGGTCCGTCATCAGCGCGTAGATGTCATCGACCATTTGCCGGAATGTTGGGTCCAGGCGATTGCGCGGGTGAGCAAACGGTACCTTGATCTCGGCGACCACGCGGCCTGGGTTGGACGACAACACCAGGATGCGGTCGCACATCAGCACGGCTTCCTCGATGTTGTGGGTCACGATCAGGATCGACTTGATCGGCAACTGTTTCCCGCTCCACAGGTCCAGCAGGTCGGTGCGCAGGGTTTCGGCGGTGAGCACGTCGAGGGCAGAGAAAGGTTCGTCCATCAGCAGCAACGTCGGGTTGACCACCAGGCCACGGGCGAAGCCGACGCGCTGGCGCATGCCACCGGACAGCTCGCGCGGGTAGGCGTTTTCAAAACCGTCCAGGCCGATCAGGTCGATAGCGGCCAGGGCGCGCCGGCGGGTTTCCTTGCGCTCGACCTGCAAGGCTTGCAGGCCTGCTTCGACGTTTTCCAGCACGGTCAGCCAGGGGAACAACGCAAAGGTCTGGAACACCATGGCCACGCCTTCGGCCGGACCGGTCAGCGGCTTGCCGTTGTAGTGCACGTCGCCCGACGAGGGCTGGATCAGCCCGGCGATGATACGCAGCAAGGTGGACTTGCCGGAGCCAGAGCGCCCGAGCATGCCAACGATCTCGCCTTCATGCAGGCTCAGGTCGACGCCACTGAGTACCTGCAGCTCGTCTTTGCCTTTGCCAAACACCCGGTTGACGTTCTTCAACGCGTAGATTTCCGGGGTGTCTGCAGTGTGTTCGATAGAAGTACTCATCACGGTGAATCCCATCAATTCAGACGCAGTTTGTTTTCAGCCATGGCGTACATCGGCCGCCAGACCGCACGGTTGAAGGCCACCACAAAGATCGACATCACCACCACGCCTAGGGCGATTTTGGGGAAGTCGCCGGCGGCGGTGGTTTGTGCGATGTAGGCGCCCAGGCCATGGGCGACCACGGTGTCCTGGCCCCACGACACGTACTCGGAGACGATGCTGGCGTTCCACGCACCGCCTGAGGCGGTGATCGCGCCGGTGACGTAGTACGGGAAGATCCCCGGCAGCATTACCTTGCGCCACCACAGCCAGCCGCGAATGCGGAAGTTGGCGGCGGCTTCCTTGAAGTCGTTGGGGAAGGCGCTGGCACCGGCGACGACGTTGAACAGGATGTACCACTGGGTGCCCAGCACGATCAGTGGGCTCAGCCAGATATCCGGGTTGAGTTTGTAGTGCAGGATCACGATGACGAACACCGGGAACAGCAGGTTGGCCGGGAACGCCGCGAGGAACTGCGCCAACGGCTGGATCTTTTCCGCCAGTTTGGGACGCAGGCCGATCATCACGCCCAGGGGCACCCAGATCAGCGACGCGATCAGGATCAGCCCCGCGACCCGCAACAAGGTGATCAGGCCCAACACCAGCACGTGGCCAACTTCGGCCAGGCCCACTTCAGTGCCGACGTACAGCACGATGTGGTAAAGCGCATAGGCGGCCATCAAGGCAATCAGGCTGCCCCATGCCCAGTCGATCACCTTCGAGGCTGCTGGCGTTTCTGCCGGCAATGCCTTGAGCGCACCGCCTGCCAGGCTGAAGCGCTTGTTGCCAATCCGGCTGATGGTGCGGGTGATGGGGCGCAAGATGCGCTGGACCATGCGCGTGCGCTGGATCAGGTTCAGCACCCAGGATTGTGGCGCAGCGCCTTGGGAGGCGGTGGTTTCCATGCGGAATTTGTCGGCCCAGGCCACCAGCGGGCGGAACAGGAACTGGTCGTAGATCAGGATCACCGCGATCATCGCCAGGATCACGTAACCCACGGCGTGCAAGTCTTTCTGGGCGATGGCCAGGGCCAGGTACGAACCCACGCCGGGCAGGGTGATGGTCTTGTCGCCGACGGTAATGGCTTCGGATGCGACCACGAAGAACCAGCCGCCGGACATGCTCATCATCATGTTCCACACCAGCCCGGGCATGGCGAAGGGCACGTCGAGTTTCCAGAACTTCTGCCAGCCCGACAGCCGCAGGTTGGTGGACACTTCCACCAGGTCGTGGGGCAGCATGCGCAGCGACTGGTAGAAGCTGAACGTCATGTTCCAGGCCTGGCTGGTGAAGATCGCAAAGATCGCCGCGAACTCGGCACCGAGCACGCGCCCGGGGAACAGCAGCAGGAAAAACGTCACCGTAAAGGAGATGTAACCGAGCACCGGCACCGATTGCAGGATGTCGAGCACCGGCACCAGCAGTTTCTCGGCGCGCCGGCTTTTGGCCGCCAAGGTGCCGTACAACAGGGTGAAAACCAGCGCCGCAACCATCGCTGCGAGCATGCGCAGGGTGGTGCGCATCGCGTACTCCGGCAGGTTGGCCGGGTCGAGGGAAATGATTTCGCTCTGCAAGGTGTCGATGGGGGCCCAGGTTTCACGGGCGGTGATCGAGAAAAACAGTAGAAAGCCGATTACCAGCGGCAGGGCAACCAAATCCCAGCGGTTGGGCAGCAAGCGCAATGTGGACGCCGGGATGTAGTGGCGGAACACTTTGTTCATAGGCAGTCATTCCTGCAGCGTTCAGGTTCTAAGAGATGCGATGGGGGTGAGCTTAGCTTCTGTTCGAAAGCCCCACCGAGAATGGGCGGACGCTCTTTTCCATGAGTCAGGTGGCGGCACATCAGGGGGATGGCTGCAGGCGGGATTGTACGTTTCTGAATGTTACAAGCACATAAATTTGCTGTCAGTTTGCTGTACGAAACGCAGCCAGGGCGCGGTCGCCCCAGCTGTTGCCCGGCGGTTATTCAAACCGCAGGATTACCCGGCGGTTGTGCTTGCTCTTCTTCTCGATTTTCTCGCAGAACACCCGGCCGATTTCCTCGGTGTTGGTGACGTGGGTACCGCCGCACGGTTGGATATCGATACCGCTGATCTCGATGACCCGGACCGAGCCTTGGACCACCGGAGGCGCGATCGCCTGGGTGCGCGTTATCTGCAGCAGGGTGGAATACTCGGAGGCGGGCATCGACAGGGTCTTGACCGCATGGGCCTGCTCGATCAACGCATTCAGGTCACGGGTGAGGCTATCTTTGTCGAGGGTCATTTCCGGCAAGTCGAAATCCAGGCGGCCTTTGTCGGCACTGATGCTGCAACCGGTGACCGGAGCGTCGATGAGCGAGCACAGCAGGTGCAAGCAGGTATGCATCTTCATGTGCTGGTAGCGCCGCTCCCAATCGATACCTGCATCTACCTGCGCGCCGGCAGCCAACTGCGCCGGCCACTGTTCCACCTGGTGCCAGATGATCGAGCGCAGTACCGGGTCGCGTATCGTGCCAGTCACTTGAACCCGCGTGCCGTCGGCCAGCGTGAGGTGGCCGGTGTCACCCGGCTGCCCGCCGCCAGTGGGGTAGAACAAGGTGTGTTCCAGCGCGACGCCGTGTTCGCTGACGGCGATCACCCGGGCGCTGAAGGCGTTCTGGTAGGGCGCGCTATCGAACAGCGCCAGGGTTTCCATGGTGTGCACAGACATGTTCAACCTCCGACAGTCAATGGGCTGGCTTGCAACAGGGAACGCACCATTGCACTCAAGCCAGGGGGGGATAGCAGGGTGATTTCAAATTCCGGGCCGCACACTTTCAGGTTCAGCGGCAGGCGCGGCAGCTGGTTGCCCGACTCCACGCGATGCAGGCGAAATTGCAGGTGGTGGCGCTCCTTCACCGTGGGTTCCAGCATCAGCCCCTGCAAGGGGTGGAAATCAGCGTCCAGCACCGTGACCTTATGACTGGCGTTGATCTCACCGACCACGTGCAAACGCTCGTCGAGGGCGAAAGCGCCGAGGTAGCTGCTGTGCTCTGATTCATCGTTTTTCTGCAACTGGACCTGGTTTACCACTTTGACCTTGGTGCCGGCCGGCACGTCTTGAGTGATCACGCAGGAAGGGCTGATAAACACGTTGTCGCCGATCAGCACGTAACCCAGCACGCGTGCGCCGGAGCCGACCTCGACGTTGTTGCCCAGGCGCGGGTGGCGCTTGCCGTCGGGGTTGTTGGCGATGCCTCGGGCGCCGAGCGTCACGCCGCAGAGGATGTAGCAGTCGTTGCCGATCTCGCAGGTTTCACCGATCACCGTGCCGTAGCCGTGGTCGAGCACAAAGCGCCGACCAATGCGGGCTGCTGGGTGGATCTCGGCGCCGGAGAGGATCTTGCCCTGGTTGCTCAGCTTGAGCGCCATGCGCGAAAACACCCCATTGGTCTGGTCGGGGAAATTCCACACCAAGTGCGCCAAGCGGTAATACAGCACCGCCTTGAACGAGGCATAGGACTCCAGGATCAGCTCCCCCCGTCCACGGGATGCCGGGTCGCGGTAGGCGTAGGCGATCAGGTCTTCGGCCACCGCCTGCGCGGCGTTCTGGATCAGCGGCGCGAGGTGCGGTTCCAACTGCTTCATCTGCGCCGGCGTGAGGGTGGTGATGAGGTGGGTGAGCAACTCATCGTGCAGCTGTTGCATGTCGATAAAACCGCTCATGGAGGCACCCCCGCATTCTGGTTTGTTGGAATACCGCTTATTCGAAACTGGGCAGGTAGCTGTCGGCATTGTCGTAGACCATGGTCAACACCACCGTTTCGGGCGGCAGTTCGGGGGCGAGCTTGGCGATGGCCACCATGTTGGCTGCAGAGGACAGACCCAGGCTGATGGCGTCGGTGCGCATGATGCGTTTCATCATGTCGATGCATTCCTGGCGCGAGACCTTGAGCATGCCGTCGATCACGTCCAGGTTGAGGATGCTCGGAATCAGGCCGATCGACAGGCCCTGGATATGGTGTGGTGCGTGCTGGTTTTTCAGCAGGTCGCATTCCTCCGGTTCCACACCCATGACGCGCACGGCTGGCCAGGTCGCTTTCAAGGTTTCACCGATGCCGGTGATATGCCCGCCGGTGCCAATGCCGCTGACGAAATAGTCCACGCGACGCTCGCCAAAGGCGCGGATGATTTCCGTGCGGTGGTGTCGCGGTGGGTCTGCGGGTTGGCGCCATTGCGCTGCTGGTTGAGCATCACGAAGCTAGGGTTTTCCAGCTGCAGTTCCATGCATTTTTCGCCATGGGAGTTGTTGCCCAGGCGGCTGTCCGACAGCACCACCTTGGCCCCGTACAGGCGCAGCAATTTTTGTTTTTCAGGGCTGTAGTTGTCGGGGATCACCAGCACCACCTTGTAGCCCAGCACATTGCCGGCCATTACCAGGCCGATGCCGGTGTTGCCGCCGCTGGGTTCGATGATGGTTTGCCCGGAATCGCGGATCAGCACGCCCCGGCGCTCGGCGTCGAGGATCATGCCCAAGGCGATGCGCGCCTTGTGGCTGCCGCCGGGGTTGAGGGATTCCAGCTTGGCGTAGACCTCGATGCCGAGGTCTTCGGAAAACTGCGCCAGGCGCACGATCGGCGTGTGGCCGATGGCGTCGAGAATAGAGTTATGCAGCATCAGGTAGGAGCCCATGGCCGGAGGTCAGTACAAAGGCATGTCGGGTTCGACGTCGCGAACCCAATGTTTCATGCCACCTTGCAGGACTTTGGTGTTGGCAAAACCTGCCGCCAGCAGTGTGCTGGCGGCCTGCTCGGCGCGGGTGCCGGCATAGCAGATCAGGTAATGGGTGTTGTCCCGGCTGAGGCTGTCGAGTTGCCCATCCAGTTCGGCCAGCGGGATGTGCACCACGCCCGGCAACTTGCACACTTCCAGTTCGCTGGCATCGCGCACGTCCAGCAGCACGTCGGCGCTGCGCGGGTGTTCGAGCAATTGCTTGAGCACGCGGGGCTTGATGTAGCGCTCTTCGGCCAGTGACGGCTGGCTCGGCACGGCATCGGCGCACACCGCCGGCGCCTGGGTTTCGCTGTGGCGCAGTTCCGAGCAGCACGGGCAGTCGGCACGGCGCTTGAAGCGGATCTCGCTGAATTTCATCGCCAGCGCATCGAAGCGCATCAGGCGGCCGGACAGCGGCTCACCAATGCCGATCAGCAGCTTGATTGCCTCGGTGGCCTGGATCATTCCGACCACGCCGGGCAGCACGCCGATCACGCCGCCGGCGCTGCAATTGGGCGCCAGCTCAGCGGGCGGCGCCTTGGGGAACAGGCAGCGGTAGCACGGCCCGCCTTTATAGTTGAGGACGCTGATCTGCCCGTCGAAACGGTAGATGGCGCCGTACACCAAGGGTTTGCCCAGCTGCACGCAGGCGTCGTTGACCAGGTAGCGGGTGTCGAAGTTGTCGGTGCCGTCGATCACCAGGTCGTAGGCGCCCACCAGTTCCAGGGCGTTGTCGGCGTTCAAGGCAGTGTCGTGCGCGTTGATCTGGATATGCCGGTTGAGGTCTTGCAGGCGTTGCTTGGCGGACTCGACCTTGGGCATGCCAAGGGTGCTGTTGCCGTGCACGATCTGGCGCTGCAGGTTGCTGCTTTCCACCACGTCAAAGTCCACCAGGCCCAGGGTGCCGATGCCGGCCGCCGCCAGGTACAGGCTGATGGGCGAACCCAGGCCGCCAGTGCCGATGATCAGCACCTTGGCTTTCTTGAGGTTCAATTGGCCTTCACGACCGACACCGGGCAGGGTGATGTGGCGCACGTAGCGCTGTACTTCTTCGTTGCTCAAGGTATCGACGTCGATGCCGCCCGAGGTGGCGAGCAGTACTTCGATCTTGGCTTTTTCGGGCAGCAGGTCGTCCGCGTCGATCAGCGCTTCCTCGGCGGTAAACAGGAAGTGCTCCTTGAGTTGGTTGTTTTTCTCGTGGAACAGGTGCGGGCGCAACTGTGGGTGGCTGGTGCAGAGGTTTTCAATGACTTCGCGCAATGTCGATCCGGTACCCTCAAGGGTCGATTCCGGCAGCTTGGCCACGCGAACCAGAATGTCGGGGAAAGAGACAGCGTTCATGGACAACTCCGTGTGCAGGTCGTTGAAAGGGTTGAGGGCGAAATGCTTGCCGTCCCAGGCAAACAGCTTGGAACCCAGGGCCTGGCCCTGGCGAACGTCTACCACCAGGTAACTGACGGGGTAGATCGGTTCGCCCATGAACAGCGCCTTGTCCTGGTCTTCGTCGCTGAAATAGGCACCGACATCCGGGTGGGAGTGGTAGATCACCACCACCGGGTTGTCGCTGCGAAACGCTTTGTTCATCAGCAGGGTGTCGGCCACCGCAAACGTGTAGCCGTTGGCCGCGTTGCGTGGGTACATCTCGGGGTTCTTGCGGTGCAGCTCATTCTGGATATTGCTGCCCAGGTACACGCTGCCGTCGGCGAAGACGAAGCCGCAGCATTCTTCGGGATAGCTGCGGCTGGCGTGGGCGTAGATCTGTTCCAGGGCTTTTGGGCGGAGGACGTCCATGTTTCTCTCGCGTAGTGGTTGAAGGGTCAATTTTTCTTGGCCAGCAGTTTTTCAACCGGCAACTTGGTGATCGCAAAACCGGCCAGCAGGATGGCCGAATACAGCATCAGGTCGCGGAAATCGCTACGCCTTCGTACCAGGCGCCGATGATCACCGCGAACACCGGAAAGATGATGAACACGAACGAAAGGATGATCGGGCTCAAACGCTTGAGCAGCATGAAGTACACGATGAACCCGCCGACCGAAGCCACCAGCCCCAGATAGAACAGTGCCCCCAGGAGCGCAGGGTGATGGCTTCAAAGGTCGGTGTTTCAAACCACAAACCTGCGACAAACAGCATCAGCCCAGCGATGCCGATGGGCAGGGTGTTGTAGGTGATCACACTGATGGCGCTGCCTTTTGCTTGGTAATCACGTAGCACAAGGCATGCATGATCGCGGCGGTGAGAATCGCCAGCACGCCGAAGAACTCGGCGTGGTCCAGGTGCAGGCCCTGGCTCTTGATGATCATGTACAGGCTGCCAAAGCCGATACCGATACCGACCACCTGGGAAAAGTAGATCCGTTCGCGCAGGAACAGCGCGGAGAAAATCAGGATGAAGACCGGCATGCAACTGAACAGCAGCGCAGTGAGGCCGGATGAGACATGCATCTCGCCGTAATTGAGCAGGTAATAGGGCACGCTGAAGTAGGAAAGGGTCACGAACACAAAGAACCAGCGGCTCTCACGAGGGAACAGGATGGGCTCGCGGCGCACCAAGGCAAAACACAGGAACAGTGGGAAGGCGATCAGGAAGCGCAGGCCGGCGGATGTCAGCGGCGGAACGCTCTCCACGGCAATCTTGATGCCCAGCCAAGTGGTGCCCCAACTCAGGCACACGATCAGGAACATCACGCTGGTGACCAGGCCGGCCAACCACTGTTTTTGGTTTTTGGCCTTGGCGGTATTTTCGAGAACGGCGGACATTGGCATCGTTTATTGCTTCCCTGAGCCGAAATTGAACTCTATATTGAGCTTGTAATGAGTTGTAAAATTCGGCGATTGAACCCGTAAAAGCACACTATTAGGGCGAAAGATGGCTGTCAAAACAAATATTGACATGGTGTCAATTATGCGTGAGGGGTTGTCCAACGGGCAGGGCGTGAAGTACAAGCGCCTGTCCGATGTCATGGAACGGGGCATCCTTGAAGGCTTGATTGAACCGGGAAGAAAACTGCCACCCCATCGGGTGCTTTCCGACAATCTTGGCGTCACGATCGGCACCATCAGCCGGGCCTACGGCGAGTTGGAACGCCTGGGGTTGGTAGTGGCGCGTGTGGGCGACGGCACGTTCGTACGCAAGCGTGGGATGGAGCGCCAGCGCGATGAAGGTTTTCGCAACTTCAGCGAAGAGCCGCGCCAGTACTTCGACATGAGCCGCAACATGCATATCCCCGGGCAGGAAACGACGTTCCTCGCCCAGAGTTTCCAAACCCTGTCGACCAATGCCAAGTTCCTCCAGGACATCAGCGCCTACACGCCGGACGCGGGCCTGCCGCGTTACCGCGAGGCGGGCGCGCAGTGGCTGGTGCAGCGCGATTTCCATCCGATTCCCGAACAGGTCATCTGCGTCAATGGCGGCCAGCACGGCTTGCTCTGCGCGATGATGGCGTTGCTGCGGGCCGGCGACACGGTGGTCACCGAGCAACTGACCTATCCCGGCCTCATCACTGCCGCGCGCATGCTCGGCATACGGCTGATCGGTCTGGAGATGGATGAAGAAGGCGTGCTGCCGAGTGCGCTGGATGAAGTCTGTCGCAATCACCGGGTTTCAGCGTTGTACTGCACGCCGACTATTCAAAACCCGACCACGGCGGTGTTATCCGTCGCGCGTCGGGAAGCGCTGGTCAGGGTGTGCCGTGAACACAACCTGCTGATCCTTGAAGACGAGGCCCACGGTGTATTGGTAGAAGACCGACCGCCACCGCTCAGTTATTTCGCGCCCGAGCGTACGATTTTGATCAGCAGCTTGAGCAAGGCGGTGTCAGCCGGGTTGCGCGTGGGTTACGTACATGCGCCGCCGGCGTTGGTCAGCCGCATTTCGGCGGCGCTGCGCTCGACGTGCTGGATGGCCACCCCGGTGACCTTGGAACTGGCCACCCAATGGATCGAAAACGGCACGGCGGAGTACCTGCTGCGCCAACAGATCAACGAGATCAGCCGGCGCAAGGCGCTGGTGCGCGACCTGTTGGCCGGCCTGGAATATCGCACCCATCTCAATAGCCCGCACTTCTGGATTGAAGTACCGGAGCCATGGCGCGCGTCGGAAATCGAGGCGGAACTCAAGCAGAACAATTACCTGATCGCCACTGCCGAGGCGTTTGCCGTGGGGCAGACGGCGGTGCCGCAGTTTATTCGGGCGAGCATCTGCAATACGTCGGGAGATGATCAGCTATTGCGGGCGGGGTTTGATGCATTGGCCACTGCGCTGGGGCAGGGTGGGGCAGGTTTCAGTTGTAGTGAGCGGGCTTGCCCGCGCTGGTGGCGAAGCCGCCCCAAATCCAGGCGCCTCGATCCTACTGATACACAGAGGTGCCTGGGATTAGGGCGGCTTCGCCACCCAGCGCGGGCAAGCCCGCTCACACTCAACCAGAGAGTTATTTGAACCTACGCTCAACCCCTTTCTCCACCAAAATCTTCGCCGAAATCTCTTCCACCGAAAAATGCGTGGAATTGATGTGCGCAATATTCTCGCGACGGAACAGATTTTCCACTTCGCGCACTTCGAACTCGCACTGGGCATAGCTGGAGTAACGGCTATTAGGCTTGCGCTCATTGCGGATCGCCGTCAGCCGGTCCGGGTCGATGGTGAGGCCGAATAGCTTGTGGGAATGGGCGCGCAGGGCGGCGGGCAGTGTCAGGTGCTCCATGTCGTCTTCGGTCAGCGGGTAGTTCGCCGCGCGGATGCCGAATTGCATGGCCATGTACAGACAAGTCGGCGTCTTGCCGCAGCGGGACACACCCACCAGGATCAAATCGGCCTTGTCGTAGTAGTGGGTGCGGGCGCCGTCGTCGTTGTCGAGGGCGAAGTTCACCGCTTCGATTCGCTCCATATAGTTGGAGTTGTGGCCAATGGAATGAGACTTTCCTACGGAGTATGAGGAGTGTTCACTCAGCTCTTGCTCCAGTGGCGCAAGGAACGTGGAGAAGATGTCGATCATGAAACCATTGGAGGTTGCGAGGATCTCACGGATGTCTTGATTGACGATGGTGTCGAAAATGATCGGCCGAAAACCGTCTTTTCAGCCGCCAGATTGATTTGTTGTACCATGGCCCGCGCTTTATCCACGCTGTCGATATAGGGCCGCGTGAATTTGGCGAAGGTAATGTTTTCGAACTGCGCGAGCAGGCTTTGACCCAATGTTTCGGCTGTGATGCCGGTGCCGTCGGAGATAAAGAAAGCAGATCGTTTCATTTGAGCCCTGGGCCTTAAGCTGATGACGAATCTTGGATATGATAGGCGCGATTTTGCCGTCCCGCAGTGGGCCGCATTCTCACTTATTTTCCAGGTCCAGGCCACAAACGCCGGTAAGCGCTCCTACTGAGCAACCGGCGTCCTGAGCTTTTCCAACACAGTTAGTGGAGAGATCACCTTGGTAGAGTACGTAGTTTCCCTCGATAAGCTCGGCGTCCATGATGTAGAGCACGTAGGGGGCAAGAACGCATCCCTCGGCGAGATGATCAGTAATCTTGCAGGCGCTGGTGTCTCGGTGCCGGGTGGTTTCGCCACCACGGCCCAGGCTTACCGCGATTTCCTCGAACTGAGCGGCCTCAACGCTCAGATCCACGCCGCGCTGGATGCCCTGGACGTCGACGACGTCAACGCCCTGGCCAAGACCGGCGCCCAGATCCGCCAGTGGATCATGGAAGCCGAGTTCCCCGAGAAGCTCAACGAAGAAATTCGTACCGCCTTTGCTGAATTGTCTGCCGGCAACCCGGATGTGGCCGTTGCCGTGCGCTCCTCGGCTACCGCCGAAGACTTGCCGGACGCCTCCTTCGCCGGTCAACAAGAGACCTTCCTGAACATTCGCGGCGTGGAAAACGTGATCCGCGCGGCCAAGGAAGTGTTCGCCTCGCTGTTCAACGACCGCGCCATTTCCTACCGCGTACACCAAGGTTTCGACCACAAGCTGGTAGCCCTGTCTGCCGGCGTGCAGCGCATGGTGCGTTCGGAAACCGGCACTGCCGGTGTGATGTTCACCCTGGACACTGAATCCGGCTTCCGTGATGTGGTGTTTATCACCGGTGCCTACGGCCTGGGCGAAACCGTCGTACAAGGCGCGGTAAACCCGGACGAATTCTACGTACACAAGGGCACCCTCGAAGCGGGTCGCCCGGCCATCCTGCGCCGTAACCTGGGCAGCAAGGCCATCAAGATGATCTACGGCGACGAAGCCAAGGCTGGTCGCTCGGTTAAAACCGTTGAAGTCGACAAGGCCGAGCGCGCGCGTTTCTGCCTGACCGACGCTGAAGTCAGCGAACTGGCCAAGCAAGCGATGATCATCGAAAAGCACTACAAGTGCCCGATGGACATCGAGTGGGCCAAGGACGGTGACGACGGCAAGCTGTACATCGTGCAGGCCCGTCCGGAAACCGTGAAGAGCCGTACTTCGGCCAACGTCATGGAACGCTACCTGCTCAAAGAAACCGGCACTGTGCTGGTGGAAGGCCGTGCCATTGGCCAGCGCATCGGCGCCGGCAAGGTGCGGATCATCAAGGACGTGTCCGAAATGGACAAAGTCCAGCCAGGTGACGTATTGGTTTCCGACATGACCGACCCGGACTGGGAACCGGTGATGAAGCGTGCCAGCGCCATTGTCACCAACCGTGGCGGGCGTACTTGCCACGCGGCGATCATCGCCCGTGAGCTGGGTATCCCTGCGGTCGTGGGCTGTGGCAACGCGACTCAACTGCTCAAAGATGGCCAGGGCGTGACCGTTTCCTGTGCCGAGGGCGATACCGGCTTTATCTTCGAAGGCGAGCTGGGCTTCGATATCAAGCAAAACTCCATCGACGCCATGCCCGACCTGCCGTTCAAGATCATGATGAACGTCGGCAACCCGGACCGTGCCTTTGACTTCGCGCAGTTGCCGAACGCCGGTGTGGGCCTGGCCCGCCTGGAGTTCATCATCAACCGCATGATCGGCGTGCACCCCAAGGCCCTGTTGAACTACGACGGCCTGCCGCTGGACATCAAGGAAAGCGTCGACAAGCGCATTGCCGGCTACAACGACCCGGTGGGCTTCTACGTCGAGAAGCTGGTGGAAGGCATCAGCACCCTGGCGGCGGCGTTCTACCCGAAAAAGGTCATCGTGCGTCTGTCGGACTTCAAGTCCAACGAATACGCCAACCTGATCGGCGGCAAGCTGTACGAGCCGGAAGAAGAAAACCCGATGCTGGGCTTCCGTGGCGCCTCGCGTTACATCAGCGAAGCGTTCCGTGACTGCTTCGAACTCGAATGCCGTGCCCTCAAGCGCGTGCGCAACGAGATGGGCCTGGATAACGTCGAGATCATGGTGCCGTTCGTGCGTACCTTGGGTGAAGCGAGCCAAGTCATCGATCTGCTGGCTGAAAACGGCCTGTCTCGTGGCGAAAATGGCCTGCGCGTAATCATGATGTGCGAGCTGCCGTCCAACGCCATCCTGGCCGAGGAGTTCCTGGAATTCTTCGACGGTTTCTCCATCGGTTCCAACGACCTGACCCAGCTCACCCTGGGCCTGGACCGTGACTCCGGGATCATCGCGCACCTGTTCGACGAGCGTAACCCTGCGGTCAAGAAGCTGCTGGCCAACGCTATCCAGGCCTGTAATAAAGCCGGCAAGTACATCGGTATCTGCGGCCAAGGTCCTTCCGATCACCCTGACCTGGCCAAATGGCTGATGGAACAGGGCATCGAAAGCGTCTCGCTGAACCCGGACTCCGTGCTGGAAACCTGGTTCTTCCTGGCGGAAGGCCAAGCGTCCGCCTAAGGTCGCTACGTCAAAAGTGCCGGTCACTCGTCGAGGGTGGCCGGCATTCTTATCTGTACAGGGCGGAATCCTTGCGGACGTCGCCCTTTTTTGTGCAAGAGCATTATGCAAAGCAGCAGCAACCTGTTTCCCGTCGCCCTGATCAGCGCTGAACGTCGTGGCGACCTGAGTGAAGATGTATACCGCCTCAAGCCCGGTAACAGTCCCGACGGCACCGTTGAACTGGCGGTTACCCGTTTGGGCCTGGCGGATGTCCCGGAAAACCGGGGCATCCCGGTTATTTTGTTGCATGGCAGTTTTTCCAATCGGCGTTTCTGGTACTCACCCAAGGGCATCGGTCTCGGTGCTTATCTGGCGCGCCAAGGGTTCGATGTGTGGATCCCGGAAATGCGCGGTCATGGCCTGTCCAAGCGTAACCAGAACTACGCGCGCAACCGCGTCGCTGACTATGCACGCTACGATTTGCCGGCGATTGGTGCGTTTGTGCGCGAGCAAAGTGGGCAGATTCCCCACTGGATCGGTCACTCCCTGGGTGGCACCAGCTTGGCTGCGGCCCTTGGCGGGCAACACCTGGGCGCGCCAGCAGTGGCTTCGGTGGCGCTGTTTGGCTGTCAGGTCAGCCGCACTCACTGGCCGCTGAAACTGCCGCCGGTTGAGTGGACGGGGCGCTTGCTGTTGAAACGCTTCGGCGAGGTTTCCGGCTCACGCCTCAAGCGTGGCCCAGAGGACGAACCGGCAGGCGTGATGATCGAAGCCATGCGTTGGAATGGTCTGTTTGGCCGGTTTGGCGAAGGCAAGAATGATTGGTGGAAGGGCTTGGCTGAAGTCGATGTGCCGTTGCTGGCGGTGAGCGCCGCGGGGGATCGTCAAGACCCGGACTGGGCGTGCCGCAAGTTGTTCGAACAAGTGGGGTCGGAACATCGCCAGTACTTATGCCTGGGGCGTCAGCAAGGTTTTACCGGGGATTTCGGGCACGTAGAGATGCTGGTCAGCAAGCCTGCACAGGCCGAAGTGTGGCCGTTGGTGGAACGCTGGTTGAGAGATCCGCTTGCACCGTTGTTCGAAGCGCCGGCATTGGCGGTGGATTGATGAAGCGCTCTGCCAAGGGCGTTTCGCTTGTAGCAGGTTGCGGCTAAGATATGACGCGCTGATCGCTTCTGGTCATATTCAGTCGCGCAGTGACTATTGCGTTGCGGCGAAGTGAGTGGGATGTTCCCTACCTGCTTCGACCGGTACTTCCTTGAAAGACACTTCTTTGACAGAAAGGAATTTTTCGATGAACCATTACGTGACCCCCGACCTCTGCGACGCCTACCCGGAACTGGTACAGGTGGTCGAGCCGATGTTCAGTAACTTTGGTGGCCGAGACTCCTTTGGCGGTGAGATTGTCACCATCAAGTGCTTCGAGGATAACTCGCTGGTCAAGGAACAAGCCGACCAGCCGGGCGCCGGTAAGGTGCTGGTGGTCGACGGTGGTGGTTCGCTGCGCCGCGCGCTGCTTGGCGACATGATCGCCGAAAAAGCCGCGAAAAACGGCTGGGAAGGGTTGGTGATCTACGGGTGTATTCGTGACGTCGATGTCATCGCCCAGACCGATCTTGGGGTACAGGCCCTGGCCAGCCATCCCATGAAGACCGACAAGCGCGGCATCGGCGATCTCAACGTCGTAGTGACCTTCGCAGGCGTGACGTTCCGCCCTGGGGAATACATCTACGCCGACAACAACGGTGTGATCGTGTCACCCAGCCCGCTGAAAATGCCTGAATAAACCGCAATAACCGACAGGGGTGAGGATGTTCGAGGAAGAAAACGCGCAGTGGGGCTGGTGCACGCCCTGGTGCTGGACGGTAAAGGCGGCGCGCGTTCGATTGCCCGGACTGAGCTCGACGATTTGCAACTGCAGCCCCAGGAAAGCCTGTGGCTGCATTGGGATCGCAGCCACCCGCAAACCCAGACCTGGCTGCGTAAATCCAGCGGTTTGAGCGAATTCGCGTGTGACCTGCTGCTGGAGGAGAACACGCGCCCACGGCTGTTGCCATTGCCGGACTCTGAGCTGCTGCTGTTTCTGCGCGGGGTCAACCTCAATCCGGGTGCCGAGCCGGAAGACATGGTCTCGGTGCGCATCTTTGCTGCAGCCAACCGTGTGATCTCCCTGCGTTTGCGCCCGCTGCGTGCCACCGATGAGCTGCTGGTGCAGTTGGCGGATGGCAAAGGCCCCAAAACTGCCTCAGAACTCATCCTTTATATGGCGCAGTACCTGACCAATAAAGTGCAGGATCTGGTCGGTGACCTGTCTGAAATCGTCGATGGCGAGGAAGAAAAACTCGACGCCGACGAACGGTATACCCCGGAGCATGGCAGTGTCCTGCAGATCCGTCGCAGGGCAGCCGGGCTCAAGCGATTCCTCGCGCCACAGCGGGATATTTTTGCCCAGCTCACACGGATCAAATTGCCGTGGTTTTGCGACGACGATGCCGATTACTGGAACGAATTGAACAACAGCCTGACCCGCTACCTGGAAGAGCTCGAATTGACCCGGGAGCGCGTGGGGCTTGTGCTTGAGACCGAAGACCGGCGTTTGAGCGTGCGCATGAATCGCACCATGTACCGCTTCGGGATCATCACCGGGATCTTTTGCCGATGAGCTTTCTGACCGGCCTGCTGGGTATAAACGTGGGGGGATTCCGTTCTCCGCCAGCCCCTATGGTTTCGTGATTGCCTGCCTGATGATGGTGGCCGTCGCGCTCGGACAATGGTGGCTATTTCGACGATTGCGCTGGGTTTGAGCTGAATATGACCTGAACGTAGGAAGGGTCCTATGTGACCCCAAGAATTTAACCCTCGTCTTTTAACTCACTTGCGAGAGGTCTATATGCACGATCCGTTCGAACAGTCTTTGCGTGACATGCTCAATGCTTCGCCGTCCAACCGGGATGACGATGCCTGCCTGGGCCGCGTGTTGAAAACCGCCAACCGCCAGGTAGGCGCGGGCGATCTGTTCGGTCTGCTCGGCCGCTGGCTGCCGGCGTTGATGATGGCCCTGAACAACGGTTCGGCCCACGTATCACCGGTTTCCCGTCGTAAACCTCTTGCTCGCACTGCTGATAAGGCTGATTGAATATGGAACTTGATCTCTGGACCCAGAGCCTGGTCACCGCGATGACCGCATTGTGGACCAAGGTGGCGAACTTCATTCCCAACCTGTTTGGTGCCCTGGTACTGGTGTTGCTGGGCTTTGTCGTGGCCAAGCTGCTCGACACCCTGCTGTCCAAATTGCTCGCGAAACTGGGCCTCGATCGCTTGATGGCAGGCACTGGCCTGACCAAGCTGCTGGGGCGCGCGGGCTGCAAGTCCCGATCTCCACGCTGATCGGCAAGATCGTCTACTGGTTCGTTTTACTTATTTTTCTGGTTTCTGCGGCGCAATCCCTTGGCCTTGAGCGAGTTTCAGCTACGCTCGACATGCTGGCACTGTATTTGCCGAAGGTTTTCGGCGGCGCGCTGGTACTGCTGGTAGGTGTTTTGCTGGCGCAACTGGCCAACGGGCTGGTGCGCGGCGCCGCAGAAGGTGTGGGCCTGGACTATGCTGCGGGGCTGGGGCGAATTGCCCAGGGGCTGGTCATTATCATCAGTATTTCGGTCGCGATCAGCCAGTTGGAGGTCAAGACTGACCTGCTCAACCACGTGATTGTGATCGTTTTGATTACCGTTGGTCTGGCCGTTGCGCTGGCCATGGGGTTGGGAAGCCGGGAAATTGCCGGCCAGATTCTTGCGGGAATCTATGTGCGTGAGCTGTATCAGGTTGGGCAACAGGTGCGTGTGGGCGAGGTCGAAGGGCAGATCGAGGAGATCGGCACAGTCAAGACGACGGTGCTGACTGATGACGGTGACCTGGTGTCGTTGTCCAATCGGATTCTCCTGGAGCAGCAGGTCAGTAGCCGCTAATCCGGCAAAACCCTGCTAATGTACGCCGCCGCAAACCCGGCTGACCGGGCTGTAGCGGACATTGACCTGACTGTCGGCACGACTTGTTTTGAATAAAGCCCAAACGCTGTCCACGCGCTATGACCCCCGTGAGCTCTCTGATGAGGAGTTGGTCGCGCGCTCGCACACGGAGCTGTTTCACGTAACACGCGCGTACGAAGAATTGATGCGCAGATATCAACGCACTCTGTTCAACGTTTGTTCAAGGTATTTAGGGAACGATAGAGATGCGGATGATGTCTGTCAGGAAGTGATGCTCAAGGTGCTGTATGGCTTGAAGAACTTCGAGGGCAAATCGAAGTTCAAGACATGGCTATATAGCATCACGTACAACGAGTGCATCACGCAGTATCGGAAGGAACGGCGAAAGCGTCGCTTGATGGACGCATTGAGTCTGGACCCCCTCGAGGAAGCGTCGGAAGAGAAGACGCCGGCACCCGAGGAGAAGGGCGGACTTGATCGCTGGTTGGTGCATGTGAACCCGATTGACCGGGAAATTCTGGTGCTACGTTTTGTCGCAGAGCTGGAATTTCAGGAAATCGCTGACATTATGCATATGGGTTTGAGTGCTACAAAAATGCGTTACAAACGTGCTCTAGATAAATTACGTGAGAAATTTGCGGGCGAGACTGAAACTTAGTGCGTGGCAAATATCTCTTACGTGTAGGCAAGTTCTGTTAGACTTGTCGCCGAGTTGTCCCCCGGTTTGTGGGACTGCTTTACAATCACCAGATGGGGATTTAACGGATGAAACTGAAAAACACCTTGGGCTTGGCCATTGGTACTCTTATTGCGGCCACTTCTTTCGGCGCACTGGCACAAGGCCAAGGCGCAGTTGAAGGCCAGCTGTTCTACAAAAAGCAGTTCAACGATAGCGTCAAGCACATCGAAGACGGCTATAACCCTGGCGCAAGCATCGGTTACTTCTTGACCGACGACGTGTCGATCAACCTGAACTACGACACCACCAACCACACCCGTTCGAACGACGGTACTGGCAACCAGAAGATCAAAGGTGACACTGGCAGCGTGACTGCTCAGTACCACTTCGGTCAGGCCGGCGTTGATTCCCTGCGTCCATACGTAGAAGGTGGTTTCGGTCACCAGTCCCGTACCAACGTACAGGCTGACGGCCACAGCGGTCGCGACCAGTCGACCCTGGCTATCGCTGGCGCTGGTGTGAAGTACTACTTCACCAACAACCTGTTCGCCCGTGCTGGTGTTGAGTCTGACTACAACCTGGACAACGGCAAGTGGGATTACTCCGCACTGGTCGGCCTGGGTGTGAACTTCGGCGGCAACGCTGGCGCAGTTGCTCCAGCTCCTACCCCAGCACCAGCTCCAGAGCCAACTCCAGAGCCAGAAGCTCCAGTTGCTCAGGTTGTTCGTGTTGAGCTGGACGTCAAGTTCGACTTCGACAAGTCCGTTGTTAAGCCTAACAGCTACGGCGACGTGAAAAACCTGGCCGACTTCATGAAGCAGTACCCACAAACCACCACCGTGGTTGAAGGTCACACTGACTCCGTAGGTCCAGACGCTTACAACCAGAAGCTGTCCCAGCGTCGTGCTGACGCGGTCAAGCAAGTTCTGGTCAAAGACGGTATCGCTCCTAACCGCGTTAGCTCGGTTGGCTACGGTAAATCCCGTCCAGTTGCTGACAACGCAACTGAAGCAGGCCGTGCTATCAACCGTCGCGTAGAAGCCTCGGTAGAAGCACAAGCTGCTCAGTAATTACTGAGTAGTCGAAAAAAGCCCGGCTTAGGCCGGGCTTTTTTTGCCTGAAATTTAACTCAGGCTCGGTTCAGCTGTGAAAAAGCCAATACAAGAGCACCAGATTGATCAGCATCGAGATCAATCCAAGGGTGCGCCACACCTTCAACGGTTCACGTTCCAGCAACGGCTTGGGGCGGATGCTCAGCTCCTGACGATCTGCTTGTTCCAGCGCGAGCAACCATTCTTCTGCAGTTTCATAACGCTGTGCCGGTTGTGCGCCCACGGCCCGTTCCAGGCTGAGGGTCAACCAATCCGGCAAGTCAGGTCGGTAACGGCTTGCGCTGACAGGTTGGGTGAACCGGGGGCGCTGGAAAGCTTCGATTTCACCGTAGGGGTAGTGCCCTGTCAGTAGGTAGAAGAGGGTTACGCCGACGCTATACAAATCCTGTTGAGGTGTAGGAACGTCGCCATTGAACGCCTCAGGCGCAATAAAACTCGGCGTTCCCGGCAGCACGTGGGCACGGTCTTGCGAGAGGCCAGGGCAGTAGGCCAGGCCGAAATCCAGTACCCGCAGTTCGCCATCGTCCCCTAGCAGCAGGTTTTCCGGCTTGATATCGCGGTGCAGGATCTGCCGTCGATGCAGCATGCCCACCGCCCGCAGCAACCGCTCTGCAACCGACTGCCATTGCGCCAGGGCAGGGCGCCTTGCTGCTGGAACAGCTCGGCGAGGGTTTTTCCGGGATATTCACGCATCACGTAGTACAAGTGCTGACGCCCGCTAGCGACGTGGACTTCAGGAAAGCCGCGGCCGGCAACCCGCCGTAAAAACCATTCTTCCGACAACAACGCCTGGCCGGCATCATGCTCATCGTCGCGGCTCAACGGCAGGGTTTTCAGCAGCCAAGGTTGCTGCTGGGCATCGCGTACCCGATACAGCAACGACTGGCGACTTTGCGCGTGCAAGGTTTCCACCTGCCAGCCTTCAAACTGTTGCCCGGCCTTCAAGAGAGGCGGCACTGGCCATTGCTGCAATTGCATCAGTGCGTCGCCGAGTGTGGCCGCCCCAGGCTATCGATACGCACCAGTAGGGCGCTGGCATTATCCTGGCTGCCCGCCAGGTGTGCTGCATTCACCAGAGTGCTGACCGCCAGATCCAGATCCGCTTGTTCCCGCAAAATCGTCCGGATGCCGTGATCGCCCAGCGTTGCCCACACACCGTCGCTGAGTAGCAGGAAGCACTCACCTTCACGCAGCTGGCCATCCAGAAAATCTACCACCAGATGTTGATCCAGGCCGAGGGCGCGCTTGAGCACATGCTGCATGCCCGGTTGCTCCCACACGTGATCTTCGCTGATGTGCTGCAACTCGCCGTCCAGCCAGCGATACACGCGACAATCGCCGACATGGGCCAGGGTAAAGCGCTGGCCGCGAAACACCAGGGCACTGAGGGTGGTCAGCAAGGGCTGGCCACCGCCATTGGCTTGCAACCAGCTATTTTGCGCCAGCAGCAGGCGCTCCAGGCCTGGGCCACGCCCCAGGTTTGGGGGGTGGCGTAGTAGTCCAGTGCCAGTGCCTGCAAGGTCGCGCGGGCGGCAAGTCCTCCGTCGGCACACTGGCTGACGCCGTCAGCCATGGCGCACAGGTAGCCTTTGCTCGCCGCAAGCTCCGCTACGGGCGTTACTACCCGCAGCGCGTCCTGGTTTTCGGCCCTGGGGCCGATAGCGCTGGCATGGGCGATGCTCAGTTGCAGGCTCATCAGACCCGTGCAGCCGTGACGGCAGCCGAGCCCCACGTGGTTCTCCAGCGACGCTTCACGCCATGCAGGCCGAACCAGGCGAGTACACCCAGACTGGCAAATAACCACAAGGCCATTTGATAGCTGCCGGTGCTTTGCTTGATCGCGCCCATGCCTGCCGCCAGGGCGAAGCCGCCGATGCCACCGGCCATGCCGATCAGGCCGGTCATTACGCCGATTTCGCGACGGAAGCGTTGGGGTACCAATTGAAACACCGCGCCATTTCCTGCCCCGAGGCCGAGCATGGTGCAGACGAAAAGCGCCAGTGCCGCGTAGGAGCTTGGTAGGTTGAAACCGACTGCGGCGATGCAGATTGCTGCCACGCTGTACATGCCCAGCAGGGTACGAATCCCGCCGAATCGGTCCGCCAGGGCCCCGCCCAGTGGGCGCATCAGGCTACCGCCGAACACGCAGGCGGCGGTGTAGTAGCCGGCGGTCACAGGGCTCAGGCCGTACTGGTCGTTGAAGTAGCCGGGCAGGGCACTTGCCAGGCCGATAAAGCCACCGAAGGTTACGCTGTAGAAAAACATGAACCACCAGCTGTCACGGTCGCCCAGAGCCTTGAAGTAGTCGGCCATGGATTTGGCTTTCGGCCGCTCAGGGGCATTGCGGGCTAGCCAGGCGAAAACAATCAGGGTGAGTACCAGTGGAATCAATGCGAAGCCAAATACGTTGCTCCAGCCGAACGCCGCCGCCAGCACCGGTGCGAGCAGCGCGGCGAACACCGTACCGGAGTTACCCGCCCCGGCTATCCCCATCGCCTTGCCTTGATGCTCGGCCGGATACCACTGCGACGCCAGTGGCAGTGCCACCGCAAAGGACGCTCCGGCCATACCAAGGAACACCCCCAGCAGCAATGCCTGTTCGTAGCTGTGGATCCCCAGTTTCCAAGCGCCGAACAATGCGGCGATGACAATCACCTGGCCAATCAAGCCAGCGGTCTTGGGCGACAATTTGTCCGCCAGCATGCCCATCAGGAAACGTAGTACCGCGCCCGCCAGAATCGGCGTCGCTACCACCAGACCGCGCTGTTGGGTGGTCAGGTGCAAATCGGCGGCAATCTGCACGGCCAGGGGGCCCAGCAGGTACCAGACCATGAAGCTCAAGTCGAAATACAGGAACGCGGCAAACAGGGTCGGGGTGTGCCCGGATTTCCAGAAGCTTGATTTCATCACGCACCTCAACGATTGGGAGTGTTGTAAGAAGGCCAGGTGATGGAACAGCCTGCTCGGGCTGCCCCACCCGCCCCGTGCTAGCAGGGCAAAAACGAAAAAACGCCGCCACCGGGTTCGCGAGGGCAAACCGGGTGTGCGACGTCTTTGTCGTGGAGGGGCAACCGCCGTTGGTTACCTATGGTTAACCTTTAGCAAGAGCTGAGCCAAATCAGCCGAGCAGCTCACTCATGGCGATGATCTGCTCCGCCACTTGGATCAGTTTCTGCTGCCGGCTCATGGCTTGGCGGCGCATCAGGGTGTAGGCCTCTTCCTCATTGCAGTGCTTCATTTTCATCAACATGCCCTTGGCCAGCTCAATGCGTTTGCGTTCGGCCAGTTGCTGGTCGCGTGCCTGCAACTGAGCGCGCAACGCCTGGTCGCTTTCGAAGCGGGCCATGGCCACGTCGAGAATCGGTTGCAGGCGCTGGGCCTGAATGCCTTCGACAATGTAGGCGCTGACACCGGACTTGATCGCCTGGCGCATCACGTTCGGGTCATGCTCATCGGTAAACATCACGATCGGCCGCGGCTGATCGCGGCTCACCAGCACCACTTGTTCCATCACGTCGCGGCCCGGTGACTCGGTATCGATCAGGATCACATCCGGGCGCACCGTTTCGACGCGTGCGGGCAGGTCGATGATCAGGCCGGACTCATCGATCACCTCAAATCCGGCTTCGATCAGCGCCGTTCGAAGACGGCCAACCTTGCGCGGGGTGTCGTTGATCAACAGGATTCGCAGCATATTGGGGCTCCTGTCAGCGCAAGGCTTGGCGGCTGGCGTGATCGGCCACTGCGTGCAGGCGGAAGCTACGGGAGTAGCCAATCGGATCAGAGCCGTCCCAGACCTTGCCGTCGATCAATTGGCTGCTGCGCATGTCATCGAGGTTGGCCGCGACACCTACCGCCTCGGCGGCCTGGCGGTATAGCGCCAATTGTTGTACCTGGCGGGCAACGCCGAGGTAGTCAGGGTCTTCGCGCAGCAGGCCCCAGCGGCGGAACTGGGTCATGAACCACATGCCGTCGGAGAGGTACGGCAGGTTCACTTTGCCCTCGGCGAAAAATCGCAGGGCGTGGGGGTCTTGCCATTGGTTACCCAGGCCGTCTTCGTACGCCCCCAACAAACGGGGTTCGATGCAGTCGAGTGGGGCATCCAGGTACTCGCGGCCACTGAGCAGTTGCGCTGTGGAGCGGCGGTTTTCGGTGTTCTGTTCGATAAAACGGCTGGCCTCCAAAATTGCCATTACCAACACTCGGGCGGTATTGGGGTACTGGTCGACGAACGCTTGGGTGCAGCCGAGGACCTTTTCTGGATGATCCGGCCAGATGGCCTGGGTGGTCGCCAGGGTGAAGCCCTGGTTTTGCTTTACCGCACTGGCGCACCAGGGCTCGCCGACGCAAAAGCCATCGATGCGATCAGCCTGCAGGTGCGCAACCATTTGCGGTGGCGGTACCACCACGCTGTCCACATCTTGCAAAGGATGAATGCCTTGGCTCGCTAGCCAGTAATACAGCCACATGGCGTGGGTGCCGGTGGGAAATGTCTGCGCGAACGTCAGTTTTGTTCGGCTTTGGTGCACATGGCGATCCAGTGCCTCAGGAGTGACCACCCCTTGCTGTTGCAGGCCACGGGACAGGTTGATGCTCTGGCCGTTCTGGTTCAGCCCCATTAGCACCGCCATGTCGGTAGGCGCCACGCCGCCGATGCCCAGGTGAACGGCGTAGATCAGCCCATACAGGCTGTGGGCGGCATCCAGTTCGCCGCTGACCAGTTTGTCGCGCAGGTTGGCCCAGGAGGATTGGCGCTTGAGGTTCAGCGTCAGTCCGTAGGGTTGGGCGAACCCCTGGGTGGCGGCGACCACCAGCGAGGCGCAATCGCTCAAGGCTATGAAGCCCAGGTCCAGGCTGCTCTTTTCCGGGGCGTCACTGCCGTTGACCCAGGCCAGCGGGTCTTTTATGGGGCTGTTTCCGACCGCGTCGTTCATCAACACCTACCTTATTGCTCAAAAAAAGCGCCGTTCCTTCAGATGGCGCTGTAGGCCACTGCAGGTAACGACGCCTTTGTCCGTAAGCCCGTTCCATCGTTGGCGCGTGCTCTGATGCAGAGAGCAAAGCAAGGCACATGCCACGGATAGACCGTCCTGGTCTGCCGTCAACTTTCCATCAAGATTGAAACGTCGCCGGCTTTCAGTATGGCCGCTTCTTTTCGCCAGGCCGCCAGGATACCCATGGTGTACGCAGATACTCCCAAGACGATGAGATGCCACTGGCTGTGCCGCTGGCTTGTGTGCGCCTTGTTGATGCTGGTCTGCGTTTCGGCGTGGGGGAAACCTACCTGGCGCGGGATGAAAGCCTGCATACCTTTTTTACTGCGCTGTCGGTACCACTGGGGGTGCCCATCGTTGTCAGCCGGGCTGCGAGCCGTCAGCGTATTTCCGGGACCTACGACTTTGGCAAGGCCCAGCAGGTGCTGGAGGCAACGGCTCGGCAACATGACCTGATCTGGCATGGCGACGGGCAGGTGCTCTACCTCTATGAGTCAAGTGAAGCCAAAAGCTCGGCGGTGGCGCTGCGGCACATTACCGTCGAGAGGCTGCGTGAACTCATGCGTCGCTCAGGACTGGATGAGTCACGACATCCTTTGCGTGAGAGCGGGCAGAGAATGTTCTACCTGTCGGGGCCGCCCAACTATGTCGACCAGGTCTTGCGACTGGCACAAATGATGGATCGCAAGCGGGCTGAACTGCTCGTGGGCAAAGAGGCGTTCGGCGTAGTGCAGGTATTCAATACCCACGTGGCTGATCGTCAATACGCCATGGGCGATGACAAGGTCAATGTGCCGGGGATGGCATCGATGATCGACGCCCTGTTGGCCAATGAGCGCAAAGGAGGGGCGAAACAATCGCTTGGCGTGTTGGCTGACGAGGGCCTTTCGGTGATTCCATACCCGGATACCAACAGTCTGTTGATCAAGGGCAAGCCTGGCCAAGTGAGCGTCTTGGAGCAGCTTGTCGCCAGGCTGGATGTGCCTAAGCGGCAACTGGAGGTTTCGCTGTGGATCGTGGACGTGGATACCGAAGAACTCAAGAAAATGGAGCTCGGCTGGCTTGACGAGGCCAATCCATCCATAGCTGCAACCCGGGTGCTGGAGCCGTTGGAAGACAGCCGGCTGATGGCAATGATCAGCACACTTGAGCGACGTCGGCGCGCGCGGGTGGTGGCGCTGCCGGTAATGCTAGGCCAGGAAAATGTCCCGCTCGTGTTTCACCACAACCAGACTTTTTACCTGCCAAGGCCTGGAGAGGAGACCGGCGAATGGCAGCCTGTGCGATATGGCACCCAGATCAGCGTGTTGCCCCGTTTTGTCCCTGGCAATGAAATCGAGATGTCGCTCACTGCTGTGGACGACCACCCTATCGACAGGGAGAAACGTCGCAAGCTTTCGGCGGTGGTGGGGAGCGCCGGCGTTAGCACTGTTATTCGTGTACCCCCAGGTCGGCGCTTGTGGATGGGGGGCTTTCAACGCGATGCCGAAACCGTGCCACGGGGCACGATGAGGGGCCCTCGTGGCGAGGTACGCCTGTTTGTGATCCAGGCACGAGGGGTAGGCGGCGAGCCCACGACATTGGCGGGCGCTGTGGCGCCTCCACCATTAACCCAGGCTCAGTATGAGCGTGTTCAGCGTGCGTTTGTTCGTCCTGTTGCTAGCCCTCTCAATGAATAAGGCGTTTGTCCATGTTTCTGGAAGTTCTTCTACATGAGCAATGGGTCAGCCGCCGGCTCTTGTCCGGATTCGCACCGGGCAAGGTGTTGCCACTCGCACCAGGGCTCAGTGACTGCGTGGAGGTACGGGTCAACGGCAAGCTCTTGGCGCTTGGGGAATTGGTGCAGTTGGAAGATCGATTGGGGGTTGAGTTGCACGAGGTCTATCACGACGGTGTCGTTCTTTAATGCACATAAAGGAGCCGTCTTACGCACCGATTCCCAAAAGGCTTCGAATGTATGGGGTTTTTCCTAGCGTGGTTTCCTGCCCAGGTTTTTATAGTCACGACGTTGGCAGATTGGAGAGAGCAGGAAGCAAGGAGCCTCAATGTTGGTAATTGGATGCAGAGGAATATATGGCCGCCCTGAGTGATCGAATGATGACGGCTCCCTTGGTTTTTGCACGTTGGACCTTGCACGGTGATGGTCGATTGACCGCAGAGGGCATGGATATTCAGTTGCCTCCCAAGGAGTGGCAAGTGCTGCGATTGCTACTGGTATCCGGCGGTGCATTGATGACCAAGGATCGTTTGTTGGAGCGGGCGTGGCCTCATGGAGATGTTTCGGAAGAGTCACTGACCCGTTGTATCTATTCATTGCGCAAGCATCTCAAGGCTGACAAAGGGTTTATCAAGACCATTTATGGCCGGGGCTATCGCTTTACATGCTCGGTGAGCACCGAAGGGGATGACTCGCCACGGTCAGGGCAGGGGCGCTTGGCGCATATCTGTTCGGCCTGCGGCCAGGTCCGCCATGGTTAAGGGATTGGCTACATGCTTGTTGTGGGTGCTGCTGGTGTCGAGCAACAAGGCATTGGCTTACTGTTGGGAAGAGGTCGCGGCCCGCTACGACATCGAAGCGGAATTGCTGCAGGCCATTGCAGCTGTGGAGTCGGGGTATCACGCAGGGGCGATGAATTACAGCAACAGTAATGGCACGCGGGATATCGGCTTGATGCAGATCAACAGCATTCATTTGCCGGGCTTGCTCAAGCAGGGCGTTACCGAGGAGCGGCTACTCAGTGAGCCGTGTTTGTCGGTAGAGGTAGGCGCCTCGATTCTCGCCGGGTTCATCCAGCGTTTCGGCTACAACTGGACGGCTGTTGGTTCCTATAACGTGGGGCCAGGTCCAGGGCCGCAAAGGGAGACGTTACGCATGCAGTACGCACAGAAAATCTGGGCGCGTTATGAAGCGCTGGTGGCCCTTCGCTACTGACGATTGGGCGGGACGCCTCGCACGCAGCCCGTTCCCCCGGCTATAATCGGCGCCACCTTTCGCCGCCATCCGAGTCTAGCCCGCCCATGTATACCCTGGCCCGCCAGCTGTTGTTCAAACTCTCCCCGGAAACCTCCCACGATCTGTCCCTGGACCTGATCGGTGCCGGTGGCCGCCTGGGGCTCAATGGCCTGGTATGCAAGGCTCCGGCAAAAATGCCGGTATCGGTGATGGGGCTCGATTTCCCTAACCCGGTGGGGTTGGCGGCAGGCCTGGACAAGAATGGCGCGGCCATCGATGGCTTCTCGCAATTGGGTTTCGGCTTTGTCGAAATCGGCACCGTGACGCCGCGCCCGCAACCGGGCAACCCCAAGCCGCGCATCTTCCGTCTGCCCGAAGCCGAGGCGATCATCAATCGCATGGGCTTCAACAACCCGGGTGTCGATAACCTGCTGTCGCGGGTTCAAGCGGCGAAGTACAAAGGCATTCTCGGCATCAATATCGGCAAGAACTTCGATACGCCAGTAGAGCGGGCAGTGGACGACTACCTGATCTGCCTGGACAAGGTCTACGCACACGCCAGCTATGTCACCGTTAACGTCAGTTCGCCCAACACCCCGGGCCTGCGTAGCTTGCAGTTCGGTGATTCGCTCAAGCAACTGCTCGAAGCCTTGCGCCAGCGCCAGGAAGATCTGGCCGTACGCCATGGCAAACGCGTACCGCTGGCGATCAAGATTGCCCCGGACATGAGCGACGAAGAAACCGTACTGGTGGCCCAGGCTCTGGTGGATTCGGGTATGGACGCAGTGATCGCCACCAACACCACCCTCAGCCGTGTGGGTGTTGAAGGCTTGGCCCATGGTGACGAAGCAGGCGGCCTCTCGGGTGCACCGGTGCGCGAGCAGAGCACCCATATTGTCAAGGTACTGGCCGCTGAGCTGGCAGGACGCTTGCCGATCATCGCCGCAGGTGGCATCACCGAGGGCAAGCACGCGGCCGAGAAGATCGCTGCTGGCGCCAGCCTGGTGCAGTTGTATTCCGGTTTCATCTACAAGGGCCCGGCGTTGATTCGCCAGTCGGTAGACGCAATCGCGGCATTGCCAAAAGCCTGATAGCCGCCCATTAAAAAGGGCTCCATAAAGGAGCCCCCTGGGCCGAAGCCCGCCGTCCGGATAGGACGTGCGTGGTTAAGTCATTACACATTCAAAGGTGGTATGTCGGAATTAAGTGCCCTGATTAGCCGACGGCGTGAAGTTCGTTGAGTCTGTGGATGCCCGCAGTGCCAGTCATACCGTCCCAGTTGTCGCCGCGTCCTTCTCGCCAGCCGTTGATCCAGGCTTGGCGTACCGACGGTAGAGTAAATGGGCAAAGCTCACGGGATTTGCCATGAACGCCATATTGATATCCGCGTAAAAATGCTCTTTCCAACGGATCACGCTTAAGTCTTCTCATAGGGTGTTTCCCTCACTTGTTGACTGTCTTGATATCCTTCGGCCTCGTCTGAGGCCGGGCAGAGTTTTTCTGCCGTTGGTGGGCTCGCTGCCGGCGTGGCGAGCCAATGTGTCGGCGTCGTTACGGCGCCAACCTGTGTTGAGTTCTAACCAATAGGTCACATGGATTCAATGATCGTTTTGTCATAAGCACGTAACGATAACGATGCTATAGCCATAAGCTGGGATGGCTTTTCGCCCCATTTGTAGGGCAAAGCCAGCTATGATGCACCCTGCAAAGAGGATGGGTTTAATCCTTTAGTGAGAATGCCCGCTCGTTGCAGTCGGTTATTATTCGACGAAGGGTCGCAATGTTTCTTTTGTTGCGCAAAAATTTTTCTCTGCCCCGTCAATAAAGGCCCAAAGGCCCGCCAGATGGTGGGACGGCACATTCGTGCCACGCGAGCACTCTTCAAGAAAAGTGCTTGATTGAAAACCGAGCCGGCGATGCGTCGCCCGCTCATTTATTGCTGAAAAGCCTGGAATGCCCATGTCGGACCGTTTTGAACTCTTCCTCACTTGCCCCAAGGGCCTCGAAGGCCTGCTGATCGAGGAAGCCGTCGGGCTTGGCCTTGAGGAAGCCCGCGAGCACACCTCGGCCGTGCGCGGCATGGCCGACATGGAAACCGCCTACCGTCTGTGCCTTTGGTCACGCCTGGCCAACCGCGTGCTGCTGGTGCTCAAGCGCTTCCCGATGAAGGACGCCGAAGACCTCTACCACGGCGTGCTGGATATCGAATGGGCCGACCACATGGTCCCCGATGGCACCCTGGCGGTGGAGTTCAGTGGGCATGGCTCAGGCATCGATAACACCCACTTCGGCGCGCTGAAGGTCAAGGATGCGATTGTCGACAAGCTGCGCACCCCGACCGGCGAACGCCCGTCCATCGACAAGATCAACCCGGACCTGCGCATTCACCTGCGCCTGGACCGTGGCGAAGCGATCCTGTCCCTCGATCTGTCCGGCCACAGCCTGCACCAGCGCGGCTACCGCCTGCAGCAGGGGGCCGCACCCTTGAAGGAAAACCTGGCCGCAGCGATCTTGATTCGCGCCGGCTGGCCGCGCATTGCTGCCGAAGGCGGCGCGCTGACCGACCCGATGTGCGGCGTAGGTACCTTCCTGGTGGAAGGCGCGATGATCGCCGCCGACATGGCGCCCAACCTGAATCGCGAACTGTGGGCTTTACCACGTGGCTGGGCCACGTCCCGGCGCTGTGGAAAAAACTCCACGCAGAAGCGGCTGAGCGCGCCACCATCGGCATGAACAAGCCGCCGTTGTGGGTGCGCGGCTATGAAGCTGACCCGCGTTTGATCCAGCCCGCGCGCAACAACATCGAGCGCGCCGGCCTGAGTCACTGGATCAAGGTGTACCAGGGCGAGGTCGGTACGTTCGAGCCGCGTCCGGATCAGAACCAGAAAGGCCTGGTCATCTGCAACCCGCCGTACGGCGAGCGGCTGGGTGACGAAGCCAGCCTGTTGTACCTCTACCAGAACCTCGGCGAGCGTCTGCGCCAAGCGTGCATGGGTTGGGAAGCGGCGGTGTTTACCGGTGCGCCAGACCTGGGCAAGCGCATGGGCATCCGCAGCCACAAGCAATACTCGTTCTGGAACGGCGCCTTGCCGTGCAAGTTGCTGTTGATCAAGGTCAACCCGGACCAGTTCGTCACCGGCGAGCGTCGTACACCGGAGCAACGCCAGGCTGAACGTGAGCAAGCCGCTTATGACCAAGCCCCGGCCGAGCCGCAAGAGCGCCAGTACAACAAGAACGGCAACCCAATCAAGCCAGCCCCGGCTCCGGTAGTCGAGCAGCCGCGCCTGAGCGAAGGCGGGCAGATGTTTGCCAACCGCCTGCAAAAGAACCTCAAGTTGCTGGGCAAGTGGGCCAAGCGCGAAGGCGTGGATTGCTACCGCGTGTACGACGCCGATATGCCGGAATACTCCATGGCCATCGACCTGTACCACGACTGGGTCCATGTGCAGGAATACGCTGCGCCGAAGTCCATCGATCCGGAAAAAGCCTCTGCGCGCATGTTCGATGCCCTGGCTGCCATTCCCCAGGCGCTGAACATCGACAAGAGCCGTGTGGTGGTCAAGCGTCGCGAGCGCCAGAGCGGCACCAAGCAGTACGAGCGTCAAAGCGCACAGGGCAAGTTTACCGAGGTCAGCGAAGGCGGCGTGAAGCTGCTGGTAAACCTCACCGACTACCTGGACACCGGCCTGTTCCTCGACCACCGCCCGATGCGCATGCGCATCCAGAAAGAAGCGGCCGGCAAGCGTTTCCTCAACCTGTATTGCTACACCGCCACGGCGAGTGTGCACGCAGCCAAGGGCGGCGCGCGCAGCACCACCAGCGTCGACCTGTCCAAGACTTACCTGGACTGGGCCCGTCGCAACTTCTCCCTCAACGGTTTCTCCGACAAGAACCGTCTGGAGCAGGGTGATGTGATGGCGTGGCTGGAGGCGAGCCGCGATGAGTTCGACCTGATCTTCATCGACCCGCCGACGTTCTCCAACTCGAAGCGCATGGAAGGCATTTTCGACGTGCAGCGTGATCACGTGCAATTGCTCGACCTGGCGATGGCGCGTCTGGCGCCAGGTGGCGTGCTGTATTTCTCGAACAACTTCCGCAAGTTCCAGCTGGAAGACAATCTCAGCGAACGCTATGCGGTCGAGGAGATCAGCGACAAGACTATCGACCCGGACTTTGCGCGTAATGCCAAGATCCACAGGGCCTGGAAAATCACCGCGCGCTGATTGCCGTACACAAGAAGCCGCAAGCCGGGACTAATCCGGGCTTGCGGCTTTTTTGCGCTGGTCAAACACTAGGCTGATGGCTATAACTTAAGGCCTAGCCAAAGTGACACCCCCGCACGCTGGCGTTGTGAGTGTTGCCTATGCCGTTACAAGCTGTTCGCCCAAAGATCCTAGGCTTTATCAGTGAGCAGGCGTCGGCTTGGCTGGTGGCATTGGTGGTGGTGTTGGCAGGGTGTGCGCTGACGGTCATCATCGCCTGGGCGGCTTTTGACCTGTATGAGCAACAGGTGCGCCAGCGCTTCCAGTTGCTGGTCAACGAGCGCTATTCCCGCCTGCAGGAGCGCTTTGAGGACCAGGAACAACGCCTGAACAGCCTGCGCCGGTTTTTCGTCAACTCGGACGACGTGTCCCGCGAAGAGTTCGACGGTTTCGCCCAACCGCTGTTATTGCGGACCCGCGCCTATTCCTGGGCGCCCCGAGTATTTCGCAACCAGCGAAATCAATTCGAGCGCGAAGTCTCCCGGCAGCTCGGCAGGCCCTTTGTTATCCGCGAGCTGAATTCGGCCGGTGAACTGGCGCCTGCGCCTGAGCGTGATGAATATGTACCGGTGCTGTACAGCCAGACCCAGAGCTTGCTGGGTTCTCCCCTAGGCTTTGATCTGTTGGCCCAGCCGCTGCGACGCGCCACCCTGGAGCGTGCGCAAAGAGCGGCAAGCTGGCGGTGTCTCAACCGATGCAACTGGTTGGTGTGGAACCTGCCTACGCCACTGGCGTGTTGTTGGTGGCGCCGGTCAGCAACCTGCCCACTGCTGAGCAATTGCGTAATGAGCCCTATGGTTATGTGATGGCCGTGATCAGCATGCGCCAACTGGTGGCCGATGGGTTGCCCAAGCCAGACCGGGATAACCTGGTGGTGCAGATTGTCGACACCTCCGACACACAAGCACGAGTGCTCTACGAATCCAGCAACGCGCTGGGCGAGAGCGATCTGATTGCCGCACGTCGCCTGACCCTGGGGGATCACGTCTACACCCTGAGTTTGCGCCCGAGTCAGGTGTTCGACCTGGCCAACCACTCTTCCCTGAGCACCATCCTGGCCATGGGTGGGCTGCTCAGCGTACTGCTGAGCGCCTTGCTTTACATGCTCGTCAGCCAACGCCAGCGCGCCTTGAAACTGGTGGAACAGCGCACCGCCCAGTTACGTCTGCGCGAGCAGGAGCTGCGTGGGGCCCATGGTCAACTGCGCAGTGTGCTGAACGCCGCCACCCAGGTCGCGATCATTGCCACGGATCTGCGCGGCGTCATCAACACATTCAACGCTGGCGCGGAAAACATGCTCGGGTTCAAGGCCGCGCAGGTGGTGGGCAGGCTGACCCTCGAAAGCCTGCATTTGGCGCCGGAGTTGGAAGCACGCTCTGCCAGCTTGAGTGTGGCGCTTGGCAAGCGCATTCCGGCGAGCCAGGCGATGCTGGTGGAAAGCCCGGACAACCTGCACGAAGCCCGCGAATGGAGTTTAAGCCGCCAGGATGGCAGCCAATTGACCGTCAATATGCTCGCCACCGTGTTGCTGGATGATCATGGTCTGTGGATCGGCCACCTGGCGATTTACCTCGATATTACCGAACAAAAGCGCGCCTATGAGGCGTTGGCCGCGCGGGACCGATTGCTGAAGAAACTCAGTGCCCACGTGCCAGGTGGGATCTTCCAGTTCACCGTCGAACCTCAGGACGACTGGCGCTTTATCTACGCCAGCGACGGCATGCGGGACATTTATGAGATCGACCCAGGGGTGCTGCAACAGGACGCAAAAGGTCTTCGAGCGCATCCACCCGCTGGATGCGGAGCGGGTGCGCGCGTCTATTCGTTTGTCGGCGTTGCAGTTGAGCCACTGGCGCGAAGAGTATCGGGTGTTGTTGCCACAGCGTGGCTTGCGTTGGATTCGCGGCGAGGCCACCCCGGAAGAATTACCTGGAGGCGGTACGTTGTGGCACGGCTACGTGTCGGATATTTCCGATTTAAAACGGGTGGAAGAAGAGCTGCGCGCACTGTCCATCACCGACTCCCTCACCGGTATCCACAACCGGCGTTATTTCCAGGACCGTCTCAAGGCCGAAATGGTGAGGCTCAACCGCAGCTCGGGAGCCTTGTCACTGATCATGCTGGATATCGACCATTTCAAACGCATCAACGATCAATATGGGCATGGGGTAGGCGATGGGGTGTTGCAGGAGTTGTGCAAACGTATCGGTCAACGCGTGCGCCGCACCGATGTGTTCTGCCGCCTGGGAGGTGAAGAGTTCGTGGTGTTGTGCCCCAATACCGACGGCGAACAGGCGTACAGCCTGGCGATGGAGTTGTGGCAGTCGTTGCGCAACGCACCCATGACGCCGGTGGTATCGTCACCGCCAGCTTTGGCGTGGCCAGCTGGCGCATCGATGAGGGCATTGATGGCCTGTTGCTGCGCGCCGACTCGGCGGTATACGTGGCCAAGCAGGCCGGCCGTGACCGCGTAGAGTCCGAACGAGTACAGGCCCTGTAGTGAGCGGGCTTGCCCGCGCTGGTGGCGAAGCCGCCCTAACAGGGGCGCCGCAGTATTTCAGTAAAACCGAGGTGCCTGGGTTTAGGGCGGCTTCGCCACCCAGCGCGGGACAAGCCCGCTCACTACAGAACGGGGGCTGCGGCGGCTACTTTCGGCTGGCGATACAGCTCCAGCAGCACCTGGTCCAGCACCGATGAAGCGCCCCATGGCTTCGGATCGTTGAGAATCGCGACCACTGCCCAGGTATTGCCGTTGTTGTCGCGACTGAACCCGGCGATGGCCCGCACGGTGTTCAAGGTGCCGGTCTTGACGTGGGCTTCACCGCGCATGGCGGTGGTTTTCAGGCGTTTGCGCATCGTGCCGTCGGTGCCGGCGATCGGCAGCGAGCTGATGTATTCGGCTGCATAGGGGCTTTTCCAGGCGGCTTGCAGCATAGCGGCCATTTCGCGGGCGCTGACCCGTTCGGCACGGGACAGGCCGGAGCCGTTTTCCATCACCAGGTGCGGCGCGGTGATGCCTTTCTTCGCCAGCCACTGGCGTACCACGCGTTGCGCGGCCTTGGCGTCGTCGCCGTCGGCATCGTTACGGAACTGTGCGCCCAGGCTCAGGAACAGCTGTTGGGCCATGGTGTTGTTACTGTATTTGTTGATGTCGCGGATAATTTCCGCCAGGTCCGGCGAGAACGCCCGAGCCAGTACCTTGGCATCCTTGGGCACCGGCGCCTGGATATCGCGGCCCTGAATGGTGCCGCCCAGTTCCTGCCAGATCGCGCGTACGGCGCCGGCGGTGTAGGTCGCATGGTCCAGCAGAGACAGATACGTCTGCGAACTGCAGCCATCGGCCAACTGGCCACTGACCGTCACGGTGACGCTGCCATCGGCGGCGGTGACCGGGTTGTAGCGCACGTCACCGGTGCACTGCTTGGCGTTGGAAACCTTGACCTGGTTGTCGATACGGATGCTGGCAATCGGCGGCTCTACCGACACCAGTACGCGGCCAGCGTCGTTGCGGGTCACGAAGCGCAGCGCCTTGAGGTTGACCAGCAGGGCATCGGGCTTGACCAGGAACGGTTTGTTCTCGTCGTTGCCGTCGTCATTGAATTCCGGCAGTTGCGGCTGGTTGAAGAAGCCGCGGTCCAGCACCAGGTCGCCGGTGACTTGTTGTACGCCATTGGCGCGCAGGTCGCGCATCAACAGCCAGAGTTTTTCCATGTTCAGCTTGGGGTCGCCGCCGCCCTTGAGGTACAGGTTGCCATGCAACACGCCGCCACTGAGAGTGCCGTCGGTGTAGAACTCGGTTTTCCACTGGTGATTGGGGCCGAGCATTTCCAGGGCCGCGTAGGTGGTGACCAGCTTCATGGTGGACGCTGGGTTCACCGACACATCCGCGTTGAAGATGGTGGGAGTGCCCGGGCCGTTCAGGGGAATCATCACCAGGGACAGTGCGGTGTTTTGCAGTTTGGCTTTTGAAAGCGCCTGCTGGACATTCGGTGGCAGGCTGTTGTTTACGGGGGCAGCGGTAGCGGAAAAGGCCAGTGGCAGAATAAAACCGGCGAGTAGTGCTGAACGCAAAGATTTGATCATAGGTGATAAGACCCTACTGCTGAGGAGGGTGAAAAAGGTGAGGGGTATGTAAGAAAATCCCTCATTAGTCATGAAAGTGTCGGCATTATGCCCCAAGGTAGGGCCACTTGTAGCTGAACGATAGCTGGTATTCGGGGTTTTTTACAGGCAAAGCGCCGCCTGTCCCAGAGAGTCGGGCAATTGCCTCCTTAAACTGCTAAAGTGCCGCCCGTTATTACTTAAGAGGATTGTTCCAATGGCGACTAACCGTTCCCAGCGTCTGCGCAAAAAACTGTGCGTTGATGAATTTCAAGAGCTGGGTTTCGAACTGAACCTGGACTTCAACGAAGGCCTGAGTGAAGAAGCTATCGACGCTTTCCTCGAAGCATTCATCAAAGAAGCCATGGAAGCCAACGGTCTGGGCTATGTTGGCGGCGACGACTACGGTCTGGTTTGCCTGCAGAAGCGCGGCTCGGTATCCGAAGAGCAACGTGCTGCTGTTGAAGCCTGGCTGAAAACCCGTTCCGAGCTGACCAAGGCTGAAGTCAGCCCGCTGCTGGACGTGTGGTATCCGGAAAAGCCGATCAACGCGGCTAAGTGATACTGAAAA
This sequence comes from Pseudomonas poae, assembly GCA_004000515.1. Taxonomy (GTDB): domain Bacteria; phylum Pseudomonadota; class Gammaproteobacteria; order Pseudomonadales; family Pseudomonadaceae; genus Aquipseudomonas; species Aquipseudomonas cremoris. The sequence continues at coordinate 3,230,121 of CP034537.1, forward strand.
AACGGCGACCTGAGGGTCGCCGTTTTTTATGCCTGCGCCAGTTCAGAATCAGCAGCGTCAACACCCCGCCACAATCCCCCAGAACGCCGACCCAATGGAAAACAGCGTCAAGCCAGACGCGGTAACCATAAAGGTGATCAGCGCCGCTTCCCGCTCCTTCGGTTCATTCATGGCGATGCTCAAACCATTGATGATCGAGCCAAACAACGCCAACGCCGCAATCGACAGCACCAACTCCTTGGGCAAGGCGGCGAACAGTGCTGCCAAGGTTGCGCCGAACACGCCGGCAATCCCGTAGAACACCCCGCACCACACGGCGGCCGTGTAGCGCTTGTTGCGGTCTTCATGGGCGTGGGGCCCGGTGCAGATCGCCGCACTGATCGCTGCCAGGTTGATACCATGGGAGCCAAACGGCGACAGCACCAGGGACGCCAGGCCCGTGGCGGTAATCAGTGGCGAGGCCGGTACGTTGTAGCCATCGGCACGTAAAACAGCGACTCCCGGCATGTTCTGCGACGTCATGGCCACCACGAACAGCGGGATGCCGATGCTGATGGTTGCTGCCAGGGAGAAGTGCGGTGTGGTCCACACCGGTGTTGCTACCTCCAGGTGAAAACCGCTGAAATCCAGCAAGCCCATCACCCCGGACAATGCCGTGCCAATCACCAACGCGGCCAGTACCGCATAACGTGGCGACAGGCGCTTGATGACCAAGTAGGTGAAAAACATCCCCAGCACCAGGCCGGTACGGTGCTGGGCGGCGACGAAGATCTCACTGCCGATCTTGAACAGAATCCCCGCCAGCAGCGCCGCTGCCAATGACGCCGGGATACGCTTGACCAGTTTTTCGAAGCTGCCGGTCAGCCCGCAGAGCGTTACCAGCACTGCGCAGGTGATGTAGGCGCCGATGGCTTCGCCGTAACTCACGCCGCCCAGGCTGGTGATCAGCAGGGCCGCACCGGGGGTGGACCAGGCAATCGTGATCGGCGTGCGATACCGCAGGGACAAGCCAATGCTGCACACCGCCATGCCGATGGAAATCGCCCAGATCCACGAGGAAATTTGCGCCGTGGTCAAGCCGGCGGCTTGGCCGGCCTGGAACATCAGCACCAGGGAACTGGTATAGCCGGTCATCATGGCGATAAAACCGGCGACGACAGCCGACGGTGAAGAGTCGGCCAGCGGGCGCAGTGGCGCTTGAGTGGCGTCGGACATGGAGCGGTGTTCCTTCTACCGATGAAAAATCGAATTCAAGCCTAAACTCAAACGTAACTACTCATTGCAATACAGCCGAGGCCACAAACAGCCGTACAGTGTGTTGGCGCATTCGGTTGTGTACAATGTGCCCTGTTTTTAGGTGATACTTGCCAGCGACCCGCTGTTGCCGTATTACCGTTAATTCGCCGCCGTTCTCCAAACCCGAGTGCCCATGAACGAACAGTTGCAACCTCTCAAGAAAACACCGCGAGCCGGCAAGGCCGGTCGCAGCGGAACCCAGGACGATATCGTCTACGCGCATATCTTCGAAGCGATCCTCGAACAACGCCTGGCACCCGGTACCAAATTGAGTGAAGAGGCACTGGGCGAAATCTTTGGCGTCAGCCGCACCATCATTCGCCGCGCACTTTCGCGCCTGGCCCATGAAGGCGTGGTGTTGTTGCGGCCCAATCGCGGCGCAGTGGTTGCCAGCCCGAGTGTCGAGGAAGCCCGCCAGGTCTTCATGGCGCGGCGTCTGGTGGAGCGGGCGATCACCGAATTGGCAGTGCAGCACGCCACCGCCGAGCAACTGGCCGAATTGCGCCAGATGGTCAATGACGAGCGCGACAGCTTTTCCCGTGGCGACCGTGGTGCCGGCATCCGCCTCTCCGGCGAATTCCACCTCAAGCTGGCGGAAGCTGCGAAGAACGCACCGCTGATCAGCTTCCAGCGCAGCCTGGTGTCGCAGACCTCGTTGATCATCGCCCAGTACGAAAGCGGCAACCGCTCGCACTGCTCGTACGATGAACACACCCAGTTGATCGATGCGATCGAAGCGCGGGACGCGGTGTTGGCGGTGGATCTGATGATGCATCACATGGATCACATCGACAGCAAGCTCAACCTCGATGAGGAAAGCGCGTCGGATGATTTGCATGCGGTGTTTTCGCATTTGCTGCAAACCAAGAAGCCGGGGCGTTCTTCCATCAAACTTTAACTTCCCTGATTCACTGGGGATAAAAATGTGGGAGCGGGCTTGCTCGCGAATGCAGTGGGTCAGTCACTCTATCTGGTGACTGATACTCCGCATTCGCGAGCAAGCCCGCTCCCACATTGGTTTTATGGTGTGGCTGAAGTCAGCGCTGGTGCACCAGGTTGCCCGCCGCGTAGGTCTGCAACACCGTCCGATCATCCCCCAGCGTCATCAACACAAACAACGTCTCGGCAATGTTATTGGCCTGCTTCAAGCGATAGCTCAGCAGTGGCGTAGCGTTGTAATCCAATACCAAGAAGTCCGCATCCGTCCCTGGCTGCAACGTGCCGATCTTGTCTTCCAGGCGCAGCGCCCGGGCGCCGCCCAGTGTTGCCAGGTACAACGACTTGAACGGACTCAAGCGCGCGCCCTGCAACTGCATGACCTTGTAGGCTTCGTTCAAGGTTTGCAGCAGCGAGAAACTGGTACCGCCACCCACGTCGGTGCCCAGGCCTACATTCAATTTGTGCTTTTCTGCCATCGGCAGATTGAACAAGCCACTGCCGAGGAAGAAGTTTGACGTCGGGCAGAACGCCACCGCCGATCCCGTTTCCGCCAGCCGTGCGCACTCGTCATCACACAGGTGCACGCCATGGGCAAACACCGAGCGTTCGCCCAGCAACTTGTAGTGGTCGTATACATCCAGGTAGCCGTTGCGCTCCGGGAACAATTGCTTCACCCACTCGATTTCCTGCTTGTTCTCGCTGATGTGGGTCTGCATGTACAGGTCTGGGTATTCCCCCAGCAATTGCCCGGCCAACGCTAATTGTTCCGGTGTGCTGGTCGGCGCAAAACGTGGCGTGACGGCGTAGTGCAGGCGGCCTTTGCCGTGCCAGCGTTCGATCAGCACCTTGCTTTCCTGGTAGCCGGTTTCGGCGGTGTCGGTCAGGTAGTCCGGCGCGTTGCGGTCCATCATCACCTTGCCGGCGATCATGCGCAGGTCGAGCTTCTCGGCCGCTTCAAAGAACGAATTCACTGACTGTGGATGCACGCTGCCAAACACCAGCGCGGTGGTGGTGCCGTTGCGCAGCAGTTCCTTGATGAAGATGTCCGCGACTTCCTCGGCGTGAGCCTTGTCGGCGAACTGGCTTTCGCATGGGAAGGTGTAGGTGTTGAGCCAATCCAGCAGCTGCTCGCCGTAGGCACCGACCATGCCGGTCTGCGGCAGGTGGATATGGGTGTCGATCAAGCCGGGGGTGATCAGTGCGTCCTGGTAGTGGGTGATTTCAATATCGGCCGGCAGGGTCGGCAGCAAATCACCGGCATGGCCGACGGCGCTGATCTTGCCGTTCTCGATCACCAGCAGGCCGTCTTCGAAATACTCATAGGAGGCTTCGATACCCACTTCGGCAGGGTCGGCGATGCTGTGCAACAGGGCGGCACGGTAGGCTTTGCGAGTCAAAGGCATGGTCGTCTCAATTCAAATGGCTTGGCTGCGACGCGAGGCCGGCAGCAGTTTGGCAATGGGTTCGGCGCTGGCGGTGTGCTGGCCGAAATTGGCGTTATAGGTGGCGATGATTTCGCCGGCGATGGAAATGGCGATCTCCACCGGCAATTTGCCCTTCACCTCGGTGAGGCCCATGGGGCAGTGCATGCGTTGCAGCTGTGCGGCATCGAAGCCGCGGTCACGCAGGCGGTGTTCAAATTTGACGCGTTTGGTCTGCGAGCCGATCAGGCCAAAGTAGGTAAAGTCGTTGCGCTTGAGCAGGGCGGCGGTGAGTTCCAAATCCAGCGCATGATTATGGGTCATGACGATGCAGTAACTGCCCACCGGCAGGTCGGCAATTTCGTCCACCGGCTCTTCGCTGACGATTTTACGCACGCCTTCGGGGATATGTTCCGGAAACTCCTGCTCACGGGAGTCGATCCAGCGCACCCGGCACGGCAGGCTCGCCAGCAGCGGCACCAGTGCGCGGCCCACGTGGCCTGCGCCGAACACCGCGATCTGCGCTTGTACCTGGCCCATCGGTTCGAACAGCAACACGGTCACGCCGCCGCAACACTGGCCCAGGCTCGCGCCCAGGCTGAAACGCTCCAGATGGGTGTTCTGCTGGCCACGCACAAGCATGTCACGGGCGATCTGCATCGCCTTGTATTCCAGGTGCCCGCCACCGATGGTGTCGAAGGTCTGGGCGGCGCTGATGACCATCTTGGAGCCGGCGTTGCGCGGGGTGGAGCCGAGCTCTTCGATGATGGTCACGAGCACGCAGGGTTCGCCGCTGTTTTGCAGATTCGCGAGGGCGCTGAGCCAATAATTCATAGTCACCTCTTGTGGTGTCTTTGAGACCGCTATCGCAGGCAAGCCAGCTCCCACATTTGACGGTGTTCACAGATCAAAATGTGGGAGCGGGCTTGCTCGCGAAGGCCGCGCCTCGGTCTAAAGCGAAGCCAACTCAGTTTCAGTCTCCACAGCCACAGCCGCAGTCAACTGCCGCATTTGTTCACACCCCCACAACACCCGCTCAGGCGTCGCCGGCGCATCGATCTTCGGCTGATGGCGATAGTCACCCAGGCTCGCCACCGCATCCTTGATCGCGCACCACGAAGCAATACCAAGCATGAACGGCGGCTCACCCACGGCCTTGGAATGGAACACCGTGTCTTCCGGGTTCTTGCGGTTTTCCACCAGCTTCACCCGCAGGTCCAGCGGCATGTCTGCAACGGCGGGGATCTTGTAGCTGGCCGGGCCGTTGGTCATCAGCTTGCCCTTGTTGTTCCACACCAGCTCTTCCATGGTCAGCCAGCCCATGCCCTGGATGAACCCGCCTTCTACCTGGCCAATGTCGATGGCCGGGTTCAGCGAGGCGCCCACGTCATGGAGGATGTCGGTGCGCAGCATCTTGTATTCACCGGTCAGCGTATCGACGATCACTTCGCAGCACGCCGCGCCGAACGCGAAATAGTAGAACGGCCGACCGCGCGCCTGGCTGCGGTCGTAGAAGATTTTCGGGGTCTTGTAGAACCCGGTGCTCGACAGCGACACCTGGGCGAAATACGCCTGCTGGATCAGCGCCTCGAATGTCAGGATCTGGTCGCGCACGCGTACATGGCCGTTGTGGAACTCCACATCCGCTTCACTCACGTCGTACTTGCGCGCGGCAAATTCCACCAGGCGCTGCTTGATGGTTTCGGCGGCGTTCTGCGCGGCCTTGCCGTTCAGGTCGGCACCGCTGGAGGCGGCGGTCGGCGAGGTGTTGGGCACCTTGTCGGTGTTGGTGGCGGTGATCTGCACACGGTCGATTTCGACCTGGAACACTTCGGCCACCACTTGCGCAACCTTGGTGTTCAAACCCTGACCCATCTCGGTACCGCCGTGGTTCAGGTGGATGCTGCCGTCGGTGTAGATATGGATCAGCGCACCGGCCTGGTTCAGAAAGCTCGCGGTAAACGAAATACCGAATTTCACCGGGGTCAGCGCCAGGCCTTTTTTCAGGATCGGGCTGTGGGCGTTGTACAGGCGAATCGCTTCACGGCGCTCAGCATATTGGCTGCTGGCCTCAAGCTCGGCGGTCATTTCTTCGAGCATGTTGTGCTCGACAGTCTGGTAGTAGTGGGTGACGTTGCGTTCGGTCTTGCCGTAGTAGTTGACCTTGCGCACCGCCAGTGGGTCCAGCGCCAGATGGCGAGCGATGGCGTCCATCACTTCCTCGATGGCGACCATGCCTTGCGGGCCGCCGAAGCCGCGATAGGCAGTGTTGGACGCGGTGTTGGTCTTGCAGCGATGGCCGTTGACCGTGGCGTCGCCCAGGTAATACGAGTTGTCGGAGTGGAACATCGCACGGTCGACAATCGAGTTCGACAAGTCCGGTGAACAGCCGCAGTTGCCGGCCAGGTCCAGGTTGATGCCGTGCAGGCGGCCGGTGTCGTCAAAGCCCACGTCATATTCGATATAGAAGGGGTGGCGCTTGCCGGTCATCAGCATGTCTTCCACACGCGGCAGGCGCATCTTGGTCGGCTGGCCGGTAAGGCGCGCGACCACGGCGCACAAACACGCGGGGCTGGCAGCCTGGGTTTCCTTGCCGCCGAAACCACCGCCCATGCGGCGCATGTCGACGACGATTTTATTCATCGACACGTCCAGCACTTCGGCCACCAGTTTCTGCACTTCGGTGGGGTTTTGCGTGGAGCAATAGACGATCATGCCGCCGTCTTCGGTGGGCATCACCGAGAGATCTGGGTCTCCAGGTAGAAGTGTTCCTGGCCGCCGATGTGCAGGGTGCCCTGGATGCGGTTTTTCGCGCTCGCCAGTGCGCTGGCCGAATCACCGCGCTGGTGGGTGTGGCTGTCCAGCACAAAGTGTTTTTTGCGAAACGCCTCGACCACATCCAGCACCGGTTCCAGGTCTTCGTATTCGATCACGGCTGCCATCGCGGCTTTGCGCGCGGTTTCCAAGTCACGCGCCGCGACGGCGAGTACCACCTGGCCGACGAACTGCACCGTGTCGATGGCCAGCAACGGGTCGCCAGGCATCAGCGGGCCGATGTCTTTCAGGCCCGGCACGTCTTCGTGGGTGATGACGATGCGCACGCCGTCAAAGGCGTAGCACGGCGCCGTGTCGATGCTGATGATGCGGGCGTGGGCACGGTCGGACATGCGCGCATACAGGTGCAATTGGTTGGGGAATTCCAGGCGGTCATCGATGTATTGCGCTTCGCCGGAAACATGCTTGGCGGCGCTGTCATGCTTGACGCTGCGGCCCACACCGGAGGTGAGGTCCTGGGAGAACAGCTCGGCGAGTTCGGCCTGGGTTTTTACCACGGCGTGATGGTTAGACATAAGCGGTCACCCGAGTCTCGATGTGCGGCGTTTGCAGTTCGATGAAGTATTTGCGCAGCAGGTTCTGTGCGCTGAGCAGGCGGTATTCCTTGCTGGCGCGGAAGTCTGACAGTGGAGTGAAATCCTCGGCCAGGGCAGCGCAGGCCTTCTCGACGGTGGCGGCGTTCCAAGTGGCACCGGTCAACACGGCCTCGCAGTGTTGGGCGCGTTTTGGCGTGGCGGCCATGCCGCCGAAGGCGACGCGGGCCTCGCGGATGACACCGTTGTCGATCTTCAGGTTGAAGGCGGCGCAGACTGCGGAAATATCATCGTCCAGGCGCTTGGAAACCTTGTAGGCCCGAAACAGAGTGTGGCCCTTGGGCACGATGATTTTCTCGATGAATTCGCTGTCTTGACGCGCGGTGACGCGGTAGTCGATGAAGTAGTCCTCCAGCGCGAGGGTGCGCCGGGTTTCGCCCTTGCACAGCACGATCTGCGCACCGAGGGCGATCAGCAGTGGCGGCGAGTCACCGATGGGCGAAGCGTTGCCGATATTGCCGCCCAGGGTGCCCTGGTTGCGGATCTGCAAGGACGCGAAGCGGTGCAGCAGGTCGCCGAAGTCAGGGTATTGGTGGTGCAGCGCGCTGTAGCAGTCGGAGAGGGCGGTGGCAGCGCCGATTTCCAGGCGGTCGTCGAAGTCGTCGATGCGCTTCATCTCGGCGATGTTGCCCACGTAGATCATCACCGGCAGCGTGCGGTGGAACTGGGTCACCTCCAGCGCCAGGTCGGTGCCGCCGGCCAGCAGACGCGCTTGGGGGTAGGCATCATAGAGGTCGGCCAGGTCGGCGACGGTGAGCGGCACCAGGCAACGTTTGTCGCCGCTGTTGAGTTCGCCGGTCTGGGTGGGCGCGATGGCTTTGAGGCGCGCAATGGTCTCGGCCTGGCGGCTGTCGAATTGGTCTTGTGGCTTGTTGCAGCAAGCCTGTTCGGCGGCGGCGAGGATCGGGCGGTAGCCGGTGCAGCGGCAGAGGTTGCCGGCCAGGGCTTCATGGGCTTTTTGGCTGTCGGGGGCATCGCTGTTCTTTTGCAGGGCAAACAACGACATCACAAAGCCCGGGGTGCAAAAGCCGCATTGCGAGCCGTGGCATTCCACCATGGCCTGTTGCACGCTGTGCAATTGGCCCTGGTGCTTGAGGTCTTCTACGCTGATCAACTGCTTGCCGTGCAGGGACGAGACAAAGGTCAGGCACGAATTGAGGCTGCGATAACGAATTTGCTCGATGCCTTGAGCATCGGCGTGCAGTTCGCCGACCACCACGGTACATGCACCGCAATCGCCACTGGCGCAGCCTTCCTTGGTACCGGATTTGCCCAAGTGCTCACGCAAATAGTTGAGCACGGTCAGGTTGGGGTCCAGGGCGTGCTCGCTACGGAGTTCCTGGTTAAGTAAAAACTGGATCACGGAAGGCCTCGCAGACTCATTATTGTTGTTAACCGCTTTGCGCCGAATCTAGTCATGTCTGACTTTTCGGTCAACGATTTTCTGACCAGAAGGTCAAGAAAATGCAGTCGCAACACTTTCAATTATGGTCCAGTCTTCTGGAACCGGCGTTTTCAGGGGCTTTTGGCTTTTCAACATTGCTTATTTCATGCCAAATTCGCCACGGCGGGCGTAGCGCCATCAGCGGGCCAATGCGCTACACTGCCGCGCTTGTACCGATAGAAGATTTTGAAGGGAAAACATGACGTTCAAGGCGCCGGACAGTCTCGCCGAGCAAATTGCTCACCACCTCGCCGAACGTATCATTCGCGGCGATCTCAAGCCTGGGGAGCGAATCCAGGAGCAAAAGGTCACGCTGGCGCTCAATGTCAGCCGTGGTTCCGTGCGCGAAGCCTTGTTGATCCTCGAACGCCGCCACCTGATCGCGATCCTGCCGCGCCGAGGCGCCCACGTCACCGAACTCACCGCGCACAAGGTGCAGAGCCTGTGCACGCTGATGGGCGAGTTGTACATTCTGTTGGGCAATGCCGTTGCCGAAGGCTGGCAGACCCAGGCCGACATGGCGCCATTCCTGCAGATCCAGCAGCGCTTGATCGTCAGCTTCGAACGCCAGGATATCCGCGCCTTCGTTGAAGAAAGCTTCAACGTGATGCGCGCCGCTTACCCCTTCGCCAACAACCCGTATTTGCAGGAAACCGTCGAAAACCTGCAGCCGGCGATGAACCGCGCCTACTACCTGGCCCTGGACCAGCGCAAAGCGTCCATGAGCGAATACCTGGTGCTGTTCGAGCAACTGCTCGCCGCCGTACTCGCCCGTGACCTGGCGCAGATCCGCCAAGTGCTGTCCGCCTACGGCCAGCGCAGTTGCTCACTGGTCATCGCAGCCTTGGCGGACGCCTAAGCGTGCGGCTCAAGTGCATCAAACTGGCGGGGTTCAAATCCTTCGTCGACCCGACCACGGTGAACTTCCCCAGTAACATGGCGGCGGTGGTCGGGCCCAATGGTTGCGGCAAGTCGAACATCATCGACGCCGTCCGTTGGGTGATGGGCGAGAGCTCGGCAAAAAACCTGCGTGGCGAGTCGATGACCGACGTCATCTTCAACGGCTCCACCAGCCGTAAGCCCGTGAGCCAGGCCAGCATCGAACTGGTGTTCGACAACTCCGACGGCACGTTGATTGGCGAGTACGCGGCCTACGCGGAAATCTCCATCCGCCGCAAAGTGACCCGCGACAGCCAGAACAGCTACTTCCTCAACGGCACCAAGTGTCGCCGTCGAGACATCACCGATATTTTCCTCGGCACCGGCTTGGGCCCGCGCAGCTACTCGATCATCGAACAGGGCATGATCTCCAAGCTGATCGAAGCCAAGCCCGAAGACCTGCGCAACTTTATCGAAGAAGCGGCCGGCATCTCCAAGTACAAGGAGCGCCGCCGCGAGACCGAAAACCGCATTCGTCGCACCCACGAAAACCTCGCCCGCCTCACCGACCTGCGCGAAGAGCTGGAGCGCCAGTTGGAGCGCCTGCACCGCCAGGCCCAGGCTGCCGAGAAGTATCAGGAATACAAGGGCGAAGAGCGCCAGCTCAAGGCGCAACTGTCGGCCCTGCGTTGGCAGGCGTTGAATGACCAGGTTGGCCAGCGCGAAGCGATCATCGGCACACAGGAAATCAGTTTTGAAGCGCTGGTGGCCGAGCAGCGCAACGCCGACGCCAGCATCGAGCGCTTGCGTGACGGTCACCATGACCTGTCCGAACGCTTCAATTTGGTGCAAGGCCGTTTCTATTCGGTGGGCGGCGATATTGCCCGGGTGGAGCAGAGCATCCAGCACGGCCAGCAGCGCCTGCGCCAGTTGCAGGACGACTTGAAGGAAGCCGAGCGCGCGCGACTGGAGACGGAGTCGCACCTAGGCCACGATCGCACCTTGCTGCTGACCCTTGGGGAGGAGCTGGACATGCTCACCCCCGAGCAGGAAGTCACCACTGCTGCGGCCGAAGAAGCTGCCGCCGCCCTGGAAGAATCCGAAGCCACCATGCATGGCTGGCAGGAGCAGTGGGACACGTTCAACCTGCAATCCGCCGAGCCGCGCCGCCAGGCCGAGGTGCAGCAGTCGCGCATCCAGCAACTGGAAACCAGCATGGAGCGCCTGGCCGAGCGCCAGCGTCGCATGCAGGAGGAACGTGCGCTGCTGTCCGCCGACCCGGAAGACGCAGCGATCATGGAGCTGAGCGAGCAACTGGCCGAAAGCGAAATGACGCTGGAAGAGCTGGAAGCCAGTGAAGAACAGCAAGTGGAGCGCCTGGAGCAATTGCGTCAGCAACTGCAACAGGCGACCCAGGCACAGCAACAGGCCCAGGGCGATTTGCAGCGGTTGAACGGGCGCTTGGCGTCCCTCGAAGCCTTGCAGCAAGCGGCCTTGGACCCAGGCACCGGCACCGCCGAATGGCTACGCGATCAGCACTTGGCCGAGCGTCCACGACTGGCCGAAGGCTTGAAAGTGCAAGCCGGTTGGGAACTGGCGGTGGAAACCGTGCTGGGCGCCGACCTGCAAGCCGTGCTGGTGGATGATTTTGGCGGCTTCGACCTGGCCGGTTTTGCCCAGGGTGATTTGCGTTTGCTCAGCCCCGCAGCCGATGGCGCGCGCGTGCCGGGCAGCCTGCTGGACAAGGTTGAGGCGGCCATTGATTTGTCGCCATGGCTGGGCCAGGTCAAACCGGTGGATTCCCTGGAACAGGCGCTGGCCCAACGCGGCCAACTGGGCGCCGGTGAAAGCCTGATCAGCCGTGATGGCTACTGGGTGGGTCGCCACTTCCTGCGGGTGCGCCGTGCCACTGAAGCGGAAAGCGGCGTTCTGGCCCGAGGCCAGGAAATCGTCAACCTGATCGCCGAACGCGAAGAGCGCGAAGCCACTCTGGAAAGCCTGGAAACCCAACTGCAAACCCTGCGCGCCACCCAGCGTCAGCAAGAGACCGGCCGCGAACACCTGCGCCGTCTGTTGCAGGACGAAGCGCGCCAGCAAGGCGAACTCAAGGCCCAGCTCTCTGCGAGCAAAGCCAAGGCTGAACAACTGACCCTGCGCCGCACTCGCCTAGACGAAGAAGTTGCCGAGATGGGCGAGCAGCGGGCCCTGGAGCACGAACAGATCGGCGAAGCGCGCCTGCACTTGCAGGAGGCCCTCGACAGCATGGCGCTGGACACCGAGCAGCGCGAATTGCTGCTGGCCGAGCGCGACAGCCTGCGCGAACGCCTCGACCGCGTGCGTCAGGAAGCGCGGCAGCACAAGGATCATGCTCATCAGTTAGCGGTGCGGTTGGGCTCGCTCAAAGCCCAGCACGCGTCCACGGCCCAGGCCCTTGAGCGTCTGGAGATGCAATCCGAACGCCTGACCGAAAAACGTGAGCAACTGAGCCTTAACCTGGAAGAGGGCGAAGCGCCGCTCGAAGAGTTGCGCCTCAAGCTCGAAGAACTGCTCGACAAGCGCATGACGGTCGACGAAGAGCTCAAGACCGCGCAGATCGCGCTTGAAGACGCCGACCGCGAACTGCGCGATGCAGAAAAACGTCGGACCCAGGCCGAGCAGCAATCCCAGCTGATCCGCGGCCAACTCGAACAACAGCGCATGGAATGGCAAGCCCTGACCGTGCGCCGCAAGACCTGCAGGATCAGTTGCTGGAAGACGGCTATGACTTGCATGGCGTACTTAATACGTTGACCGCCCAGGCCAACGAGAAAGACGCCGAAGAAGAACTTGAGCGCATTGCTGCACGTATCCAACGCCTTGGCGCGATCAACCTCGCCGCCATCGACGAATACCAACAGCAGTCCGAACGTAAGCGTTATCTGGATGCCCAGGATGCCGACTTGGTCGAAGCCCTGGACACGTTGGAAAATGTGATCCGCAAGATCGACAAGGAAACCCGTAATCGCTTCAAAGATACCTTTGATCAGATTAATAGCGGTTTACAGGCGTTATTCCCAAAAGTTTTCGGTGGTGGCAGCGCTTACTTGGAACTGACAGGCGAAGATCTACTCGATACAGGGGTAACGATCATGGCGCGGCCTCCGGGCAAGAAGAACAGCACCATCCATTTGTTGTCCGGTGGCGAAAAAGCCCTGACCGCTTTGGCCCTGGTATTTGCCATCTTCAAGTTGAACCCGGCGCCGTTCTGCATGCTCGATGAAGTTGACGCACCGCTGGATGACGCTAACGTTGGACGGTACGCACGACTGGTGAAAGAGATGTCCCAGACGGTGCAGTTCATCTATATCACCCACAATAAGATCGCCATGGAAATGGCCGATCAACTGATGGGTGTGACGATGCACGAACCTGGCTGTTCGCGTTTGGTGGCCGTGGATGTGGAAGAAGCGATGGCGATGGTGGAATCCTGACCCGCGCTTTGAAAGAGAATTTTCGGCAGGATGTAAGGTCTTTTACGAGGCTGGCAAAGATGGCTAAAGGACATAATTGTCCAAGGCATTTTGACAGACGGTGTAAAGTTATCTTTGGTCGTGCTAGTTTAATGTCAATTTTTCGTGTGCGTGGGCAAAACGTCAGTCAGAACATAGAGTTGGCGCCACGTTTTAAAGCGGTTTGCACGGTGCTAAACCCCTTATTTTTCAGCATTTTTTATTAGAGGCACGGGATTACATGGAAATCGGTCTGCGCGAGTGGCTGATCGTCATCGGCATTATTGTCATTGCCGGTATTCTTTTTGATGGCTGGCGCCGGATGCGCGGTGGCAAGGGCAAGCTCAAATTCCGTCTGGACCGCAACCTGTCCAACTTGCCTGACGACGACGGCGGCGCCGAGCTGCTGGGGCCGCCCCGTGTGTTGGATACCCATAAAGAACCGCAATTGGACGAGCACGACTTGCCGTCGATGAGCGCGCCGGTGCGTGAAGCCCGCGAGCCGTCTTCCAAGCGTGGCAAGCGTGCCAGTGCCGCTGTTGCCGAACCGCATCAGGGCGATTTGAACCTGGATGTTGAAGAAGGCCCGAGTTTCAGCAGCCGTGACGATGACTTCCCGGATGAAAACGTGGGCAAGACCGCTGCGCGCCAATCGGTTGCCGATCAGCCTGCCGCCGAAGAAGTCTTGGTGATCAGCGTGATCTGCCGCGACGCCGCTGGTTTCAAAGGCCCAGCCCTGTTGCAGAACATCCTTGAAAGCGGCCTGCGTTTTGGCGAAATGGATATCTTCCACCGCCACGAAAGCATGGCCGGCAACGGCGAAGTGCTGTTCTCGATGGCCAACGCGGTCAAGCCGGGCACCTTCGATCTGGACGATATCGACCTGTTCAGCACGCCAGCCGTGAGCTTCTTCCTCGGCCTGCCAGGCCCGCGTCACCCGAAACAAGCGTTCGACGTGATGGTGGCCGCAGCCCGCAAGCTGTCCCAGGAACTGAACGGCGAGCTCAAGGACGACCAACGCAGCGTCCTCACCGCCCAGACCATCGAGCACTACCGTCAGCGCATCGTCGAGTTTGAGCGTCGCGCCCTGACACAGAAACGCTGAGGTTCGATCTTAAGCGTTGTCTGTAGAATCCGTGCACTAACATATTGAGCAGCTTCGGCTGCTCTTTTGCTTTATGAGAGAACACCCATGACCGCCGCCCACACCCGCATCCTCGAACTGCGCGCTGAACTGGATCAGCACAACTACCGTTACCACGTACTCGACGAGCCGAGCATCCCGGACGCCGAGTACGATCGGTTGTTCCACGAGCTCAAGGCCCTGGAAGCCGAGCACCCGGACCTGGTGACGCGCGATTCACCGACGCAGCGTGTGGGCAGTGCGGCATTGTCGGCGTTCACCCAGGTGAAGCATGAGATCCCGATGCTCAGCCTCGGTAACGCGTTCGATGAAACCACCATGCTGGAGTTTGATCGCCGGGTGACCGAAGGCCTCGACCTTCCGACGGGCGATCTGTTTGGCGGTGGCGCGGCGGTGGAATACAGCTGCGAACCCAAGCTGGATGGCCTGGCGGTCAGCCTGTTGTATCAGGACGGCGAATTGGTGCGCGGTGCCACCCGTGGCGACGGCACCACGGGTGAAGACATCAGCGTCAACGTGCGCACAGTGCGCAATATCCCGCTCAAGCTGCACGGCAGTGGCTGGCCGGCGACCTTGGAAGTGCGCGGTGAAGTGTTCATGTCCAAGGCCGGATTCGAACGCCTCAACGCCTCGCAGCTGGAAGTCGGCGGCAAAACCTTCGCCAACCCACGCAACGCCGCCGCCGGCAGCCTGCGCCAGTTGGACTCGAAGATCACCGCCAGTCGCCCGCTGGAATTCTGCTGCTACGGCGTGACCACCGACATCAGCGACACGCATATCGGCAACCTGCAACAGCTACAGAAGTGGGGCATGCCCATCAGCCACGAGCTGAAATTGGCTAAAGGTATCGAGGATTGCCTGGAGTACTACCGCGACATCGGCGAGCGCCGTAACAGCCTGCCCTATGAAATCGACGGCGTGGTGTTCAAGGTCAACAGCATTGCTTACCAGCGTGAACTGGGTTTCCGCGCCCGTGAGCCACGTTGGGCGATTGCGCATAAATTCCCGGCGCTGGAAGAGCTGACCGAACTGCTGGATGTGGAATTCCAGGTCGGCCGTACTGGCGCCGTCACCCCGGTGGCGCGTCTCAAGCCGGTCAAGGTTGCGGGTGTGACGGTGTCCAACGCAACCCTGCACAACATGGACGAGGTCGCGCGTCTGGGCGTCATGATCGGCGACACCGTGATCATCCGTCGCGCCGGTGATGTGATCCCGCAAGTCGTCTCCGTGGTGCTCGAACGCCGCCCGGAAAACGCCCGCCCGGTGCCGATCCCCGAAAGCTGCCCGGTGTGCGGCTCCCATGTGGAGCGTACCCAACTGGTCAAGCGCAGCAAGGGCAAGGAAACCGTCAGCGAAGGCGCGGTGTACCGCTGCGTCGGGCGCCTGGCCTGTGGTGCGCAGCTCAAGCAGGCGATCATCCACTTCGTTTCGCGACGCGCCATGGACATCGACGGCCTGGGCGACAAGACCATCGAGCAACTGGTGGATGAGAAACTCATCGGCTCGCCGGCCGATCTCTACAAGCTCAAGTACGAGCAGATCATCGACCTGGAAGGCTTCGCCGATATCTCCAGCAAGAAGCTGATCACCGCCATCGAAAACAGCAAGACGCCGACCCTGGCGCGTTTTATCTACGCCCTGGGCATCCCCGACGTCGGCGAGGAGACCGCCAAGGTGCTGGCGCGCTCCCTGGCATCCCTGGAGCGCGTGCAAAGGCCTTGCCGGAAGTGCTGACGTACTTGCCGGACGTGGGCCTGGAAGTGGCGCACGAGATTCACAGTTTCTTTGAAGACAGCCATAACCAGGACGTGATCGGTGCGTTGCTGTCGCCGGAGGAATGCGGCCTGCAACTGCAGGATCAGGGCGACCTGAGTGCCGAGTTTGCCGCCAGCACCACGCTCGGCGGCTTGCTGGACAAGCTGCACGTGCCGACCGTTGGCCCTGGCGCTGCGCAGAAGCTGGCGGACAAGTTCGGCAGCCTGGAAGGGTGATCAAGGCCGATTGGCTGGATATGCGCCAGGCGCTGCCCGAGAAGCAGGCCAAGGCCGTGCGCGACTTCTTTGATAACGCCGACAACGCCAACCGTGCCCTGGCCATTGAGCAGCAGCTCAAGGACTTTGGCATGCATTGGGACAGCGAGAAGAAGGTGGTCGAAGGTTTGCCCGAAGCTGGCCACACCTGGGTACTCACCGGCTCGCTGGAACTGATGAGTCGCGACGTGGCCAAGGACAAGCTCGAAAGCCTGGGCGCCAAAGTGGCGGGCTCTGTTTCGGCGAAAACCCACTGCGTGGTCGCCGGGCCGGGCGCTGGTTCGAAACTGGCCAAGGCCAGCGAACTGGGCTTGAAGGTGCTGGATGAAGAAGCCTTCGTCGCGTTCCTCGCCAAGCACAACATCACCGTCTGACCGCGCGAGAGATCGTTCCCACGCAGAGCGTGGGAACGATCTCTCGCGGAAATGATCTAGTCTCTGTCACCCAGGGAGAGATCGCCATGTTCCGCTACTTCGAGCAGCTTAGTTCGCGCATCGCCGCACCGTTCGTGGCCGGCCCATCTCGCAACAGCAAGGTATGGCAATGCCGCTGCGGCCAATCCCTGTTCTTTCGCAACAGCCAATGCCTGGCTTGCCAGGCGTTGCTGGGCTACCAGCCCCAACAAAGCCGGCTGGCCTCCCTGCAACCTGGCCCAGTCGAAGGCACCTGGCTGCAGGACGGCAACCTCGACGCCGGCGCCTTCCGCCGCTGCGCCAACCTTGACACCCCGGCGGCCTGCAACTGGTTGATTCCCGCCCACAGCACCGCACCGCTGTGTGTGGCTTGTAGCTTGAATCGCACCATCCCTGACCTGTCCGTCCCGGAAAACCCTGAGCGTTGGCGCAAGGTCGAGATCGCCAAGCGTCGTCTGGTGGCGCAACTGGTCAGTCTGGGTTTGCGAGTGGTCCCCAAAACCGTCGATGAGGATGCCGGCCTGGCTTTTGACTTCGTTGGCATCGACCTTGAAGGCAACGCCCCATGACGGGCCACGCCAACGGCCTGATCACCCTCGATATCAAGGAGGCAGACGACGCCCACCGCGAAAAAGTCCGGGTGCAAATGCGCGAGCCTTATCGAACCTTGCTCGGGCATTTCCGGCATGAAGTCGGCCACTATTATTGGGATCGTCTGATCGCCAATACCCAGTGGCAGGAACCCTTTCGTAACCTGTTCGGCGACGAACGCGCCAGTTACGCCGATGCACTGGATCATCACTACCAGAACGGCCCGCGTCCCGACTGGCAACAAACCTGCGTCAGCGCCTATGCCACCATGCACCCCTGGGAAGACTGGGCAGAAACCTGGGCGCACTACCTGCACATGATGGACGCCGTCGACACCGCGCTCGGCTTCGGCATGAGCGCCCGCGAGATGGACCTGGACTACCAGCCGTTTCCCCTCACCACCCTCTACGACCCCGACCACCCAGGCGGCGTGGCGTTCCTGTCATTCGTCAACGCGTGGATCGAGCTTGCCGGCATGCTCAATGAGCTGTCGCGCAGCATGGGCCAGCCGGATTTCTATCCCTTCGTGCTGCCACCGCCGGTGATCGCCAAGCTGCACTTCATCCACTTGGTAATTCAGGAAGAGGGCGGCCGGGCGGATGACGTGCTACAGGTTCAATAGCTGAGTCTGTAGTGAGCGGGCTTGCCCCGCGCTGGGGGGCGAAGCCGCCCCAACATGGACGCCGCGTTGTATCAGGTACCACGCGTGTGACGGATTTGGGGCGGCTTCGCCCCCCAGCGCGGGGCAAGCCCGCTCACTACAGGCCGAGTCGTCTGCATCCCGGCTCCACAGCGGGCGATGGACCTTCTGGGGAAACAGGCAAGTACTTGAGCCATCAGATATTTTTAATCCGCCACGAACGGTTGTAACTTCTGATTAGATCGGTACAATGGCCCCGCTTGCCGAGAGGCAGGCGTCGTTATGGTGACCCCATCGGTCCCCCCGCAACGATTACCCGTGAACCTGGTCAGAGCCGGAAGGCAGCAGCCACAGCGGGAACATTGTGTGCCGGGGTGTGGCTGGTGGGGTTGCCTCCATAACGCTCTTCCTGCAACACCCACCTAAATCCAAATTTTTATATGCGCTTTGCTGGCAATCACTGCCTGCGAACAGCTTTGTGCTGTCCGTTCTACGGCCTTATGGCCGGTACTTCGGAAATGCCTCGATCAGCGGCACTATTTCCCGGCCTGTTTCCACGGCCTTTGCCTCGGGGTCACTCGGAACCGGAATATTCCTCGCGAAGTGGAAAATGATGGTCTGGCCGGTGCCGCTGTCTTTGTAATACTTGAAATAACTGATTTCAGAGAAGTGCCCGTCTTTACGCAGTGACTTGGGGTAGAAATGCATCGAATAGTCGATCCCCGTTTTATTGTCCGTCAGCAGGATCGCCGGGCTGTTCGGGTTTTCCTGCTGGTGCAACTGGATGGCGCGCTTGGCGAGGTCCAGAGGCGTGAAGCGGTTGAAGTCGCGAGAAACGACGGTGAAGTCCACCATTTCACTCCAGGCATCGACGCTTTCCTCAGCGGGGAAATACTCCCACAAGCCATCCTTCTGGAATTTCAGGACGAACGTCTTGCTGCCGAACACCACTGTCTTGGTTTCGGCAATCGAGGGGCGTGACATATCTGGGGTTGAAGAGGTGGTGCAGCCGGACAGCAGGGCCAGGAGCAACGAGATCAGTAGTAGAGGCGCTTTCATTTCAATCCTTGAGTGGTTTCAGGTGCGTCATGCGTCCGTGACAGTAGCCCAGCTTGTGAATAAACGCTTCGTTTAAATTGAAAGGCCGGATTTTACAGGCGGGCTAATCCGTCGCCTGGCTGCGCCCAAGCCCTGACTCGCGTAGCATGCGCCTCCCGTAGACATGGAGGTCCCACATGCGTTTTTCGTCCCTCGTTTTACTCTCCGCACTGGTGCTGGGTTTGCACGGCTGCGTGATGATTCCCTATCAGAGCCCCGAAGACCGGGCCAAAATTGAACATGACCTGGGCGTTGCACCGGCCGATATTATCGGCATCACCGAAACCAATTGGTGCCCCTACACCTACGGGATTGCAGAGATCTGCCATGCCACCCAAGGGTTGGGTGTGTTGACCAAGCAGGGGTTCATTCTCAGCCTCTACCAGAACAAGACTTATATTCCGGTCAGGACCTTGCGTGTCGAAGAGGTGATGTGCGCGAAAGTGACGGAGGGTCGTGACAAGCCGGAAATCTTCTACGTGTTCACCAAAGACGATGCCTTCATGCTGGCGCCCATCACGCCAGGCGGCCAGATGAATATGCCGATGAAATTGAAGATCTTCGATTACCTGACGGGCAAACAGCAGAAGGTGTTCACCGGTGTCGAGGGCTCATTTGTGAAGCTCACCGGTAATAAGGTTTTGCGCTACGTCACCACGCCTGGCTATAAGCCGGGGATGGCGAATACGGATGAGTTTGCAATCGTCAATCCGTGCCCGCAGTGAAGTTAGGCTAGCCGAACGTCTCTCGCAGCAACCCGGCAAACGCATCCCGCGCCAGGTGCCGCTGGGTGTCTTTGTGCCAGAACAGCAGGTTGTCCACGGCCTGCAGTTCTTCAAACCGGTAAGACGCCAGTTGGTTGGCCTGCTCATAGCGCGCCAGGATGCCCTCTGGCGCCAACGCCACGCCGATCCCCGCACTCACGCAGCCGATGATTGTGCCCCAGCTGGCATAGCTGGCGATGCTTGGCTTGAAGTCGTGGGGCTTGACCCAGTTTTCCAGCGCCGCGCGGTAGGGGCAGCCGGGCGGCCATACCAGCAGGGTGCGGCCGGCCAGGTCGGCGGCGTTGCGGATCGGTTCGCTGGAGGCGCTGGCGATCAGCACCAGGCGCTCGCTGTAGACCACGCTGTGTTCAAGCTTGGCGCGTTTGCCGCCGGACGCTACCAGCGCCACATCCAGGCGGTGATGTTGCAGGTCGTCGAGCAGTTGGCCCCAGGCGCCAGTCACCAGTTCCAGGCTCACATCCGGGTAGCGCCGGTGATACTCCGCCAGTAACGGCGGCAGGCGGCCACTGGCGCTGGACTCCACGGCGCCGATGCGCAAGGTGCCACGGGGAATGGCGTTGGCGTCCACGGCGCGTTTGGATTCGTCCACCAGTGCGAGAATGCGTTCGCAGTACTCCAGAAAGATCTCACCGGCGGCACTGATGGCCAACCCACGCCCGGCACGGATAAACAGCGGGGTGCCCAACTCGCCTTCCAGTTGCTTGATGCGCGTGGTGATGTTGGACGGCACGCAATGCAACTGCACGGCCGCCTGGGCCACGCTGCCGGTTTGCGCCACGGCTCGCACCATTTTCAGTTGGGCCAGTTCCATTACTCAGTTCCAGTGATTTCAGAAGTCAGAAACGGTTAATTGTCCTACGCCTTGTGCGGCCCAAGACTGACGGCATTCCTTCTCAGTTTCTGGATACCGTCGATGAATACCCCGTCACCCGTGAAGCTTATGCTAGTCATTGCCGGCGTCATCCTTTGTTGGGCCTATTCGCCGATTGGCGTGCACATGGGGCTGCACAGTTACAGTCCTGGCCAGTTGGCGTTGCTGCGGTTTTTGATTGCGTCGGTGTTCATGGCGGGTGTGGCGCTGGTGATGGGTATCGGTCGACCGCGCGTGAGGGATCTGCCGTGGTTGCTGGTGCTGGGTTTTTTCGGGGTGTTCCTGCATCACACCAGCCTCAATCACGGGCAGCAGTTCGTCACGGCGGCGGCGTCCAGCGTATTGGCGCAGTCGGCGCCGCTGTTCAGCGTGTTGATCGCATTTTTCTGCTTGAAGGAGCGGGTCAGTGCCTGGCGTTGGGGCTGCGTGTTGCTGGGGTTGCTCGGCGTGCTGGTGGTGATCTGGGGCGATCATGGCGTGGGTGATATTGACCCGCGTGGCTTGCTGATCCTGCTGGCAGCGGTGTCGTGGAGCGTGTATTTCGCCCTCCAGAAACACTATGCCCATCGCTACAGCCCGCTGACCATGGCGTGCTACATGGTGTGGGCGGGCACCTTGATGTTGCTGGTGAACCTGCCGGGCCTACCCGCTGCCGTGGCGCAGGCGCCGTTGCCGGAGAACCTGGCGGTGCTGGTGCTGGGCATCTTTCCGAGTGCCCTGGCGTACCTGGCGTGGGGGTACGTGTTGAAGCATGTGGAGGTCAGCCGCGCGTCGGTGGCGATGTATTTGATCCCGCCCGTGGCGATGGTGATGGCGGCGACATTGTTGGGCGAGCACATTGCTGCGCAGGTGGTGTTGGGCGGGGTGATTGTGCTGGCCAGTGTGGCAGCCATCAGTCTTGAGGGGCGCTGGGTGCGGTCTCCCCGGTGTACAGCCGGATGATGTCGTCGATCTCGCCGGACATCTTCATCCGTAGCAGCGTGCGCAAAATCGGTTGCACTGGCACGTTTGGGTCATTGCGCACAATGCAGCCCAGGCTCAGCTCCTCGATCGCTGCCACTTTATGCAGCCGGCGACCTTCTGGCATGCCCAGGTTGAAACGGTCCAGGGTCCATTCATTGATGACGGCGTACTGGTAGCGTCCGGCCACCAGCTTTTGCAGCACTTGCTCTTCGTTGCGAGCGTCGTCGCGAGTGAGTTGGCCTTTGGCGAACAGCGCGTCTAGGGTGGAGTAGCGGTAGTTGAGCACTGTGCCGATCGACTGCGGTGCCAGCTTGGCCAGTTGCACCGGTTGCGCCGGAACGCGGGGGCTTACCAGCACGTTGCGCTGCACCATCAGGGGCACGCTCCAGATGTAGTCGCCGGAGAGGTTGTCGACCCAGGCTTGGGCGACATAACAGCGTATGTCGATGTCGCCGTGTTCCATGGCGCCGGCAATGCGCGCCCGAGCCAGGACGTGGAACTGCGCCGGGCGCCCGACCTGGGTGGCCAGGCTCGACATCAGGTCATAGAGGATGCCTTGGGTGGGCTGGTCGCCGTCCAGCTGCACCATGGGCATCGCCCAGCTGTCGGAAACCGAGAAGCGCAGCGGTGTGGGCGCTGCCAGGCTTGCCGTGGTGATCATCCATAAAGCGCCCAGGACTACGCGCATACACTCTCCGGGTTCAGGCCTTTTCGGGGCCAGCCAACAGAGCTTAGTCAGATTAGGCGAGCGTGCCGGATGCAATTTCCCCCTTGCTCCGCTAGCATTACCGGCTTCTGTTTCCCAGTTGCGACGGTTTTCGATGAGTTATCAGGTTCTTGCACGTAAATGGCGTCCGCGCTCGTTCCGCGAAATGGTCGGCCAGACCCATGTGCTCAAGGCTCTGATCAATGCCTTGGACAGCCAGCGGCTGCACCACGCCTACCTGTTTACCGGGACCCGTGGGGTGGGCAAGACCACCATCGCGCGCATCATCGCCAAATGCCTAAACTGTGAAACCGGTATCACTTCCACGCCTTGCGGCACCTGCTCGGTGTGCCGGGAAATCGACGAAGGCCGTTTTGTCGACCTGATCGAGATCGACGCCGCGAGCCGCACCAAGGTCGAAGACACCCGCGAACTGCTGGACAACGTGCAGTACGCGCCCAGCCGCGGGCGTTTCAAGGTCTACCTGATCGACGAAGTGCACATGCTTTCCAGCCATTCCTTCAACGCACTGTTGAAAACCCTGGAAGAGCCGCCGCCCTACGTCAAATTCATCCTGGCCACCACCGACCCGCAGAAACTTCCTGCAACCATTCTGTCGCGGTGCCTGCAGTTCTCCCTCAAGAACATGACGCCTGAACGGGTTGTCGAGCATCTGACCCACGTGCTGGGCGTCGAGAATGTACCGTTCGAAGACGACGCGCTGTGGCTGCTTGGCCGCGCCGCCGATGGCTCGATGCGTGACGCCATGAGCCTCACCGACCAGGCCATCGCCTTTGGTGAAGGCAAGGTCATGGCCGCCGATGTGCGCGCCATGCTCGGCACCCTGGACCATGGCCAGGTATTCGACGTGCTGCACGCCTTGATCGAAGGTGACGCCAAGGCATTGCTCGAAGCCGTGCGTCACCTGTCGGAGCAAGGTCCGGACTGGAACGGCGTACTGTCTGAAATTCTCAATGTGCTGCACCGCGTTGCCATCGCCCAGGCCCTGCCTGAAGGTGTCGACAATGGTCATGGCGATCGCGACCGCGTGTTGGCCCTGGCCCAGGCGCTGCCGGCCGAAGATGTGCAGTTCTACTATCAGATGGGCCTGATCGGCCGCCGGGACTTGCCCTTGGCGCCGGAGCCGCGCGGTGGCTTTGAAATGGTCATGCTGCGGATGCTGGCCTTCCGGCCCGCCGACTCGGCAGACGCACCGAGACAGCCGCTAAAGCCAGTGGGGATCAGCCAGGCCACAGTTGATTCCGCCAAACCAGTGGCTGGCGCGGCAGTCGTTGCGCCAGTGGTTGCTGCGCCTGCGCCAGAGCCCTTGCCGGTCGTGGCGGCGCCCGTGGTTGAGCCGCAACCTGCACCAGTTGCAGAGGCCGCGCCGGTCGTCGATTTGCCCTGGAATGACCCGGTAGAAGCCGAGGCCGAGCCCGAAGTCGAGCAACAGCCAGCGGTGGAGCCCGTTCTGGAAACCACCGGTGAGCAGCCGGAACTCACACCGATGCCCACGCCAACCCCGGACAGCGTAGTGCCGGATGCGCCTGAGTGGGTGTCGGCGCCTGTGCCGGAGCCGACCGTCGCCCAGGTGGAAGCTGCGGTGCCGGGTATCGATGACGACGAACCGCCGCTGGACGAAGACTACATCGAGCCGGACATGGATTCGGCCTACAGCTACCTGGACGATCTGGCCAGCGAGCACACCGCCGAGCCGGCCCCCGAGCCCGAGGCGGAACCCGCTGCCGCGCCGGCCACGGGCTTGGCCTTGCAATGGCTGGAACTGTTCCCGAAGCTGCCGATCTCCGGCATGACCGGCAGCATCGCCGCCAACTGCACACTTATCTCCATCGATGGCGACCACTGGTTGTTGCACCTGGACCCGGCCCACAGCGCCCTGTTCAACGCGACCCAGCAACGTCGCCTCAACGATGCCCTGAACCAGTACCATGAGCGCACGCTGACCATCGCCATCGAGTTGATCAAGCCTGAGCAGGAAACCCCGGCCCAGGCCGCGACCCGCCGGCGTATCAACCGCCAGCGCGAAGCAGAAGACTCGATCCACGGTGATCCGCTCATCCAACAAATGATGCAACAGTTCGGTGCGGTCGTCCGCCACGATACTATTGAACCTGTCGAAGCCCTGGTGCCCCAAGCGTCATGACACCGGGCAACTAACTTGATCCACGTACTTTGAGGTGATTCCCATGATGAAAGGTGGCATGGCCGGCCTGATGAAGCAGGCGCAGCAGATGCAGGAAAAGATGGCCAAGATGCAGGAAGAACTGGCCAACGCCGAAGTCACCGGTAAAGCCGGTGGCGATATGGTCAGCGTGGTGATGACCGGTCGTCACGACATCAAGCGCGTGAGCATCGACCCAAGCGTATTGCCGGGTGTAGGCGAAGATGACCTGGAAATGCTGGAAGCGTTGTTCGCTGCAGCCGTCAACGACGCGGTGCGCAAGATCGAAGCCAACAGCCAGGAAAAAATGGGCGGTGTGACCGCTGGCATGCAACTGCCACCGGGCATGAAGCTGCCGTTCTGATCGGCGAGCGTTAGCTAGACTCAATGCCAGGCCCAGTGCCTGGCATTTTTGTATGTGCTCGTAGTGAACGCAGTTGCCTTGGTGAGCGGGCTTGCACCCGCGCTGGGGCGCAAAGCGGCCCTAAAACCAGGCGCCGGGTTTTACCTGGAATGGTACGGTGAGTTTAATGGGGCTGCTGCGCAGCCCAGCGCGGGCAAGCCCGCTCACTACAGGGTCATCTGTTCTGAACCCTGGCACTGCAAAGACGGTCTGCACCCTATACCGATGGATTCGTTAAAGGAGCCCCTGATGCCTCAACAACCGATTCTGAACCAGCGCATTGTCCTGGTCTCACGCCCCCAGGGTGCGCCAACCCCGGAAAACTTCCGCCTTGAGCGTGTGAACCTGCCGGAATTGGCAGACGGCCAGGTGTTGCTGAAAACCCTGTACCTGTCCCTCGACCCCTACATGCGCGGGCGCATGAGTGATGCGCCGTCCTACGCGGCACCGGTTGAAATCGACGAGGTGATGACCGGCGGGGCTGTCAGCCGTATCGAGCAGTCACGTAATCCGAAGTTCGAAGTGGGTGACTTGGTGGTCGGTTCCACCGGCTGGCAAAGCCACAGCATTTCCGACGGCCACAACTTGATACCAGTGCCTAAGGGCTTGGCCAGCCCCTCGATGGCCTTGGGCGTGTTGGGTATGCCGGGCATGACGGCCTACATGGGCCTGATGGATATTGGCCAGCCCAAGGTCGGTGAAACCCTGGTGGTGGCGGCCGCGTCCGGCGCAGTGGGCTCGGTTGTTGGCCAAGTGGCCAAGCTCAAAGGCTTGCGGGTGGTGGGGATCGCGGGCGGTGCGGACAAATGCCGCTACGTGGTGGACGAATTGGGCTTTGATGCCTGCATCGACCATAAGAGCGCGGATTTCGCCAACGAACTGGCGCTGGCCTGCTTCAAAGGCGTGGATATCTATTTCGAGAACGTCGGCGGCAAGGTCTTCGACGCGGTCGTGCCATTGCTCAATCCCAAGGCACGCATTCCCCTGTGTGGTTTGATCGCCGGCTACAACGCCCATCAGCCACCCAGCGGTCCCGACCGGCTGCCGGCGCTGCAACGCACGCTGCTGACCAAGCGGGTCCGTATTCAGGGCTTTATCGTGTTCGATGACTATGGCGACCGTCATCCTGAGTTCATCAGCGCGATGGCTCCGTGGGTGCGCGAGGGTAAGGTGAAATTTCGTGAAGACGTGGTGGACGGCCTTGAGCAAGCGCCCGAAGCGTTTATCGGTTTGCTCGAAGGGCGCAACTTCGGCAAGTTGGTGGTGCGGGTCGCACAGGATTGACCATTTGACGCTAATCCGGGGCGCGGGTATAAACCGCGTCTCGTTGTTTTGTCGGACCTTTCGCCCATGAGCTTCAGCCCCTGATTCGCCAACTGATCGACGCCCTGCGGACCTTGCCGGGTGTGGGCCAGAAAACCGCCCAACGCATGGCGCTGCAACTGCTGGAGCGCGACCGCAGCGGCGGCACCCGGCTGGCACAGGCCTTGAGCCAGGCCATGACCGGAGTGGGCCACTGCCGCCAGTGCCGCACCCTCACCGAGGAAGAACTCTGCCCGCAATGCGCCGACCCGCGC
Source organism: Pseudomonas poae (assembly GCA_004000515.1). Classification (GTDB taxonomy): domain Bacteria; phylum Pseudomonadota; class Gammaproteobacteria; order Pseudomonadales; family Pseudomonadaceae; genus Aquipseudomonas; species Aquipseudomonas cremoris. Next base: position 3,256,419 of record CP034537.1, read on the forward strand.
CGCGACGACACGCTGCTGTGCGTGGTGGAAGGGCCGATGGATGTGTACGCGGTGGAGCAGACCGGTTATCGCGGGCGCTACTTTGTGCTCAAGGGCCACTTGTCGCCGCTGGATGGCTTGGGGCCGGAAGCCATCGGCATTCCGCAGCTGGTCGCACGCATCGAAGAACAAGGCACTTTCACCGAAGTGATCCTGGCCACCAACCCGACGGTGGAAGGTGAGGCGACGGCGCATTACATCGCTCAACTGCTGACCAACAAAGGCCTGATCACCTCGCGTATCGCCCATGGTGTGCCGTTGGGGGGTGAGTTGGAACTGGTGGACGGCGGCACGCTGGCGCATTCGTTTGCAGGTCGCAAGCCGATCGCGCTCTAAAGGGCGACACAGATCAAAATGTGGGAGCTGGCTTGCCTGCGAAATCGGAGTTGCAGGCGACATCAATGTCACTGTTCCACCGCTATCGCAGGCAAGCCAGCTCCCACAGTATTTTGTGATCCGGATAACTTGAAAACCAAGCAAGCGCTTGGTAATTTCGCTCCACCTCTGCGTGGAGTTTGCCGATGTCTGCCTATCAGGATTACTTCGACCCCAGCCACCAATTGGTCCGCGACAGCGTGCGTCGTTTTGTCGAACGCGAGTTGTTGCCGGGCATCGAGCAGTGGGAGGAGGCTGAAAGCTTTCCCCGTGAGCTCTACCTCAAGGCGGGCGCGGCGGGAATTTTAGGCATCGGTTACCCAGAAGCGCTGGGCGGCAGCCACGAAGGTGATCTGTTCGCCAAAGTGGCGGCCAGTGAAGAGCTGATGCGCTGCGGTTCTGGCGGGGTCGTGGCGGGGCTCGGGTCGCTGGATATCGGCCTGCCGCCGCTCGTCAAATGGGCACGGCCCGAGGTGCGCGAACGCGTGGCGCCGCAGGTGCTGGCAGGCGAGAAGATCATCGCCCTGGCCGTCACCGAGCCCGGTGGCGGCTCGGATGTGGCCAACCTGCAAACCCGCGCCATTCTCGATGGCGACCATTACCGCGTCAGCGGCAGCAAGACCTTTATCACCAGCGGTTTCCGTGCCGACTTCTATACCGTCGCCGTGCGAACCGGCGGGCCTGGCTTCGCAGGCATCAGCCTGTTGCTCATCGAAAAAGACACCCCGGTTTCACCGTTGGCCAGCCACTGAAGAAAATGGGCTGGTGGGCGTCGGACACGGCTGAGTTGTTCTTCGATGAATGCCGTGTGCCGGTAGGCAACCTGATCGGCGCCGAGAACATGGGGTTTGCCTGCATCATGGGTAACTTCCAAAGCGAACGCCTGGCCCTGGCGTTGATGGCCAATATGACCGCACAGATGGCACTGGAGGAGAGCCTCAAGTGGGCCGCCCAACGTCAAGCCTTTGGCAAACCCATTGGGAAATTCCAGGTGCTCAAGCATCGCCTCGCGGAAATGGCCACGGCGGTGGAAGTCTCGCGGGAATTCACCTACCGCCAGGCGGCGAAGATGGCCGCGGGCAAAAGTGTGATCAAGGAAATTTCGATGGCCAAGAACCTGGCGACCGATACGGCCGACCGGGTCACTTATGACGCGGTGCAGATTTTGGGTGGGCAGGGCTACATGCGCGGCAGCCTGGTGGAGCGGCTTTACCGGGACAACCGTATCCTGTCGATTGGCGGCGGGACGCGGGAGGTGATGAACGAGATCATCAGCAAGCAGATGGGGCTTTAGCCCTGTGTTGTTATTGAAGGCCCTATCGCAGGCAAGCCAGCTCCCACATTTGACTGTATTCGCAAATCAAAATGTGGGAGCTGGCTTGCCTGCGATAGGCCGGCACAGTCAACCAAGAACTGTTACTGCTCGCTCAACCCAAACTGCGTCAAACAAAACGTCGCAATCCCCATATCTTCTAGCCGCTGCGACCCACCCAACTCTGGCAAATCAATAATCGCCGCCGCTTCAAAAATCTTCGCGCCCATGCGCCGAACCAGGTTCGCCGCTGCAATCAAGGTACCGCCCGTGGCAATCAGGTCATCGAACATCAGCACCGAATCGCCTTCGCACAGGCTGTCGGCATGCACTTCAAGGAAGGCCTCGCCGTATTCGGTCTGGTAACCCTCGGCCAGCACGTCGGCCGGCAGCTTGCCCTGCTTGCGGAACAGGATCAGCGGTTTGTTCAGTTGGTAGGCGATGATCGAGCCGATCAGGAAGCCGCGCGCGTCCATCGCGCCGATATGGCTGAAATCGGCCTCGACGTATCGGTGGGCAAAACTGTCGGCCACCAGGCGCAAGGCGCGGGGGGATTGGAACAGCGGCGTGATGTCTCGAAAGATCACCCCAGGCTTGGGGAAGTCGATGACGGGGCGGATCAGGGATTTGATGTCGAACGAATCGAAGGTCATCGTCGAAGAGTCCTGGGGCTGGAAACGGACTCGAAGTATACCTGCGGCCTCACCGGTTGGCGCGACCGCAGTGTCTGGATCAGCCCTCTAGCGAGCCCCCGGCCAGCGCGCACAACTGGATCGGGTCGAGGATATGCACTTCCTTGCCCTCGGCCGCGATCAGCTCGTTCTGCTGGAAGCGGGTAAACACGCGGGACACGGTTTCCACCGCCAGGCCCAGGTAGTTGCCGATTTCGTTACGCGACATGCTCAGGCGGAACTGGTTGGCCGAGAAACCTCGGGCACGGAAACGTGCCGACAGGTTGACCAGGAAGGTGGCGATGCGCTCATCGGCGGTCTTCTTCGACAACAGCAGCATCATTTGCTGGTCGTCACGGATCTCGCGGCTCATCACGCGCATCAACTGGCGGCGCAATTGCGGCAGTTGCAGGGCCAGTTCGTCCAGGCGCTCGAAGGGGATTTCGCACACCGACGTCGTCTCCAGTGCCTGGGCCGACACCGGGTGAATCTCGGTGTCCATGCCCGACAAGCCCACCAGCTCGCTGGGCAGGTGGAAGCCGGTGATTTGCTCTTCGCCGCTGTCGCTCAGGCTGAATGTTTTCAACGCACCCGAACGTACTGCATAAACGGAATCGAACTTGTCGCCCTGGCGAAACAGAAACTCGCCTTTTTTTCAGTGGGCGGCCGCGTTTAACGATGTCGTCCAGCGCATCCATGTCTTCCAAATTCAACGAAAGTGGCAAGCAGAGGGGGGCCAGGCTGCAATCCTTGCAATGAGCCTGGCTGTGAGCGCGCAGTTTAACTGGCTCGGACATTTCTTAAATCCTTGTGGGAAAACACACATAAGACGTAAGGGTAACGCACTGGGGGCGCCGAGGCCAGCCTGTACAAAAAAACCGGCAGCGGTATAAAGCTTTTGTATCGGCGTCGATACAGTTGGATACCTCCATGAGAAGGAACTCAGATGATGTCTGTCATCGCTGCCAATAACGCTGCCATTCGCCTGCCGCCTGCACCTACTGCCAAGCCTGTCGGCGGGGCAGAAGACAAGGCTGAAACCGTTGCTCCCGCTGCTGATTCCAAGGCGGCGGAAGGGGTTGCGGTGAAGATTTCCAGTGCTGGGTTCCGGGCCGCCAAAAACGACTCCAACAACAAAGACATCGACGACAGCAACCTGAAGGACAACGTTAAACAACTGCTGAAAATGATCCGTGAGCTGAAAAAACAAATTGCCGACAAGCGCGCCGAGATCGCATCGGTGATGGCGGACAGTGCCATGAGCCCGGATCAACGCCAGGCTCGGATGAGCAACCTGCAGTCATCATTGGCCAGTTTGCAGGGCAGTTTGAGCATGGCCAGTGTGCAACTGGGCAAGGCCATGAAGGATGAGTCGCCACAGGCGCAGTTGGAAGCCATGGCGTTGGCGGCGAAGTAAAACCAATTCAGCTCGGGCGCGGACATTTCTCGACAAAGAGGAGTTCTGGACATGCTTGTTTTGCCGGTGGGCAGCCCGTTGATCCGTGTACCGAGCGTGCCATCAGCGCTTTGCAGGCCGGGCTGATTATCGCTCAGACATCCCTGGCCAAGGCGAAGAAAGGCATGAGCCAGGAAGATATCGGAAAAGTCCCCGCGTTGATGCGCTGATCAGATCACCCGGGAAAACCGCTGGCGGTTCTGATGTTCCAGATAAGCATCGAACACCATGCACACCGACCGCACCAGCAGCCGCCCGGCCGGCAGTACCTGAATGCCCCGAGCGTCAAGCTCGATCAGGCCGTCGGCGGCCATGGCCTCAAGCTGCGGCCAGATGTCGTCGAAATACCCGCGAAAATCAATGTTGAAGGCCTGCTCGAGCTTCTCGAATGCCAGGCTGAAATTGCAGATCAACTGCTGGATCACTTCCCGCCGCAACCGATCATCCGTGGTGCATACCAGGCCGCGGCTGGTGGCCAGTTGCGCGCTGGCCAGGGTGTTCTGGTAGGCGTTGAGGTCGCTGCTGTTCTGGCAATACAAGTTGCCGATCTGGCTGATGGCCGACACGCCGAGCCCGATCAAGTCGCAATGGCCGTGGGTGGTGTAGCCCTGGAAGTTGCGCTGTAGGGTGCCTTCCTCCTGGGCGATGGCCAGTTCGTCATCTGGCAGGGCGAAATGGTCCATGCCGATGTAGCGGTAACCGGCCTGGGTCAGTTGCTCGATAGTGGTTTGCAGCATCAACAGCTTTTCTGCGGGGGAGGGCAGGTCGTCGGTGTTGATACGCCGCTGGGGCATGAAGCGTTCCGGCAGGTGCGCGTAGTTGAACACCGACAGGCGGTCCGGTTGCAAGCGAATCACTTCGTCAACGGTGCGCGCAAAATTCAGCGGGGTCTGCTTGGGCAAGCCGTAGATCAGGTCGATATTGATCGAACGAAATTGCAGGGTGCGCGCCGCATCGATCACCGCACGGGTTTCTTCCAGGCTTTGCAGGCGATTGACCGCCCGTTGCACCTCGGGATCGAGGTCTTGCAGGCCGATGCTCACGCGGTTGAAGCCCAGTTCACGCAGCAGGCCCATGGTGGCCCAATCTGCCTCGCGGGGGTCGATCTCGATGCCGTAGTCGCCGGAGTCGTCGTCCAGCAGGTTGAAGTGCTGACGCAGGCAGCCCATGACCTGACGCAGTTCATCGTGGCTGAGAAAGGTCGGCGTGCCACCGCCAAAGTGCAGTTGTTCCACCGGCTGCTTGGGGTCGAGGTGGCACGCCACCAACTGGATCTCCTGCTCCAAGCGCTGCAGATAAGCGTGGGCGCGGCCACGGTCCTTGGTGATCACCTTGTTGCAGGCGCAGTAGTAGCAAATGTTCGCGCAGAACGGCACGTGCACATACAACGACAAGGGCCGCACGGCCTTGCGACTGTCGCGCAGGGCGTGGAGCAGGTCGAAGGTACCGACCTGGCTGTCGAATTGTACGGCGGTGGGGTAGGACGTGTAGCGCGGTCCCGCCAGGTCGTAGCGGTGAATCAGATCGGTATCCCAACGAATGGCGTCGAGCATGCGGGCGGTCCCCCGGATAGGCTAATGGGCCGAGTCTAGGGGCGTGGCCGAGGGGGCATGTTGATTTGCATCAACGGGGAGCGGCGCTATGCCACATAGCCTTTTAGTGGCCCATTAGCCAGTGCTGATGGGGGCCAGGCAGCGTCCAGATACCGAACAGAATCACCAGCAGCCCACCGGCCATGCGCACGCTGCGTTTGCGTAGCAAGGCCGTGATGCGTTCCGCTGCCAGCCCGGTGGCCAAAAGCACCGGCCAGGTGCCGAGGCCGAACGCCAGCATCAGCAAACCACTGTCCAGCGCATTGCCCTGGCTCGCGGCCCACAGCAATGTGCTGTAGACCAACCCACACGGCAGCCAGCCCCAGAGCGCGCCCAGCAGCAACGCGCGAGGCAGGCTGGACACCGGCAGTAATCGGCTGGCAATTGGCTGGATATGCCGCCACAGGCCGCGCCCGAGGGCTTCGATGCGGGTCAGGCCGCTCCACCAGCCGGCTAGGTACAAGCCCATGCTGATCAATAACAGCCCGGCCAGCACACGCATGAACATGGCAGCCGGGCTGTTGGCGACAGCCAGCCTGCCAGGCCGATCAATACACCGGCCGTGGCATAGCTGAGGATGCGCCCCAGGTTGTAGGCCAGCAGCAGGCGAAACCGCCGGCTGCGTTGTTCGGGGGGAATCGCCAGCGTCAATGCGCCCATCAAGCCGCCGCACATGCCCAGGCAATGGCCACCGCCGAGCAGGCCGAGGATCAGCGCGGAAACCAGCAGCGGGGCCAACTCAAGCATGCGGTGGGTCTTTGGGCGGTTGTTCCGGATGGTTGGCTTCTTCGATGCCGGCTAGGTGGTTCGGGTCCTGGTCGTCGAACAGCACGCTGTGGGCCGGGCCGTCGAGGTCGTCGTACTGGCCGCTGTCCACGGCCCAGAAGAAGATGTAGATGGCGACGCCCACCAACAATAGCGCCGCCGGAATCATCACGTAGAGAGCTGGCATCTGTACTCCATGCCCACGCGGCTCAGGCCGGCAGAGGGCGGGTTAATGTCGGGGTGCTGGCGACGTGCGCGCTCGGCAGGCGAGTCAGGCGCAGGGCGTTGAGCACCACGGTCAACGAACTGAGGGACATGCCGATCGCCGCCCATATCGGCGTGATCCAGCCCAGGGCGGCAAACGGCAGCATAAGGCCATTGTACAGCCCGGCCCACAGCAGGTTTTCAATGATTACCCGACGAGTGCGGCGCGCGAGGGTGAAGGCTTGTACCAAGGCATCGAGCCGGTTGGACAGCAGCACCGCATCGGCGCTGGTCTTGGCCAGGTCGGTGGCCGAGCCCATCGCCACGCTGATATCGGCAGCGGCAAGCACCGGTACGTCGTTGACCCCATCGCCGAGCATCAACACCTTGCGGCCTTGCTTGTGCAGTTGTTGCAGTACCTGCAGCTTGTCGTCGGGGCGCAAGCCGCCACGGGCTTCGTCGATGCCCAACTCGGCCGTCACACTGGCCACCATCGGCGAACTGTCCCCGGATAGCAACAGCGTACGCCAGCCGCGCGCCTTGCAGGCGGCCAGCAACACCGGGGCGTCGCTGCGCAGGCGGTCGTCCAGGACAAACCAGGCGAGGGCGCCGTCGCGGTCGCCCAGCAGCAGCCACTGCCCGGCGTCTTTCGGCGAGGGCGGGATCGGGCAGCCACTCAGTTCGCAGACAAAACCTGGTTGACCGATGCGCAGATGTCGGTCGCCGACCCGGCCTTCCAGGCCAAGGCCGGGGGAGCTGAGCACTTCATCGGCAGCCAGCGGTGCGCGGCCAAACGCACGGGCAATCGGGTGTTCCGAGCGGTTTTCCAGGGCGGCAGCGAGGCTCAGGCACAGATCGCTGTTCAGCGTGCCCAGGGGGCGGATCGCACGCAGGGCCAAGCGCCCTTCGGTCAGGGTGCCGGTCTTGTCGAAGATCACCGTGTCGATCTGGTTCAAACCTTCCAGCACGTGACCACGGGTCAGCAGCAACCCGAGTTTGTGCAAGGTGCCAGTAGCAGCAGTGAGCGCGGTGGGTGTGGCCAGGGACAGCGCGCACGGGCAGGTTGCCACCAACATCGCAAGCACGATCCAGAACGCCCGCGATGAATCCAGCTCCCACCACACCAGGCCGATCACGGCGGCGGCAATCAGCGAGCACAGGAGGAACCACTGGGCGGCACGGTCGGCGATCTCGGCCAGGCGCGGCTTTTCGGCTTGGGCGCGTTCCAGCAGGCGCACGATGGCAGACAGGCGCGTGTCATGGCCCAGGGCGCGCACTTCGACGGTCAGCGCGCCTTCAACGTTGAGGGTGCCTGCGGTGACCGCATCGCCGACCTGGCGCGGTTGCGGCAGGTACTCACCGGTGAGCAGGGATTCGTCGATGCTCGACTGGCCGTCGAGGATCACGCCATCTGCCGGCAGCACCGCGCCGGGGTGCACCAGCACGCGGTCGCCCAGGGCCAGTTCGCTGAGCAGGATGCGTTCGCTCTGGCCGTCGGCTTTCAAGCGCAGGCAAGACGCGGGTAGCAGATTGACCAACTGCGCAGTGGCCGCCGCCGTGCGCTCCCGTGCGCGGCGCTCCAGGTAACGGCCGGCCAGCAGGAACAGGGCGAACATACCGACCGCATCGAAGTACAACTCGCCGACGCCGGTGATTGCAGTCCAGATGCCCGCCAGGTAGGCCCCGCCGATGGCCAGGGACACCGACACGTCCATGGTGAGGTGGCGCGTGCGCAAATCACGCATGGCCCCTTTGAAGAAGGGCGCGCAACTGTAGAACACGATGGGGTGGTCAGAAACATCGCGACCCAGCGCAGGATCACATGCAGTTCCGGGCTCAGGTCGATATTGAATTCCGGCCAGGTGGCCATGGTTGCCATCATCGCCTGGAACCACAGCAAGCCTGCCACGCCCAACTGGCGCAAGGCTCGGCGGTTTTCACTGGCCAGTTGTTCGGACGCGCGGTCCGCCTGATAAGGGTGGGCGGCGTAGCCGATATGGCGCAGCTCGCTGAGCAGTTGGCTCAGTGGCAATTGCCCGTCGGCCCAGCGCACTTGCAGGCGGTGGTTGGACAGGTTCAGCCGCGCTTCGGCGACGGCGGGCAGGCTGCGCAGGTGTTTTTCGATCAGCCAGCCACAGGCGGCGCAACTGATGCCTTCCATCAACAGGGTGGTTTCGGCGAGGTCGCCTTCGTGGCGCACAAAGGGCTTTTGCACGTCGGCACGGTCGTACAGCGCGAGTTCGTCCACCAGCTGCACCGGCAGTGCTTCGGGGTTGGCGGAGGCTTCGCTGCGATGTTGGTAATAGCTCTCCAGCCCGCCGGCCACGATGGCTTCGGCCACTGCCTGGCAGCCTGGGCAGCAGAGTTCACGGCGCTCACCGAGAATCACCGTGGTGAAACGGCTGCCGGAGGGGACGGGTAGGGCGCAGTGGTAGCAGGGGGTGGTCATGAGCTGGAATCTTTATTGGCTGGGAGGGCCTCTTCGCGAGCAAGCCCGCTCCCACATTTTGAAATGCATTCCAAATGTGGGAGCGGGCTTGCTCGCGAAGCGCGAAGCGCAGGCTGTTTATTTTTTCAGGTCTTCGGCACCCTGCAATGGCTCATCACCCAGCAGCAAGTCCTTGTCGTGGCTGACTTGCTCTTCTTCGAACATGCGCCAGGTCTTGTCTCCTTCCACGCCGAGCAATTCGACGAAGCGGCGGCCTTCGACCTTGTCGGTCACCTGGCCGATGTAGCGGCTGGGCTCACTGTCGCTGCGGGTCAGGGTAATCCGGCGGTCTTTTCCGGTTGGGTCGGCGAAATCAGGTTCAGTTCCAATGTGTTCGGGTTGCTGTTGCCAGTCAGGTGCAGCTCGACTTCACCGGTCAGTTCATCCAGGTGCACCTTGGCGCGCAGTTGCAGGGTCTGGGCCAGCAGTTCGCGGTCCAGCGAGCGGTTGATGCCTTTGCCGGCCTCGTAGTAGTTGTCGTTGACCAAGTTGTCCGGGTTGTTCACCGCGATGGTCACCATGGACAAGGTCAACGTCACCGAACAGGTCAGGATGCCAATGATGATCCACGGCCAGAGGTGCTTGTACCAAGGGCTTGCGGCGGTAGCTACGGGCATTGTTTTACTCTCTATAGTCAACGAACTTGGGGGCCGATGAATCGGCTCTTGGCTTCAATACGGACGCTGGCGTCATCGGCATCGGTGAGGATGAATTTCACCTCGTTGGTGCTCGACGGCAATTGTTCCGGTGCGCTCGACAACTCAACCGGCATGCTGACGATATCGCCGGCAGCCACCTTGATTTCGCGCCGGCCTTGCAGCTTGAGGTCCGGCAGGCCCGAGGCGTCGAGCACATAGGTGTGGTCGCGCTGGTCCTTGTTCATGATCTTCAGGCTGTAGACGTTTTCGATGCGACCTTCGGCGTTTTCGCGGTACAGCACGCGGTCCTTGCTCACGTCGAACCCCACCAGCGAGCGCATGAAGAACGCTCCCACCAACAAGCTGATCATCGCCAGCAACACCAGCGCGTAACCGATCAGGCGTGGGCGCAGCTTGTGGGTTTTCTGCCCGGACAGGTTGTGTTCGGTGGTGTAGCTGATCAGGCCGCGCGGATACTCCATTTTGTCCATGATGTTGTCGCAAGCGTCGATACACGCCGCACAGCCAATGCACTCGATTTGCAGGCCGTCGCGGATGTCGATGCCGGTGGGGCACACCTGCACGCACATCGTGCAATCGATGCAATCGCCCAGGCCCTGGGCCTTGTAGTCGGTGCCTTTTTTACGCGGGCCACGCAGTTCGCCACGACGCGGGTCGTAGGAGACGATCAGGGTGTCCTTGTCGAACATCACGCTCTGGAACCGCGCATAGGGGCACATGTAGATGCACACCTGTTCGCGCAGCCAGCCGGCGTTGCCGTAGGTGGCGAGGGTGAAGAAACCCACCCAGAAATACGACCAGCCATTGGCCTGGCCGGTGAAGAAGTCGAACACCAGTTCGCGGATCGGCGAGAAGTAGCCGACAAAGGTCATGCCGGTGACAAAACCGATCAGCAGCCACAGGGTGTGCTTGCTGAATTTACGCAGGAATTTGTTGGCGCCCATCGGCGCCTTGTCGAGCTTGATGCGCTGGTTGCGGTCGCCTTCGGTGACTTTTTTCGCACCACATGAAGATCCACGTCCACACGCTTTGCGGGCAGGTATAACCGCACCACACGCGCCCGGCGTACACCGTGATAAAGAACAGGCCAAACGCCGCAACAATGAGAATGCCCGAGAGCAGGATGAAGTCCTGGGGCCAGAAGGTCGCGCCAAAGATAAAGAACTTACGCTCCGGCAGGTTCCACCACACGGCCTGGTGACCGCCCCAGTTCAGCCACACCGTGCCGAAGTAGAGCAGGAACAGTCCGGCACCGCCGAGCATGCGCAGGTTGCGAAACAGGCCAGTGAAGGCGCGGGTGTAGATTTTCTCGCGCGAGGCGTAAAGGTCGACGGTCTTGGCAGGGGGGTAACGTCATGTACCGGTATCTGGTCGCTCATCATTGCATCCCACGGCGGTGGACATTTGCCTCGGCCAGTACGTGCCGACCGGGGGTCAAAAATAGGTTGTTGCAGTGGCGTAATGATACGCCTGCGGTGGCGTTGAAAGGTGGCGGCCTATGTGATCTGGATCAATTGACCTAGCAGTATGGTCGGTTTTGACGGGCTCGGTCGTCAAAACAAAGCAAACTCAATGTGGGAGCGGGCTTGCTCGCGAATGCGGTAGGTCAGTCGACTTATCCGTTACTGACAGACCGCCTTCGCGAGCAAGCCCACTCCCACATTGGCTTCTCGTTGGTTTCAGAATAGGTGAGCGATTCTATTCCTCAGCCTTCTTATCCCCATGGGACAAGCTGTAAACATACGCCGCCAACAAGTGCACCTTGTCATTGCCTTGCAGTTGTTCCTGCGCAGGCATCTGGCCCTGGCGGCCATAGCGGATGGTCTGCTGCAGTTGGGCGAAGCTCGAACCGTAGATGAATGCGCCTGGGTGAGTCAGGTCGGGCGCGCCCATCGCTGGAGTGCCTTTACCCTGTGGGCCGTGGCAGGCAACGCAGTTGGTGGCGAAGAGTTTCTCGCCGTTGGCCACGTCGGCCTTGGCACCTTCCGGCAGTTTTCGGCCATCGAGGTTGGTCAGCACAAAGCCTGCGACATCGGCCACGCCTTGCTCGCCGATGACTTCAGCCCAGGCCGGCATGATCGCGTGGCGGCCTTTCATGATGGTTTCCTTGATGGTCTCGGGCGACCCGCCCCAGCGCCAGTCGGCGTCGGTCAGGTTGGGAAAACCGTAGGCGCCCTTGGCGTCGGAACCGTGGCACACCGAGCAGTTGGAGGCGAACAGACGACCGCCCATCTTCAAGGCTTGCGGGTCCTTGGCGACGTCTTCAATCGGCATCGAGGCGAACTTGGCGAAGATCGGACCGAACTTGGCGTCCGACTTGGTCATTTCCTTTTCCCATTCGTGCACACCGGTCCAGCCGGTCTGGCCGTTGGCGAACGGGGTTTGCTTGTCGTTGTCGAGGTAGTTGTAGCCCGGCAGCACGCCTTTCCAGTTGCCAAGGCCGGGGTACAGCACCAGGTAGCCGAGGGCGAAGATAATGGTGCCGACGAACAGCATGAACCACCACTTGGGCAGCGGGTTGTCGTACTCCTCGATACCGTCGAAGGAGTGGCCGACGGTTTCGTCGGTTTGCTCGGTGCGCTGGCCCTTGCGGGTCGACAGCAGCAGCCAGGTCAGGGCGAAGATGGTACCCAGACTGAGGACTGTGACGTACAGACTCCAGAACGTAGTCATTCTTTGTTACTCCTAGAAGCTTGCTCGACGTGCTTGATGGCTTCGGGATCATCCGCAAAGGGCAGCATGGTCGCGTCGTCAAACTCGACTTGCGCCGTGGGCTGAACACCCACAGCGCCAGGCCGACAAAGGCCACCATCACTACAACGGTGCCCAGGCCTCGAATCATCCCGATATCCATAGATCACCGTTTGCTTTTGATGATGGTGCCCAGGCCTTGCAGGTAGGCCACCAGTGCGTCCATTTCGGTCTTGCCCTTCACGGCTGCGGCTGCACCGGCGATGTCTTCGTCGGTGTAGGGCACGCCCAGGGTGCGCAAGACTTCCATCTTCTTCGCGGTGTCTTTGCCGTCGAGCTTGTTTTCCACGAGGAACGGGTACGCCGGCATTTTCGACTCAGGCACAACGTTGCGCGGGTTGTACAAGTGCGCACGTTGCCAGTCATCGGAGTAACGCCCGCCCACACGGGCCAGGTCCGGACCGGTGCGCTTGGAGCCCCACAGGAACGGGTGGTCCCACACACTTTCGCCGGCGACCGAGTAGTGGCCGTAGCGTTCGGTTTCGGCGCGGAACGGGCGGATCATCTGCGAGTGGCAGCCCACGCAACCGTTGGCGATGTAGACGTCGCGGCCTTCCAGTTCAAGGGCGGTGCGCGGCTTCATGCCTTCCACCGGCTTGTTGGTCACGTCCTGGAAGAACAGCGGAACGATCTGGGTCAGGCCGCCGATGCTCACGGCGATGACCATGAAGAAGGCCAGCAGGCCAATATTCTTCTCGACTACTTCATGCTTCATCAGTGAGCTCCCACAACGGCGATCTTGGCGGCGGCTTCGGCTTCTGCAGGATCGGCGGCACGCACGGTGCGCCAGACGTTGTAGGCCATGAGGAACATGCCGGAGGCAAAGAATGCGCCGCCCAGGGCGCGCACGATGTAGCCCGGGTGGCTTGCAGCGCTTCGACGAACGAGTAGGTGAGGGTGCCGTCATCGTTGATTGCACGCCACATCAAGCCTTGGGTGATGCCGTTGACCCACATCGAAGCGATGTAGAGCACGGTACCGATGGTGGCCAGCCAGAAGTGCGCATTGATCAGCCCGACGCTGTGCATCTGCGGGCGGCCGAACAATTTGGGGATCATGTGGTACAGCGCGCCGATGGAGATCATCGCCACCCAACCGAGGGCGCCGGCGTGTACGTGGCCGATGGTCCAGTCGGTGTAGTGGGACAGCGAGTTGACGGTCTTGATCGCCATCATCGGACCTTCGAAGGTCGACATGCCGTAGAACGCCAGGGACACCACGAGGAAGCGCAGGATCGGGTCGGTGCGCAATTTATGCCAGGCGCCCGACAGCGTCATCATGCCGTTGATCATGCCACCCCAGCTCGGGGCCAGCAGGATGATCGACATCGCCATGCCCAACGACTGCGCCCAATCCGGCAGCGCGGTGTAGTGCAAGTGGTGCGGGCCGGCCCAGATGTACAGGGTGATCAGTGCCCAGAAGTGCACGATGGACAACCGGTACGAGTAAATAGGACGTTCGGCCTGTTTGGGCACGAAGTAGTACATCATCCCCAGGAAACCGGTGGTCAGGAAAAAACCGACCGCGTTGTGGCCGTACCACCACTGGATCATCGCGTCCGTCGCCCCGGCGTAGGCCGAATAGGACTTGAACAGGCTGACCGGCAGCGAGGCGTGGTTGACGATGTGCAGCATCGCGGTGACCAGGATGAAGGCACCGTAGAACCAGTTACCGACATAGATGTGCTTGGTCTTGCGCTTGACGATGGTGCCGAAGAACACCACGGCGTAGGTCACCCACACGATGGCCAGCAAAATGGCGATCGGCCATTCCAGCTCGGCGTATTCCTTGGTGGTGGTGTAGCCCAGCGGCAGGGTGACGACCGCGCCGACGATGACCGCTTGCCAGCCCCAGAAGGTGAAGGCGGCGAGGCCGTCGGAGATCAGTCGCGTCTGGCAGGTTCGCTGCACGACATAGTAGGAGGTGGCAAACAATGCACATCCACCGAAGGCGAAGATCACCAGGTTGGTGTGCAACGGGCGCAGGCGACCGAAGGTCGTCCATGGCAAACCGAAATTCAACTCCGGCCAAACCAATTGCGAGGCGATGAACACCCCGAGCCCCATGCCAAGGATCCCCCAGACCACCGTCATGATGGCGAACTGGCGGACTACCTTATAGTTATAAGCAGTCGGACTGATTGCTGTGCTCATTCTAAGGTTCCACGGTTTAGGTTTTTTATAGGTAGAAATCGGCCGCAAGTATGTAGAAAGCGAGGGGCCAATGCAACGCAATGGCTGACCTGTATCAATGCGTTCCACGCCAGATTCTGCGCCCTTTCCATGTTTTGCGTAGGGACAAAATCAAAAATGGAAAGCTGATCGAGTGGACAAGAAATTTACCAGGCCGCAACGGGAGTCGTTGCATACGCCGGAACCGGTCCGCTGTGCAGGGAAGCGTAGACCCGAATGGCAGGAGGGGAAAGTTGTGCTTTGGAAGGGTGCGACGCTTGGTCGCATAAGAGGGCGCATCAAATGAACCTGTGGCGAGAGAGCAAGCTCCCTCGCCACAGTTAAAGCTTACTGCGCTTGGCTTTCTGGCGTTGCGCCATCAGCGTTATGGGACAGGCTGTAAACGTAGGCGGCGAGCAGGTGCACCTTGTCATTGCCCTGCAGCACTTCCTGCGCGGGCATCTGGCCTTGGCGGCCGTGACGGATGGTCTGCTGCAACTGCGCCAGGCTGGTGCCGTAGATGAACCCGGCGGGTTCGGTCAGGTTCGGCGCGCCCATGGCTTCCATGCCGTGGCCTTCCGGACCGTGGCAGGCCACGCAAGCGGTGTTGAACGCGGCTTGGCCGGCGGCCAGGTCAGCGGTGCTGTCGGCAGGCAGTGGCAACTTGGCCAGGTCGTGACGTACAAAGGCGGCGACGTTTTTCACACCGTCTTCGCCGAGTATCTCACCCCAGGCCGGCATCGCCGCGTGGCGACCGTTGAGGATGGTGGTCTTGATCGCCTCGGCCGAACCGCCCCAGCGCCAGATGTTGTCCGCCAGGTTGGGGAAGCCGTACGCGCCCTTGGCATCCGAGCCGTGGCACACCGCGCAGTTGGACGCAAACAGGCGACCGCCCATTTTCAGCGCTTGTGGGTCCTTGGCCACTTCTTCCACCGGCATGGCTGCGAATTTGGCGAAGATCGGCCCGAACTTGGCGTCGGCCTTGGCCATTTCCTTGTCCCATTCCTTGGTCTGCGTCCAGCCATCTTCATAGCCCGGCAGCACGCCTTTCCAGTTGCCCAGGCCCGGGTAGAGGATCAGGTAGCCGACCGCAAACACCAAGGTGCCGGCGAACAGCATGAACCACCACTGGGGCAGCGGGTTGTCGTATTCCTCGATACCGTCGAAGGCGTGGCCCATGGTCTGGTCCACGCTGCCCTTGGTCTCGCCCTTGCGGGTGCCGATCAACAGCCAGGTCAGGCCGATCAGGCTGCCCAACGTCAGTACGCAGATCCATGTACTCCAAAATAGGGTCATGGCCGATTGCTCCTTGTTGCAGGCTCTTCTTGAGCGTCGGAAGGGGTGGGTTCATCAGCGAACGGCAGCAGGCGCGCCTGCTCGAATTCCGCATTGCGCCGGTTGTTGAACACCCACAGCGACAGGCCGATAAAGGCGATGGCAACCACCAGCGTGCCGAGGCCGCGGATGGTGCCCGCATCGAATTCAAATCCCATGGCTCACCTCTTGCTCTTGATGGCAGTGCCGAGCACTTGCAGGTACGAAACCAGCGCGTCCATTTCGGTCTTGCCCTTGAGACTGGCCACTGCGCCACTGATGTCTTCGTCGGTGTACGGCACGCCGAGGGTGCGCATCACTTGCAGCTTTTTCTCGGTGTGGCTGCTGTCGACCTGGGCCGTGACCAACCACGGGTAGGCCGGCATTTTCGACTCGGGCACCACGTTGCGCGGGTTGTACAAGTGCGCGCGGTGCCAGTCGTCCGAGTAACGTGCGCCGACGCGGGCCAGGTCCGGGCCGGTGCGCTTGGAACCCCACAGGAACGGGTGGTCCCACACGCTTTCGCCCGCTACCGAGTAGTGGCCGTAGCGTTCGGTCTCGGCGCGGAACGGGCGGATCATTTGCGAGTGGCACTGCACACAGCCTTCGCGGATGTAAATGTCGCGGCCTTCCAGTTGCAGCGCGGTGTAGGGCTTCATGCCTTCGACCGGCTTGTTGGTGACGTCCTGGAAGAACAGCGGGACGATCTGGGTCAGGCCGCCGATACTCACGGCCAGCACCATCAGCAGCATCAGGATGCCGACGTTCTTTCAATCGTTTCGTGTTTCATCACAGACTCCTCAGGCCAGCTGCGCAGTGGTGGCGGCTTCGACAGGCTGCGGCGAACGCACGGTGCGCCACGTGTTGTAAGCCATCAGGAACATGCCGCTGAGGAACACCGCACCGCCCACCAACCGCACGATGAAGCCTGGGTGGCTGGCCACCAGGGTTTCGACGAAGGAGTAGGTCAAGGTGCCGTCTTCGTTGACCGCACGCCACATCAGGCCCTGGGCGATGCCGTTGACCCACATCGAGGCGATGTAGAGCACGGTGCCGATAGTGGCCAGCCAGAAGTGCGCGTTGATCAGGCCGAGGCTGTACATCTGCTCGCGACCGAAGATTTTCGGGATCATGTGGTACAGCGCGCCGATGGAGATCATCGCCACCCAGCCCAGAGCGCCGGCGTGTACGTGGCCGATGGTCCAGTCGGTGTAGTGGGAGAGGGCGTTGACGGTCTTGATCGCCATCATCGGGCCTTCAAAGGTCGACATGCCGTAGAAGGCCAGGGAAACCACGAGGAAGCGCAGGATCGGGTCGCTGCGCAACTTATGCCAGGCGCCCGACAGGGTCATCATGCCGTTGATCATGCCGCCCCAGCTTGGCGCCAGCAGCACCAGCGACATCACCATGCCCAACGACTGTGCCCAGTCCGGCAGGGCGGTGTAGTGCAAGTGGTGCGGGCCCGCCCAGATGTACAGGGTGATCAGCGCCCAGAAGTGCACGATGGACAGGCGATAGGAATACACCGGGCGCTCGGCCTGCTTCGGCACGAAGTAATACATCATGCCCAGGAAGCCTGCAGTGAGGAAAAAGCCTACTGCGTTATGCCCATACCACCACTGCACCATCGCATCCGTCGCACCGCCGTAGAGGGAGTAGGACTTGGTCAGGCTGACCGGGATTTCCAGGTTGTTGACGATATGCAGGATGGCCACGGTGATGATGAACGCACCGAAGAACCAGTTACCGACGTAGATGTGCTTGGTGTTGCGCTTCATCACCGTGCCGAAGAACACGATGGCGTAGGCCACCCACACGATGGTGATGAGGATGTCGATCGGCCATTCCAGCTCGGCGTATTCCTTGGAGCTGGTGTAGCCCAGCGGCAAAGTGATCGCGGCCAACAGGATGACCAATTGCCAGCCCCAAAAGCAGAACGCGGCGATTTTCGGCGCGAACAGCTGGTCTGGCAGGTGCGTTGCACCGAGTAGAAGGAGCTGGCGAACAGTGCGCAGCCACCGAAGGCGAAGATCACCGCGTTGGTGTGCAGCGGGCGCAAGCGACCGAAGCTGGTCCACGGTAAATCGAAGTTGAGTGCAGGCCAGACCAATTGAGCAGCGAGAAAAACCCCGAGCCCCATGCCGACGATGCCCCACACCACCGTCATAATGGCGAATTGGCGGACCACCTTGTAGTTATAGGCGGTACTTAAAGTAGTGTTCATGGTTCCCCATCCACGGTTCAACCCAAGCAAATGCGGCACTTGGGCTGGAGTTATAGGCAGACTAAAAAGCGAGGCAAGCATGGGCAAAGAGCACAAGGCCAGTATTGACGGGGATCAATGGGCGCAGTGTGTGCGGGAACACGGGTGGTTGTGGGATGTCGCGACCGGCCCTGGCTCAAGCGAACCTGTCACGTTGATCCTGGCCCACGGCGCCGGTGCACCGATGGACTCCACTTTCATGAACGACATGGCTGCACGCCTTGCCGGGCATGGCGTCAACGTGTTGCGTTTCGAGTTTCCGTACATGGCGCAGCGCCGTGCGGACGGCGGCAAACGCCCACCGAACCCAGCGCCGAAACTGCTGGAAGCCTGGCGTGAGGTGTATGCCGAGGTGCGACGTCATGTCGCTGGGACACTGGCGATTGGCGGCAAGTCCATGGGCGGGCGCATGGCCAGTTTATTGGCGGATGAATTGGGTGCCGACGGGCTGGTGTGCCTGGGTTATCCGTTCTATGCAGTGGGTAAGCCAGAAAAACCGCGGGTCGAACATTTGGCCGGGTTGAAGACGTCGACGTTGATTGTGCAGGGCGAGCGGGATGCCTTAGGCAATCGGGCGGCGGTGGAAGGTTATGTGTTGTCGCCGAGCATCGAGGTGATGTGGCTGGTGGCGGGGATCATGATTTGAAGCCGTTGAAGGCGTCGGGGTTTACCCATGAGCAGCATTTGGAGGCTGCGGCGGTGAAGGTGGCCGGGTTTCTCGGCGCTGTTTAGGGCCCCATCGCAGGCAAGCCAGCTCCCACATTCGACCGCATTCCAAGGGATATACACGGTTAAATGTGGGAGCTGGCTTGCCTGCGATAGCGATTTACCGGTTGAAACGCTCCACCAGCGAGTACTGGGTATTGGCGGTATGCGTCAGCTCCTCACTCAACTGCGCCGAATTCAACGCCTGCTCCGAGGTCTGGTCCGCCAACAACGCAATGGTGCTGATATTGCGGCTAATCTCTTCGGCCACCGAGCTTTGCTCTTCGGTCGCCGCAGCAATTTGCGTGGTCATATCGGTGATGTGCGCCACCGCTTCACTGATGCCTACCAGCGCCTGGTCCGCTTCCATCACTCGTGCCACACCTTCCTCGGCCTGGCGATGCCCGGCGTCCATGGTTTGCACGGCGGCGGCGGCGGTTTGTTGCAGCTTGGCGATCAGGGTGTGGATCTGCCCGGTGGACTCGGCGGTACGCTGGGCCAATTGGCGGACTTCATCAGCTACCACGGCAAAGCCACGGCCCATCTCACCGGCACGCGCCGCTTCGATGGCGGCGTTGAGCGCCAGCAGGTTGGTCTGGTCGGCAATGCCCTTGATCACGTCAACAACACCGCCGATCTCATCGCTGTCCTTGGCCAGTTGGGTCACGGTCACACCGGTCTCGCCCACGGCAACGGACAGACGCTGAATCGCATCACGGGTTTCCCCGGCGATATCGCGGCCGCGACCGGTCAGGCGGTTGGCCTCCTGAGTCGCATCGGCCGTGCGCTGCACGTGGCTGGCGACTTCCTGGGTGGTGGCGGCCATCTGGTTGACCGCAGTGGCCACCTGCTCGGTTTCCACGCGCTGGCGTTCCAAACCGCTGGAGCTGTTGTGCGCCAGGGTGTTGGATTGCGCCGCTTGGTCGTTCAGATGCTCGGCGGTGTCCTGCAAGCGAGTCAGACACGTCTTCAGACGCGCTTCCTGGCTGAGGATCGACATCTCCAACCGCGCCTGTGCGCCACGGCTATCGGTGTACATCTGCGCGATCAACGGGTCGGACGTAGTCTGCTCGGCTAGGCGCAGCAGGCGCTTGAGGCCGCGCTGTTGCCAGCTCAGGCCCAGCAGGCCCAGCGGCACCGATAACCCCGCCGCCAGGGCAAAGCCCCAGTGGGAATTGAGGGAGGCGCCGATCATGAAGCTCAGCTGGCTCACCAGGATAAACGGCAGCCAGTCCTGCAGCACCGGCAGCCACTTGTCACGCTGGGGAACCGCCGACTTGCCTTTGTTGATGCGTTGGTAAAGCGCTTCGGCGCGGCGGATCTGCTCGGCGGTGGGCTTGATACGCACCGATTCGTAGCCGACCACCTGGCTGCCTTCGAAGACGGGTGTCACATAGGCGTTAACCCAGTAGTGATCACCGGTCTTGCAGCGATTCTTGACGATGCCCATCCATGGCAAGCCTTGTTTGAGCGTGGACCACATATGCGCGAACACCGCCGGCGGCACATCTGGATGACGTACCAGATTGTGCGGCGCACGCAGCAGCTCTTCGCGCGTGAACCCACTGATCTCGACAAACGCGTCGTTGCAGTAAGTGATCACGCCCTTTGCATCTGTGGTGGAGATCAACCGTTGCTGAGCGGGGAAGGTACGTTCGCGCTGGGTAACGGGTTGGTTATTACGCATGATTGTTCAATCCGCAAGGCTTTCACGGGGTATCGGCACGGGCACGCGTTTATTTAACTTATTTTTGCAACAATCAGCCGGCCAGCATCGGGTAGGTGAATAACCCGAAGTGCAGCAGGTTCAAGCCAAAATGTGTGGCCACCGCCGCACCCAGGCCGCCGAAGCGATAGGCCAGGCCATAACCCACGCCGGCGATGCTCGCCAGCAGCACCCAGTGCCAGCCTGCGCCCAGGTGCACCAGGCCGAATAGCAGCGAGGCCAGTAGCAGCGCGAGGTTTTCGCCGTAGGGCAGGTGCTTGAAACGTTGGCTCAGGCCTCCCTGGATATAGCCCCGGAACAAGGCTTCTTCCACCAGGGTCACCAACAACAGGTTGTTCAGCACCCACAGCCATGCCTGTTCCGGCCATTTCGGTGCCCAAGTGATCATCCCCAGTAACGTCGCGCCACCCAAGGCGGCGATGGCGGTGAGGGTCAGGGCCAGGGCGGTAATGCATAGCGACAGCCGCAGTCTGCGCCGCGCCACGATCCAGGGGCAGGCCAGCAGCAGCCAGAAGCCAATCAGCGGCTTGTCCTGGTTCAAATACATCGAGAAAGGCACGGCGTCGGGCGTGAAATGCTGCGAGGCAATGCCACGACCGTTGTAGAAACCTGGCAGCCAGTGCATCGCCAGGCTCACCGCCAGCACGATAAACAACCCGTGCCCCAGGTAGCGTGCCCAAGGCGTGCGTTGCTGGCGCACGGCGTAACCTGCAATCAGCAGCAGGACGACAGATACCGCTGCCAGCACCCCCAGTTGCCCGTAGGTCAAGGCCAGTACGTAGCCAATGGAAAGAAGCGCCAGGTACAGCCAGGGCAATGCGATCATGGGGAATCCTTGGAAAAACTCGCAGCATTATAGCGACCAGTCCTACGCTGCTCAGATGAAAACTCCTCCACGCAGCACGGGTGGTGAAGTGATTGCAAAACGTATCAGTGGCTGGTTATAGTCGCTGCCTCTTCATCCCTTCACACAAGATCAGCCCATGCCAGCTCTCCAGCGCAAAGCGGTACTCGATTCAGCGGTCAACGCTGTGGTCGTGCCGTGCGGGAGCCAACAGCCTGTGCAGATCAGTCACTACCCCCACCTGTCAGTAGCACGCCGGTGTACGCAGTCGTATCACCGCCGGGCGTTGGCATTTCGGGCTGATCAGCTGATCGCTGTTCCCGTCTGCCCGCCTGAAAAAAACCAATGAATTTCAGCGTTTGCTGAATCGGCTTTTGCCTGATTACAGGTGGTATCCATGTCTGTTCTTTCGAAACAATCCGTGGCCGCGGCGGCCTCGACGAGCCTGTTTGTATTGCTGTGGAGCAGCGGGGCGATCTTCTCCAAATGGGGCCTGGCCCATGCGTCACCCTTCGCGTTCCTGTTGATCCGCTTTGCCATTGCCTTGGCGGGCCTGGTGATCCTGGTGCCGGTCCTCAAGCTGAAACTGCCGCGCCCCGGCAAACCGCTGATGTATGCGGCGGCGACCGGCTTGGTGCTGTTGGGGGCCTACCAGATTTTTTACCTGCTGGCGCTGGACCTCAAGGTCACACCCGGCATGATGGCGACCATCATGGGCGTGCAGCCGATCCTTACCGTGGTGCTGATGGAGCGCCAGCGCTCGTTCAGCCGGATGTTCGGCTTGGGCCTGGGTTTGGCAGGGTTGATCATGGTGGTCTACCAGGGCATCGGTGTGTCTGGCATGTCCCTGGCGGGGATGCTGTTCGGGCTGCTGGCGCTGGCGAGCATGACCTTCGGCTCGATCATGCAGAAGCGCATCACCGACAACCCGCTGGGAACACTGCCCGTGCAGTACCTGGCGGGACTGTTGTTGTGCTCGGTGTTTGTGCCGTTCCAGCCGTTCCACTTTGAACACGACACCGGCTTTTACTTGCCGGTGCTGTGGATGGGGCTGGTGGTGTCGGTAGTGGCGACGTTGTTGCTGTATCGCCTGATCGCCCGGGGCAACCTGGTGAACGTCACCAGTCTGTTCTACCTGGTGCCGGCGGTGACGGCCGTGATGGACTACCTGATCTTCGGTAACAAGCTCGCGCTGCTGAGCCTGCTGGGGATGATGCTGATCATCATCGGCTTAGCCTTCGTATTCCGTAAGGGCTGACTCGTAGTGAGCGGGACAAGCCCGCTCACTACACAACTGCGCGCGCCGGTTTTTTGGGCGCAACACCAGCCACAACGCCGCCGCAATCAACACCCCGCCATACAGGTGCGCCATCGACAGTGGTTCATCCAGCAGCAACGCGCCCCACAGCACGCCGAACGGCGGGATCATGAAGGTCACGGTCATCGACTTCACCGGTCCGATGGACGACAGCAGGCGGAAGTACAGGATGTAGGCAAACGCCGTACACACCAGCCCCAACCCCAATAACGACAACCACACCTGCCACCCACCCCAGCTCGCGGGCGGTTGGCTGATGGCGCTGTAGGCAAAGAACGGCAACAGAAACAGGGTAGCGCCGAGCATGCTGCCCAGGGCCGCGAGGCGGCTGTCCAGCCCGCCACGTTGGTCCAGCCACCGGCGTGCGAGGAAACCGGCGAAGCCATAACAGGTGGTGGCCAGCAGGCAGGCCAACGCGCCCATCAACAACTGTGCGTCAAACGCCACCGGCCCGGCGCGGGTCAGTACGCCTACGCCCAGCAGGCCCAGGCACACCCCAGCGACTTTCGACGGCGTAAGACGCTCGCTGAAAAACAGCCCGCCAATCAACACGCCCATCAACGGCGTGGTGGCATTGAAGATCGCCGAATAGCCCGCCGGCAGCACTTGGGCTGCCACTGAATACATGGTCGCCGGGATTCCGGAGTTGATCACCCCCAGCAGCAACACCGTCTTGAACTTACCCTGGAAGTCCCAGCTCACCCGCATGATTGCGAGGATCACCAGCAGCCCGGCAGCGGCAATCGACACGCGGAAAAACGCAGTCGGCACTGTGCCGATCTCTGGCGCGATAATTCGCATGAACAGGAAGCTGGCGCCCCAGATGGCGGCCAATCCCAGCAGGTAAAGGGTGTCGACAGGTCTCACGGAATACTCCTACATCAATCAGGCGGCGAGTGTTGCACGCCGCCTTCACTGATTACAGGACAAACCGCGTCACCAGCCCATTCAAACCCACCGCCAAACGCGACAGCTCATGGCTGGCGGCCGAGGTCTGGGTGGCACCGGCGGCCGTTTGCGTGGACAGGTCACGGATATTCACCAGGCTGCGGTCCACTTCCCGCGCCACCAGGGCCTGCTGCTCGGCGGCGCTGGCGATCACCAGGTTGCGCTGGCTGATCTGCGAGATCGCCGCGGTGATTTTTTCCAGGGCGCTGCCGGCGCTGTTGGCTCGTTGCAAGGTCTGGCCGGCGTGCTCGGCGCTGCTGTTCAGCGCGTCGACGGTGCCTTGGGTGCCCTGCTGGATAGCGGTGATCATTTGCTCGATTTCTTCGGTGGAGTCCTGGGTGCGTTGCGCCAGGGAGCGCACCTCATCGGCGACCACGGCAAACCCGCGCCCGGCTTCGCCCGCACGCGCCGCTTCAATCGCGGCGTTGAGCGCCAGCAGGTTGGTCTGCCCGGCAATGCCTCGGATCACTTCGAGCACCTTGCTGATGTCCTGGGCCTGCACGGCCAGGCCTTCGGCTTTGTTCGAGGCGCCGAGCACTTCGTCCACCAGGTTCTGGATCGAACTGATGGTCCCGCTGATCTGATAGTGGCCGTGCTTGCTGTCTTCGTCGGAAGCCTTGGAGGCTTCGGCGCTGGATACTGCATTGCCAGCCACTTCATCCACCGCTGCGCTCATCTGGGTCACGGCCGTAGCGGCCTGCTCGATTTCATCGTTCTGCGCCTGCAGGCCACGGGTGCTTTGCTCCATCACCGAACTCATTTCTTCGGCGGCTGACGCCAACTGTTGCGCCGATTCGCTGATGCCACGGATGGTGCCTTGCAAGCGGTCTTGCATGGTGGCGAGGGCACTGAGCAACTGACCAGGTTCGTCGTTGCCCTGCACCACAATCGGCTGGCTCAAGTCGCCGCTGGCGATGGTGCGCGCTACGGTCAATGCCTGGTTGATAGGGGCGGTGATACTGCGGGTCAACAGCCAGGCCAGCAGCAAGGTGGCGATCAGGGCAATGGCGATGATCAGGCCCACGATCCATTGGGCGCTGGAGTACATTTGCGCGGCCAAATGTACGGCGGCTTCCACCCCGCTCTGGTTGAAGGTGATCAGGCTTTCCAGGCTCTTGCCCAGGATTACGCCTTGCGGTGCCAGGCGCGTATTAAGCAGGTCGATGGCGTCCTGTTGCTGGTCCTTGGCGACCAGCGCAACGATCTGCTCGACGAGCGTTAGGTAGCCGTCTACGTCAACCTTGAGTTGCTTGAGCAATTGGCCCTCTGCGTCGTCGCTCAACAGGGTTTCGTGGTGCTCCAGCAACGCTTTCAGCTCGCTGAGGTGGCGGGTCAGCAGGTTTTTACTGTTATCGCGAATCCGCGATTCATCGGTGGTCGCCAGGCGCAGGGTTTCCAGGCGAATGCTGGCGACGTAGGCGGCGCTGTCGTGGATATTCTCGATGCTCGGCATCCACGATTGTTCGATAACCAACGCGCTTTCACGCAGCTTGGCCATTTGCCCCAGGCCAAACATTCCCACAATCACCAGCATGCTGGCCAAAACCCCAAAACTCAGACCGGCACGCAAACCGATCCTCATATTCCTCAATGACATCTCGATGCTCCTTGGGCGAATAGAACCTGTTCCCGGATCGGTCTTCTGACCTTGTTAGGGTGGGAAAGGGCGCGCTATATATCAAAGTGCCACTAAGGTGGTAATCAGGGTTTCCCTTAGGTGTATCAAAACGCTTACACAAACCGGGTGAACAGTTAGCGGCACATTATTTACCCGCCATCGCCCCAGGCCACGGCCTTGCAGGCGGGCGACACATGCGCGCGCCACTTTTTGGTGCGTTACCTGACCGGCCGGTCGAATTATTAAAATTTGAAAGTAAATGTACGAAGTGCCAAAAGTTGTACAACCCGGCACCGAAAGTCGGCCTTCTCCTACCTTCCTACACTGGCTAAGCTCAGGTCTTCCAGATGCCCGTAGAGGTTTCCCGCATGCCGCAGTCCTCCCTCGCCATTGCCCAGATGATCCTCGATGGCTTCGATGATTACCGCGAACACTTTCGTCAGATCACCGATGGCGCCCGCGAGCGCTTTGAAAAAGCCCAGTGGCAGTTGGGGCAGGCGGCGTCTGCGGCGCGCATCAACCTGTATGAAGAGAAGGTCGGTGAAGTCACCGCACGCTTGCATGCCGGCTTCAATGAAGCGGCGTTGTTGGACATCGACATCTGGCCCCTGGTGAAAAACGCCTACATCGGCCTGATCGACTTGCGCTTCGACGATGAGCTGTCCGAGACCTGGTACAACTCGATTTTTTGCGGCCTGTTCAGCCATGACCTGATCAGCGACGGCTGCATGTTTATCCATACCACCCGGCCCAGCCTGCGCCGGGCACGCGCGGCGCAGACGCGCATCTATACGCCGGGGGCAAGATCCCGGAAATGCTCGCGCAGATTTTCGCCGACTACCGCTTCAGCGAACCCTATGCGGACCTTGTCGCCGACCTGCGCCGCCTCGAAACCCAGCTGCGCGAAAACCTGCCGGATTGGGTCTGCAAGGACCCGGACCTCAAGGTCGAGCTATTTTCCTCGGTGCTCTACCGCAATAAAGGCGCCTACCTGGTAGGACGGATCTACACCCGCGACGAGCAGTGGCCGCTGGTCATTCCGCTGCTGCACCGTGAAGGCCAGGGCATCCAGATCGATGCGCTGATTACCGATGAAGCTGACGTGTCGATCATCTTCTCGTTCACCCGTTCCTACTTCATGGTCGATGTCCCCGTGCCGGCGGAGTTCATCGGTTTTCTCAAGCGCATCCTGCCGGGCAAGCACATCGCCGAGCTGTACACCTCCATCGGTTTCTATAAGCACGGCAAGTCGGAGTTCTACCGTGCACTGATCAACCACCTGGCGACCACCGATGACCAGTTCATCATGGCCCCCGGCGTGCGGGGCATGGTCATGAGCGTGTTTACCCTGCCGGGCTTCAACACCGTGTTCAAGATCATCAAGGACCGCTTTTCGCCGTCGAAAAACGTCAACCGCGCCACGGTGATCGAAAAGTACCGCTTGGTGAAAAGCGTCGACCGGGTAGGGCGCATGGCCGATACCCAGGAGTTCGCCGACTTCCGTTTTCCCTTGAGCAAGTTCGAGCCCGACTGTTTGGCCGAGCTGTTGGAAGTGGCGGCGGGTACTGTCGAAGTGGAGGGCGACACCGTGCTGATCCGCCACTGTTGGACAGAGCGGCGCATGACCCCGCTCAACCTCTACCTGGACAACGCCAACGACGCCCAGGTACGCGAAGCGCTGGAAGACTACGGCCTGGCCATCAAGCAACTGGCGGCGGCGAATATCTTCCCGGGTGACATGCTGCTGAAAAACTTCGGCGTCACCCGCCACGGTCGCGTGGTGTTCTACGACTACGACGAAATCTGCTTTCTTACCGAGGCCAACTTCCGGCACATCCCCGCGCCACGTACCCCAGAGGACGAAATGGCCTCCGAGCCCTGGTACTCCATCGGCCCGCTGGATGTGTTCCCGGAAGAATTCCCGCCGTTCCTGTTTGCCGATGCCGGCCAGCGCAAGTTGTTCGACCAACTGCACGGCGAGTTGTACAACGCCGACTACTGGAAGGGCCTGCAGGAGGCGATTCGCGCCGGCAAGGTCATTGATGTATTCCCTTACCGGCGCAAAGAGCGCGATAACGAATGAGGGGCGCGGGTGGGCGGTTTTCTGCCACAATCCGCCCCCTGCCTACATAGACGACCCTTGCGTACCCGATGACCGACCAAGCGCCCACGATCGACCAACTGCTCAAAACCCTCGACCATGCCATGCTCGCCGACCGCCACCGGTTGCGCCGGCAGTTGCTTGAGTTGCGTAAAAAGCCCGACGAGGACAAGTTGGCGCAGTGGGTTGCGCGCATGCAGGCATCCTGCGCCCAGGTCACGGCACGCCGTGCCAGCCTGCCGGTGATCCGCTACGACGACAGCCTGCCGATTGCCGCCAAGCGCGATGAAATCAAAGCGGCGTTGAACAAGCATCAGGTGCTGATCATTGCCGGCGAGACCGGTTCGGGCAAGACCACCCAGCTGCCGAAAATCTGCCTGGAGATCGGTCGCGGCCAGTTCGGCCTGATCGGCCACACGCAACCGCGTCGGATCGCCGCACGCAGTGTGGCCAGCCGGGTCGCCGAAGAATTGGCTACGCCGCTGGGTGCGCTGGTCGGCTACCAGGTGCGTTTCGAAGACCAGAGCGATTCCAATACGCTGATCAAGCTGATGACCGACGGCATCCTGTTGGCGGAAACCCAGAACGACCGTTACCTGGAACGCTACGACACGATCATCGTCGACGAAGCCCACGAGCGCAGCCTGAACATCGACTTCCTGCTGGGCTACCTGAAAACCCTGTTGCCCCGTCGCCCGGACCTGAAAGTCATCATCACCTCGGCAACCATCGACCTGGAGCGTTTCTCCAAGCACTTTGACGATGCGCCGATTGTCGAAGTGTCGGGCCGCACCTTCCCGGTAGACACGTGGTACCGCCCGCTGACCCTCGAACAGGACGAGGAGGGCAACCGTGTCGAGGATGACCTCACCGTCGACCAGGCGATCCTTGCCACCCTCGATGAAATCGCCGCCTATGAGCGCAGCGAACGCCGCAGCCCTGGCGATGTGCTGGTGTTCTTGCCCGGCGAGCGCGAGATTCGCGACGCTGCCGACATGCTGCGCAAGGCCCAGCTCAAACACACCGAGATTCTGCCGTTGTACGCACGCCTGTCACCGGCCGAGCAGCAGCGGATTTTCCAGTCCCACCCAGGCCGCCGCGTAGTGCTGGCGACCAACGTCGCGGAAACCTCGCTGACGGTACCGGGCATTCGTTATGTGATCGACAGCGGCACCGCCCGCATCAGCCGCTACAGCTACCGCGCCAAGGTGCAGCGCCTGCCTATCGAGGCGATTTCCCAGGCCAGCGCCAACCAGCGTAAAGGCCGTTGCGGCCGTGTGGAGCCGGGCATTTGCATCCGCTTGTACAGCGAAGAAGATTTTATCGGCCGTCCGGAATTTACCGACCCGGAGATTCTGCGCACCAACCTCGCCGCTGTGATTTTGCAGATGCTGCACCTGCGCCTCGGCGAGATCACCGACTTCCCGTTTATCGAACCGCCGGATGGCAAGGCCATCAGCGACGGTTTCAACCTGCTGCAAGAGCTCTCGGCGGTGGACCGCAACAGCCAGCTCACGCCACTTGGCCGCCAATTGGCGCGCCTGCCGGTGGACCCGCGCATGGGCCGCATGTTGCTGGAAGCGGCCAAGCTCGGCAGTTTGCAGGAAGTGCTGATCGTGGCCAGCGCGATGTCGATCCAGGACCCGCGCGAGCGCCCGCCGGAGCGCCAGCAGGCTGCTGACCAGGCCCACGCGCAGTGGAAAGACCCGGATTCGGACTTCGCCGGCTTGGTCAATCTGTGGCGCGGCTTTGAAGAGCAGCGCCAGGAGTTGACCGCCAGCCCCTTGCGCAACTGGTGCCGCAAGAATTTCCTCAACTACCTGCGTCTGCGTGAGTGGCGTGATTCCCATCGCCAACTCAGTCTGATCTGTCGCGACATGCAGCTGACAGTCAACAAAGAGCCAGCGGACTTCCCGAAACTGCACAAGGCAGTGCTGTCCGGCTTGCTCAGCCAGATTGGCCAGAAAACCGAAGACGGCGATTACCTCGGTGCGCGCCAGCGGCGGTTCTGGATTCACCCCTCGTCGGGCATCGGCAAGAAGCGCCCGCAATGGCTGATGACCGCCGAACTGGTGGAAACCACCAAGCTGTATGCGCGCATGGTGGCCAAGATCGACGCTGACTGGATCGAGCCGCTGGCCGGGCACTTGATCAAGAAAAACCACTTCGAACCGCATTGGGAGAAGAAGCGCGGCCAGGTGGTGGCGTTTGAGCAAATCACTCTGTTCGGGTTGATTGTGGTCGGGCGTCGGCCGGTGCATTACGGGCCGGTTGATCCGGTGGTGTCCCGCGAGCTGTTTATCCGCGAAGGCCTGGTGCGTGGCGAAATTCAGTCGCGCGCCAAATGCCTCACGGCCAACCAGCAGTTGCTGGAACAGCTCGACGAACTGGAGGCCAAGGCCCGTCGTCGCGACATCCTGGCCGATGAAGAAACCCTTTACGCCTTCTACGACGCGCGGCTGCCAGCGGAGATTCACCAGACCGCCACCTTCGACAGCTGGTACAAGATCAACAGCCAGAAAGACCCACAGCTGCTGATCATGCGCGAAGAAGACGTGCTGGCCCGCGAGGCCAGTGAAGTCACCGCCACGCATTATCCGGACACCCTGCACTTGGGCGATCTGGAGCTGGCGCTGAGTTACCACTTCGAACCCAATCATCCGCGCGACGGCGTGACCCTGCGCGTGCCGGCGCCGCTGTTGCCGGCCTTGCCGCCGGAACGCCTGGAGTGGCTGGTGCCGGGGTGATCGAAGCCAAGTGCATTGCCCTGGTGCGCAACCTGCCCAAGGCGCTGCGCAAGAACTTTGTGCCGGTGCCGGACTTCGTCAAGGCAGCCTTGCAGCGTATTGAGTTCGGCCAAGGCTCGCTGCCCCAGGCGTTGGGTCGCGAACTGCTGCGCATGACCGGTGCGCGGGTCAGCGACGAGGCTTGGGCCGAAGCGGCGCAACAGGTGGAAAACCACTTGAAGATGAACCTGGAAGTGGTCGACGGGCAGGGCAAGTTCCTCGGCGAAGGCCGCGACCTGGCCGAACTGACCGCGCGTTTTGCCGAGGCCAGCCAAGCAGCATTGGCCGTGCCGCAAACCGCGAAAAGCCAGCAGCCGGTGGAAGCCAAGGTGTTCGCGGCGGTGGCCGAGAAGACTCAGCAAAAGATTGCCGGCCTGTCGATGACGGTGTACCCGGCGCTGGTGGAAGACAACGGCACGGTCAAGGAAGGGCGTTTCTCCACGGCTGCCGAAGCCGAATTCCAGCATCGCCGCGCGTTGCAGCGCCTGCTGATGCAGCAACTGGCGGAACCGGCGAAATTCCTGCGCGGTAAATTGCCGGGGCTGACCGAGTTGGGGCTGATGTACCGCGAGTTGGGGCGCATCGACGCGCTGGTGGAAGACATTCTGCTGGCCAGCCTCGACACCTGCGTACTTGAAGGCGAAGCCAACCTGCCGCGTGATGGCGCAGGTCTGGCAGCCCTGGCCGAGCGCAAACGCGGCAGTTGGACTGAACATGCCGAACGCTTGGCGCGCCTGACGTTGGAAGTGCTGAAGCTTTGGCACGGCTTGCAAAAGCGCTTCAAGGGCAAGATTGACCTGGCTCAGGCCGTGGCGTTGAACGATATCAAGCAACAACTGAGCAACCTGGTGTATCCCGGTTTTGTGCGGGAAACCCCGGCGCAGTGGTTCAAGGAGCTGCCGCGTTACCTCAAGGCCATTGAGCTGCGCCTGGAAAAACTGCCGAGCCAGGTGCAAAAGGACCGAGTGTGGAGCGGCGAGCTCGCCGGCCTGTGGACGCAGTACGAAAACCGCCTGAAGAAACACGCCCAGGAAGGCAAGCGCGATCCTCAGTTGGAGCTTTACCGCTGGTGGTTGGAGGAATATCGGGTGTCGTTGTTTGCCCAGCAGTTGGGTACCAAGGTGCCGATTTCCGATAAACGCCTGAGCAAGCAGTGGAGCCAGGTGGAGCCCTGAAACCCAACACAAGTCCCTGTGGGAGCGGGCTTGCTCGCGAAAGCGGTGGATCAGTCAAAATCACTGTGACTGACACTCCGCTTTCGCGAGCAAGCCCGCTCCCACATTTGAATGCATTCCAAGGGAAGGGTGTGTGTCCACAAATAGCGCCAAATTCCGAGGGTTGTGGCAAACTTCGCGCCTATAAATGCCGGGATCGTCGGGAAGGGCTGGCTGCTACAGCCACGGCGCGATGGAATAAAGCGATGCCAGTTTGATGTCCGCCGGGCGGAGTCGAACTACTTAGAGTTTGGTACGACGGTACCAATATCCCCTGCCTGACAGATTTAGAGGAACGACCGTGCATAACGTCGTCATCAGCGGCACCGGCCTGTACACCCCGGCCAACAGCATCTCCAACGAAGAGCTGGTGCAGTCTTTCAATACCTACGTTCAACAGTTCAATACTGACAATGCCGCCGCCATCGAGCGTGGTGAAGTGCAGGCGTTGACTGAATCCAGTGCAGCCTTCATCGAAAAAGCCTCGGGCATCAAGAGCCGTTTCGTGATGGACAAGGACGGCATCCTCGACCCACAACGCATGGCCCCACGCCTGCCAGAGCGCAGTAACGACGAATGGTCGGTGCTCTGCCAGATGGCTGTCGGCGCTGCCGAACAAGCCCTGCAGCGCGCCGGCAAGACCGCCGCCGATATCGACGGCGTGATCGTCGCCTGTTCCAACCTGCAACGCGCCTACCCGGCCATCGCCATCGAAGTCCAGGAAGCCCTGGGCATCGAGGGGTTCGGTTTTGACATGAACGTAGCGTGTTCCTCGGCGACCTTCGGCATCCAGAACGCCGCCAACAGCATTGCGCTGGGCCAGGCCCGGGCGATCCTGATGGTCAACCCGGAAGTCTGCACGGGCCACCTGAACTTCCGCGACCGCGACAGTCACTTCATCTTCGGTGATGCGGCCACGGCGGTGATCCTGGAACGCGCAGACCTGGCGACCTCCGAGCATCAGTTCGACGTGGTGAGCACCAAGCTGCTGACCAAGTTCTCCAATAACATTCGCAACAACTTCGGCTTCCTCAACCGCGCTGCGGAAGAGGGCATCGGCGCGCCGGACAAGCTGTTCGTGCAGGAAGGCCGCAAAGTGTTCCGCGACGTGTGCCCGATGGTGGCCGAGTTGATCGGTGTACACCTGGCGGAAAACCAGTTGAACGTGGCCGACGTGAAGCGCTTCTGGCTGCACCAGGCCAACCTGAGCATGAACCACCTGATTGTGAAGAAACTGCTGGGCCGCGAAGCCACGGTGGAAGAAGCTCCGGTGATCCTCGATACCTACGCCAACACCAGCTCGGCGGGTTCGGTGATTGCCTTTCATAAATACCAGGACGATCTGCCTAAGGGCACCGTTGCGGTACTCAGTTCGTTCGGTGCAGGTTATTCGATCGGCAGCGTGATCCTGCGTAAACGCTGATACCGCGACGGGCTGTAGTGAGCGGGCTTGCCCCGCGCTGGAGTGCGTAGCGCTCCCGTTTTGTGGGGCCGCTGCGCAGCCCGGCGCGGGGCAAGCCCGCTCACTACAGGGGCCGCGTCCAACGTGAAATCGAGGTAGACAATGGCAGCAGCGGACGACGCGCACCTGCTTGAACGGCTGCTCAAGGGTGAGCAACGCGCCTATAAAGAGTTGGTCACCACCTACCAGAGCGCCATGCGCGCGGTGGCCTATGCCATCGTCGGTCAGCGCCACGCCGATGAAATCGTCCAGGACGCCTGGCTGTCGGTGGTGCGCAACCTTTCCAAGTTTGAAGGGCGTTCCAGCCTCAAGACGTGGCTGCTGACCATCACCGCCAATGCTGCCAAGGGTCGCTACAAACAAAACCGCCGCGAAGTGCTGCTCGATGATCTGCCTTCACCCCACGGCACCATTGGTGATGATCGCTTCGTCCCTGACGATGGGCATTGGGCAGTAGCGCCGTACGCATGGCATCAGGACACCCCGGAAGCCCTGCTGACCGAAGATGAGCTGCGTGATTGCCTGGAGCATACGTTGCTGAGCCTGTCGGATTTGCAAAGCAGTGTGCTGGTGCTGCGTGAACGCCAGGGCCTGGAGTTGGAGGAGATCTGTAATCTTCTGACGCTCTCGCTCTCCAATGTCCGTGTGCTGTTGCATAGAGCACGGCTTAAAGTCTTCGCCACGGTGGAGCATTTTGAGGAAACGGGCGAATGTTGACCTGTAAAGAACAAGTGGCACGTTCCAGTGACTATCTCGATGGGCAACTGACCTTTCGCGAGCGCCTGCTGGTGCGTCATCACTTGATGTTTTGCCCTAACTGCCGACGTTTTATCCGCCAGATGCGCCTGATGCAGGCCACGCTGAAGCTAATGCCGGAACAGCCGGTAGAGGGTGGATGCCTTGGCGCAGCGTCTGGCCGACGAGCGACTCAAGGATCAGAAAGGCTTGGAATAAGCAGGCTCGCGTGGCGGAGTCGAACGGATGATGGGGATCGATCCAACCACGCAAGACTGTTGCAGCGACCTCGGGCCGTCCTGGCCCAAGGCTTTTAACACTCACATTTAGAACTTGGCTTCTGCGTCCAGTTGCAGGGTGTTGACCTTCGCATCCCGGTAGTTAGGCGCGCTGGAGTAATCGGCCTTGGTCAGGAAGTAAGTGGCGCCGATGGCGAAGTTTTTGTCGATGTCGTAACCGACCTTGAACTTGTGACCACGCGAACCGGTGACACCGCCGGCGAAGTCCGAGTCGGTGAAACCACCCACCACGGCATAACGCTGAATGTCGCGATAGTTGTAGTCCAGGTTCAAGCCAAACACTTTGGACTTGGCGCCCACCAGCCAGGCAGTGTCCTTGTCGCTGTCAGTGGCTTTGGTGTTTTGCACATATTGACCGTAGAACGACAACGGTACGGCCAGGCCGCCAACATCCACTTGGCTGAAGCCTTCGTACAAGCGGTACTCGCTGGCATTGCCGGCGACGGTGTTGAGGATGGTTTCCTGTGGCGTCAGGCAAGCCACGGAGCCCGCGGTCGGGCAACGGCTGTCTTCGTCATTCTGGAAGGCGTACATGCTGCCGCCTACGGTGACTTTGAGGTTATCGGTCACGGAGAAACGAGCGCCCAACTGGCCGGCGTTCATGCGCAGGTCGTTGCGAAATTGCACGCCTTCGCCGTTGACGTTGTCCTTGAGGCTGTAGGTACCGGCGCTGCCGAACAGCTCGGCGCTGCTACCCAGTGGGTACTTGTAGGTCAGGGCCAGACCTTCCGGGTTCACGTCGGTGTCCCAGATCACGTCGCCCATGCTGACCCACGGTTGCAGCATCTTGCCGCCGATTACGTGCAGGTTCTTGATCTGGTCCGGGTGGTAGTCGATGTAGCCCAGGTCCAGCCACAGTGCTTTCTTGACGAAGTAGCCGTCCAGATCCACGTTGGTGGAGCGCGGGTCTTCGCTGCTGCCAGTGGCGATGCGGATACCGCTGTCCACTTGCGAGTTGATTTCGGTGAAGGCACCCAGGCGGGCACGCAAGCGCTGACGATCCTTGTCCTTGCCGCCGTTGTTTGGCGAGCCTTCGACCTTGACGGTTTCCTGGCGAACACGCACGTCGCCTTTGAACTGAGTCTTGGCCGCCCAGGCCAGCTTCTGGTCAAACGTGCTCAGCTCGTTGGTTTTTTTCGCGGTGGCCGCGATCTGTTCGTTGGTCTCTTGTTGAGCTTGCCGTGCGATCTGCTTTTCTTTCTGATCGTTGGCCAGTTCGGTTTGCAGTTCGGTGTACTGCGCGGCAGTGATCTGGCCGTTGGCCTTGAGCATGTCGAGCAATTTAGCGTCGACTGCAGCGCTGGCCGGAACGCTCACGGCCAATAGCAGGCCGCCGCACAGAATCGCCGCAGTTTTAGTGGAAGCAAGACGCATATCAATCTCCGAAGGTGAGGAGGGATGGCAAACCATCCAGGACACAACCGACCGATGACGGACGGAAAAATAACCACCTGCTAGAACCAGGCGCTCTAAAAACAGGCGTCAGTATCACGATCGTTTATGACGGCGCAGTGGCTAAGTGATGTCATGTAGATGACAAAAATTTAAGTTGGAACTAATCGATTTGCGTCTTGTCGCTCGATTTCGAGGTGTGCGAAGCCAGCTGATCGGCGATACTCGCCAGGCTTTTACGTCCGAAACAGTGAGGATTGCGATGCCGCTGCAACGCCTGGACAGCCTGTCCGAAATCGCCCCGCAGGCCTGGGATTGCCTGGTGCCGCAGGCACAGCCGTTCGTGCGGCATGCGTTCCTCAGCGCGCTGGAAGACAGCGCCAGCCTGGGCCCGCAATCGGGCTGGCAACCGGAGCATTTGCTGCATTGGGAAGGCGACAGGCTGGTGGCGGCCTTACCCAGTTATCGCAAGTGGCATTCCTACGGCGAGTACGTGTTCGATCATGGGTGGGCGGATGCCTGTGAGCGGGCGGGTATCGATTACTACCCAAGCTGCTGACGGCGGTGCCGTTTAGTCCAGTGAGTGGCCCACGCCTATTGGCGGCCACTGCCGATGATGGTTTTGAGTTGCTGAAAAGCCTGCCGGGCTATCTGGAAATCGAAGGGCTCTCCAGTGCCCATATCAACTTCACCGACGAGTTGGCCGACACGGCGTTGGCCCAACAGCCGGGCTGGCTGCAGCGCCTGGGTTGCCAGTTTCACTGGCAGAACCGTGGCTACCGTGACTTCCAGGATTTCCTCGACGCCCTCAGCTCGCGCAAGCGCAAGCAAATGCGCAAGGAGCGCGAACAAGTGGCCGGGCAGGGCATCGACTTCGAGTGGCTGCAAGGCCATGAGCTGAGCGAGGCGCAGTGGGATTTTGTCTACGCCTGCTACGCCAACACCTACGCGGTCCGCCGCCAATCGCCCTATCTGACCCGCGCGTTTTTCAGCCTGTTGGCCGAGCGCATGCCCGAGGCCATTCGTGTGGTGTTGGCCAAGCAGGGCACCCGGCCGGTGGCCATGGCCTTCAGCCTGATCGGTGGCGACAGCTTCTACGGCCGCTACTGGGGTTGCTTGGCGGAGTTCGACCGCCTGCACTTCGAAACCTGTTTCTACCAGGGCATGGACTACGTCATCGCCCACGGCCTGCAACGTTTCGACGCGGGGGCACAGGGCGAGCACAAGTTGATTCGTGGGTTTGAGCCGGTGATCACACGGTCCTGGCACTACCTGCGCCATCCCGGATTGAAGAATGCCGTGGAGGATTTCCTGGAGCGTGAGCGCGTAGGCATTGTGGCGTATGCCGAGGAAGCGCGGGCAGCCCTGCCTTACCGGCAGGGCTGAACCCGCGTTGTCTTATGCCGGCTCCTCCTTGCCCAGCCACCGATAGACAAAACCACCCACCACCGCGCCCAGGATCGGCGCGAGCCAAAACATCCACAATTGCTGGATCGCCCAGCCGCCGACGATCAAGGCCGGGCCGGTACTGCGGGCCGGGTTGACCGAGGTGTTGGTGACGGGGATGGAGATCAAGTGGATCAACGTCAAGGCCAGGCCGATGGCGATGGGCGCGAAGCCCTTCGGGGCGCGATGGTCGGTGGCGCCGAGGATGATCAGCACGAACATCGCCGTCATCACCAACTCACACACAAACCCCGCAGCCATCGAATAACCGCCCGGCGAATGCTCGCCATAGCCGTTGGAGGCCAGGCCCGACGCCAGTTCAAACCCCGGCTTGCCGCTGGCAATGAAGTACAACAGCGCAGCGGCGATGGTGCCGCCGACGACCTGCGCCACGATATACGCCGGTAACTCCCTGGCCGGAAACCGCCCGCCCACTACCAGCCCCACCGACACTGCCGGGTTGAGGTGGCACCCGCTGATGTGCCCGATGGCAAACGCCATGGTCAGCACCGTAAGCCCGAATGCCAGGGCCACACCCAATAAGCCGATCCCGACTGCAGGGAACGCTGCGGCCAACACCGCACTCCCGCAGCCGCCCAACACCAGCCAAAACGTACCCAACCCCTCCGTGACTGAACGCTTGAACAAAGACATGGAACACGTCCTTGATAGATCGCTCTACCGAAACAGTAAAACCGTGATGCTCCCTGCGATTACTACAGCGCCTATCTGGGCACTGCTGTGAGTACAGCACGGTTATGGCACAAATCCAGTGCATGAAAAAACGCCAGGGCCCAATGAAATCGGGCGCCTGGCGCTGATTAAATGTGTATGACCTGTCAATTATCAGTCGATACCGACGAAGCCTCCGGTCTGGTGCTGCCACAGCCGCGCATACAGCCCGCCATGGGCCAGCAGCTCGGCATGGCTGCCACTTTCGGCGATCTTGCCTTTCTCCAGCACCACCAAGCGGTCCATCCGCGCGATGGTCGACAACCGGTGGGCAATGGCGATTACCGTCTTGCCTTGCATCAGGGTTTCCAGGCTTTCCTGGATCGCGGCTTCCACTTCCGAGTCCAGCGCGGAGGTGGCCTCGTCCATGATCAGGATTGGCGCATCCTTGAGCAGCACACGGGCGATGGCAATCCGTTGACGCTGCCCGCCGGAGAGTTTCACTCCGCGCTCACCGACGTGCGCATCCAGCCCTGTGCGACCTTCTGAGTCGGACAGCAGTGGGATGAATTCATCGGCCCGCGCCTTGTGCACGGCAGCCCAGAGTTCTTCATCGGTGGCGTCCGGCTTGCCGTACAGCAGGTTGTCGCGGATCGAGCGGTGCAGCAGTGACGTGTCCTGCGTGATCATGCCGATCTGTTCGCGCAAGGACTCCTGGGCCACGTCGGCGATGTTCTGGCCGTCGATCAGGATGCGCCCGCCTTGCAGGTCGTACAAACGCAGCAGCAGATTGACCAGGGTCGATTTGCCCGCGCCGGACGGGCCGATCAGGCCGATCTTTTCGCCGGCCTTGATCTCAAGGTTCAGGCCGCCAATGATCCCGCTCTTCTTGCCGTAGTGGAAATCCACCTGTTCAAAGCGTACTTCGCCACGGGGCACGTTCAGGCGCGGGGCGTTCTCGCGGTCGATCACCGCCAGCGGCTGGGCGATGGTTTTCAAACCGTCCTGCACCATGCCGATGTTTTCGAAAATGCCGTTGACCACCCACATGATCCAGCCGGACATGTTGACGATACGGATCACCAGGCCGGTAGCCAGGGCGATGGCGCCGACGGAGATCAGCGACTGCGTCCACAACCACAACGCCAGGCCGGTGGTGGTGACGATCAACAGGCCGTTCATGCTGGTGATCACGATGTCCATGCTGGTGACGACACGGCTGGCCAACTGGGTTTTTTCGGTCTGCTCGATGATCGCTTCCTTGGCGTACTGCTGCTCATACTGGGTATGGGCGAACAGCTTCAAGGTGGTGATGTTGGTGTAGCCGTCGACGATGCGGCCCATCAACTTGGAACGCGCCTCGGAGGAGATCACCGAGCGTTCCTTCACCCGTGGCACGAAGTAGCGCAGTGCCAGGCTGTAGCAGATGATCCAGGTCACCAGCGGGATCATCAGGCGCCAGTCGGCCTCGGCAAACAGCACCAGGGAACTGATGGCGTAGATCGCCACGTGCCAGATCGCATCCACTGCCGCTACGGCGGAGTCGCGCAGGGAGTTGCCGGTTTGCATGATGCGCTGGGCGATACGCCCGGCGAAGTCGTTCTGGAAGAAATTCAGGCTCTGCTTGAGCACGTAGCTGTGGTTCTGCCAGCGGATCAGGCTGGTCATGCCGGGGCTGATGGTCTGGTGCACCAGCAGGTCATGCAGGGTGCCGAAGATCGGGCGCAGCAACAGGGCGACCACGGCCATCCAGATCAGCTCGGTGCTGTGCAGTTGGAAGAAATTGGCCGGCGGGGTGCCCTGGGCCAGGTCGATGATGCGGCTCAGGTAGCTGAACAGCGCGACCTCGATCAGCGCACCGATCAGGCCCACCACCAGCAGCGCGGCAAAATGTGGCCATACCTGACGCAGGTAGTAGAGGTAGAAGGGCAGGACTTTATCGGGCGGGGCGGCGCTGGGTGCGTCGCGGAAAATATCGATCAGTTGTTCGAAACGACGATAGAGCATTA
The DNA here is from genome assembly GCA_004000515.1 of Pseudomonas poae. Classification (GTDB taxonomy): domain Bacteria; phylum Pseudomonadota; class Gammaproteobacteria; order Pseudomonadales; family Pseudomonadaceae; genus Aquipseudomonas; species Aquipseudomonas cremoris. The sequence continues at coordinate 3,295,754 of CP034537.1, forward strand.
GTATGACGCCCGCAGGGCGGGCTCTCCTTTCAAATGCGCGCGCGACCTTGTGGGCCACGCGCGGAGCTACCTGCTACCTCAGTCGATGCGCTTGGCCGACTTGATGTACACAGGATCGATTGGCACGTTCTGCATGCCCTGCTTGGTGGTGGTCTGGGAGTTGACGATGATATCGACCACATCCATGCCCTTGACCACTTTGGCGAATACCGCGTAACCGGCATCACGGCCCGGGTCGAGGAAGGCATTGTCGGCGACGTTGATGAAGAATTGGCTGGTGGCCGAGTTCGGGTCGTTGGTGCGGGCCATGGACAGGGTCCCGCGTACGTTATGCAGGCCGTTGCTGGCTTCGTTCTTGATCGGTGCTTCGGTCGGCTTTTGCGACATCTGTGCGGTGAACCCACCGCCCTGGACCATGAAGCCCGGGATCACGCGGTGGAAGATCGTGTTGGTGTAGAAGCCCTTGTCGACATAGGCCAGGAAGTTCTTGGTGCTGATGGGCGCCTTGACCGGGTCCAGTTCGATCTCGATGTCACCGTTGGTGGTGGTGATCAGCACGTGGGGCGCCTTGGCAGGCTCGGCGGCCATCAGGTTGGCGGCGAACAGAACAGAACCGGCGAAGAAGGCGATTTTTTTCAGCATGGGTCAGTGATCCTGGGTAGTGGTTTCGACTGTCTTTAGAAATTCGAGCAGGGTTGCGTTAAAGACTTCGGGTTGGTCCAAGGGCGTGGCGTGGCGCGAATCTTCAATCACCACCAGCCTCGCATCGGGCAGCAGTTTTACATAGTTTTCTTTTTGCGCCACGGGGGTGTAGTCGTGGTCGGCGCTGATGACCAGGGTTGGACAGGTAATCCTCGAAAGTCGTTCCTGCACGCCCCAGCCCACAATCGCATCGAAGCTGGCGAGATAAGCACGTTTGTCGTTTTTTGCCCAGCGTTCGGCCATCTTGCGGCGCAGGTCGGCCTGTTCGGGTTTCGGGAACAACCGGTCGCCCAGCGCCTTGCCAATAGTGCCAAGGCTAAGCACACGTGCCAGGCTCCAACGCTTGGCCCACTGCCAATAATCATCGGCACTGCGCACCTTGACCTCAGGCGCGCTGTTAACGATGCACAGGCTCTTGACCTGTGCGGGTTCATCCACCGCCAACTGGAAGGCGATCATGCCGCCCATTGACAAGCCGACCACATGGGACGGCGGCAGGTGCAAGTGTTCGATCAGGGCAAGTAGGTCGAAGGTGAATCCCTGGATGCTATAGCGCTCGCGCGGTTTGTCGGAGCGACCATGGCCGCGCACGTCTACCACGATCAGGCGGTAATGCCTGGCCAATACCGGGATTTGCAGCTCCCAATCCTGGCTGCTGGAGCCCAAGCCGTGGATCAGGATCAGCGGCGTGCCGTGGCCATATTCCTCGTAGTGCAGGCTGCATCCTTCGTGGTCGAACCAGGCCATGCGTGAACTCCGTTTCAGGCTTGCTGGGGGGCGGCGAAAGGCGCGTCCAACGGGGCGGTGTCAAGGTGCGCAGCAGCTCCACGAGGATCTGCGTTGCCGGCCCCAAAGGCTTGTCCTTGTTTGAATACAGAAAGAACGTAGGGTGGCGGCTGCCGCCCTGTTCCAAGGGTAGCTGCTTGAGTATGCCTTCGGCGAGTTCGCGTTCGATCATGTGCCGGGGCAACCACGCAAACCCCAGGCCGCTGCCCACAAAGGCGGCCGCGGTAGCCAGGCTGCCGACGGTCCAGCGTTGTTCGGCGCCGAGCCAGCCGACGTCGCGAGGCTGTTGGCGGCCAGAGTCACGGATCACCACCTGCATCTGGCTTTCCAGGTCCTGGAAGCTCAGCTCGCGGTGCATGCGATGCAGGGCATGTTCGGGATGCGCCACGGCGACAAATTCCACATCGCTCATTTCCGTGCCCAGGTAGCCGGGGATGCTGAAACCGCAAATGGCCAGGTCGGCCACGCCTTCTATCAACAACTCCTCAACCCCCGACAACACCTCTTCACGAAGGCGCACGCGGCAACCGCGGCTTTGCGGCATGAAGGCGGAGAGGGCGCGCACCAGGCGGGCATTCGGATAAGCCGCGTCGACCACCAGGCGCACTTCGGCTTCCCAGCCTTGTTCCATATGGTGAGCGAGGTCTTCCAGTTGGCTGGCGTTTTTCACCAGTTGCCGGGAGCGGCGCAACAATACTTCACCGGCGTCGGTGAGCACCGCCTTGCGCCCGTCGATACGCAGCAGTGGCACGCCAAGCTGGTCTTGCATGCGGGCCACGGTGTAGCTCACCGAGGACTGCGAACGGTGCAGCGCTTCAGCCGCCTGGGCGAAGCCGCCATGGTCGACCACGGCTTGCAACGTACGCCATTGATCGAGGGTAACGCGGGGCGCTTTCAAGATGGGTTCCTCTTGTCCTAAGCTGACAGTCCTTATTGGAGACTGCCGAATGAGAAAATTCTGTTGTGTGTTGCTGGCGCTGCTGCCGATGAGCGCGTTTGCCTACCCCATCGACGTCACCAAAAAGATCGACGGCGTAAGCATTGATTACACCCCCTCCGACGTGGACGGCGATATCAGTTCGATCCAACTCAATAACTACGGCACCAACGACGCGGTGTGTTCGGTAACCTTCACCAACGGCCCGGAATCGCCGCGCCGTCGTACGGTCACGGTGCCGGCGGGCAAAAGCACCAACACCACGGTCAAGTTCAACCGGGCCATCATCAAGATGCGGATTGCCCTGGCCTGCACGCCGAAATAACCAGCAGCGGAGCATGGCTCCGCTTATAAACAAATTTATAGATGGGTTATAGCAGTTTTTTGCGCTTTTTTTATCGAATGAGCCCTGGTTAATCTTATCTCCATCGTCTTACAGCAATTACAGATGGAGCCTACGAAGCCATGTCCAACGTTCTGATCATCGAAAGCAGTGCTCGCCAGCAGGATTCGATCTCCCGCCAACTGACCCAGCAGTTCATCAGCCAATGGCAGGCCGCCCATCCGGCGGATCAGATCACCGTGCGTGACGTAGCCCTTAACCCGGTGCCGCACCTGGACGCCAACCTGCTCGGCGGCTGGATGAAACCTGCGGATCAGCGCAACGCAAGCGAACAGGCGTCACTGGCTCGCTCCAACGAATTGACCGACGAATTGCTGGCTGCCGACGTGCTGGTGATGGTTGCGCCGATGTACAACTTCGCCATCCCCAGCACCCTTAAAGCCTGGCTGGACCACGTGTTGCGTGCGGGTGTGACCTTCAAGTACACCGCCACCGGCCCTCAAGGTCTGCTGACCGGCAAGCGTGCCATCGTGCTCACCGCTCGCGGCGGTATCCACACCGGTGCGAGCTCCGATCACCAGGAACCGTACTTGCGTCAGGTCATGGGCTTTATCGGCATTCACGATGTCACCTTCATTCACGCCGAGGGTGTGAACCTGAGCGGCGACTTCCAGGAAAAAGGCATCAACCACGCCAAGGCGCTGCTCGCACAAGTCGCGTGATGATCCTTTAATCGTCAGATAATCCCGCGATGTTTATATCGCTTCACGCAAACCCTTCAAGTACGCGTAACGAACCTCCCTTTGCACTTCTGCTCCTGAGTGCTCCAGCCCGACTGCCGCTATAGCGAGGTCGGGTTTTTTGCCCCGAGTTTCGTGAAACGCCGAAAACCTTTAATGTCCCGCCCATTCGAAACGAGGCGCGCATGGGCTATCTACTGGTTGTCACCCTGATTCAGGCATTTTCCTTCAGCTTGATCGGCGAATACCTCGCCGGTCACGTCGACAGCTACTTCGCGGTGCTGGTGCGCGTATTGCTGGCCGGGCTGGTATTTATCCCATTGACCCGCTGGCGCTCGGTGGAACCGGCGTTCATGCGCGGCATGCTAGTGATCGGCGCGTTGCAGTTTGGCGTGACCTACGTGTGCCTGTACCTGAGCTTTCGCGTGCTGACGGTGCCGGAGGTGTTGCTGTTCACCATCCTCACGCCGCTGCATGTGACCTTGATCGAAGACGCCCTTAATCGGCGCTTCAACCCTTGGGCATTGGTGGCGGCACTGGTGGCCGTGGCCGGCGCGGCGGTGATTCGCTTCGACCAGATCACCCCGCACTTCCTCGGTGGCTTCCTGCTGCTGCAGCTGGCCAACTTCACCTACGCCGCTGGGCAAGTGATGTACAAGCACCTGGTGAAACGCTACCCAAGCGACCTGCCGCATTACCGGCGCTTTGGCTTCTTCTACGTGGGTGCGCTGCTGGTGGTGTTGCCGGCGTTCCTGATGTTCGGCAAGGCCAACTACCTGCCCGATGCACCGCTGCAATGGGGCGTGTTGGTGTTCCTTGGGTTGGTCAGCACGGCGCTGGGCATGTACTGGTGGAACAAAGGCGCCTGCCTGGTGCAGGGCGGAACGTTGGCGGTGATGAACAACCTGCACGTGCCGGTGGGGTTGTTGCTGAACTTGCTGATCTGGAACCAGCATGAGCCGCTGGGCCGCCTGGCGTTGGGTGGGTTGGTGATCTTGGGTGCGGTGTGGATCAGTCGGTTGGGGGTACGCAAGGAGCCGATTCTTCGCTGAACCCTGTGGGGCGGGCTTGCCCGCTCCCACAGTAGGTGGCGTCAGGCCGACTTGTTTTCCAGCGTCGGCAAGTGACTGGCACCTAATAACGCAGGCAACACCCCAGCGCGCAAATCATTGCCACTCGGCTGCTGATACAAGCTCAAACCGAACTCTGGCAGCACCGCCAGCAGATAATCAAAAATATCCCCCTGGATGCGCTCGTAATCGGCCCACGCCGTAGTGCGGGTAAAGCAGTAGATCTCCAGCGGCACGCCTTGGGCGGTGGTCTGCATCTGGCGCACCATGCAGGTCATGTTCGGTTGGATGTCCGGATGGCTTTTCAGATAGGCCAGCGCATAAGCGCGGAAGGTACCCAGGTTGGTCATGCGACGACGGTTGGCCGACAGTTGCGCGCTGTGGCCCTGGGCTTCGTTCCAGGCCTTGAGCTCGGCCTGCTTGCGCCCGATGTAGTCGGTGAGCAGGTGCACCTGGGTCATGCGCACTTCTTCGTCGTCGCGCAGGAACCGTACGCCGCTGG